>DATCEV010000056.1:0-118568 GCA_036509895.1 Verrucomicrobiia bacterium
ATAAAATTCTCAAAGACATCATCATTAAATATAAAACGCTGCGGGGTTTCAGCGCGCCGTATGTTCCCGGCTGGGATTGCCACGGTTTGCCGATTGAATTCAAAGTCTCGCAAGAATTGCGCAAGGGGAGCGCGACCGTCCCGGTCGCTGGAGCGGACGTCTCGTCCGCGACTTTTGATTCAGTAACCATTCGCAAAGCCTGCGACGCTTACGCGCGCAAATATATTGAACTCCAACGCGAACAATTCAAACGTCTCGGCATTCTCGGCGATTGGAAAAATCCGTATCTCACGCTGAACAAAGAATACGAAGCGGATGAATTGCGTTTGTTCGCCGACATCGTGGAAAAAGGATTTGTTTATCGAGGTAAAAAACCGGTTTATTGGAGCATCCCGTGTCGCACCGCGCTGGCAGAAGCTGAAGTCGAATATCAGGATCACGTCAGCCAAAGCGTGTTCGTGAAATTTCCCGTCGTCGGCAAAGAAAAAACGTTCGTCGTGATTTGGACAACGACGCCGTGGACGCTGCCCGCAAATCTCGCCGTCGCTTACAATAAAAATTTTCAATACGTCAAAGTTTCTGTCGGCGAAGAAAATTATATTTTGTTTCGCGGGTTACTTCCCGCCGTCTCGGAAAAATGCGGCTGGAAAGATTTTATCGAAACGCCAATTGCGATTGAAGAACTGGCAAAACTGCAATATCAACATCCGTTCTGCAATCGCCTCGGAAAATTATTCGCGGCGGATTTCGTCACGGCGGAAACGGGCACAGGCTTCGTTCACATTGCGCCGGGTCACGGACAAGACGATTACAATCTCGGTTTGCAAAATCATTTGCCGATTTATTCGCCGGTGGACGACGACGGCAAATTTGCCTACACCAATGATTTGCCGCGCGAACAGCAAATGCCCGCCGAATTCATCGGCAAATCCATCTTGGAAAAACATGGCAAAAGCGATGCGAACGAAATTGTTTTGCACGAATTACGTCTTCGCCACGCGCTGTTGCATCAGGAAAATTATCATCACAGCTACCCGCATTGCTGGCGCAGTAAAACGCCCGTCATCTTCCGCGCTATGGACCAATGGTTCGTCAAAATTGACCACACTTTCTCCGTAGGAGACGACGTGAGGAGTCTCAAATCAAAACCGGAAACCAGTCAGAGTCTCGTCACCTCGACTCCTACATTTCGACAAGCGGCGCTAGCCGAGATTGATCGCGTGAAATGGATTCCCGACTGGGGCGTCAACCGCATCAAGGGCGCGGTGCACTCGCGGCCCGACTGGTGCATCAGTCGCCAACGCACCTGGGGCGTGCCGATTCCTGCGTTTTACGACGCGAAAGGCGAACCAATGCTTGACGCGCAAATCGTCCGCAACGCTGCTGATTTAATTGAGAAACACGGATCAAACATCTGGTTCGAGAAATCCGCAAGCGAACTCTGGACGCTCGTGAAGCCGAAAGATTGGAAAGGCGCAGAAGCCATTTCCAAATCCAACGACACCCTTGACGTGTGGATTGATTCCGGCAGTTCCTCGCGCGCCGTGTTAATGCGACGACCTGAATTGCAGCATTCAGAAAAATTTGAAACAGAAGCAAACAAAGAAAACGAAGAAGCTTTGTTAGCTTCGTTATCTTCTGTAAAAAAATCAGAGACTTGGCAGGCCGACGTTTATCTCGAAGGCTCCGACCAGCATCGCGGCTGGTTTCAATCGTCGCTTCTGCTCTCGCTTGCGGGCAATGGCGCGGCACCGTTCAAGACCGTTCTCACGCACGGCTTCATGGTGGACGCCGACCGCGAAAAAATTTCCAAGAGCAAGCAGGGCGCTTACGAAAAACCGCAGACCGCCGAGGCCTACGTCAAAAAATACGGCGCGGACGTCGTGCGGCTCTGGGTCGCGTCACAGGATTACCGCAGCGACATCGTCGTGAGCGAGGAACGCATCAACAAAGTCGGCGAGACCTATCGCGGCATCCGCAACGCCCTGCGCTACCAGCTCTCGAACCTTTACGATTTCGATCCGGTAAAAAATTCCGTGCCCGACGAAAAACTGACCGGCCTTGACCGCTGGATTCTCGGTGAATTTGCGAAGCTCGAAGCCGAAGTCCTCGCCGCCTACGACCAATACGAATTCCACGTCGTCTATCAAAAGTTCAGCCAGTTCATCGCCGTGGAACTCTCGTCCGTCTATCACGACGTCATCAAGGACCGGCTCTACACCGACGCCGCGAATTCGCCGCGCCGCCGCTCCACGCAGACCGCGCTGCACCGGCTGGTGACCGGCCTATGCCAGATGCTCGCGCCGATCCTGGCCTTCACGGCGGATGAAGCATGGGAATTTGTGCCGGGAAAAAATGTGAATTCCGTTCACGAAAGTGAATTCAAGCCGACAAATTTCGCTTTCTCCGAAAATGAAAATACGAATTGGAAAAATTTCTTTGCGTTGCGCGAACACGCATTGCCCGAACTTGAAACCGCGCGAAAAAACAAACTCATCGGCAAAGCATTGGAAGCGAAAGCTGTTCTTACAGTTTCAAATGAATTCGCGGACGCCTTGAAATTTCGCGAAGACTTGCGCGAATTGCTGAATGTTTCCGAACTGACAATTGAAATTTCTACTCTGCCCACAGAAAAGCAAAAAACATTTTGCGTTGTCATGCGTGCCGACGGCCAAAAATGCGAACGCTGCTGGCATTGGGAAACGGACATCGGCCAGAACGCCGAGCATCCCACCATTTGCGCCCGTTGCGTTGAGGCGGTAAAAACAATTTAAGGTGTAAGATAGTTCAATGAAATTGCCGAATTCAGAATTGGCAACCGTGCCGGAAAGAAAAATTACGCATTATCTGCTCAATCCGGCGCATCCTGCCGGCGGCAGCAAGGCATGGTTTTTTCTCCGTTTCGGTTTCACGGTGGCCGAATGGCAAAAGCTGGCGGATGCGTTGCTTCTCCTTGCGCGTGAAAATGAATTCGTAGAAACGGAACAAACATCGCATGGACGGCGTTACGTCGTAGAGGGAAGATTGTTTGCGCCAGACGGCACAAGCTTGAATGTTCGCAGCGCATGGTATATTGATGTCGTCGGTGGAGCGCCGCGTTTTGTGACCGCGCATCCATTGCCAAAATTATGAACACCATAAATGAACTCGACGCCGTCGCTTTGACCTGCGATTTGCCGGAACACGGCTTGGTGCGTGGCGACGTGGGCACGGCGGTTTTAGTGCATGACAATGGCGCGGCCTTTGAAGTGGAATTTGTTGGCTACGACGGTCACACGGTTGCATTGCTGACGTTGGAACGCGCGCAAGTGCGCCCGCTTCAGACCCGCGACATTCCTCACGCGCGGGAATTGGAACACGCTTGATTCACGCCGGCTGCTGCTGCGTGAGGCAGTGCCGCGAGCCGGCCAACCAGCCCCGTCCGGGGCGACATATTTGTAGAATGAGAATTTTCATTGGTTCCTTTGCGCCTTTGCGTTAATCCCGGTCCTTGCGGACGGCCACCATGTCGCTCCTGACGGAGCTTGTGATTTCTAAAAACGCAAAACTACAAATATGCCGCGCCCACAGCGCTTTTGCGTTCCAAAAAAATCGGCGCAAATCTGCGTCATCTGCGGATGAAAATGCTACCGCCGATGAATCGGCAGCCTTAAAACTTCCACCATTTTCCGCGCGATCAAATATCGACGTTCCTCGGTGACGCTGCCTTTTTTGTCGTCGAAGCGCGCCTTGGGCAGCAGATGAATTTTGTCGCAACGCACCATCGTTTTCCAATCCAGTCCGTCGGCTTCGTCCAAAACTTCCTCGGTGGATTTCGCGCCGCGATTCACCTTGGCCGAGGTGCAAAGCAGCGCGTTGACTTCTTCGATGTCGGGATTCTGGCAAGTCTCGTCATTGGAAATGATGACGGCGGGATGCCGCCTTTCCTTGCCGAACGGAAACATGAAAATGTCCCATTGCTTCATTTATTCGAGGTCTTTCGGCGCGCGGATCACCGAAGATTTGGCGAGGCGATTTGCTTCTTGAATTTCCGCTTTGCTGTAAGCGTTGGCAAAAAATCCGGCTGGCCGCAGGGGAATTGGCTCAATTTCGGGAACTTCCTGCAAAACAAACCGGCGATGTCCCTTGACGATATAAACCGTCTCGCCATGACCAGCCTTTTCCATCAAACGTCCCAAATATGTCTTGGCATTGCTTAACGTGAACAGTTGCGATTGCAAATTCACTTTTGATTTTCTGGAACGAGGACGACTGGCAATTTTCATAGACTGAACTTAGGCTATATTCAGCCTGATGTCGAGAAGTATTTCAATTGAATTCACGCGGCTGCTGCTGCGTGAGGCAGTGCAGCGAGCAGCGAATTTATAATTTCAAATTCTACTTCGCCCGCGTCGCCGCCGGTTTTGCGCGCGGGCGTATGTTTTTCAACATGGCTGACGGTCGCCCGTTCGGCCAACTTTTGCGGATTATTTTTAGGCTTGGCGGCAATTTTTCCTTGCCGGGAAAAATAATTATTTCGGCAGCAAATCGTTGACGAGCGACTTTTCTTCTTTCAATTCATTTTCCGTCGCGGCGATTTTTGATTTGCTGAATTCGTTGAGCGACACGTTCTGGACGATTTCCCATTTCTGGCCGTCGGTGCGGATCGGGTAGCTGAAGATCAAATTTTTCTCGATGCCATAATCGCCGGGCGAACAAACCGCGACGCTGAACCAATCACCGGGTTTCGTCGGCGTAGTGAGATGGCGGACGGTGTCCACGACGGCATTCGCCGCGCTCGCCGCGCTCGAAAGTCCGCGCGCCTTGATGATGGCCGCGCCGCGCTGTTGCACGGTGGAAATGAATTCGCCTTTGAGCCACGCTTCGTCCTTGATGACGCTGGTGACGGGCTGGCCGGAAATTTTCGCGTTGAAGAAATCAGGATACATTGTCGCGCTATGATTTCCCCAGATCGCGAGATTGCTGACAGCGGTCACGTCCACGTTTGCCTTTTTTGCGAGCTGCGTTTTGGCGCGATTTTCATCGAGCATCGTCATCGCGAAAAATCTTTCTTTCGGCACGCCGGGCGCGTTGTTAGCGGCGATGAGCGAATTGGTGTTACACGGATTGCCGACGACGAGCACGCGCACGTCGCTCGCGGCATTTTTGGCAATGGCATTTCCCTGGCCGGTGAAAATTTTCCCGTTGATGCCGAGCAAATCTTTGCGCTCCATTCCTTGCTTGCGCGGAACTGCGCCGACGAGCAACGCCCAGTTCACGCCGCGAAAACCTTCGTCGAGGCTTGACGTCGGGACAATTCCTTTGAGCAGCGGAAACGCGCAGTCGTCGAGTTCCATGCAAACGCCGCCGAGCGCGGCCTGTGCTTTTTCATCGGGAATTTCAATGAGATGTAAAATGACCGGCTGTTCCGGCCCGAACGCCGCGCCGGAAGCGATGCGAAAAAGAAGTGAATATCCTATTTGTCCGGCAGCACCGGTGATGGCGACTCGAATGGGAGCTTTGTTCATAAATTTTTGGACGGACATTATGTTAATGCTGGCGTTTCGGCGCAAGTTTTCCGCGCACGAAAAACTTTGCTTGGCAAAAAAATTATTCGGCGTAAAAAGGAACCGCTCTTTGAAACCGGCGGAAAAGTTTCCGCCAACATCGCAGTCAAATGTCAGGGAACTCCGTGAAAATCGGAGACGGTTGCGCCACTGTAACGGCTACAAATTCCAGTGCCACTGTTTCGCTCGCGAAACGGGAAGGCGGAATGAGGTTTGAGGCCGAAGTCAGGATACCGGTTTGATTGCACTCGTCGGCTCCGAGCGTATCGGGGCACTTCTCCGCAAAGAGAAGGATGAGGCCAGCCAACCGGACTGTTTTCGTTTGGATTCTTGAATGCCTTCATTTCTTGTTTTGTGGAATGAAGGCGTTTTTGTTTAAGGACGAAGTGAGAAGGTTGAAGTGCGAATTGCATTTTACTTCACACTTCGCACTTCAAACTTCTCACTTCACTTCCCTCTGGTCTCTCAATCGTAAAAATCGTTCGCATGAAAAATTATTTTCGGCGGACAAAATTGAAAGATCAGTAATGAAAAAAATCTGCTTGATAATTGCCGTTGCCAGTTTGTCCATCCTGTCCGTCGCGCAGGCGACCTTGGTTTATGAAAAGTTCACCACCGACCCGGCGCTCGATGGCTGGAAAAATTTTGGAGAGGCCGAACTTTTCCATTGGGATTCCACCAATCAAAATCTCGACGTAACGTGGGATTCGTCGCAGCCGAACAGTTATTTTTATCATCCACTGGGTTTGACTCTCACGACGAATGACAGTTTCTGCGTCCAGTTTGATTTGCAGATAAGCGACGCGACGACGTTCGGTTACGGCTTTGAACTGGCCGTCGGGCTGCTGCATTTTTCCGACGCGACGAACGCCGATTTTTCCCGCGCCAATAGTCCGCTGCCCAACCTGTTTGAGTTCGATTATTATCCAGCCGATGACTATGGCGACTTGGCTTCCATTGACGCCACGCTGAAAGATTCGCAACCGGGCTTTGCCGGTTTGTCTTTCGCCTATGATAATTTACCGCTCAATCCGGGCGTGACTTACCGGGTCGTGCTCATTCATCGCGCCGGCGAAGAAAGCATTTCCGGCGTGGTCTATACGAATGGACAAATTTATACCTCGCTGCCCATCGTCGAGAATTACGGCCCGCTCGGCGACTTTGAGTTCGACACTCTCGCCATCAGCAGTTACGCCGACGATGGCTTTGGCGATTCCATTTTGGCGCATGGCACCGTGGACAATCTCGCCCTCGCGACACCGCTGCCCATTGATTCGGCAAAAAGTTTTGCCGCCGGGGAAATTCAATTTGCCAGCGACCCCAATTGGCTTTACACCCTCGAAGAATCCGCTGATTTCAAAAATTGGATTTCTGCCGCGCCGCCGGCTTTTGGCAATGGAACAAATCTAATTTTGCAGGCAACCCATTTGCCGGTTGAAAAAGAATTTTATCGCGTCCGCGCCGACCTTCCGTGAAACGCCGCGCTTTTACCTTGATCGAGATGCTCGTCGTCATCGTCGTCATCGCCATTCTGGCGGCGATGCTTTTGCCCGCGCTGGCCAAAGCCAGATTGTCCGCGCAACGCGCCGATTGCGCGAACAATTTGCGCGAGCTTGGGCTGGCCACGGAGATTTATCTCGGCGATAACGCCGGAAAATTTTTTTTCCGCTCTTTTCCATCAACAACAACCGGCCAGCAATGGTGGTTCGGCTGGCTGCAAGGCTCGGCCGTGCCTGAAGGCCAGCGCGCTTTCGATTTATCCACTGGCGCTTTGTTTCCGTATTTGCACGGCAGCGACGTGCGGCTTTGTCCGTCACCGGTTTGGAATTCGCCGCAATTCAAAACCAAAGGCACGAACGTGGTTTTCAGTTACGGTTGCAACGCCTATTTGTGTGCGCAATATACCGTGCAAAATCAAACTCCAGTCAACGCAAATAAAATTTTGCGTCCGGCGCAAACCGCATTGTTCGCCGACGCGGCGCAAGTCAACACGTTTCAAGCGCCCGCATCGGCAACGCATCCGATGTTCGAGGAGTTTTATTATGAAGATTTGGAAACCAATTATTCCAACGCGAACAACCAACCGAACGGCCATTTCCGCCATTCGCAAAGAGCCAACGTGGTTTTTTGCGACGGCCATGTGGGTTTGGAAAAACCCGTGGCCGGTTCGTTTGATAAAAGATTACCCAACCAATTCATCGGCCAGTTGCGCCCGGAGATTTTGACGCTGCCTTGAACTGCCCGGTCTCATTTGAGATTGACATCCGCGCCAAAAAGGCGAAATCTTTTTTCAGTTTTTCAACCACCGCGTCCGCATTTTTCGCAATGGCTTTCAAAAATTTCCCAAGAATGACGCAAGGCGTTCAACTGCTCCAACGCTCGCTCGCGCGCGGTCGCCTCGGCCACGCTTATTTATTCGCCGGCGATCAATTGGAAGAATTGGAACTGCTCGCGCGCACTTTGGCCAAAACTCTCAATTGCCAGAACCCCATCAAAATTGACGGCGCGGCGACCGATTGTTGCGACGAATGTTTGAGTTGCCGCAAAATTGAAAACGAAACACACGCCGACATTCATTGGACGCGCCCCGAATCCAGGTCGCGCGTCATCACCGTCGAACAAATGCGCGGCTTGATGCAGCAAATCCAACTCAAGCCGGGCGAGGCCAATTTCAAAGTCGCCGTCATCGCCGGAGCCGACCGCTTGAATCCGCAAGCCGCCAACGCTTTTTTGAAAACGCTCGAAGAGCCGCCCGCCCAATCCGTTTTGATTTTGCTCTCGACCGAACCGCAACGCATTTTGGAAACCATTTTGTCCCGCTGCCTGCGCCTGAATTTTTTTGGCGATGGCAAACGCAAACTGGATTTTTCCGAAACCGAATGGCTGGAAAAATTCGGCGCGCTCGCCGCCGGCGAACAAAAAAGTTTGTTTGGCCGTTACCGGCTTTTGGATTCGCTGCTCCAAAAACTCGGCGAAATCCGCGCGCGCGTGGACGAAAATCTGGCCGCGCGGTCGCCGCTCGAAAAATATGACGAAGTTGAAAAAAATTTGCGCGACAAATGGGAAGATGAATTGGCCGCCGCCGTCGAATCCGAATATCGCCGCCAGCGCGCCGATTTGCTTTCACTGCTGCAATCCTGGCTGCGCGACATCTGGCTGCACACACTCGCCATTGGAAAAGAGCTTTTGAATTTTCCGGAAATTTCCGGCGCGGAAACCGTCGCCAAACGGATTTCAGCGCGGCAGGCTTTGGAAAATTTGCAAACACTCGAACGCGCGCAACGGATGCTTCACACCAACGTGCAGGAAGCGCTGGCCCTCGAAGTCAGCCTGCTCAAATTGCATTTTTAATGCGAAGCTCGCGGCTAAAATCTGCCCATGAAATCCGCGCCAACCCAAAAAAAAATTAACGGGATTGAATTTTACGCCCTTGCGTTTGGACTCTTTCTCGGCCTGACCATTTGGAAATTTGGCAATCCCGTCATTCTTGACCGGGAAATTTCACCGCCAGTTTCGCTTTCTGATTTTTGGAACGACGCGTGGCCGACGCATTGGGCCAACTGGATTTTTTTGCCGCTGGCGATTGTCGGAGCAATTTTGGTCTTTCCGAAAAATTTGCGCTGGCCGCGATCAAAATGGCTTTGGCTTTTGCCGCTGCTTTGGCTCGGCTGGCAGATTTTTTCCGCCAGTCAAACTGTGGACGCCGATCTGACCGCGACAACGCTCTGGCAATTTTTTGGCTGCGTCGCGTGTTATTTTCTCGGCGCATTTCTTTTTGGCAGCCAACGCGCGCTGAATTTTTTGCTCGTGGGAATTTTGGCCGCCTTTATTTTCTGTTTGGTAAAAGCCATTGACCAGCGGCTTTTTGAATTTCCGGAAAGCCATCAACTGCTCGTCGAAGGCCAGCGCGCCAACTGGACCAATCTTCCGCCAAAAATGTTTCTGGAAATGAAACATGAGCGCGTCATCATCAATACCAACGGCGCGGAGGTCGCCAATCCTGCAATCCTGCTCAAATTCGCCAGCGCCAGAGTCAACGGAACTTTGGTTTATCCCAACGCGCTCGCGGGAATCATTTTGCTGCTCTTTCCCATTTCGCTGGCGCTGGCTTTTCATTCAACACCCAAAATGAAACCGGTCATTCGCACCGCCGTCATCACGCTGACAATTTTTCTGGGCGGCGCAGGACTTTTTTGGAGCGGCTCAAAACTTGGCTGGTTGATTGCGATTGCCATTGGCGGTTTATATTTGTTCCGGTTACGTTGGCCGACGAAATTAAAAATCGCCGCGCTGGCCATCGTCATCATTTTTGGCCTCGGAATTTTTTCCCTTCGTTTTCACAATTATTTTTCCGCCGGCGCAACCAGCGTGGGCGCCCGCTTCGATTATTGGCGCGCCGCCGGGCAAACGGCTTTCACGCATCCGTTGTTCGGCACCGGACCGGGAACTTTTCAGCGGCCTTACGCGCAACTCAAATCGCCGGAATCCGAAATGGCGCGGCTGGCGCATAATGATTATCTCGAACAATTTTCGGATTCAGGAATCGGCGGCGGAATTTTTTATGCGGCTTGGATTTTTCTCGCGCTGGCCACGCTTGGTCGGCGCGTTGGGAAATCCAAGGATCAAATCGCCTTCGCCCTTTTCGCTGGCTTGCTCGGCTGGTTCATTCAAGGGATCGGCGAATTCAGCCTTTATATTCCGGCGCTGGCCTGGACGGTTTTTACATTGTTGGGCTGCCTGCTGCTGCGCCCGGAAATCGAATCGACAAAATTCCGATAAATGACTACGCTTCTGCTCGAATGAAAATTCTTTTTCTGAATGGGCCAAATCTGAATCTGCTTGGCCAGCGCGAGCCGGAAGTTTATGGCCGCACGACTTTGGCGGACATTGAGGCGAAAGTTCGCGAACGCGCCAAAGAAGTCAGTGCAGAAATTGATTTTCGTCAATCCAATCTCGAAGGCGAACTGGTCGGCTGGATTCAGGACGCAAAGAAGCATTTTTCCGTCATCGTGATCAATGCCGCCGCTTACACGCACACCAGCATCGCGCTCCGCGATGCCATTGTTGCCGCAGAAATTCCGACGATTGAAATCCATTTGTCCAATGTTCATGCGCGCGAAGAATTCCGGCATAAATCGCTCATCGCCCCTGTCTGCTGCGGCCAAATTACTGGTTTCGGCTCGCAATCCTATCTTTTGGCGTTAGACGCAGCCGTTCACGTTAAAGATTTCAAAAAACCGCCATTAAATTGAATTCAATGACTGTCTTTGCTTTTATTAAATTTCTCAAAATCAATTTCTGCTTGACGAAAACAGCCTGTTGAAATTATTGTTCTCTCATCATTCAATTAAATTTTGAGTTTTGATTTCTTTCTTCATTCAACTCAAATTTTGAAAAACTTTAACGAAAACGAGCTGTGGATTTAAAAGATATTAAGGCAATCATTGACCTGATGAAAAAAAACTCCATCACGGAGTTTGAATTGGAAAGGCAGGATTCCAAAATTCGTTTGAAGCGCGGGTGGAACTGCGCGCAGCCGGTGGTTCAATCTGACGAAGCGACAGTTCCGCTGCCGATTTTACCTTCAGTTGTTTCCCCGGCCATGCCGGCGCAACCGGCGGCAACAGGTGAAGTGGATATTAAATCGCCGATGATCGGAACTTTTTATCGCGCGCCCTCGCCCGAAGCCGGGAATTACATTGAGATCGGCGCGGAAGTCAATTCCGATACGGTGGTTTGCATCATTGAAGCGATGAAAGTGATGAACGAAATCAAAGCGGAAGCCAAAGGAATCGTCACCCAGGTTTTGGTGGAAAATGGCAAGCCGGTGGAATTCGGACAGCCGCTTTTCAAGATCAAGCCGAATTAAAATCAACCAAAGCCGCTAAATTGTTTGTTTCACTGAACGTCCATGTTTGAAAAAATTTTGGTCGCCAATCGCGGGGAAATCGCCGTCCGCATCATTCGCGCGTGCAAAGAATTGAACATTCGCACGGTGGCCGTTTATTCGGAGGCAGACGTGAATTCCATGCACGTTCAATTGGCGGATGAAGCGATTTGCATCGGCAAAGCTCCGGCGTCGGAAAGTTATCTGCGCATTGATCGTATTGTGAGCGCGGCGGAAATCGCCGACGTGGACGCGATTCATCCGGGTTACGGTTTTCTTTCCGAGAACGCGCATTTCGCCGAGGTTTGCGAAAGTTGCAATATCCGTTTCATCGGCCCCAGTCCGCGAGCCATGAGCGCGCTGGAAGACAAAGCCGTGAGCCGCGCGCTCGCCAAAAAAGCCGGCGTGCCGACGCCGCCCGGTTCGGAAGGAATCGTGGAAAATGAAAAGGACGCGCTGGTCATCGCCAAACGCATTGGTTATCCGGTCATGATCAAGGCGGTCGCGGGCGGCGGCGGCCGCGGAATGCGCGTGGCGCACAATGATATTTCGCTGGTAAAAGGTTATCACACGGCGCGAATGGAAGCGGAAAAAGCGTTCGGGAATTCCGGCGTCTATATCGAAAAATTCATCGAGAATCCGCATCACATTGAGATTCAGATTCTCGGAGACAGCAAAGGTCATATTATTCATTTGGGCGAACGCGATTGTTCCATTCAACGGCGCAATCAAAAACTTATCGAAGAATCGCCCTCGCCCTTGCTGGAAAATAAATTTCGCAAATTGCGCGAAAAAATCGGCAAGGCGGCGGTAAAAATTGCGGAAGCAGCGCGTTACACGAATGCGGGCACGGTGGAATTCATCGTGGATGATCGCGGCGAATTTTATTTTCTGGAAGTCAACAAACGCATTCAGGTGGAGCATCCGGTCACGGAAGAAGTCACGGGCATTGACCTGGTGCGTTATCAGATTCAGATTGCGATGGGCGAATCGCTGCAACACAAGCAGAGCGACATTCATTTCAAAGGCCACGCCATCGAATGTCGCATCAACGCCGAAGATCCGTTTGACGATTTTCGTCCCAGTCCCGGGCGCATTGAAATGTATTACCAACCGGGTGGGCGCGGGGTGCGCATGGACACTCATGCTTATGCGGGTTACACCATTCCTTCAACGTATGATTCGATGATCGCCAAGCTCATCACTTACGGCAAAGACCGGCGCGAGGCGATGGATCGCATGAATCGCGCGCTGTCCGAATACATGATCACCGGCGTCAAAACGACCATTTCTTTTCAGCAAGCCATCATGCAAGACCCGAATTTCCGGCGCGGCGTTTATTCCACGGGCTTTGTCGAACAACTGCTCGGCGGCGCGCGGCGCGAATTGATCGAGGAAAAAACTTAAAATTGCTTTGGCGCATTTCGTCCCCGGCGCGATTTTTGTTTTAGAATTAAATTTGACAGCCGCCGGGCGCCGTTTATCTTTCAGGACTAAAACTATGGCCGACATTCCTTCAAACAATCCGACTCCGGGCGCGTCCGCGAACGACCCGATGAAAAAATCCACCGGCAAGGTCCAGCCCAAAAAGGAAACCGTCCGCATCAACCTGCCGCCCAAGCCAACGGCGGCGCCGACCATCAAGCTGCCGACGTTGCCGCCGGGCGGTCCAACCGGCGCCTCCACCGGATTGCCCGCTGCCGCCGCCGTTTCGCGCACTGCTGCCGCCGCGCCCATTGCCACTCGCGCCGCTGCGCCTGCGGCTGTGTCCCGTCCCGCGCCCGTGATTGTCGCCGCGCCCACCATCAGCGCATTGGACGTTGGCCTTTCCATCGCCGCCTGCATCGCCGCGCTTGCCGCCGTCGGCACGACCGTTTGGATGATGCTGATTTTGAACGGCTCGATAAACCAATAATTTTTTGGCAAATCTTTTGCCGTCGGCATTTTATGGCCTCACCTTTAATTGTCACTTTGACGCAGGAAAATTTCGCACAACAGGCGTTGCAATCCCCTACGCCGGTCTTGATTGATTTTTGGGCGGAATGGTGCGGCCCGTGCAAAATGATTGCGCCTTTGCTCGATGAACTCGCCGACGAATACAACGGCAAAATAAAGATCGGCAAAGTCAATATTGACGAACAACAGGCGCTGGCCACGCAATACGGCATTCGCGCCATTCCCACCTTGTTGCTCCTCAACAAAGGCCAGGTCGCCGAGCAAATGGTCGGCGCAAAAAGCAAACGCGATTTGAAGGCCAGCCTCGACCGCGTCGCCGTTTGACGCGGTTATGCCGCTCATCATCACGCCCCGCCAACTTGCGCAGCGCGCCGAACTTTATCATCAACTCGCCCAGCTCACGTCCGCCGGAATGGGCGTCGTGGGCGCGCTCGAACAAATCAGCCGCCATCCGCCGGGACATTCATTTCGCGCGCCGCTTCAACATTTTCTGAATGAACTCGCCCAGGGCAAAACACTTTCTGACAGCTTGCGCAGCATCGGCTGGCTGCCGGAATTTGACATGGCCTTGATCGAAGCCGGCGAACGCAGCGGGCGGCTCGACGCCTCTTTTCGTTTGCTGGCCGATTATTACAACGACCGCGCCGGCGTCGCCAAACAAATGATTTCCCAATTCATTTATCCCATCGCGCTCATTCATCTGGCCGCCGTCGTTTTTTTAATCATCCTGCCATTTGCCGCCTCGCAATTCCATGCCAGCCTCCTCCTGCTTTTTTTCAAAGCCGCGCTGGTGCTCGCGCCAATTTATCTCGCCACCGCGTTGATTATTCATGCGATGCAAAGCAAGCACGGCGAAAAATGGCGCGCGTTCATCGAATCGCTTTTGAATCCGATTCCCCTGCTGGGAACCGCGCGCCGTTTTCTGGCGCTGTCCCGCTTGTCCGCCGCCTTGGAAGCGCTCATCAGCGCGGGCATGAACATTGTGGAAGCCTGGGAAATCGCCGCGAACGCCAGCAATTCACCGATGCTGCGTCGCACGGTTGCGCGCTGGAAATCGCCATTGGCCGAGGGCCGCACGCCGTCCGAACTGGTTCAGTCATCCTCGATTTTTCCAGAAACATTTTCCAATCTTTATCACAGTGGCGAAATCAGCGGCAAACTGGATGAAACCTTGCAACGGCTTCACCTTTATTATCGGGACGAAGGCACGAACAAACTTCACCTCGTCGCGCAATGGACGCCGCGCCTCGCTTATTTTCTGATCGTCATCCTGATCGCTTACGAAGTCATTCAATTCTGGACCGGCTACTTCAATAACATCTTCAAAATCACCAATAGTTTTTGATTCCGCTTTGCCGTTTTTTATTTTCGCAGCTAACTTTCCCGCATGACTCTGACTGACATTTTAGAAAACGAAGCATTGCGCCGCCGCGAATTTCCCGTCGCGCGCGAAAAAATTTTTCTCGCGCACGCCGGCGTTTGTCCGCTGCCGCGCCGCGTTGCCGACGCCATCTCCGACTGCGCCGCCAAAGCCACGCTCGGCGATCAGGAAGCCTTCATGCTGCATCGCCTCACCGACGCGCGCAAACTCGGCGCGCAACTTTTGAATTGCCAGCCGGAAGAAATCGCGCTCGTCGGCCCGACTTCGCTTGGCTTGAGTTTTGTCGCCGCCGGTTTGAATTTTCGCAAGGGCGACAACATCCTCATTTATCACGACGATTATCCATCCAATGTTTATCCGTGGATGGCGCTCGCCGAAAAAGGAATTGAAGTGCGGCTGCTCAACACCCGCGGCCTCGGCGTGATCCGCCCGATGGACGTCATCGGGCAGGTGGATGAAAATACCAGACTCGTGGCGCTGGCCTCCTGTCATTTCATCAGCGGTTTTCGGATTGAAATTTCGGCCATCGGAAAATTTTTACGCGAGCGCGGAATTTTATTCTGCCTCGACGCCATCCAAACCCTCGGCGCATTTGCCACGACGGTCGAACACGTTGATTTTCTCGCCGCCGACGCGCACAAATGGCTGCTCGGTCCGTGCGCCGCCGGAATTCTTTACGTCCGCCGCGAACTTCAGGAAAAATTAAATCCGCCGATTTTTGGCTGGCACAATGTGCGGAATCCAAATTTCGTCGCGCAAGAAGAAATTGTTTTTCAAAAGGACGCGCGCAAGTTTGAAGCGGGCACGCAAAATTTGCTGGGCGTCGTCGGCTTGATCGCGTCCCTGGAAATGGCTTTGGAAATCGGCGTGGAAAATATCGCGGCGGAACTGTTGCGCAAACGCGCTTGGCTCGTGCCGGCCTTGCGGGCAAAAGGTTTTACCGTTTTGAATGCGGAGGCAAAAACTGAAAATGCCGGCGGCATTATTTCCTTTTTTCAGGACGGAAAAGATTTGGCCGCGCTGAACCAAAAACTTACGGACAGCGGAATCGTTGCGTCGTTGCGAACGGATCGCCAAGGGCAAAATTACCTCCGCGTCTCGCCGCATTTTTACAACACGGACGCCGAGCTGCACCGCGCGCTGGAATTATTGTGACTGGTTTCAGTCGCGGCGGCTGTATTCGGAAATCATCGCGCGCCACCACGGCGCGAGCGAATCGCCGGCGCGCCGCCAGGATTGCTGATGCAGCCAGACCAGCGTGTGCTCGTCGGCCATGAGCAGCATTCGCTCGCTCGCGGTCAATTTGTCAGGGCCTTCAGTCAATAATTTTTCACCGAGCGCCAAAGATTTTTCGGTGCCGGTGCCAAGCTTGAACAGTTGTTCGGCATAAACGGGGTTGAATTGTTTCTCGCGCAAAAGCGAAACGTGAATGGCGTTGAGGTAAGGATCGAGCACGGCGGCGGCGAGGCCGGTGTGCGGGCGGCGCGGCGCAACGTCGCCGGTAAGTTCGTGAATTTTAAGATGCGAACGCAAGGAAATAATTTCAGCGGGCGGATTGACTTCTTCGGGCGTCAAAAATAATTCAAGTTTGCGGGCGCGAATTCCCAAATCGCGGCGGCTGGTCAGCACGCTCAAGGGAATGGAAAAAATCAAACCGGCGAGCACCGGGGTGAACCACCAGAAAAGCAAGGTTTGCAGTTGCCACATGAACAGGCCCCAAACGATGCCGATCAAGGTGTGGCCCCAATGACGGCGCAGCGCGAACATCCACGTCGTGCCATCGGCGGCGCGTTTTTGCGCGGCCCAGCCGACGCTGATGCCGAGCAGATTGGTGAGGACGAAACGCGTGTGCCAAAGCATCAATAGCGGCGCGTGCAACGTGGAAAAAATGGTTTCACCGACGACGCCGGTGGTGGCGCGCGCCAATCCGCCAAAGGCGCGGCGGCGTTTTTTGTCATGCGCCAGATCAATGAGCGAGAGAAATTTTGGCAGCATGATGACGATCATGCAGATCACGAAAATCAAAAGCGCGTGCGCGGTGCCGCTCAAGTTGATGACATGCGCGTGCACGGTGATTTCCGAAAGGCCGGTGTATTTTTGAAACCAGAAAATCCAATTGAACGTGAGTAAAAACGCCAGCCATAACGGGCCGGCAAGATAGCCGCAAATTCCCAAAATCAAATGCAGGCGGCTGACGCCGCGCAAGCCTTTGGCGAAAAGCACCTGCGTGTGCTGGAGATTTCCCTGGCACCAGCGGCGTTCGCGCTGCGCATTTTCAATCATGGCTTGGGGCGCTTCTTCATAACTGCCTTCAAGATCGTAGGCGAACCACGCCTCCCAATTTTCGCGCAGCATGAGCGCGGCCTCGACAAAATCGTGGCTCAAAATCTGGCCGCCGAAGGGTTTGCGTCCGGGCAATTGCGGCAGGTCGCAAAATTGCATGAACGGCTCGGTGCGGATGAGGGCGTTGTGCCCCCAATAATTTCCAAAATCCTGCGCCCAATAATTCAGGCCGGCGATAAAAACGGGCGCGTAAAGGCGGTTGGCAAATTGTTGGACGCGGCCAAAAAGCGATTCGGCATTGATGAGCGCGGGCACGGTTTGAATCAAGCCGACGACCGGATGCGCTTCCATTAATTTCACCAAATCCACGAGCGTTTCGCCGCGCATGACGCTGTCGGCATCGCAGACCATGAAGTAGCGGTAACGGCGGCCCCACGCATTGAGGAAGTCGCGGACGTTGCCACTTTTGCCGGCTTCGTTCGCGAGGCGGCGGCGATAATAAATCCGGCCCAGCGCGTCGAGTTCGCGGATCAATTCATACCAGCGGCGTTCTTCTTCAACCCATTTGTCAGGGTCGGTCGAATCGCTCAAGATAAAAAAATCGAAGCGTTCCACTTGTCCGGTTTTGACGAGCGAAGCATACGTCGCGCGCAAGCCTTCATAAACGCGCACGACATTTTCGTTGTAGATCGGGAAGACGATGGCGGTGCTGATGCCGTCAATTTTCTGGTCGCGATAATTTTTCAGGTTGGTCAGGCGGCGGTTGTCTCCAAACATCCGCAAAAAAAATCCAAACACGCCGTGAACGCAACCGATGGCGGAAAATAAAAATAAAATCACGAATAGAATGAGCAGGACGGTGCGGGCGGCGGACCAGCCGGTGCGCCAGAGCAAATCCGCGAACAGCATCGAGACCAGGCCGGTGAGCAGCAGCGCGCAGGAATAAAAAAAGAAGAGACGCCAGCCGCGTGAACGGCGCGGCGCGGGCGCGGCTTCCGGCATGGGAGTTTGACCGGACATTTCAGCGATGGGTGAGAATGAAGATGGCCACAAGAAACAGGGCGAAAAGGGTCCATGCAAAAATCATCCTGATGTAGGGAATGCGCCGGAGATTTCCCAAAGTGGTGATCGGGCCGAGGTCCAGCTCGCGCGGCGTCATTTTTGAAAGTTGAAAATCGGGGCCGGCGCGCAAAAAAGTTTCGCGCATGGCGACGATAAATTCTTTTGGCCAGGGGCCGGCGCGCAAAAATTGATCCTGCCATTTGCCGGGCATGTCGGCCAAAAGCAAGGCCAGCCGCCCGCGCGTGGAGACGTTGCGGTCAACCAATTCCAGCGGCGTTTGCAAAACTTCGTTGAACCATTCATTGACGAGGCGTTCCATTTCTTCGGCGGCGAGCAGGATGGTGGAATGTTGCGGCTCGGCGGGCGCGCGGCGTTGGGCGCGTTCGAGCACGCGCAAAACAAGCTGGCCGAGCAGCGCCTTGTTTCGAATGCGCAACGCGTGAAAATAATTTTCCACTTTGGCGTAGGCGGCGTTCCATTCTTCGAGCGGGCGTCCGGCGAGCCGGCCGGAAGCGTCGGGCAAAATTTCAGCGTTCACGGCGCGCTCCATTGATACGTCCAGGTTTCGCTCAAGATGTTCGTGCCTTTTTGCAACGTGCAGCGCAAGTCCACGGGATTGGCACTGCCGGCTTTGGGCTGCATTTTCAAAATCACGCGCCAGGTGCCGGCCTCGCGGTTGCGAATGATCTGGCTGTTCACAATGACGGCATTGGTGCTGCAATTGACGATGGCTTGCGGCGGCGAATTTTCCGGCACGGCGTCCAGTTTCGGCCCGTCAAAATCAATCACAAATTGGCGGCAATCCGGGAGGTTCAAATCCAGGCCGATGCGCGTGGCAATGGCTTTGTTCTCCGACAATTTCAAATCGGTTCCGCGCGTCCAGTAAAGCGTGTAGCCAAAATGATACGGCTGCAATGGCGCGGGTTTATTTTTCGGATCCCAAAAGGCGACGATGTTGTCCAGCCCTTCAAAATGCGAACTCAATTCGACGAGATGCAAATTTCCCTTTCCCCAATCGCCGTGCGGCTCGACCCACACGCCCGGTTCCAGATTGAACAAATTAAAACTGTCCTGATACGCGGCAAAATTCCGTTCGCGTTGCATGAGGCCGAAGCCGCGAATGTCGGGCGCGGAAAAAATCTGGTGGCGCATGACCGACGGATTGTCCAGCGGACGCCAGAGCA
The DNA here is from genome assembly GCA_036509895.1 of Verrucomicrobiia bacterium. GTDB lineage: Bacteria > Verrucomicrobiota > Verrucomicrobiia > Limisphaerales > UBA11358 > UBA11358. The sequence goes on from DATCEV010000056.1 coordinate 19,300, forward strand.
ATTCGCCACTGCTCATGCGCATCAGCAAACCGTCGCTGTCGTGGACTTCCGTGCGATAATCGTCGGGCTTGTGCTCGGTCGTTTTGCCGAACCAAAACATGCTGGTCAGCGGCGCCAGCCCGAGGGTTTTGATCGGTTGCGCGTTGGTATTGGCCTCGTGGATTTCCTTGGGCTTGCGCAAATATAAAATCGCCTCGACATCGCACACGGTCGTTTCGCCGGGATGAATCAAAAATTCATACGCGCCGGTGCCACTCACGCTGTCGAGAATGGCAAAGAGCCGCAGTTCATCGTCTTCTTTTTGCGGTTTGCCGAGCCACCAATCGGTGAAGATGGGAAATTCTTCGGGCCGATCCGTCTCGCCGCAATTGAGCGCCAGTCCGCGCGCAGACATGCCGTAACGCTGATCTTTGCCGAGCAGCCGGAAATAACTCGCGCCCAGAAACGCGCCGAGTTCGTCCAGTTGATTCGTTTTGTTCAGCGGGTATAAAACGCGAAAGCCGGCGTAACCGGTTTTGGAGGGAATCTCGCTGGCGATGTCCAGATTTCCATAGTCAAAAAAATCCTGGACGAAGCGGATGGGCTGGACGTGAGTCAGCGTGAATTCATAAATGTGAACCGGCTCCTGATAAAGATAGCCCGGATGAAAAAATTCAATGCGGAAAGGCAGATCGTCCGCCGTCCATAACGCGCGATCACGGCGAAAACGGATTTGCCGGTATTTGTCGTAATCCAGATTGTCCTGCCGCAAAACTTTCGGCAGGTCGGCGCGCGGCGAGTGGAATGGTTTTTGCGCGCGTTCCAGCGCGCGTTGCGCCACATAATCCAGGTTCACCTCGGCAGATTCCGCCGCGAACAGCGGCTGGCCGGCCAGCGCGATTTCAACAAAGAGAACGAGCCAAATCAATCGCCACATCGGCAACATGAGAACCCAATTGGCCGGAATTTGCAAGTTCAGTGCGGAAAACCCTTGTTGTTAAGCAAAATGAAAGTCAACGCTTTATAACGTCCGCCGGAAAAGCAGGGTTGCCAGACTCATGGCCAGCACGGTAAAACCAAATAAAAAAAGCAGATCGCCGCTGCACGCCAGCAAGCCGGTGTTTTTCAAAACGAGTTGTTTGAATCCGTGAACGGCGTAAGTGAACGGGTCAACCACTGCAATCGCTTTCATCCACGCCGGAAATGATTGCGTCGGATAAACCGCGCCGCTGGGAAAATACAAAACCGTGTTGAGCATCCCAAAAATTGCGCGCGGCACGAGCGGGTCGTTGATGCGCACCATGATCAAAAACATCATGCTGATGAGCGCGAGCGCCGTGGCGACGACGAGCGCGAACATTTTTATCATTCGCAACGGATTCAGCGGGTCGGGAATTCCGGCGATGAGCGAGCCGACGGTGATCAAAACGGCTCCGGCAATGATTGCCTTGAGCGCGCCCGCAAGCGTGAAGCCGAGAATCAATTCAAATTTCCGGATCGGCGTGACCAGATAGCCTTCGTGCAAGCCGCGCGCTTTGTCGTCAATGAAAATAATTCCGCCGCCAATCATCGCGGAAATAAAAATGGCCAGCACGATGACGCCCGGCAGCAAATATTGAATGTAAGGAACGTAAGGATAAATTTCCACAACGGCGAGCGTGGCATTGGCCGTCATGCGTGGCGGAACCAGCGGCGAATTATATGCCGGCAGAAGTTGACTCAAAGCGCCTTCGAGCGCCGAGGACGAAAATTGATCGGAATTATCTTCAGCCAATCCGATGCGGGGATTTGCGCCCGCGAGCAGTTTGCGCGAAAAATCCGGCGGAATTTCCAGCACGCCGCTGATTTTTCCATTTCGCAAATCGCGCATGGCCGTTCCCTGATCGCTGTAATAAATCGGCGTGAATGTTTTCGCGTTGACGGCAATGGCTTGGAACATTTCGTGCAATTTGATTGCTGCAAGCCCGTGATCTTCATCCACCACGCCAACTTCCAGATTTTTTATTTTTCCGCCGAACGCATAACCGAGCACGACGAGTTGCACGAGCGGCATGATGATTGAGACGATGACCAAAACCGGACTGCGCCGGAAACGGCGCAAATCGCGTTCGATGATGGCCCAGACGCGGTGCATAAATTATAATTGTCCGCGTTTCAAAATGAACGGACTTTCCGCCGCCGTCGGATTTTGCAAAGTGTCGCGCAGTTGATGGCCGGTGTAATGAACAAAAACATCGTCGAGCGTCGTGCTTTGAACCGAGAGCGAAGTCACCGTGACGTTCGCGCTGCGCGCTGCTTCCAATAATTCAATCGTCGTGCGCGGACCGTTATTGGTGGAAATGCGGAAAATATTTTCTTCGTTTTTTACGTCGGCGACCTCGGGCAATTGCTTCAAAATTTCCGTCCAATTTTGCGGCGCGTTGGAAAAGCTGACTTCCAAAACATTTTTGCCGGGAATCGAGGCTTTCAATTTCAGCGGCGAATCGAGCGCGGCCATTTTTCCGTGATCAATAATCGCGATGCGGTCGCACAATTTGTCCGCCTCGTCCATGTAATGCGTCGTGACCAGAATCGTCAAATCGCGCTCGTGTTTGAGGCGCGCGAGCATTTCCCAAACGGACACGCGCGAAACCGGATCAAGGCCGGTCGTCGGCTCGTCGAGAAAAAAAATCTTCGGCTCATGCACGAGGCCGCGCGCGATTTCCATTCGCCGCCGCATTCCGCCGGAAAACATTTTCACCGGCTTGTCCGCCCATTGCGTCAAATCCACTTCGGCGAGCAATTGCGGAATGACGCGCTTCCGTTTCTCGCGCGGGATGCCGTAAAGTTTTGCAAAAATCGTCAGGTTTTCCACCGCGCTCAATTCCAAATCGCTGGTCATCGCCTGCGGAATGACGCCGATGGATTGGCGCACGCCGTTCGCTTCGCGCGCGACATCAAAACCGTTCACGCGCGCCGCGCCGGAAGTCGGCGGCACGAGCGTCGTCAACATGCGGATCAAGGTGGATTTGCCCGCGCCGTTCGGGCCGAGCAATCCGAAAATTTCGCCGTGCTCGACGTTGAAATTCAGCGCGTCCACGGCGACAAAATCGCCGAACCGCTTCGTCAAATTTTCCACTTCAACGTCGAACATTTTTTATTCTGTAGGAGACGACGTAAGGAGTCTCTAATTTTTGATTTGAGCCTCGTTACCTCGGCTCCTACAAATTTATTTTAGTGGCAGCGCAACATACACCGTCATTCCCACGGCCAGCGCGCGGTCGGAATTATCGCAGCGTAGTCGAATCTCAAACGTCTTGATGTCGCGCTTGGTGCGGCTCACGTCGCGTTGCGTGGCGTAAGCGGCATCCACGCCGCGATAAAAAATTGTGCCTTCGCGCGCCGCATTCGACGGCAACCGCACTTGTAATTTTTCGCCGAGACGAATTTGGTCAATGTAAGTTTCCGGCACGTCGGCGCGCACCCAAAGATTGTCCTGATTGATGAGCGTGACGATGGCCTGGCCAGGATTCACGACTTCGCCTGGCAACGCGGCGCGCGTGTCCACGATGCCATTGGTCGGCGCAAAAATTTTTGTATAGCCCAATTGCACGGCGGCCTTTTGTTTTTGGGCGGCGGCGGCCTGCGTTTGGCTTTGCAGCGATTCGACGCGCGCTTTGGCCGCGTCATAAGCCGTGCGCGCCGCGTCGTAGGCTTGAACCGATTCGGTGTCCTGCTTGTATAAATTTTCCGTGCGCCCGAAGGTCAGGCGCGCGTTTTCCAGATCGGCTTTGGCCTGCGTGACCTGCGCGACTGCCTGTTGCTCGCTGCTCGCGTAATACGCCAGGTCCGCCTGCTGCATTTTGGATTGAATGACGGCGAGCAATTCGCCGTTCGTCACCATGTCGCCTTCGCGGACAAAAACATTTTGCAAGCGTCCCTGAATTTCCGAACTCACAATCACTTCGTCCGTCGTCACGATGCCGGTCAAGATGATTTGGGCCGCTGGCCGCGTCTGCGCGTAATAAATGCCGCCCGCGACGGCGACGAGGATCAAAATGAAAAGCAAAACTTTATTTTTTTTCATGGCCAGTCTGAAAAACAACCGCCCGGACAAACGCGACGCCTCAAAGGAGAACTCATGCCGCGCGAATTTGCAAGTTTGCGTCGCGCCGCTTAATTGATAAATTCACGGCGCTATGAGGAAATTGTTTTTTTTCGCCGGACTGTTCGCGGCGTTGCTCGGCAGCGAGGCCATCGCGCAAAATGCGGACGGCCCGACGAATTTGCCCGCCTGGATTTCGCGGCCTTTGACTTTGACGGATTGCCTGAACATTGCGCTGGCGCAAAATGCCACGATTCTCAAGGCGAAAAACGATCTGGAAGCGGCGCACGGCCTCGTCATCGAAACCCGCGCGGTCGCGTTGCCGCAATTGACCGCCAGCGGCCAGTATAAATACACCGACCCCGGCGCGATTGAATCTTTTCCCATTCCCGGAGGATTCACCCAGCCCAATCAAAACTGGAACGCCGGCGTCCAGTTGGTTCAATCCATTTACGAAGGCGGCCGGATCATCGCCGCTTTTCACGCCGCCGATGCGACGCGGCAACAGGCGCTGGCGCAATTTCAAACGGTCATCGCCGACACGTTGCTCAATACGCGCATCGCTTATTATGACGTGCTGCTCGCCGCGCAACAGATCACCGTTCACGAAGCCTCCGTGAATTTGCTGCAAAAGGAATTTACGGATCAACAAAATCGTTTCAAGGCGGGCACCGTGCCGAAATTTAATCTGTTGCGCGCCGATGTCGCCGTCGCCAACGAACGCCCGAATTTGATCCAGGCGCAAAATAATTATCGCCTCGCCAAAAATAATCTCGCGAACCTGCTCGGTTACAATTTGCCGCGCGAAATCTGGCAGGACATTCCGTTGAACCTGGTTGACACCTTTGACACCAATCCTTATGACGTGAATCTGCCCGATGCCATCCAGCACGCGCTCGCCCAACGTTCCGAACTCGCCGCCTTGCGCCAGACCGTGGCATTGCAAAAGCTCAACATCGTCAACGCCAAGTCCGGTTACAAACCCACCGTCTCGCTTTTTGCCGGTTACAATTGGTATAACGCGCAGTTCACGCCGCCCATCACCCTTGACCACGACATCCACGGCTGGAACGCCGGCGCGCAAGTCAGTTGGAATATTTTCGACGGTTTTCTCACGCGCGGAAAAGTCATTCAGGCCGGTGCGCTTTACGAAAAATCCCGGACCGACCTGGCCGATCAATCGCGCCAGATTGAACTGCAAGTGCGCACGGCGTATTCCGATTTCATCGAGGCGCGCGAAATTTTAGATTCGCAAAAGACCGTGCAGGCCGAGGCCGAAGAAGCGCTGGCCGATGCCCGTTCCCGTGCCGGCGCGGGAACCGGCACGCAACTCGACGTGCTGGACGCCGAGACCTCGCTCACGCAGGCGCGCACCACGCAAATCCAGGCGCTGCATGATTACGATGCTGCGCGCGCCCGCCTTGAACGCGCCATCGGCGAGAACATGATTCAAACCAACGCGCCCAACTCGTGAGTTGATGCTTTCTGCAAATTATCCTTCATTGACACCGCCGCATTTTTATCGCGCAATTTGGAGATTGAACGGTCGCGCTTCCGGGCGTTCCAATGACCGGCAATTGAATTAAATGTCGCGGCTAAAAAAATTCACCCACTCGCTCGTGTCCGGCTATGTGTCGCTCGGGGTGAACATCTTTTACACGCTGGCGAGCGTTCCGCTGGCGTTGCATTATCTCGACAAAGCCGAGTTCGGCCTTTGGGCGCTCGTTACGCAGGTCGGCGGTTACATCATGCTGATTGATCTGGGCATGGGCGGCTCAATCTCGCGCATTTTGATAGACCACAAGGATGACCGGCAGAACGGTGCCTACGGCAGCGTGATCAAAACCAGCGTGCTGGTAGGCGTGACGCAAGGTATGCTGATCATTCTGGCGGGCGCGGGATTATCCGTGCTGGCGGGGCCGTTGTTGCATATCCCGGCGGATTTGCAGCATAAATTCATGTGGCTTTTGATCGGCCAGTCCTGCTTGCTGGCCATTTCCTTCTCCGGGCGCATCTTCAATTATGTGCTGCTGGCGCATCAACATCAGGCCTTTACCTACTATGGCGGCGCGGGCCTGTTTTTTGTGAACCTGGCGGGCATGTGGGCCGGGCTGGCGGCGGGCTGGGGCGTTTATAGTTTCTTGATCGGACAGTCGGTGATGACGCTGGGCAATATAGCCGTCAATACGATTGGCTGTGCGCGGCTGAAATTGCTGCCTCACGGCGATGAATGGGGCACCGTCACCTGGCAGCGCTTCCGCGAGTTGTTCGACTTCGGGCGCGACATTTTTATTTATTCACTCGGCAGCCAGTTGATCAATGCCAGCCAGATCATCCTGCTCACGCGTCTGCTGGGACTGGAAACGGCGGCGGCGTGGACCGTCGGCACGCGCGCCTATCTGGTGCTGACGCAGGTTGTTTATCGAATCATGGATTTCTCCGCCCCGGCATTGTCGGAAATGATGGTGCGCGGTGAAAAAGAACAACTCCGTCACCGGTTCCGGCAAATCGCGGTTTTGTCCGTGAACCTTGCCCTGGCGGCGGGAGCCGTGTTCGCGTTGTGCAACAGCGCCTTCGTCACCGTCTGGGTGAAGAATAAAATTGCATGGCCGCCTATAAACGATGTGCTGCTAGCAATCTGGCTGGTGGTCTGCGTGACGATGCGAACCCACATTTATCTGGCAGGATTGACAAAAAAATTGCTGTTTATGCGCTACATCTTCTTTATCGAGGGGCTGGCATTCGTGGGACTGACGCTGGCGATCTATCGGTTTGGCGGCATCGCGGCGATGCTGTCAGCCTCAATTATCTGCACTCTTTGTTTGAGCCTGCCCTACAGCCTGTATCGCACGCACACATATTTCAATATGAGCTGGCGGGAATTGGCGGGCTGGTTTGCGCCATTGTTGCAGCTGGCGTTTTGGTTGGTGCCCGCCGGAGCCTTGATGTGGTGGCTCACCGAAGATGAACGGGCCATTACGCGGCTGGTCTTGCGCGGCGGCATCTTCGGCCTCTGGACGGCTTGGGCTTTTTTGCGCCACGGCCTTTCTGCGCCCCTGCAAATGGAAATCCATGGTCGCGCGCCGGGCTGGTTGAAATCCATTTTGACTCGCTTGGGTTTTGCCAAATCACCAATCTAAAGAACAGCTTTGCCAAAAAATGCCGCGATACGACTTGCGCTCCCAAACTATGAATTCATATTTTTACTGCCAATGATTCAAGAACGTTTGGACATTGAAAACAATTCTGACCTCCTGCAAATTGCCCTGCACCGCAACCGCTACGATTTTGTCCTGCAACGATTGCCGCCGGGGCAAAACGTGCTTGAAATTGGCACGGGCTTGGGAGCGTTCACGCGCGAACTTTTTCCCAGATGCGACCGTTACGCCGGAGTCGAATTTGATCCCGACGCCTGTGCCGCCTCGCGCAAAAAAAATCCGGCGGCGGACATCATTCAGGGTGATGCCCGGCAACTACCTTATTCCGACAATCAATTTTCATTCATCATTTGTCTGGAAGTGCTGGAGCATCTCGGAGATTGGCAAGCCGGCGTCAAAAACATTCACCGCTGTCTTCAGCCGGATGGCATGACGATCATTTCCGTTCCCTGGCGGCGCTTTGGCGGCAAAAGCAAGACCAACAAATATCATCTTTACGAACCGGGGGAAGGGGAATTGGTTTCACTGCTCGAAAAACTGTTTGAAAAAGTGGAAGCTCACTACCAGTATTTTGAAGAAACTCCATGGATGACATTGGCGCGCAAATTACACCTCCGCCGATTTTTAGGCTTGAGCCAGATTTATGCAGATTTGTCAGCCGGATTGCCTCATGCGACAGCACGGCTTCACATTGGAACGCGCCCAAAGGGCTTGAAAGAAAGTATAATCATCGTCGTTAAAGGAAAGAAAATCACATCTTACTAATCCCCGGGAACATTTTCAAAGTTTGTAGAAAAAGCCACCCGTAAGTTTCGGCGCTTTTCCAGGGTAATCGCGGCGCACAATAAGTTAGAAACCATCGCCATTCATGCCATGAACGTTTGCCGGGTGCGGTCCGCAAAACAACTAATGCTCGTTGCGCTTCCGGGACTGAAAGCCGCATGAAATTACGACAATTTTCCAAGGCAATTCCCCCAGTTTTCTCGCGTTGCAATTCAAGCTTTACGTTGGAAATTTGAGAATCATGTTTGCGGATTTGATACAAGATTGAGGGCACACCTGCTATTTTTCCCAAAGTTAAAATCCGGCTCATAAAAGCATAATCTTCTGCCGGAAATTCATCCTCCCGATAACCGTTTGCTTTAAGAAATATAGAACGCTTGATCAAAGCTGCGCCCACGCAAACAGGATTTTGAAAACAACTTTTTAAGGCTGCTAATGCGTGCGAACGCGAAAGTCGAGCTTGCCGTTCTGGTTCGTTCTTTCCGCCGAACGCTTTGGTATCAACATGGCAAAGCACTACCGAAGGCCCGCGCTGGATTGTTTCCCATTGTTTCTGCAGGCGCGCGGGATGGCTGATGTCGTCTGCATCTTGACGCGCTATCCACTCCGCGCGCGCTAATGCCACACCTCGATTTATGGCGCCTACAAATCCCAGACGCCCTTCTTGAATGACTCGGATTCTTTCATCCTGATATGATGTCAGAATTTTTGCGGTTCCGTCCGTGCTGCCGTCATCCACGATAATGAATTCAAAATCTGTAAAGGTTTGAGCCAAGATGCTATCAATGGCTTCAGCGAGATATTTCTCGCCGTTCCAAACCGGCATGACCACGGAAATTTTAGGAGATGAAATCAATTTCTTATTCCTATTCCAATTGCGACTTCAAAAAAAGAAAAATCCCTTAAAATCATTTTTCCGACTGTCGCATTTTGAGCCGCTGGCAGATAGATTGAGCTTTCAAAACGCCCGCGCATTTTTGATAGTAATGCGCGCATAATGAAAATCATCCGGTTCATCAAAGGTCGGTGCCGTGGTTGGCAGCAACGCGCCGCTCAACGCCAGTTGTTGCGCCGATTTTCCAATCCGGCGGATGAAATCACCCGCGCCCAATGGAATGACAGCCTGCAAAATCCCACGGAATTTTATTTGCGCTGTTTCCATTATTTTCATACCCGTCTGCCAAAATCTTTGCAGGAACATCGCGCTTATTTTGAAAGCAACCGACGCGGCTTTGGCGAGAAGTCGTTTCATGTGATGTGGTTTTTGTTGTTCCGCGAATTTCAGCCGGAAAGTTTTTTAGAGATCGGCGTGTTTCGCGGACAAACCTTAAGTCTGGCGGCTTTGCTCGCGCGTCATTTCCAATTGAACTGCTTCATTCAAGGTATCTCGCCCTTTTCGCCCGCAGGCGATACCGTTTCTAAATATCGCCGCGATGTGGAATATTACTATGATACGTTGAAAAATTTCGTCCATTTCAATTTGCCGCCGCCGGCGTTGTTAAAAGCATTTTCTACGGACGACTCCGCAAAAAAAGTTGTCGCTTCCCGCGCCTGGTCGTTCATTTACATTGACGGAAACCATGATTATGAAATTGCGCGCGCGGATTGGGAACTGTGTGCGGCGCATTTGCAACCGGGCGGATTGATCGTGCTGGACGATTCCGGTCTGACCACAAAATATGCGCCGCCCATTTTCGCCACAGCGGGACATCCCGGTCCATCGCGATTGGCGCAAGAATTTGACCGGCAAAAATTTCGCGAAATTTTACAAGTGGGGCATAACCGAGTTTTTCAAAAATGGAATTGATGCGTTGACAGAAATGGAAATGTTTCATTAGCTATTAAATTAAGCCGAACCGGCACCAATGCAGACTAAACCATTGACTGATTCCTATGGGATTAAACGTCCATGATATAAAATTTTTGCTCTGGGCAAAAAAGAAAGGGGTAGATTTCACGAAGGTAGTGACAATCGGAAGGCAGAAGCTTTATCTGGATGTCAATGCAATGCAGTCCGTGCTTTCCACCTTTGGAATGAATGAATCGAAGAATAAGCTGGAGGCAATTTTATCTGATCAAAAAGGTTTTGCGGAACCTTTTTTTAAGCTATTAGGCACCACCGAAGCGGACTCAATTGATGCCTCCTCCTATGAAGGTGCATCTCATGTGCTGGATATGAACCAGCCCATAAAGGAGAATTTGAAAGGCAAATTTTCCGTGGTCATTGACGGCGGCTCGCTGGAACATGTTTTCAATTTCCCGGTTGCAATCCGAAACTGCATGGAAATGATTCAACCTAGCGGTCATTTTATTGGCATAGTGCCCTGCAACAATTTCATGGGGCATGGATTTTATCAGTTCAGTCCCGAACTTTTCTTCCGAATCTTCACAGAGCAAAATGGGTTTCAGATGGAAAAGATGGTTCTTTACGAAACTTCACCCATGGCCAGATGGTATGAAGTATCTGATCCGCAAAAAATTGGCAAACGCGCCGAAGTCCGAACCCGCCGAAATACGTTGCTGATAATTTTAGCACGAAAAGTTGCGGTGAAACCTCTTTTTGAAACCGTGCCGCAGCAAAGCGATTATTCCGCTATCTGGCAAAAACGTGAGGCAAATAAACAAAATGGAACCGTTGAGCCGTCACCATCAGCGGTTTCGCAAATCCCGATTCCATTTTTCCTTAAAAAAATTTATTGGAACCTCAAGGAGGCAGCCCAACCGAGAATTCATTTGGAAGCTTTCAAGGAAATCCAAAAAACGGGACTCAAATAATTTCCCGAAATGTTTTTGAACCTGGCTTCGCTCTAAAGTTTTTATCATGGGACGGCTTCCAATTATGAAAATTGCGCTTTTAAGCACCGACAACCGGGAGCATTTCAAAACATATAGTCAGCCAACGCCGGACATTCCCACGCCACAAGCGGCTTTGCTTAACGGGTTGGAAAAGCATCCTGATGTCGAAGTGCATTATGTTTCCTGTTTGCGGCAACCAGTGAACGCGCCCGAAAAAATCGCAGACAATATCTGGTATCATGCGTTGCATGTGCCGAAAATCGGTTGGATGCGCACGGGATATCAAGGCTGCATCCGGGCCAGCCGAAAATTATTGCGCAAGATTCAACCGGACATCGTTCACGGGCAGGGCACGGAACATAACAATGCGCTCTGCGCCGTTTTTTCGGGATTTCCCAATGTCATCACCCTTCATGGAAACATGCGGTCCATTGCCAGAGTCAATCATGCCAAACCATTTTCCTTTGGCTGGCTGGCGGCGCGGCTGGAAAGTTTTACCGTCCCGCGTTCGGATGGAGTGGTCTGCATCACGAACTACACGCGCGCGGCCGTGGCGGGCCTGGCAAAAAAAACGTGGATGGCGCCAAATGCGGTGGACGCCACTTTTTTTGAAGTGCAGTCGCAAGCGACCGGCGAAATCCCGATCATCCTGGGCGTGGGAAGCGTCTGCACTTATAAAAATCAAAATAATTTCATCCGCGCGCTGGATCCGTTGTCGCAACGGAAAAAATTCAAAGTCATTTTTTTGGGCGGGGCTTCGGAAAAAACGGCGTATGGCCGCGAATTTTTCCAAGTGGTCGCGGCGCGTCCGTGGTGCCAGTTCGACGGCTTTGCGGATCGGGAACAATTGAAAACTTATTTGCGAGACGCGACGTTGCTGGCGTTGCCATCCCTCGAAGACAATTGCCCGATGGTGGTGCTGGAAGCGATGGCGGCGGGTGTGCCGGTCATCGCGGCAAACATTGGCGGCGTGCCGGATTTGATCGAGGATGGCAAAACTGGTTTGTTGTGCGATCCGCATAAGGCCGCGAGCATGAGCGGCGCGGTGGAGAAATTATTGGCGCAGCCGCAACTGGCGCGGACGTTGGCAACGACGGCCAACCGGAGCGCGCAGGAACGTTTTCATCCGGCCGTCATCGCGCGCCGGCATCTGGAGATTTACCGGGAAGTGTTGGCGGCAAAATAGATTCACTGATATTGAATCCAATTCGTCATGCTGGAATAGGCAAAGGTCATTTCGGCAGTGTTGTAACCTTTATACCATTGGGTATGGCCGTCGGTGAACAGGAGGTTCTGGCCGCCGCTGTGGATTTGCCAGTATTCCGTCTGGGCGGGAGCCGCCGCGCCGCCCACGCAATTTTGCGTATAATCATCCTTGTCCGCGTCCTGCGGATCAAACAGAACGGGGCCGCCCTTGGTTCCCGCCGTGTCGCCGCCCAGCACAAAGGCCGCCGGAAATAAAATGGCCGCGCTTTTGACGGACGCATAAGCGCCAGCGGCCACGAACGCGGCATTGCACCCGTTGAAATAATTGAAAGGCCCCTGCAACTTGGTCGCCAGTTGCACGTTGCCGGGACAATTATAGACGTTCGTGTTGCCGGTGTAAGGAAAAATTTGTTCCGACCAACTGGCTTTTCCGGTCGAGGCATCGGTGGTGTTCCACGGAATATCGCCGCCGGATTCGGGATAAAGTCCGTCGTTATCATCCGCAAACATCCTCATGCCCAGACCGATCTGATGCAGGTTGGAGATGCAACTTGTGCCCCACGCTTTTTGTTTGGCGGCAGACAAGGCGGGCAGCAACATCGCCGCCAGGATGGCGATGATGGCGATGACCACAAGCAGTTCGATGAGCGTAAAAGCGCCCCTTGATTTCATATATGAGACCCCTGAAAACTCAATTTCCTTTCGTAGCAGCCGACGTAAGTCGGCTCACTTTTCTTCGATTTTGAAATAAAATCAGAGCGGACTGACATCCGCTGCTACAGTTTTTCAGAGACCGCATAATGATACTATCGCCGTTTTGCGCTTCGTTCAACCCGAACAATTTTGGCGGGAAATTAATCCCGGTCGCAAAAATTCTTTTCGGCCCAATACACTTATGCGGCGAGAACGCGTTCGTAAAGCGCCTTGAGCTGGCGGCCAATTTCGTTCCACGTCGGCGGTTTGGGCGGCAAGGGCAAATCCGGCGCGGCGTCATAAAATTTTCGCAGGGCCGCCGCCGTGGTTTCGACGCCGGCCAGCGAGCAATAACTGGCCGCCTTTTCAAAGGTCGTGCGCGCCCACGGCAAATCGCTTAAGAGCAGCGGGCATTCGCAGGCGGCGGCTTCCTCGGCGGCCAGACTGCGCGTCTCCATCGCGCTCAACAGCACGAAGCCGCGCGCGGCGCGATAAATTTTGGCAAGACCGGCGCGGTCGGCCATCGGCGGGCTGTCGGTGCAGAGCAACTGCGGATTTTTTTGGGCGAGCGCGTAAAATTGTCGCGCGTAGGGATCGGATTCCGTGTAAGCTTGGCCGATGAACCACACCGGCGTCTGGGCGCGCACGGCGGCTTGCGCAAGTTCCAGCACGCGTTTGCGCGGCGTGATGGTGGCGGTGCAGACCAGCCACGGGCCGCGCGGCGTCTTGGGCGCGGCCAGAAAAACTTCCTCGACGCCGTTGGGCACGATGAAAATTTTTTCCAGCGGCGCATCGAACAAATAGTTCATCAAATGTTTTTCCCACGGCGTCATGGCGATGATCGCGTCGGCGAGGCGGTAGGAATTCCAATTGAATGCAGAAATGAAATGGCGCGGCGCAATTTTTCGGGCGACACTGTTGATGAGTTTTTGCCGGAGCAATTGCGCGCGGGAACGCGAGCCGGTGGCGGTAAGCAGTTCGCCGATGACCACCTTGATTTTTTTTTGGTGCGCGAGCTTGATGTGTTCGGCGGACATGCGCCCAAAATAGTGAATGAGGTCGGCAGTTTGGTTTTCATCCCACCAGCGGACGGGTTCGGCCTGAACGCCGTTGGCCTGCAACGCGGCGAGGGTTCGTTGCACCTGGATTTGCTGGCCGCCGTGCGCGAGCATAAACGGCAGCGGACAGTTGATCAAAATTTTCATGCTCAAAAACCGGATTGCGATTGCAGCCGGTTTATGAGTTGCAATACATTAGGCGACTTCAAACGACGGCTAGGGTGCCGGATGATTTGAAATTTGTCAGCAAATGAATAACAACAATACGCCCGCCCTGTTGCGTTCGCTCATCATCTATGCGCTGTGCGTGCCGTTGGCGATCTGGATCGGCTACCTGCTCGCGCAACCGCTGGATCGGGAAAACCTGATCATTGCCGGCATCATGGCGCTGCTGCTGTGCGCGCCGATCCTCTTGCGCTGGCATCATTTCCTGCTCATCGCCACCTGGAATTTGACCATCACGATTTTTTTCCTGCCCGGCAAACCGCAAATCTGGCTGCTCATGTCCTGTTTAAGTTTGGGAATTGCCATCGTGCAACGGACGGTGAACAGCGAAATGCGCTTTATTTCCGCGCCGCAAATCACCCTGCCAGTGGTTTATTTGGTGGGCGTCGTGCTGGTCACGGCGCGGTTGACCGGCGGCATCGGTTTGCATTCCCTGGGCAACGCAGTTTCGGGCGGTCGAAATTATTTTTTCATTTTGATCGGCATCGCGGGTTATTTTGCGATGACGTCGCGGCGGATTCCGCCGAACCGGGCTTTCCTGTATGTCGCCCTTTTCTTCCTGGGCGGTTGCACCGACGCGATTGGAGATTTGGCGCCGTATGTGCCGAGCGCGCTGTATCCGATTTTTTTATTTTTCCCGGTGACCGGTTATGATTTGGAAAGCGCGTTCGGAGCGGAAAGAAATCTGCGTTTTTCCGGCTTTGGCCAAGCGGGATATGACGGATTTTTATGCCTGCTGGCCGTTTACGGCCTGCGCGGAATTTTTTTGGAACGCAAGTTCTGGCGCGTGGCGCTGCTGTTCCTGGCCGGCGTCTTCATGTTATTGGGCGGCTTCCGCTCTGTGCTCATCATGTGCGTAATGGTCTTTGCCATGCAATTTTTTCTCGAACGCATGCAGCGCACCAAACTGCTGCCAGCCTTCATTTTTTGCGGAGTGATCGGGGTGACATTGCTCATTCCGTTTGCCCGGTATTTGCCCTTTACGTTCCAGCGTTCACTGGCCTTTTTGCCACTAACCATCAGAACCGACGCGCGCATGGATGCGCAATCCACCGAGGACTGGCGCTTGCAGATATGGAAAAACATGCTACCCCAGGTGCCAAAATACCTGCTCCTGGGAAAAGGCTATGCGCTAAACGAATCGGTTCTGCAATTTGGAGGCATCAATGGCCAGGTTCTTAATAAAGTTTCCGAAGAGCAGGAGATTGAAGACGTGGGCAATTATCACAGCGGCCCGCTCTCGGTGGTGATTCCCTTTGGCATTTGGGGTGTCATCGCCGTGCTTTGGTTATGGGTGGCCTCCCTGCAAGTGCTTTATAAAAATTATCGTTACGGCGAGACAAAATTTCTGGTCGTCAATGCCTTTTTGCTCGCCTATTACATCGCAAAAATCATCCTGTTCCTTGTCATTTTCGGCGGATTTTTCGGCGATCTTCCCGGCTTTCTCGCGCTCATTGCGTTGAGCCTTTGCCTCAACAATGGCATTCGCCGGCGCGCGCCCAAACAAATAGTCGCGCCGCCCGCCCAAACCGCGCGGACGCTGACGCCGCATTTCCAACCATTTTTGCAGCGATAAAACCGCGCGCGAATTTCGCGTTAACCCCTCCGCTTGAAACCCAAACTACTCATCGTGGAACTCTGGGGACTCGGCGATCTCATCATCGCCACGCCGTTTTTGCGCGCGGCGGCGGAAAAATTCCAGGTGACGCTGCTGGCCAAACCGTATGCGCGCGAGCTGCAAGCGCGGCTGTGGCCGGGTGTGCGCATCGAAACTTTTACCGCGCCCTGGACGGCCTTCAAAAATAAATATCACTTCTGGCGCTGGCCGTTTGTGGAGATGGGCCGCTTGCAGCAACGGCTCGCGCGGGAGCAATTTGATTTTGGCCTCTCCGCGCGCTGGGACCCGCGCGACCATTTGCTCTTGAAATTGGTCGGTGCGCGAAACCGCATAGGCTTTCCCCGAATGCGCAGCCGGATTTTTTTGACCCATCCGCTCGCGCGTCCCGATCCGCAGTCGCATCACTACGAATACTGGCGCGTCGTCGCGCGAGCATTGGGAATGGAACTGCCGCCGCGCGAAAAAATTCCGTTGCCCGTCAAAACCGGTGGCAAAACTGTTTTGATCCATACCGGCGCCGGACAGCCCGTGCGCGTCTGGCCGCTCGAACATTACAAAAACCTGGCCGCGCACTTGCGGCGCAAAAATTTCCCGGTGCAAATCGCCGGCGATCCCGACCAACGCGAATTCTGGCTGCGCGCCGGCGAAATGAACGTGGCGACGCCGCGCAACGTGGCGGAATTGAGCGCGCAGATTAACGAGGCCGCCGCCTTCATCGGCAACGATTCGGGGCCGGGACATCTCGCGGCCATTTGCGGCGTGCCGACCTTTACTCTCTTCGGCCCGCAACTGCCCGAATGGTTTGCGCCGCTGCATCCGCGCGCCGAATGGATTGAAGGAAAAGCGTGCCCTTACAAACCGTGCTCGGATTATTGCCGGTTTCCAACGCCGTTTTGCCTGTGGAATCTCGGCGAAGCGGAAGTCTTTGCGCGCGTGGAAAAATTTTTAGAAAAGAATTTCTTTTGATGCGTATGCGGCTGTAAGTTAATTTTGCCATAGATAAACATGCCCTTCACCATTTATTCCATTTACGACCAAATTTTTAAAATATGGCGGAAGAAACGGTTCAAACTGTTTCTCGAATATGTAAAACCATCCGCTGCTGATAATTTATTGGATGTGGGCGGCTATCCGGGTTCTTGGACTTCGCAGCCCCAGTCTGTAAGGCAAATTGACACGTTGAACGTTCACGGTGTTTCTTGGAAGGCGACGGATTTTCCTCGTCATCATATAAAAATTTTGGTCGGAGATGGCTGTTCGCTAATCATGCCGGACAAAAGCTATGACATCGGTTTTTCCAATAGCGTCATCGAACATGTCGGTTCATGGGACCGGCAGCAACAATTCGCTGCAGAAATTCGCCGGGTGGCAAAAGCCCTGTGGGTGCAGACTCCGGCCTACGAATGCCCCATCGAGCCGCATTATCTAACGCCATTCATTCACTATTTTCCGCGCTCTTTTCAGAAGAAAATATTGCGACGGTTCACAGTATGGGGATGGCTTCAACGTCCGACGACCGCACAAATCAATGAAATGGTCAAAACAACCCGGCTGCTGCGAAAGTCAGAAATGCTCGAATTATTTCCCGACTGCGAAATCATCACCGAACGATTATTTGGGGTTCTTCCCAAATCTTATATTGCTTTTCGGAAAAAATCTTTTTGAAAGGCTATTTCTGTTTCATTATTTCACCGTAAGTCTATTGCAAAGAAGAAGTTTTTGGGCGCGTGGAAAAATTCCTTGCCACGCAAATGCAAAATCATTTGCCTTGAATTTGATAAAGGTCGAAATTCAACGCGACTTTGCTGGAATTTTCTAATCCGGCGGGGCGCTGACAAATTCGCGGTGCAAGCGCGCGTAAATGCCATGGTGCTGCAACAAACTTTCGTGCGTGCCGCGCTCGACAATTTTTCCCTGGTCCAAAACGAGAACTAAATTGGCCTTGCGAATCGTGCTCAAACGATGCGCCACGATGAAGGCCGTGCGCCCGCGCAATAAAATGTCCAGCGCCTTTTGCAATCGCGCCTCGGTGACGGAATCAATGGCGCTGGTCGCTTCGTCCAAAACCACGATGCGCGGATTGGCCAGCATCGCGCGCGCGAAGCAAACCAGTTGACGCTGGCCGAATGACAAGGACGCGCCGCGTTCCGTCACGATGGTTTGCAATTGCTGCGGCAAGTCGTCGAGCAAGTCGAGGCAGTCTAGCGATTCCAAAACGGCGCGCACGTCGGCTTCCGTTGCGTCGGGCCGCGCAAGACGGATGTTGTCCAGCACCGTGCCGGAAAATAAAAAATTGTTTTGTTGCACGCTGCCCATTTGCGCGCGCAACGAATCGCTGGTGACGGAATTCAAATCGAAGCCGTCCACGAGAACTTTTCCGCTGACGGGCAGATAAAATTTTTGAATCAAACCGACGAGCGTTGTTTTGCCGCTGCCGGTGTGGCCGACGAGCGCGACGGATTGTCCGGGTTCGACCGCGAACGAAATGTCCACCAGCACCGGGCGTCCGGGTGTGTATTCAAAATTCACGGACTGAAATTCCACGCGGCCTTGGATCGCCGGCAAAAATTTGGCATCGGCAGCGTCCTGCCATTCCGGTTTTTGATCGAGCATCCGAAACAGTCGTTCGCCGCCCGCCATCGCCATCAACGCCTGGTTCAGTTGGTTGCCGATATTTTGGATCGGATCGAAAAACAAGTTGGCGAGAAAAAAGAACATCACCAGATCGCCGACTTCCATGTGCAGCCAGCCGTGCCAGCGCAACGCGCCGAACGCGCCGAGCAACGCCATCGCGCCGAGAAAAAGCTGGCTCTTCAATTGCAACAGCGGCACGAACACCGCCGACGCCTGCGCGACGCCGACGTTGTTTTCGCCGTGCGTATCAATCAGTTTTTGGAAGAACTCGGCGTTGACATCGTGCCGCACAAACGCTTGCGTCACGCGGATGCCGCTCACGGATTCGGCAAGCGTCGAAGAAACGCGGCTCCACGATTCCTGCACTTTCCGCATACGATGAGCCATCTGCCGTTGATAATTTTTATTCACGAACCAGATAATCGGCGCGAGCAAAACCATCAGCGAAAAAAGTTTCCAATCATACCACGCCATCAGCGCGGCGGACGCGGACATCTGCAATCCTTGCACGACGAGGACGAACGCGACTTCCTGCACGCCGGCGCGCACGCTGTCAATGTCGGATGTCATGCGGCTGATGATGCGGCCAAATTTTGTCTGGTTGAAAAACGCCATCGGCATCGTCATCAATTTCGCGAACAAATCGGAGCGCATGTCGTGAACGACGGCCTCGCCCAGTTCGAGCGCGAACCGCTGGCGGAAATGAAAATTTACAATTGTAAATAATGCCAGCGCGAAGTAGGCCGCCGCAAACCAGTAAATTTGCGCGAGGTCTTTGTGGGCAATCGGACCATTGATGGTTTTGCCAATCAACCACGCCAGCGCGGGCAGTTGCAAACCGCGCGTGAACGTCAGAATGAAAAGCCAGTTGCGTTTGGCAGCGTAGGGTTTGGTGTAACGAAAAATCCGGCGGATGAGATTCCATTGCAGCGGCGCTTTGTCCGCCTCGCGTTCTTCCGTCGCGTTGTAATACGTGATCGCCTCGCGCGCCGAAGAATCGCCCTTCGCAATTTGGCTGGCGGATTTATTTTTTTTCGGCGCGCTCATAAATCCATGATCTGCAACAGCGCGGTTTCGTGATACGGGCCGGGCTGGTGAACGAGTTCGTCGTGCGTGCCGGATTGCGTCAGGCGTCCGTCTTCCAAAACCAAAATCAAATCGGCGCGGCGCAATAAATTTAACCGGCTGGAAACGACAAAAGTCGTCCGTCCCGTCATCGCTTCACGCAACGCGGAAACAATTTCGTTTTCCGTTTTTGCATCCACCGAAGCCGTCGGATCATCGAGAATTAAAATCGGCGGCTGCAAAATCAGCGCGCGGGCGAGCGCGAGCCGCTGGCGCTGGCCGCCGGACAAATCCACGCCGGATTCGCCCAAAACGGTTTCGTAACCGTGCGGCAACGCGGTGATGAAATCGTGCGCCGACGCGATGCGCGCGGCGCGTTCGATCTGTTCCAAAGTCGCGTGCGGATGGCCGAACGCGATGTTGGCGGCGACGGTATTTGAGAACAAAAAACTTTCCTGATAGACGATGCCGATCTGCCGCCGAAACGCGTCCAAATCCAGTTCGCGTAAATCCTGTCCGTCGGCGAGAATCCGGCCTGAATGCGGATCGTAAAAACGCGGGATCAAACCGAGCAGCGTGCTCTTGCCCGCGCCGGTCATTCCAAAAATGCCGACGACTTGCCCGGCTTTCGCCGCGAACGAAATTTCGTTCAGCACCGGTTTTCCCGGCGCGTAACCGAACGACACGTTTTCAAAAGTGATTTGGCCGGTGAGCCGCGCAGGTTTAATCGCGTTGGTTTTGCTTTGCACTTCGACCGGCGTGTCCATCACTTCAAACACGCGCCGCGCCGCCGCCAAACTTTGCTGGACGGAATTCGCAATCGTCGAGATGGTCGCCACTTGTCCGGTGAATTGTTGCAGCAATCCCGCGAACACCAACAGTCCGCTGCCGAATTGAATTTGCTTGTGCACAAACAGCCAGCCGCCGTAAGCGAACAAGATCACGAGGCTCATCTGCGAGAGCATTTGCGTGGCGGGCGTGAAGATGGACAAGTTCCAGAAAATTTTCCGCTGTTGCGAGGAGACGTTGTCGTTCGCAGCTTCGAAGCGGCGGATTTGATGCGACTCGGCGGCAAAGCCTTTCACGGTTTGCATTCCGCGCACGCTTTCGCTGAAGAGCAAAATCATGTTGTCCGTCAATTCGCGATTTTTCAAATAGCCGGGACGCAAGCGCGCGGAATAAAATTGCGCGAGCCACCACAACGGCAGCGTCACCGACAAACACGCGAGCGTCAGCGCGGGTTGAATCCGCCACATGAAAAAGGCGTAGGCCCCCAGCGTCAGGATCATGTTCACGCCCTGCAACAAAACGCCGTCCACGAACAGCCGCGTGTTTTGCACATCGCCGGTGACGCGGTTAAAAATGGAATTGGAACCGTGAACGTCGAAGAAGCTGAAACTTAAACGCTGCAATTTCGCATAAACCTGAGCGCGCAACGTCGGGACGATCTCGCCTTGCGTCAGCCGCGCGGTGATCATGTTGTAAATGTAGGTGAGCACCGCGCGCACCGTGGCCAGCACCATGATCGTCATCGCTATCGCCGTGACAATCTGTAGTGCCGACCATCCTGCCGGCGGATTCCAGCCGAATGGATATATCGGCGGCGGCAATGATGAATTCAACGCATGGCGAATGACGTCAATCACGACACCCAAAAATTTGAGCCCGGCGATGCCGAGCAGCAGCAGCACGAGGCTCAACACCACCGACCAGACGCAATCCGCGCGAAACTGCCAGGCCAGCGTGAACAAACGCCGGACAAGTTTGCCGGTGGCATAACGTGCATCTGCGGCGGTTTGGTTTTCAATTCCAGACATTTTTAAGAACCTTCAAAATGCCGGAGTTGACATGCGCAATCGAATCAAAAATCGCCGGCCAATGATAAATGCCGGCTTCGACGGAAAAAAGTTTTTAAGCGCAACCTTTCCACTGTTTAAACCATTTCGTCGCCAAATCTCGAAATTCATTCTGGTATGGTTTCTCAATCCATTGATAGGTGAATTGGGAAATGATCAATACCAAGGTTATCGCCAAAAATACAAAAGCTAATCCAATTTCATTGCGGTTATCCGTATGGAAATATTTTTGAGTAAAAACAAACAGGCGGAACACAAACATTAACACCATGTAATGAAGCATGTAAATTGAGTAAGAAACCCTGCCCAGCCATCGCAGGGGAGCGCTATTCACCATTTTTGAAATCAATCCCGCAGGTTCGGCAGCAATCGTGATGATGAGGGCAAAAAAAACTGGCAACACTAAAATGCCATCCACTTCGGCATTGTTTCGGAACGACATAAAGATAATTAAAATGATCAGCAAACAGAAGGCCACCTTTTCACTCCATCGGGAAATGTAGCGGTGATAATGATCGTAAATATGATATGCCAATACACCTATGAAAAAGCCGAGAACGCAACGCAAAAAACTCCAGCCCGGCAATACGGTAACGCCATTTACGTTACACAAAAGCAAGGGAAGCATGGTTAATAAAATTAAAGATCCGGAAACAACCAAAAATGATTTCTTTTTTGGAAAAAACAAGATCACCACGGCAAAAATAAGGTAGGTATAAAATTCGACAGAAATGCTCCAACTGGGACCATCAAAAGTCAGGTTGGAGAAAGAGAAAAACGATTGAATCAGCAGCAGGTTGGCGACGAATGAAGGAGCATTGTTTGCGGAAAAAGCGCCATGCACATGGGGCACAAAATTGAATTTCAACTGGCCGATATATTTTGCAATTTCGATGCCAAGAAAAGCAAGCAGGCAATATAAGTGAAGAGGATATAGCCGACCCAATCGCAAAAACATAAAATGTCCAATATCTCCCGCATCGCCAATTTTCAAACGATAGTTATGACAGATGACAAAACCGGAAAGCACAAAGAATAAATCTACCATCAAATAGCCATTGCAGAAAAAACGATGCGAAGTGAGAGGGTTGGGCCAGTTAAAATCATTGACGTGAAAGAAGACAACAATCAAGGCGGCTACGCCCCGTAAAGATTCAAGCCCACCGAAAAATTGCTTGAGGCCTAGTTTCATTGAACCTGTGAAACGCCTAATTATTTGCGCTTCTTCATCTCGTCGTAAATCCACGCATAGGTTTTTTCCATGCCGGTGCGCAGCGGCAGCGCCGGTTCCCAGCCGAGTGTTTTTTTGATGAGCGTGTTGTCGCTGTTGCGGCCGTTGACGCCCTTGGGCGCGTCCAATTTGTAACGGCGCTTTAATTTTATTCCGGCGATTTCCTCGACGAGGTCCACGAGCTGGTTGATGGAAACTTTTTCCGCGCTGCCGAGATTGATCGGAAACGTCACCTTGTCGCTCTTGAAAATCCGGTCAATGCCTTCGATGCAATCGTCAATATACATGAAGCTGCGCGTTTGATGGCCGTCGCCCCAAATCTCGATCTCATGTTTGCCGCTCAATTTCGCCTCGATCACTTTGCGGCAAATTGCGGCGGGCGCTTTTTCGCGTCCGCCTTCGTAAGTGCCGTCTGGCCCATAAACATTGTGGAAACGCGCAACGCGCGTGGTGAGTTTGAAATCTTCCGTGAAGTGGCGGCACATGCGTTCGCTGAAAAGTTTTTCCCAGCCGTAACCGTCTTCGGGCATGGCCGGATAAGCATCGGACTCGCGCAAGCCGGTGACATTCGGATCGGTCTGCTTGTCGCCGGCATAAACGCAGGCGGATGACGAATAAAAAAAGCGTTTCGTGCCGGCGGCGTGCGCGGCCATGAGCAAGTGCGTGTTGATGAGCACGCTCAACATACAAAGCCCCTTGTTATTTTCAATGAAGCCCATGCCGCCCATGTCGCACGCGAGGTTGTAAATGAGTTCCGTGTCCTTGGCGGAACGTTCGCAGGCATCCTTGAGTTGCAAGTCCAGTTGCAGATTTTCAACCTGCGAAAATTTCTGATGCCATTCGCCGAACGGTTTGATGTCCACCGCGCGAATATCTTTGTGACCTTTGCGAAGCAGTTCGGCCACGAGATGACCGCCGATGAAACCGCCCGCGCCTGCGACTAAAATTTTGTGTGACATGAGAACGCGAAGATTGCCGCGCAATTCGCGGCGAGGCAATCCAATTTTGAACGGTCAGGCGAGCCTCGCGGCCAGTCCGAAGCATTTGTAGAACGCGCCTCAACCTCCGCGAATTTTTAATCCGAAGACTTGCAGGTTTTTATTTCGGAAATTTACTTTGCCATCCGCTGATGCCATGAACCGGCAATTTCCTGGAAAATTTGCGGCAAATCGCGCGTCAGTTTCCATTTCGGATAATGCGCCTGCATCTTGGAAAGGTCGCTGTAATAGCAAATATGGTCGCCGCTGCGCGCCTGGTCAACGTAGGTGTGAATTTGTTTTTTGCCGGTGCTGGACTCGACCATTTCAAAGGCTTCTAAAATGGAACAGGCATTTCCTTTTCCGCCGCCGAGATTATAGACTTCGCCCCGGCGCGGCGATTGATAAAACTCAAACATAAAACTCGCCACGTCCGTCGAATGGATGTTGTCGCGGACTTGCTTGCCTTGGTAACCGTAAATTTTATATTCGCGGCCTTCGAGATTGCATTTCACCAAATAGCTTAAGAAGCCATGCAACTCGACGCCCGAATGATTCGGCCCGGTCAGGCAACCGCCGCGCAAACAGCAAGTGGGCATGTCGAAATAGCGGCCGTATTCCTGGACCATGATGTCGGACGCGACTTTTGACGCGCCGAACAGCGAGTGCTTGGATTGGTCAATCGAAAATGTTTCCGGGATGCCTCGCGCAAATTCCGCGTCATCATAATCCCATCGTTTTTCCAGTTCCTTCAATTTGATCGTGTTTGGCCGGTCGCCATAAACTTTGTTGGTTGACATGTGGATGAACGGCGATTCGGGACAATGTCGTCGCGTGGCTTCGAGCAGATTAAGCGTGCCGACGGCATTCACGTCAAAGTCATCGAACGGGATTTTCGCCGCCAAATCGTGCGAGGGTTGCGCCGCAGTATGAATGATGACGGCAGGCTTGAGCGTCTCAACGAGTTGATTGACTCCGGCGCGATCGCGGATGTCCAGTTCATGATGAACAAAATGTGCAAGCGTTTTTTGGAGTCGTCGTTCATTCCAACGGGTATTGCCTTGCGGCCCGAAAAAAGTTTCGCGCTGGTTGTTATCCACGCCGTGAATAAAAAAACCGCGCTCATGGAAATAAGCGCTGACTTCTGAACCAATCAACCCGGACGATCCGGTTACAAGACAGAGTTGCATGAATTTTAGTTCGCGCAGTTTAATACCGGATTGCGCGATGTCAAAATGATACCGGTTCGTTGAACAAATCCGTCAGAATGCTCCGAAGCCGTTCGCGAATGATCGGTATGTCAAAATGTGTCTCCGCCGCTCGCCGGCCTGCGGCGCCCACTTGAATTCTAAGTTGTTGATCCGTCAGCACGCGCTTGAGCAAACGAGCCAACTCGTCGGGCGAAATATCCGGCGAGACGACGAAGGCGCTGCTCTCATTTTCCACATACCGCGCATTATCTCCCAGATCAGTCGTCAAGACGGCGCGCCCGGTCGCGAGATATTCCGAAAGTTTGGTGGATTGCCCGCTGTCGCTCCAGATCGAGCGGCGGCGAAGATTCACGAGCAAATGAGAACGGCCCATGTGTTCTTTGATTTTCCCATGCTTCAAAAAGCCGAGGACTTCCACATTTTCTGCGATGCCTAGACTCCGGCATTTCGCAAAAAATAGATCGAACGACTTTTTACCCGGACCGCACCCGGCCATCGCCAGCCGAAATTCCAAACCTTGTTGTTTAAGATTCGACAACGCCTTCGCCAAAACATCCAAATCGTCTTGCGGTCCGAGCGTGCCCGCATAAAAAAGCCGCGCCGGATTCGGCTCATCCTCCGGCGGCAATCGCCACGCTGCGCAGTCCACAATCGTCGGGATAAGATGAACTTTCGCCGGCCCGCTCAAACGCTCATATTTTCGCTGGAGATAGCCAGAAATCACGAAAATCGCATCTGCCATCCGGCTGCAATATCGGTCGGCCAGCCATGAATTCAATCCGAAAAGCCGTCGCGCGAAACTAATATCACCATTTGGATCCGGCAACAATTCGAGACGCTCGTCCTCATAACATTGAATGGTGCGTGCGCCGAGACGACGCGCCAAGCGCGTGAGCGGAAACGTATCGTAAAAACTTAAATTGTTGAAGATGACCAAATCCACCGGGACGCCGCGTTGCTCTCTTCGCAGTTTCGCCGCGATGGTCCGGACCGCCCGGAACTTTGTGCGGGTGGCGCCGAAGCCGCAGCCGCGATCCGTTGTTCCCAAGACATAATGGAATGGCACACCCGATAACTCGCCGGAAACGCTTACATTTTCTGGCGGCGCGGCGGCGGATAAATTATGCTCGTTCCAGATTTCAACCTGATGACCAAGTGAAGCCAGCGTTGAAACCAAAGTTCGCAAACGGCTCGTGCGCCCGCCGCCTTCCGGCAGGTCGGCGACGGTGACGACGATGATCCTCTGGCATTTCATTTTTTCAGGCGCGCGACGATCATTCATGGCTTCTATTCGGTGACGGAGGCGATGCAAAGCTTGAGCATTGAGAATTGCGGAAGCTGGGCGTGATGATGGAGAAATTCATTAACTGGAATTCCTTTAGCAGTCATTTGCAGTCATGGCAACCAAAGTTTGAACTGATAATTTTACTTATTGACACTTCAAGAACAGACTATTACTAATGGCCTATTAAGATCAGCATCCGAAAATTGTGAGCGGATTAAAGGCTGACCATGGGAAATCACAATAAAATAATTCACATATGCCATGAGCGTTAGCTATTCGAGCCGGTTTCAACACCCGGATGCGGTCAAGGAATATGAATCCAAAGAATATGCGGGCAATAGTTATTCGACGAGCATATGGCAGTTGCAGCAGCCTACGCTGGAACGGATATTGAAAAAATTTCAGCAGGAACGAAAGGAGCCGGTTCAGTTGTTGGATTTCGCCTGCGGGACGGGACGGGTGCTTGCCTGTCTTGAAAAATGGGCGGACACGGCCGAGGGAATTGATATTTCTGAAAAGATGGTCGCCGTTGCCAAAACTAAATGTGTCAAGGCGCGGTTCCAAGTCGGCGACATTCTGGGGGACACGGCCTTGTTGCAAAAAAAATATGACGTTATTTCCTGTTTTCGTTTTCTTTTGAATGTTGAACCGGAAATGCGGGGGCGGATACTTCGGCGGCTGCGTGAAGTTTTGCGCGAGCCGGACGGTTTGTTGCTGGTGAATGTCCACGGCAATTCGCGTTCATTGCGGCATCCGGCTGTGGTTTGGCGCCGCAGGCGCATAAAAGAATCAGACGCCCTGCTCAACGAAATGTCACCCGCCGAAACAAAAAAACTTTTGCAAGAAAGCGGTTTCCAAGTAGTGCGCCAGTTTGGCTTTGGCATTGTGCCGCCGACCGTTTATCGGACTCCTTTGCGAAAAGCGGCCGCTGCGGCGGATAGGCTGCTGGCCGGTGAAAATTGGCTGAACAATTGGTCCATTGATATGTTGTTTGTATGCCGTCCGGCTGCAAAACATGACCAACCCCGATTATCAAATTCAAATTAAGCGATGTTCCACCCCATCCTTCCAGTCCTCGAAGCGCTTTTTTCCAATAATGAAAAATTGCGCCAGCCGATGAATTTTGAGTGGCGGCTGATCTCGCGATATGGGCGGCCTTTTCTGCTCTTGCCAACTGCTCCAACCGGCGCGCGCGCGGGATTAAAAATCTATTCCGCGCAGCGATGCCGCGCAAAAATCTGGCGTGCCCTCTTGCCGATGCTGTTCAAGACACCGGTGGCGCATTTATTTCAGCACGTCCGTTTCCAAGCGGACGCCTCGTCAGAAATAATGCAATTCCTGGCACAACAGGTGGCCATGCCCGCAACCCAGCTTTCCACCATTCCCATTATGTTCGGTGGGATGGACTATAAATCGCGCGTCGTGCTGTTGTTATGCGATGAAAACCAGCGGCCAGTCCGGGTGGTCAAAGTAGGATTAAATTCCCAAGGACAAAAGGCAACCGATGACGAAGCCGCTCTGCTGGAACAATTGCCTGCAGACGCGCGCGGATGTGCGCGCATAACCGGGCGACTTTCCACGTCCACCTTATCGGCTTTTGCGATGGATTATTTTCCTGGTGACAGCCCGGTGGATGATGACGGGATGGAATATTTTTTCCATGGGTGCCTCAATTCCGGGCCATCCGTTCCTCTGGAAAGTTTGCAGCTCTGGCGTAACATGGCGGCAAAAGTTCCCGAGGCGGATTTGGATTCATGGCATATTTTGAATGCCGCCCTTGCGGGAAAAACCGTTCGCACCGCAGTGTATCATGGTGATTTTTCACCCTGGAACATTCGTGCCATCAACTCGAAAAATTTTCAAGTTCTCGACTGGGAACGCGGCCAGTTGCAGGGCGTCCCCGGCTGGGACTGGTTTCATTTCATCGTTCAAACTTCCATTCTTGCCAAACGCCATTCAGCCGAACGCGCCGCTGCTGAAATTGAGCAATTGATTCATTCATCGCGTTTCAAAAAATATGCCGACGCCGCAGAAATCAGCGGCATCATTCAACCGCTTTTACTCGGATATTTGTTGCACTACTTATGGGTCTTCCGACCGTCGGAAGGCGGAAAAACCACCCGGGAATTATTTGACCTGCTTTCCGCGCGCTGGCAAATGACTCCGCCCCGCCGAGCCGCCGCTGCCACCAGCTTCCTTCCTTCCGGTTTGGGGGCTGGCGCAAAGTTTCAAATAAAATCTGCGCTGGCTGATTTGAGCAATCTGTTTTGGGAGCCCAGCGTCAATTCCAAGGTTCAGCCATCGTTGGGCGCGCAATTTCCAACTCATTGGCCGCTAATTTTTTTAAGCGGCTTGCTGTTCGCCATCGTGGCCACTATTCAGGGCCGCGCCAATGCGCACATGATTTTTTTGCCGTTTTATTTGGTGCCTTGTGCGTTGCTGACATGGAAGCTTGACCGGCGGTGGGGAATACTAATGGCGACCATCGCCGCCTTGATCGGACCGATCATTCAAAGTATTAAAGAATTGGGGTTTCATCATCTGGAGATCGTTTTATGGAATAGCCTCATGCGTTTTATCGCATTGCAAAGTTGCGTTCTATTCGTGGATCATATTAGGAAAAAAAAGAGCAGCCACTCTTTCCTGAATGATCCGCCGGCAAAATTCACCGAACATTGGGCGGTCATCCTGACGAGCGGCTTGCTATTTATCATGGTGGGAGCGATTGATTACTTCACCAATCCAAATATGGGTTTTCTGCCGCTTTACCTGCTTCCTTGCATGATGCTTACCTTGGTTTTGGATTTTACCTGGGGAATAGTCACTGCGTTTGTGGCGGCTGTCGCCAGCTCCCTGATTGAATACTTCACCAGTCCGATCCATGGCGTGATTGAAATCTATGAATGGAATTTCTTCATGCGTCTCGCCTTCTTATCGATTGTCATTCTCATGCTCAATCGTATTCGCCGGGAAAGCATTCTATTCTTTCCTCACAAAGCTTATTCATTTGTGAAGCCTCAAACTACTTGAGTGGCCTGCGCCGGACGAACGGTGAAATTTCAACGACTGAACTTTTGCCGCCTTCAAATCGCGCAATCACTTAAACGCCCTCGAACCAGTTCCAAAATCGTCTGCGAGGCGCCGGCCACATTTTGGGCGACGGTGTCAATAAAATATTCCCGTTCATGCGGGCGCGGCACGTCAAACGGAAAATTTAACAGCTGGTCCAGTTTCCCTTCCTGCGCCCGATGATAAAGTCCCTTCGGATCGCGCTGGATGCAAACTTCCAGCGGCGCATGAACATAAATCCAAACCAGCCGCGCTCCGAGCACTTTGGCCACGACGTCCCTTTGCCCGTGCTGTGGCGCCATTGTGGAAACGATCACGTTTAGATTTTGTTCCGCCGCGAGCCGGGCCACTTCCGCGATGCGCCGATGATTTTCCATGCGCGCTTCCGGTGTAAAAGCCAGGTCCGCGCAAAGTCCCGACCGCATTTCATCGCCATCCAGATAAAATGCCGGAACCTTGCGATCCGACAAAGCCCGATAAAGACCTTGGGCGAGAGTGGTTTTTCCCGCGCCCGAACGTCCAAACAGCCAGAATACTTTCATAGCAGTCAAGTGCCATTGCCGCCAACTTCTGAATGACTGGTTTGAAAGAATCCGACCATGGATATCACGCCTCTGAACAACATCAGCGAATTTTGCAGGCGTCAAAAATCTTGCGCAAGTGCAAATGCCTGAAAATCAATTTTTTTTTCAGCCTGGATTTTACCTTCCGCGCTCAAATCCGAAACCGTTGCGCAATCGGAATGCGCCGGCCCATGCCGAACGCGCGCGCGGAAATTTTCAACGATGGCGCGGCCTGCCGCCGTTTGTATTCGCTGAAATTGATTTTATTCAAAACATCGCTGACAATTTCCGCGTCAAAACCTTTTTCAATTATTTTTTCTTTGCTCAAATTTTTGACGACGTATAAATCCAAAATCGCGTCGAGCGTTTCGTAAGGCGGCAACGAATCCTGGTCCGTCTGATTTGGACGCAGTTCCGCGCTCGGCGGTTTTGCGATTGAATTTTCTGGAATGATGATTTTCTCGCGATTGATCCAGCGCGCAATTTTGTAAATGTCCGTTTTCAAAACGTCGGCCAGTGGCGCGAGCGCGCCGCTCATATCGCCATAAAGCGTGCAATAACCGACCGCCATTTCCGATTTGTTGCCCGTTGTCAAAACCAGCGAACCAAATTTATTCGAGAGCGCCATGAGCGTCACGCCGCGCAGACGCGATTGCAAATTCTCCTCGGCTTCGTTCGGCTTGAAACTTGCAAAAGCTTTTTCAAGTTGTTTTTCCACCGCCAGAAACGGCGGCTCAATCGGCAAAACTTCGTGGCGAATGCCGAGATTTTTTGCCAGCGCTTCGGCGTCGCTCAAACTGCCCGCGCTCGAATAACGCGCAGGCATTGCGACGCCCAAAACATTTTCCTGGCCGAGCGCGTCAACCGCCAGAACCGCCATCAACGCCGAATCAATGCCGCCGGACAAACCGACAATGACCGTTTTGAAGCCGCATTTGCGGACGTAATCGCGAATGCCCAATGAAAGCGCGAAAAAAATCATTTCTTCGCGCGGCGGAAAATTGTAGGAGACGACGTGAGGAGTCTCTAATTGATTTTTAATTTGAGTCTCGTCACCTCGACTCCTACTCAAATTTAATTCCGCCACCAAAATGTCTTCTTCAAAACCTTTTGCCTGCGCAAGAATTTCGCCGCGCGCATCAATCGCAACGCTGTGGCCGTCAAAAATCAATTCGTCATTTGCGCCGACGAGATTGACCTGCGCGAGCGGAATTTTTTCGTCGCGCGCGACGCGGCGAAGCATTTCCAACCGGATTTTTTCTTTGCCGTCATGCCACGGCGACGCGGAAATATTCAGGATTATTTCCGCACCGTGCGCCATCAATTCGCGAATCGGGTCGCGCTGATAAATCCGCTCCGGCCAAAAATCCTCGTCGTTCCAAATGTCTTCGCAAATCGTGATGCCGATTTTTTTACCACCAAATTCAAACGGCGCGATTTTTTGCGCGGGTTCAAAATAGCGGTCTTCGTCAAAAACATCGTAAGTCGGCAGCAAGCTTTTATTCGTTCGCCAGACAATTTTTCCATTTTGCAGAACGGCGGCGGCATTTCGCAGCGCGCGTCCGGGTTTTTCCAAATTGAGGTCAACGAAGCCGACGCACAATGGAACGACGCCGGTTTTTTGGGCCATGATTTCGAGCGCGGCCAGGTTTGCGTCAATGAAATCGGCGCGCAGCAACAAATCGCGCGGCGGATAGCCGCACAGAAAAAGTTCCGGCGCGAGAACAAATTCCGCGCCGAGCGCAATGGCATTTTCGTAACCGGCCAAAAGTTTTTTTCCGTTGGCCACGAAATCGCCGATGGTCGAATTGAGTTGGAGCAGGCCGATTCGCATTTAAGATTTATGATTTTAAGACAGCGCAAATTGTAAATCATAAATCATAAATCGTAAATTTATTCCACGCTGCGAATCGCTTCAGCCATTCCCGCAAGATGCCGGTCGAGAGTGAAACGGCAGAGAAAATTTTCGCGCAATGATTCGGAAAAATCGCTCGCGGCCAAAAGCTGGAGCGCGTCAGCGATGTGCTCCGGCGATTTTGGGTCAACGAGTCCGGGATAATTTGGCGGCAGCATTTCGGAAATTGAACGCCAGCGGGTCGTGACAATCGGCAAACCAAAAGCCATCGCTTCGATCAAATTTCCGGGCTGGTTTTCGGCGAGGTAATACGTCGGGAAACAAAAAATATCGGCGTCGGCGAACGCTTGAACTTTGCGAGCGGCGGAAACAAAGCCGGTGACTTCAACATTCTTTTGCAGTCCGCGCCGCTGAATCAAATCGCGCAATTCCTTTTCCTCAACGCCGGACGCAAATCCGCCAATCAAGGTCAGTTTGAACCGCAACGGAGATTTTTCGGAGGCTAATTTTTCGTTTGCCTGCGCCAATCCTTCAACGGCGTCAAAGGCGCCCTTTTCACGGCTGACGAGCGCGACGTAAAGCACGTTGACGATTTTATCAGAACCAACCGGGGACGAAATTTCACCGGACAATAATTTTTTTCGCGCCAGAAGTCGCGCACGGCGGCGCGGCAAAATGGCTTTTTCAAAATCGGGACACGGATCGGGGATGCCGACGGGCACGATGCGAACATTGCGCGACAAAAGTTTTTCGGCGTCCGCCATATTGTAATTGGAAAGCACGATGCTCAAATCTACCGGCTTGAACAGGCGATAGGTCAGCGCGCGCGAACGGATTTGCGCGGAAGTTTCCAGCCATTTGGCGAGGCCGGCGGCGTGCCAGTGCAAAATAATTTTTTGAAAGAACGGCCGGCAAAGGAACATGACCAGCCAGTCGCGATAAACGGCGATGCGTTTGCCGGGCGCGGGAACGTAATAAAAAGTTTTGACGCCGTAACGAAAACGGCACCAGACGGCTTGCAGGCAATAAAACAAAATCAGGAAAATTTTCCAGCTTTGAAATTCGCCGACGTCTTCCAGCGCTTTGGAAAAACGCGCGTTGACGTGATAACATTCGATGCCGAAAGCGTCCGGTGATTTTGATTTTCGTTTCCGGCAATCGCCGCCGAAGCCGTCGAGCATCAGTTTGACCATGTAACTCTGGCCGTGATGCGGCGGCGGCGTGTGGGCGAAGACAAGCAGTTTCATTTACGATTTACGATTTATGATTTATGATTTTGGTGCCGCGCGAACCTTGAAATCGTAAATCAAAAATCGTAAATCAAAAATCAAAAATGAAGAACCACGTCAACGTCCTGGGCGTCGGCATCAGCGTGCTGAACTTGCAAAGCGCGCTGAACGAAATCGCCGAAGCGGTGCGGGCGCGGCGCAAAGGCTACATTTGCGTGACCGGCGTGCATGGCGTGATGGAGGCGCAGACGGATGAAAACTTCCGCCGGATTTTGAACGGCGCGTTTCTCTGCACGCCGGATGGAATGCCGATGGTCTGGCTGGGGAAAATGCGCGGGCATCCGGAAATGCGCCGTGTCTATGGGCCGGATTTGATGCTGGATGTCTGCGCGTGGAGCGAAAAAAATCCGTGCCGCCACTTTTTTTTTGGCGGCGCGCCGGGCGTGGCGGAATTGCTCGCGAAAAAATTGCAGGCGCGTTTTCCAAAAATGGAAATTGCCGGGACGTTCACGCCGCCATTTCGCGCACTGAATTCGGAAGAGGAAAAAAATTTGCGGGAAATCGTCCGTGTCGCGCAGCCGGACATTTTTTGGGTCGGTTTGAGCACGCCCAAGCAGGAAAAATTCATGGTGGAATTTCTGCCGAAGCTGGACGCGACCTTGATGATCGGCGTGGGCGCGGCGTTTGATTTTCACAGCGGGCGCGTCAAACAGGCTCCGCGCTGGATGCAGCGCAGCGGATTGGAATGGTTTTATCGTTTGGGCTGCGAGCCGCGACGATTGGCCGGACGTTATCTGAAAAATAATCCGTTGTTTGCCTTAAAAATCATCGGACAGCTCTGCGGCTGGAAAAAATATCCGCTGGAATAAAATCAGCATGGCCGAATTTGTTTGAGCAAATTTGTCCGTTTGGTTATCTTAATACTGGAATTAGGCGCAATGAATCAGACTCAAATCAATGACTCCCGTCCCGGCTGGTGGCTGGATACGATGGATTGCTGGCGGCGATTGCCGGAAAAAACTTTTTTTTTCGTGCTGCTGGCGGCGTGGCTTTTGCTGTTTCAATTCTGGGGCAACTCGATTTTGGGTTATGTCCATACGTCGTCGCTGTTCGGCTGGCTGGACGAAGCTTACAACAGCCCGCAATCCGTCGAGGACGCCGGCCAGGGAGATTTCATCCCATTTCTGGTGATCGGAATTTTTTGGTGGA
This sequence comes from Verrucomicrobiia bacterium, assembly GCA_036509895.1. GTDB lineage: Bacteria > Verrucomicrobiota > Verrucomicrobiia > Limisphaerales > UBA11358 > UBA11358. The sequence continues at coordinate 53,084 of DATCEV010000056.1, forward strand.
AGCGAAAAGAATTGCTCGCGCTGCCGTTGAAAATCTGGTGGCCGGGATTGTTGATCGTCGTGGCGGCGTTGTTGCTGCACGTCATGGGTTTCATGGTGCAACAACCGCTGCTCTCGGTCGTGGCGTTGTTCGTGGGAATTTATGGCTTGATGGGTTTGGCATGGGGACGGGCGTGGCTGGGGCACAGTTCGTATCCGTTTTTGCTTTTCGTTTTTTCAGTTCCGCTGACAGCCTATTTGAATTTTATTTTATTTCCGTTGCGGCTGCTGGTGTGCTGGCTGGTGGAAATGGTCGCGCACCTGGTCGGGATCGAAGTCATCCGGCAAGGCACGCAGTTGATTGATCCGTCCGGGACCTTTCAATACGAGGTCGCGGCGGCGTGCGGCGGCATGAGAAGTTTGATCGCCATTTTTCTGCTCGCAACGGTTTATGCCTTTGCCATTTTCAAATCGCCGGGCAAAAGAATTTTTCTCATGGCGATGGCGCTGCCCTTTGCGGTTTTGGGAAATCTCGTGCGCTTGCTCGCCATCATCGTCGCCGCCGCGAGCGGCGGGCAGCCATGGGGCAATTATGTGCATGAAGGCGGTCCCTTTGGGATCATCAGTTTGCTGCCTTATGTCCCGGCAATTTTCGGCCTGCTGTGGCTCGGTCGCTGGATGGAGAATCAGGAAATTAAAAAATCCGCCGGAAAAGAACGCGCATGAAAAATCAAAAATGGCTCATCCTTTTGGTCGCGCTGATTTTGATTGGCGGGACGGCGGGCGCATTGGCGTGGCTTAAGACGCACCAAAAACTCGGACGCCCGGGCATCAAAGCCGCGCCCGTTTCCGGCAGCGTCCGGGTGAAAATGGATTTGCCGGCGCAGGTGCTTGATTACACTTCCACCAATGTGCCCGAACCCGCCGTCGTGCTGGGTTACCTGCCTGCGGACACCAGTTACGTCGAACGGCTTTACACGGCGCCCGACGATTTTCGCATTCAGGCCACGATTGTTTTGATGGGCGCGGATCGCACGAGCATTCATAGCGCGGATTATTGCCTGACCGGGCAAGGTTTTAACGGAAAGAAAAAATCCGTGGTTTCAATTCCCATCGCCGATTTGCCGCCGCGTGAACTGCCCGTCGCGCGCTGGGATGTCAGCGGCACATTTCCGACCGCCACCGGGCAAAAAGTCGAGGTGCAGGGCGTCTATGTTTTTTGGTTTGTGGCTGATGACGCGCAAACGCCGGACCATTTCGATTTCATGAAACGCGCGGCGCTGCATTTATTGAGCACCGGCGTCCTGCAACGCTGGGCTTACGTTTCCTATTTTGCCATTTGCGCGCCCGGGCAGGAAGAGGCGGCGTTCGGGCGGATAAAAAATTTGATCGCAAATTCAGTGGGGCAATATGAAATTTTCCCGGGCGAAAAAGAATTGGCCGGCGGCGTGGTCAAAAATTAATGGCGCCGGCATTTGATTTTTTGCCGGGTTTTGCCGCCGGAAGGATTGCTTGAAAAAACATGCTGCGACGTGACCGACAGATTCGGACGCAGATCCACCAACTGGCGGATGCCTGCATTTTTGGGGTGAGCTTTTTGTTCGCCTGCCTGCTGCGCGCCAACGCGCAATTTTCCGGCTGGCTGAATCTGGACACGATCCCCTACGATGCCTTCAACAACGCCGTCTGGCTGTATGTCGCCGTCATTCCCGCCGCGCCGTTGATCCTCGAATCCCAGAATTTTTACAATCGGCCGCCGCTTTGCCCGCGCTCCAAAATTTTCTGGCCACTGGCCAAAGGTTGTCTCATCACCACCGTCGGCCTCGTCATGGCCACCTATTTGTTGCACCTGGTCATGCCGCGCGGCGTCATCATCTTCTTCGGCGTCATCAGCTTTGGCATGGTTTATTTGAAAGAAGAATTGTTGCGGCTCGCCTTCAAAAGCCGGTTCGCCCAATTCCAATCCAAACGCCGCTTTGTGCTGGCCGGCACCGCGCGGGAAATCGCCCGGATGCGCCGCGAATTCAAGGAGCTTTCTGACGAGCGCACAGAAATCGTCGCCGAACTCGATCTGGTCGAAACGCCCGTGCAACAAATCGTCTCGCTGCTGCACGATCATTCCGTCTACGGCGTCATCTTGAGCGCCAAGCACACCAACTTCGAGCAGGTCGAATATGTCATCCGCGCCTGCGAACTCGAAGGCGTTGAAGTCTGGCTGCTCGCCAATTTTTTTAGCACCGAAATTTCCCGCACCAGCCTCGATGAAATGCTCGGCCATCCGCTCCTGATTTTTCGCACCACACCCGAAGCTTCCTGGTCCGGCGCCGCCAAACAACTCATGGATTTTTTTGGCGCCTGCGTCCTGTTGATTTTACTGCTGCCCGTTTTTCTTGTCATCATGCTGGCGATAAAATTCACTTCGCCCGGCCCCGTTTTTTTCCGGCAAAAACGCTCCGGCCTCAACGGCACGCCCTTCACCATTTATAAATTTCGCACGATGACCACCAACGCCGAGCAATTCAAACACGAACTCGAAGCCATGAACGAAATGTCCGGCCCCGTTTTCAAAGTCACCAACGATCCGCGCGTCACGCCCGCCGGAAAAATCCTGCGCAAATACAGCCTCGACGAATTGCCCCAGCTCTTCAACGTCCTGCGCGCCGAAATGAGCCTCGTCGGTCCGCGCCCCTTGCCCGTGGATGAAGTCAAACGCTTTGAAAACCTCGCGCACCGCCGCCGTTTGAGCGTCAAGCCCGGCCTGACTTGTTTGTGGCAGGTCAGCGGACGCAACCAGATTTCCGATTTCCGCGAATGGGTTCGCCTCGATCTCGAATACATTGACAACTGGTCGCTCTGGCTCGACCTAAAAATTTTGCTGCGCACCATTCCCGCCGTTCTGCGCGGCACTGGCGCAAAGTAAATTCTTAATGAAAAAAAAACAACTCTCCGTCGTCACCGGTGCGGCCGGATTTCTCGGCTCGCATTTAACCGATTTACTTTTGGCGCGCGGCCACAAAGTCATCGGCATTGATAATTTTGTCACGGGCAGCGTGGACAACATCGCGCATCTTGGAGGCAATCCGAATTTCAAATTCATTCAGCAAGACGTCACCGAATTTATTTTTCTCGATGCGCCGGTGGATTTCGTCTGGCATTTTGCCTCGCCCGCCAGTCCGATTGATTATCTTGAATTGCCGATTCAAACTTTGAAAGTTGGTTCGCTTGGCACGCACAAGGCGCTCGGTCTCGCCAAAAATAAAAACGCGTGTTTTCTCATCGCGTCCACTTCCGAAATTTACGGCGACCCGCTCGTGCATCCGCAAACCGAAGATTATTGGGGCAACGTCAACACTATCGGCCCGCGCGGCTGTTACGACGAAGCCAAACGATTTGCCGAAGCGATGACGATGGCGTATCACCGCGAACACAAAGTGGAAACACGCATCGTCCGCATTTTTAACACTTACGGTCCGCGCATGAGAATCAACGACGGACGAGTCGTGCCGGCATTTGTCAGTCAGGCGATCAAAAATAAACCGGTCACGGTTTTTGGCAAAGGCACGCAGACGCGCAGTTTTTGTTACGTCTCGGATTTGATCGAAGGCATTTATCGTTTGATGATGAGCGATTGCGATTCGCCCGTGAACATTGGCAATCCCGTCGAAATGACGATGCTGCAATTTGCCGAAGAAATCATCCGCGCAACGAACTCCAAAAGTAAAATTGTTTTCAAACCTTTGCCGCAAGACGATCCCAAACAACGCAAACCGGACATTTCCAAAGCCAAAAAAATTCTGAAGTGGGAACCGAAAATTCCGCTGGCGCAAGGTCTCACGGACACGATTGCTTATTTCAAAATCAAAATTAAGTAGGAGACGACGTAAGGAGTCTCTGAATTTTATTAATTTGAGTCTCGTTACCTCGACTCCTACAAATTAAATTTGCGGGAATGTTATTTCGCGCGCGCCAATTTGAAATTATTTTTCCGCGACCGGTGCTCGTCATGGGCATCGTCAACGTCACGCCCGATTCTTTTTCCGACGGCGGAAAATTTTTCAATTCCACAAAAGCCGTCGCGCACGGGCTGAAACTGATTGACGAAGGCGCGGAGATTTTGGACATCGGCGGCGAAAGCACGCGGCCCAACGCAAAGGCGGTTTCGGAAAAAGAGGAATTGCGACGGGTGATTCCCGTCATTGAAAAACTGGCGGCCAAAATCAAATCGCAAAAGATTTTAATCTCAATTGACACGATGAAGCCGGCCGTCGCCCGCGCGGCGCTCGCAGCCGGCGCGAGCATCGTCAATGACGTCGCCGCCCATCGCGACGATTCTGAAATGTGGAAAATTGTTGCGGAATTTTGCGCGGGTTATGTTGTGATGCATGCGCCGCGCGGCCTTCATAAACTCAAGGCGCAAAAAAACATCGTTCGGGAAGTCGGCAAATTTTTTCAAGAGCGGCGGGAAAAAATCATGGTGGCGGGAATCGCGCCGGAACAGATTATTTTTGATCCGGGGATCGGTTTTGGCAAAACGCTGGCGCAGAATTTGCAGTTGCTGGCGGGTTGGCGAAGTTTTGCCAGGTTGCGGCGCCCATTGCTTTTGGGCGTTTCGCGAAAATCTTTCATTGAAAAATGGTCCGGCGCAAAAGTGAATGAACGCTTGCCAGCGTCGCTCGCCTGCGCGATTTTGGCGGTCGAATCGGGCGTGCAAATCGTTCGCGCGCATGACGTGGCGGAAACGGTTCAGGCCGTTCGCATGGCGGAAGCAGTTCTGGCAAAATAACAGAATACATTGTGAATCTGGACGCGACAAAAATTTTGGGTTACGCGCAAGAAGGCTGGCGTCCTGCGCTGGAAATTTTAATTCTCGCGGTGGGAATTTATTTCTCGACGCGCTTTTTGCGCGGCACGCGGGGCTGGCCGGTCGTGGTCGGTTTCGTGGTCGTGTGGCTGGCGCTGGCGTTTGCGACGACGATTTTGCGCCTGGAAGTGTTGCGTTCTTTGTTGAGCACGTTCTCGGCATTTTTGGCGGTGGCGGTCCTGGTTATTTTCCAACCGGAACTGCGCCGCCTGCTGGCGGAACTCGGCAATCTTCCGCTTTTTTCCACGGTGCGCGAACGGCGCGAAAGCATTGAGGTCATCATCCAAACGTGCGAACGGTTGTCGGAAGTGAAAATCGGCGCGCTCATCGCGATTGAACAATCCATTCAACTTCACGCCGCCGTCGAGTCGGGGGTGGAAGTGGATTGCGAGGCGACGCCGGAAATGTTGGAGACGATTTTTTTTCCGAACAACGCGGTTCACGACGGCGGCGTCATCATCAAGGGCGACCGCATCGCCTATTGCGCGTGTATTTTTCCGCTGACGCAACGGCCCGGTTTGAATAAATCGCTGGGCACGCGCCACCGCGCGGCGATTGGTTTGAGCGAGGAAACGGACGCGGTCATCATCGCGGTGTCGGAGGAAAACGGGATGATCTCCTACGCTTACAAAGGCCAGCTTGTGCGCGGCATGACGTTGGAGGAATTGCGCGCCTTTTTGACTTCGGTGCTGGTGCAGCCGGCCAAATCCCACAGCCTCGTTGAATGGTTGCGCTCGCGGCTGGCGGAAAAACATAAAACCGCCGGCCCGGCGGTCGTGACGAAACATGCCGTTCGCCGGACGGAAAAACATTGATATGGCCATGCGCGACTGGATCACAAAAGATTTTAGCTGGAAACTGGCGTCGTTGATTGTGGCCGCTGTCATCTGGCACATTGTTCACACGGGAATGGGCCAGGAGCCGGTCATCGAAAATCCGCGGGCTGCGATCAATACGGTGACTTTCACCAATCTGCCTGTGCTCATCATCTCGCCCGCCGATGGCGAAGGGAAATTGGAAGTGAAACCGAAAATCGTCACCGTCACCGTCAGTGGCGCCGGCCAATCGCTCGACGATTTGAAGCCGGGGCAAATTCATCCGGTCATCAATCTCACCGGCATTGTCGCCGCGAATGATATGCGCAAACATGTGGATGTTTATACGCCGTCAGGAGTAACGCTCGTCAGGGCGGATCCGCCGGAAGTGAGCGTGACCATTTTGCCGCCAGCTGAAAAAAAACCATGAGCGCGCCAAAAAAAATCTTTGGAACCGACGGCGTTCGCGGCACGGCGAACGTCGAGCCGGTCACCGCCGAAACCGCCTTGAAACTCGGACGCGCCGCCGCGCACGTTTTCAAAAATCTTGAATCGCAATCGCGCAGTCGCGGCAAACATAAAATCGTCATCGGCAAAGACACGCGGCTTTCCGGTTACATGCTCGAAAATGCGATTTCGTCCGGCATCCTTTCGATGGGCGTGGACGTGCTGTTCATCGGTCCGCTGCCGACGCCCGGCGTCGCCTATATCACGCGCAGTTTGCGCGCGGACGCGGGCATTGTCATTACCGCCTCGCACAATGCCTACGCCGACAACGGCATCAAATTTTTCCGCGCCGATGGCTACAAGCTCGACGACAAAATTGAAAACAAAATTGAAAACCTGGTTTTCAGCGGCGAGATCGAAAGCATCCGGCCGACGGCCGGGGAAATCGGCAAAGCCGTCCGCATTGACGACGCGCTGGGCCGCTACATCGAATTTGCCAAATCCAGTTTTCCGAAAAACCTCACGCTCGAAGGGTTAAAAATCGTTTTGGATTGCGGCCACGGCGCGGCTTACAAATCTTCGCCCTGCGTCCTGCGCGAACTCGGCGCGGAAGTCATCGTTTTTGGAAATCATCCGGATGGAAAAAACATCAATGAAAATTGCGGCTCAATGTTTCCTGAAAGTCTTTGCGCCCAGGTCGCCGGGCACAAAGCGCATTTGGGAATCGCGCATGACGGAGACGCCGACCGTGTTTTGCTGTGCGACGAAAAAGGAAAATTGATTGACGGTGACGACATCATGGCCATGGCCGCACTGGATATGCTCGCGCAAAAAACTTTGGCGGAAAAAACTTTGGTCACGACCGTGATGAGCAACGCCGGACTCGAAGCCGCGATCAAAAATGCCGGCGGAAAAATCATCCGCACCGCCGTCGGCGATAAAAATGTGATTGATGAAATGCTCAAGAACGCCTTTAACTTTGGCGGCGAGCAAAGCGGCCATTTGATTTTCCGCGATTTTTCCACGACCGGCGACGGTCTCGTGGCCGCGCTGCAAATTTTACGCATCATGCGCGCGAAAAATTCGCCGCTTTCCGAACTGGCGAAATGCTGGACGCGCTTTCCGCAACTCGTCACGAACGTGAAAGTGCGCGAAAAAATTCCGTTTGGGGAAATTGACGGCGTGACGAAACTAGTGGCCGACGCGGAAAAAGAATTGCAAGCGCAAGGCGGACGGATTTTGCTGCGCTATTCCGGCACAGAACCCAAGGCGCGTTTGCTGCTCGAAGGCCGCGACGAAAAAACTTTGAAAGACTGGTCGCAAAAAATCTGCGGCGCGATCCACAAGCAGATTGGAGCCTGATTGACCGGCGGTTCCGCTTCCCGGCATTCTGATTTTTCTTGTGCGGTTTTAATTTTGGCGGGTGCTATAACTTGAAAATGACGCCCGATTCTGAATTGCTCCGCCAGTTTGCCCGGACAAATTCCGAAGCCGCCTTCGCCGAACTGGTCAAACGCCATGTGAACCTCGTTTATTCCGCCGCGCTCCGGCAGGTCAACGGCGACGCACATCTGGCGAAAGACGTGGCGCAAACGGTTTTCACCGACCTTGCGCGGAAAGCCAATTCACTTTCCCGCCGCGAAACTTTGACCGGCTGGCTTTACACCAGCGCGCATTTTGCCGCCGCCAAAATGGTGCGCGGAGAAAATCGCCGGCGCGACCGCGAAGAAAAATTTATGCGCGAGCCAACCAACGATAGTGGAGCAGGCTTCCAGCCTGCCCAGTCCGCGCCGGAAACTGACTGGCAAAAACTCCGCCCGACGCTCGACGACGCCATGCACGAACTCAAGGAAACCGACCGCGAAGCGATTTTGCTGCGCTATTTTGAAAACCGGCAGTTCGCCGAAGTCGGCGCGAAACTTGGTCTCAACGAAAACGCCGCGCGGATGCGGGTCGAGCGCGCGCTGGAAAAATTGCGCGGAATTTTTGCCAAACGCGGAATCTCAACGGCAGTTGCTTTGGCTTCCATCATTTCCGCGAACGCGATTCAAATGGCGCCCGCAAATCTGGCCGAGACACTCACGACAGCATCAATTGCAACTGCGGGAACTGGAACATTCACACTTCTAAAAATTATGATAGCAACCAAATTGAAACTCGGCATCAGTGCGCTCGTTGTTGCGAGCGCGACGACGGCGTTTGTGCTTCAACAACAAATGCAAAATAAATTGCGCGCGGAAAATGAATCGCTTCGGCAACAAATCGTGCAATTGCAAACAGACAACGAAAGCCTTTCAAATCGGCTTGCAGCGGCTGGCGATTCCAAATCTCTTTCAGATGAGCAATTCAACGAGCTGCTTCGACTTCGCGGCGAAGTCACTCGGTTGCGTCGCGAGAAAAATATTTCAACGGAAATGATGCGGCCGGAAACGAACAATTTGCCAGTCGCAGAAAAAATCACGATTCATTTGAGAACAAAGTTTGTTTCCATTCCAACGGAGGATTTGCAAGCTCTTGGCATTAGTTGGATTTCAGACTCACAAGGCGGCAGAGCCGGCTTGTTGACGGAACAGCAATTCAAAATTATTAACGAAGCGTTGCAAGGAGCAAGCGATGCCAATCTTATCAGCGCGCCGCAAGTGATTACCGTAAATGGAAGGCAGGCTGAAATATCCGCTACCCGATCAGTTCCAGTGAGCGGCACAAATGTGAATACCGGCACAAGTTTGGATGTCACACCTTATTTTTCAACAAACTCCTCCACTTTCGATTTGAATCTAAATGCGCGGTTAATCCAATTGGCTGGCAATCCTTCGCAACCGGATGTGCAAGTGATAGAGGCGACGAATCATGTTTCATTGCAGCCCGGCCAAACTGTTATTTTGGAAAAAGAAATCCCGCCGGGCGGCTGGCTGGACGACCCCACCAATGCCACGACGGAATCGAAAAGTCTTTTGTTTTTTGTGACGCCGCAAGTTGTAGATTCGCGAGACAAAGCGATGAGCGTTCTGAAATCAAATCAATAAGGCAGCGGAAATTTTGCCGTCAATTCGCGCACGCTTTAATCCAACGCCAGCGTATATTTCAAAGCTGCCTCCACGGTTTCCATTTCAGTAAAATGACCGAGAACGGAATCTATTTCGGTTTCCAAAATTGTGGCTAAATTGTCAGTCATAATTACGGAATCCAATCGCAATCCCGCGGCTTTACCTTCAGTGGAATCGCGGCTGGCGAAAACACGGCTGGCGTGACCGCGCCGCGCGAGGTTGCTGGAAATCATGGCGACGATGGTTTGGGCAAGTCCGCTGAACAATTCATCACGTTGAAGAACGAGAGCAGGACGGCGCTTGGCCGTGCGCAAATCGGAATTGGGATACAAGACCAGAACCACGTCACCGCGTTTGGGCTTCATCGTAAATGGCGGCTTCGGGACGTTCCCAGTCTTCGGCGAAAGTTTTCAGGCGCGAACGCAAACCGGCGGCTTGAACTTCATCAATGGCACGGTCATGCAAGGCGACGGCGGAATTTTCCGAGCCGATTTCAGCCAGCTTTTTTTGCACGGCCAATCGTTCGACCGAATTCAATTTCGGCAATTCTGCAATGATTTCAGTCGCGCTCATGTTTCAAATTTAACTTGCGACGGCGGATTTGCAAAGCGCAATTCTGTCAATCAGCAACGGAAATTTCGCCGGCAGTTCGCGCACGCGGGGATTTTGTCGCGAAGCGACGCTGGAAATTAGCCAGCTACGAAGTGGCTGGATTTACGCGGAAAAATGTATGCGTCCTGAAAGGACGCGGGAAACGGCAACCGAATTCCATTGTCTTTTCAGGACATTTTCATTTTGGATCAAAAACCCGGCACAATGTGCCGGGCTAATTTCCTTGCGCCGCTTCGCGGCTGCGGCAAACAATTTCAATAAGGCAGCGGAAACTTCGCGGTCAGTTCGCGCCTGCGGGCGCGAATTATTTTTTCGGCGTCAGCAGGTGGACTTTCGGAAAATATCTTGAAATTCTTTCGGCATCGCGCGTGGCCAGTTTCCACTTCATGATTTCCGCGTGCGCGCCGATGAAAAAATCCGGCAGCGGAATTTTCGGCGCGCTTCCGCCGCCTGAAGTTCGCCGTGCCAAAACATATCGCCGGTAAGCCGCGCCGCAAATTTCCGAAACTGCCGCCGGCAAATCAAAAATTTCCAGGCCGAGCTTCCTGATTTCCGGTTCGATGTCCATCGGATTCGGCGATCCGGCACACAGTTCCGCCAAAGTCACCGCGTTGATTGAGCCGCCAGCGCCGGCAACCGCTTCTTCAATCAACCGGACTGACCAAGCATGATTTGCGGACGATGAATCCTTCGCGTCAATCAGGACATTGGTATCAAACAAAATCATGGCTCGCGGGTCAGGACGCGCAATTCCTCCCACGTCATGTCAAATTTCATCTTGCTGTTCTTGATCGCGCGGCGCACTTCCACGCGGGTCTTTTTCTTTGGCGGCGGCGGCGGATTCAATCTGGCGAGGGAAAAATGATTTTCGTCCCGCTGCTCGCAGGCAAAAACGTCGCCCGGCTTGACCCACGGGATGACCACGCGCTTTTTATTGTCCGCTGTAATCGTCATGGTGGGACAATCCCACAAGTGGGATATTTTGTCAATAAGGCAACGGAAATTTCGCGGTCAGTTCGCGCACGCGGGCGCGGACTTTGTGCGCGGCGTCGGCGTTTTTGATGTCCAGCAGCACTTCGGAAATCATGTCGGCAATCGCGGCCATTTCCGCTTCCTTCATCCCACGCGTCGTGACGGCGGGCGTTCCCAAACGAATTCCGCTGGCTTGAAACGGCGAGCGCGTTTCAAATGGAATTGTATTCTTATTCGTCGTGATGCCCGCTTCGTCGAGTGCGATCTGGCAATCCTTGCCGGTCAGATTTTTCGCGCCCACGTTCACGAGCATCAAATGATTTTCTGTGCCGCCGCTGACGAGCCGAAAATTATTTCGCTTCATGCCGTCGGCCAGCGCGACGGCGTTTTTGACAATTTGCTGTTGGTAAATTTTGAATGACGGCTGCAACGCTTCGTGGAAACAAACGGCTTTCGCGGCGATGACGTGTTCAAGCGGGCCGCCTTGAATGCCGGGAAAAATGTTAGAATCAATTTCCTTCGCAAATTTCTCTTTGCACAAAATCAGTCCGCCGCGCGGGCCGCGCAAGGTTTTGTGCGTCGTGGTCGTCACAAAATCCGCGTGCGCCATCGGACTCGGATGAATTCCAGCCGCGACCATGCCGGCGATGTGCGCGATGTCCGCGAGCAGATACGCGCCAACTTCGCGCGCGATTTCGCCCATGCGTTTGAAGTCAATCACGCGCGGATATGCGCTGGCGCCAACGGTGATCATTTTTGGTTTATGCTCACGCGCCATCGCCGCGAGTTGATCGTAATCAATCCGTTCGTCGTCTTTGCGAACGCCGTAGTGGACGATTTCAAAAAATTTGCCGGAGAAATTTGCTTTGTTGCCGTGCGTCAAATGTCCGCCGTGCGATAAATCCATCGTCAGCATTTTGTCACCGGGTTTAAGCACGGAAAAATAAACGGCCATGTTCGCCTGGCTGCCGGAATGCGGCTGGACATTGGCGTGTTCCGCGCCGAAAATTTTCTTTGCGCGGTCAATGGCGAGTTGCTCAATCACATCAATGTTTTCGCAGCCGCCATACCAGCGTTTTTTCGGATAACCTTCGGCGTATTTATTGGTGAGCACCGAGCCTTGCGCTTCCATCACGGCGGGCGACGTGAAATTTTCGCTGGCGATCAGCTCAATGTTTTCCTGCTGGCGCAATTTTTCCTGCTGAATGGCTTCGGCGATTTGCGGGTCAACATTGCGCAAACGCAACGCGGCGGGCGCGAGGCGCGCGTCCATTTTTTCAACGCGGCGCTCATGGCGTCCGCCTTCAAATTTCGCGTTGATGAACGTGTCGAGAATTTTTTTGGCAAGTTCGGGCTGCGTGTCGCCCGCAAGACAAAGCACGTTCACGTCGTTGTGCCGCCGCATGAGCGTCGCTTCTTTTTCGTCGAAGGCTTGCCCGGCACGAATGCCGGAAATTTTGTTGGCGGCAATGTAAATGCCAACGCCGCTGGTGCAAACGAGCAGGCCGAATTCCGCCTTTCCATCCGCAACGGCTTGCGCGACGGGCTGCGCGAAATCGGGATAATCGTCCGCCGGGTCCTTGGTCAGCGCGCCGAAATCTTTGACGGTCAGGCCGCGCGCCAACAAATATTTTTTCAGCGTTTCCTTCAATTCAAAGCCGCCGTGATCCGCGCCAAGCGCAAAATTCGTGACGGTTTTTGCGCCGGTCGGCGCGGAGAGGATTTCGTGTTGTTCCATAAATTTCAAAAGCGAGGCGATGCCTTGTTCGATCTGGTCGCGCGCTTGCATATAAACGTCGTAAGAACAGCCAATCGGGTCGGGGATGTCCTTTTCAAACGGTTCGAGCGTGTCGTCAAATTCACGCAGCAGGAAAGTTTTTTCCGCCGCCGGCGGATACAAAAGCGTGATGGTGTCCACATGCGAATGCGTCATGCCAAAAATAAAATCCGCCTGCCGCACCAAATCCACCGTGAGCGCCCGGCTGCGTTGGCCGGAAATATCAATGCCGATTTCCTTCAGCGCCGTCACGGAATGCGGCGACGGCGGCTGGCCGTCCATCGCGCCGAGGCCGGCCGAAAGAATGCGGAATTCGCCGCGACCCTTCATGGCCTGGCGAAAAATCCCCTCGGCCATCGGGCTGCGGCAGACATTGCCGGTGCAAATGAACAGAATCGTTTTCATCCAACGTGAAAAAACAAATTGGTTTGTGAAAAGCCAATCGTCAACTCGAAATCAAAGGCGCGATTGGCGCACGATGGCCAGACCTTTGATCAAATCCATCGCGCGCGCCAAAACCGGGTCGCGAATGAAGGGCTTTGGCGGCTCGGCCTCGCGCTCCGACGGCAAATTTTCATCCTGCTCGCCGTCCTTGATTTTTGCGCGCACCAAATCCGCCTCGCTCGTGTGATCAACGAATGAAAGAAAATCATTCGTCGCGGAAACGGAATTGGTTTCGCGCGGCAAAGTTCCAAACGGATTTTCCAGAAATTTTTTCGCTTCGTCCGGTTTTTCTGGAACCGAAATATCCGGCTTCAATTCTTTGGTCGCGCTGCCAAAAACCAAGCCGTCGTCTGCGCCGCGCAAATCCGCCGCCAAATCCGCCGCTGCGCCGCTCGTCTGGCCGTTCACTAAAATCGCCAGCGGCAATTTTTTCGGCGCAAATAAATTTACGGTCGCTTTTTCCGAATCCAAATCGTCGCCATCCGCAAAACGCAAATCCAAAACTGTTCCGGCGATTTTATTCGTCGCGGCCAAGGCATTTTGCGCCGTTTGAATTTCGTCCGCGAGATTTTTTCCGACTTCGCCGACGCGCAAATAGGCCACGTTGTTTTCCAGCACGACGGATTTGGCCAAATTACCATCGGCGCGCGCGGAGAATTGCGCGGCGGGGCAAAGCGCGATCAAAAAAATTCCGGTCAAAAAACGTCGTGTCATTGTGCCTTAAATTGCGCGACAAAAGTTTGAAAGTAAAGCGGCGACGACTTTTGGCAATTGTGATCCGCCGGTTTTCGCAGGTTCGTTCGTTAATTAATTTTCATCCAGACCGTTTTCAAATAAGCCGGTTCGCTGCGGCTGACGGGAAAATCCGGCGGTTGCGGAACGTAATGGCGCAGTCGAATTTTTCGCTTCGCGGCGTGAATGGCCGTTTGAATCTGCGCGAGAAAATTTTCCGGCGGCCAATCTGCCGCGTTGGTCGAGACAAATAAAATTCCGCCGGGTTTAAGAACGGGCAACGCGGCGGTGACGAGTTGGCCATAATCCTTTTCCGCGCGGAATGTGCCGTGTTCTTTTGATTGCGAAAATGTCGGCGGGTCAAGCACAATGGCGTCGAACGCATGGTTTTTTTTCGCCAGCCGCCGCAACCAGTCAAAAGTGTCGCCGTAAATAAAATCGTGCGCCGCCGGGTCGAGATGGTTCAAGACAAAATTGCGTTTGCCCCATTCGAGATATTTCTTTGAAAGATCAAGGCTGGTCGTCCGCGCGCCGGATTGGGCCGCGCAAACTGAAAAGCCGCAGGTGTAGGCGAAACAATTCAAGATTTCCAACGGCCGATTTCCACTTTGCGAAAATGGAAAATCGGCGGCGATATGATTGGTTAAAAACCGCCGGCGATTGTCGCGCTGATCCAAAAACAAGCCGACGGAACCGCCTTCGCGAAAACTCATTTCGTAACGGAGGCCATTTTCCAAAATCTCAAATCGTTCCGGCGTCGGTTCGCCAAAAACCAATTGCGGCGAAGCTTCCGCGAGATTTGAGCGGCGAAGCTGGCGCGAGAGAATTTTATGATAGGCGCCGTGCGAAGAAAAATTTCCGGCGAGGCGCGATAATTCTTCAGTTTGGCTGGCGGTCAATGGCGCTTCCGATTGCGAGAGCAAAAAATCGCCGAGTTTTTCCACAAACCAGCCCGGCCAGCCGTCGCTTGCGCCATGAAGAATACGAAAGGCGTTGGTTTTATTGAGTTCAATGAAGGCGGAACGCAATGGATTTTGAATTTTTTCGCCTTTATTTTTCAATTCGGGATTCTCCGCTTGATCTCCGAAAAAATCCGCCGGCGCGGAAAATTTCACCGGCGCATTGGTGGCGGGATGAGCAAAGAAAATTTCCGATGCGTGCAAAAAAACCCGCATTGCCGGTGTGCCGCCGTAAAGTGGGTCGCCAAAAATCGGGAAACCGTTTTCCGCCGCATGGACGCGGATTTGATGCGTGCGGCCGGTCAAGGGTTCGGCGCAAATAACTTTCAATTTTTTCCCGTTTTGCAAAATAGTTTTTGACTCAAGATTTTTGACGGGCGAAAATTTAGTCTCGGCATTTTCTCCGTTTGCGCGGCTGGCATATTTTTCCCCGAGGCGGATCAATTTCGTTTTTACGACAAATTCCTTGGGCGGAACCGCGCGATCCGTCAGCAGAAGATATTTCTTGCGAACTTGTCGCTGCGTGAATTGTTGCGTGAGCGAGCGATTGGCAATTTTGGTTTTTCCAAAAACGAGGACGCCGCTGGTTTCCTTGTCGAGCCGATGAATGATGGCAAGCGACGCCCAGCGTGGTTCGCGATTTTTCAGCCAATCGTAAATGCCTTCACCGGCGAAGGGACCGGGCGCGTGCGTATTCCAGCCGGCGGGTTTGTGAACCACGAGCAGATGTTCATCTTCAAAAATCACGCACGGAATCATGTGGGATCACGGTTGGGCGGCGTTTGATTTTGCGGGCGCGCTTGAATTTTTCCAGCCTTCAGCCATAAATAATTCCATGTTTTCGATGACTTGCATGCCGGCGGCGGAATTTTTCACGCGGGAAAATTGGAGGGCGTGATCGCCAAGCAGATGAGCGGCTTGAGAACTCCAAACCAGGGTGTAAGGCGCTTCAGACCAGCCGGAATTTTTCAAGGGCGCGGGCGGCAGGCTGGCGGGCGCGACGGTGCCGGCATCAGGTATGTCCATCCAGCCCATCGCCGCCAGAATCCAAACGCGATGACCGGATTGCAAGGTCGTGAGAATCTTTTCGAGCACGGGCTGGATGGCGTTGGTATTTTGGATTTGAAGTTTGACGAGGTCGTAGCGATGCACGGAATGATCGGCCAGCGGCGGCAAAGTTGTCCAGGCAGCGGGGCCTGTGAAATAATGGTCGAAGGTAATGCCGTAAAGCCACGGAACGACCACCACATAGTCTTCCGGCGCAGCAGCGGTCGTCAAATCTTTGGCCCAGAGGTCAACATTCGTGAAACGATGATGCAGATCGCGACTGGCAGTTGGAAGGGCGATCAAGGCGGTGGCGGCAACCAGCCCGAAAAAAATCGCGCGCATTTTTCCGCGCCATTCCGGCAGGCCGATTTCAAAGCACACGGCGATCAAAGCCATGAGCGGAAGCAAATACCAGGATTGCGCGGGGAAGGCCGCGAGCCAAAGGAACAGGATGAATCCCAGGACGGCGGCGAGCAAAGTTGTTCCGGCAAATAAACTCAAATCATTGGCGGACGGAGTGGAAATTTTCGGCGGAAGAAATAAGGTGATGAAAGCCAAAATTATTATGACGATTGACAAAATTGCCCATGCGTAAAAATAAATTGGAAAGGGAAAACCCAGCGAGTCGTGAAAGGCGGCGATGAAACGCCAAGATTTCAGGCCGCTGATCAAAACGGACGAAGCGGCACGTCCGGCGATGATGCCCGTCACATAAGGTGAAAGTGAAAGCGCAGCAATAAATCCGGCCAGAAAAACTTGCGCCGCCGCGAGCCGGTTTTTTTTCCGCCAGCAAACCGCCCACGCGCCGAGGCAAATGGCTCCCACAAGAATTGTATTGTGATACAGCGTTTGCACGCTTAACACCGCCGACAAGGTCAGCCAGATGGTTCGCCGCCATGAAGGTTGGCGCAAAAAAATAACGGCATGGGTGGCCGTCAAAATAATGAGCAGGCTGCCCAGACCATAAGCGCGAATGGAATCGCCAAAAAAAATCAAGGTGCTGTTCAAACAAAACAGGGCAAGGCTTAAGAACGGCGGAAGGCGGCGGATTTTCCAGGCGGCCCACCAAAACGCGGCGGGAATTCCCAGACCAATCAAGGTCCCCAAAATTCGCAGGCTTAAATCATTTTGCGCGAAACCAAGCCGGGTCCAAAAGCGAACCAGCAGCGGCATCAAAATCGGGAACGAATCCTTTTTCATGTCCGCCAGCGAATGGCTTTTGGCGAGGTTGATGAGATTGACTTCGTCGCGCCAAAATCCGCCGGCGTGAAACAGAAAGAACAAGTGCAACGCCACGATTGCCGCCGTGATCAAACCGGCGGCGATCCATTCCGGCCGGCGCAGAAATTTATTTTGCGGCCAGGGAGAGGATTGGTTTGGCAGAACACCGGGCTGTGAATTCATTGGCGGCAATTGAACAAATCAATCGCCGGGGAACAAGTGAATTTGCAAACGTTCAGTCAAATCTGAAAATTTGAAAAGGCATTTGGGCACCCGCGCCAATCCAGAATTTCTGGTCGCTGTTGTTGCCGGCGAAAACGGTGCGGGTGTAGAAGGAATATTTAATCCGCCATTTTGGAGTGGTATAACTGAAACCCGCTTCAATGGAGTCGTTGATTTCGCGCAATTCGGAAAACGCATGGGGATCGGAGCCGGTGGTCGAAAGCGTTTTGGTCGCCGGATCAAAAAGCAAATCCGTGCCTTCGAGCGTTTGCAGGCGCCGATAGCCGGCGTCAAGTTCCCAACCTTTGATTTGTTGAAAAAATCCGATGGAGCCGATGACTTGATCGTTGCCCGTGGTGCGATTCCAGCGGTAAAGAATATCGCCGTAAGCGCCAAAACCCGGCCAGCCAAAATGTTTTTTGGCGAGAAGTTCCGGCTCAATCGCCGCTGAACGGATGCCGGGCGCAAACGCCAGATTTTGTTTGTAAGTGCCGGGCAAAACGGCTCCGGCACGAAACGTCAAGGTCGGCAACCAAAAAGAATTTGTGGAAACGGCTTCGTTAAGAATCTGATAGCGCACGCCCAGCCCGATGTCCGCAATGCCGGTCGTTTCGCGAATGGCGCCGGGCGGGCCGCCGTTGGAAAAATCGCGCCAGCCGATCGTTGTCGCGCCGATGCTCATGTCCGCCGCCCAATGTTTATCAATGCCATATTGAAACGTGAGCCAGCCCTGGTTCACGTCAATGCCGTAATGCTCGCCGTCGCCAGGCGAATCAATGTTGTAACGCTGGCCGCCGTTGGCATAAATGTGATATGACTCCGATTCATCGTAAAAAAATCCGGCGACGAACTGGCCGGGCGCGGGCAAATCCGCCCATTGCGCGAAGGGCGCGTGCGGCGCGTCTTCGGTCGCCCCTAAATTTTGAGCGCAGATCAAAGCCAATGACAGGCCGGCAAAAAAAACAAATTTCAAACGCAGTTCGTTCATAAACGATAAAACACCTCCATGCTTCAAATGATGAAGAGCCAATCTAAAGCGCGCGCCTTGAATTACAAATTTTAATTTTGGGCCGAAAAAGGAAATTGAAATTTTGAAAGATTTCCTTTGCGCGCGCCGCCTATTTTCGGAAAATTGCGCCCGTCCGGTTTTCCGCGATCAGAATGCGCACGCTTTACAATATCCTGTTCATTATTTTTTTCTGGCTGTCCGCGCCTTATTATTTTTGGCGGATGCGGCGGCGCGGAAACTGGCGGCGCGATTTCACCCAGCGTTTTGGAAAATTCGACGCGAGCCTCAAACAGGCTTTGACCAACCGCCATGTGCTTTGGCTCCATGCCGTCAGCGTGGGCGAGGTGAATCTGTGCACGCAACTCATCCGCGCGCTCGAACCGCGCGTGCCGAATCTGAAAATCGTCGTGTCCACGACGACGACGACCGGCATGGGCGAATTGCGCCAGCGTTTGCCCGCGCACGTCAGCAAAATTTATTATCCGATTGACCGGCGAAAATACGTCAGCCGCGCGCTGGCCACGATCAATCCGCAAGCCGTCGTTTTGGTCGAGGCGGAAGTCTGGCCGAATTTTATCTGGCGCGTAAAAAAACTCGCGCTGCCGCTTTTTTTGGTGAACGCGCGTCTGTCCGCGCGCTCGTATCCGCGCTACAAAAAACTTGGATTTCTTTTTCGCCAATTATTTGCGGCGTTTGACGGCGTGGGTTGTCAAAATCAGGACGACGCCGCGCGCTTATGCGAAATCGGCTGTCGTCCCGAATCCATCCGCGTCGTCGGCAATTTGAAATTTGACGCGGCGAAATTGGACGAGCAGCAAAATTTGAACGTGCCGGCGTTGTTGCGTCAACTCGGCGTGCCGCCGGACGCGCCGATTTTGGTCGCGGGCAGCACGCACGACGGCGAGGAAAAAATTCTGGCGGAACTGGCGCGAAATTTGCGGGCGCAATTTCCCAAACTTTTTTTGATCCTCGTGCCGCGACATTTTGAGCGTTGCCGCGAAGTGGGCCGGCAATTGCGCGAGCGCGGCGTGAAATTTTTCTGGCGCAGTGAAATTTCTGCGGAGACAAAATTGGGCGAAGGCGAAATGGAATGCCTGCTGGTCAACACGACCGGCGAACTGCGATTTTTTTACGGGCAGGCGACGGTGGTTTTCGTCGGCAAAAGTTTGACGGCGGAAGGCGGGCAAAATCCCATCGAGCCGGGCGCGCTGGGCAAGGCGATGGTTTTTGGCCCGAACATGCAGAATTTTTCCGAAGTGGCGAAAAGTTTCGTCGCGAAAAACGCGGCGATACAAGTGTCCGACGCAAAAAACCTGGAGCGGGTGATCGGGGATTTGCTGGCGGATGAAACGCGCCGCGCAGATTTGGGGCGGAACGCGCGGGCGGTCATCGCGGAAAATCGCGGCGCGATGGAGCGGACGGTGGAAATGATTTTGGAGAAATTGCGGACGCGCGGGATTTATATTGTGCCAAAAAATGATTTGTGATTTTTCACGGCTTGACGAACATTGAATGGCTTCCCATATTCGTCTGGCACCTTCGGTTGTCAACGGGAAGCGTGTGTTGTATGCCAAAATCTAAAGTTCGCCAGTCAGAAGCGAATGCGCCCTTGAAAAAAGGAAAAGGCTCCGGCGCAACTTCATCCGCCAAAAAACCCATGGGCGAAAAATCTTTTGAGATAAAAGCCGCCGGGGAATTTTCGGAAAAAATCAAGGAACTGGTCCGGCTGGCGCAAGAGCAGGGACATCTGACATTCAACGACATCAACGAAGCTTTTCCGGAAAGCGAAGTCACGCCTGAAAAACTGGACGAAATTTTTTCCAAATTGCGCAGCCTGGAAATTGAAATCGTGGATCAGGCGGAAGTGGATAATGTCAGGAAGCCGGACGCGGAAGATGAAGATTTGCCGACGCTGGATATTCTCGATGACCCGGTGCGGATGTATTTGAACCAGATGGGACAGGTGCCGTTGCTGACGCGCGAGCAGGAGGTTGAGATTTCCAAGCGGATTGAAGCCGCCGAAGCGGGCGTCACCCATATCATTTACAGTTTCGGTTTTGCGGGCAAGGAGCAGATTGCTTTGGCGGAAAAACTGCTGGCCAATCCGCCGCGCGAACGTTTCGACCGCGTCATCCTCGAGAAAAAAGTGGACAATCGCGACATACATTTGCGGATGTTGCGCAAAATCCTGGCGCAGGTGCGTGAAATGGATTCGGCGCTGGACGCAAAATACAGCGCGTGGCGATTGGCTCAATTTCACGACCGGGGCGAACGCGAACAGGCGGCGTTCAAAAAACTCAATCACAAACTTCAGGCGACGTTCGGAAAATTTTCTTTCAAGCAAAAAGTCATTGAAGAGATGACGTTGGTCGCCGAAAATATTTACGACAAATTGCAATACAGTTTGCGCGCGCTGGCCGACGCGGAAAGCCAGCCGGAGTCCAGCCCGCAACAGCATTTGCTTCAGGCCGAGAAACAAAAAATCCGAGCGCTGGAAGAATTTGTGCGGATGCCGGCCGAAGATTATCTGATCGCGTTCGATTCGCTGCGCAATTTTTCCACGCAGGCGCTTCAAGCCAAAACGGAAATGGTCGAGGCGAATTTGCGGCTCGTCATTTCCATCGCCAAAAAATATACGAATCGCGGCCTTTCGTTTCTGGATTTGATTCAGGAAGGCAACATGGGTTTGATGAAAGCGGTGGAAAAATTTGAATATCGCCGGGGCTATAAATTTTCGACCTACTCGACGTGGTGGATTCGCCAGGCCATCACGCGTTGCATCGCCGACCAGGCGCGGACGATTCGCATTCCGGTTCACATGATCGAAATCATGAACAAGCTCATGCGGATCCAAAAAAGATTGATCCAGGATTTTGGCCGCGAGCCGACGCCGGATGAACTCGCCGACGAATTGCAAATTCCCGTGGATCGCATCCGCGCCGTTTTGAAAATGGCGCAGCAGCCGATCTCGCTGCAATCGCCGGTCGGCGACGGCGACGAGGCGAACTTCGGCGATTTCATCGAAGACAAAGCCGCCGAAAGTCCGCTGGATTTGACCAGTTTCAGTTTGCTCAAAGACCGGCTGGACGACGTTTTGTGCAGCTTAAATGCTCGCGAACGGCAGGTTTTGGAATTGCGCTTCGGCCTGGGCGATGGCAATGCGCGCACGCTGGAAGAAGTCGGCCAGCAATTTTGCGTCACGCGCGAACGCATCCGCCAAATCGAGGCGAAGGCGCTCCGCAAAATGCGCCATCCCACGCGCCTTCGCCAGTTGAACGGTTTTCTGGAGATTGAAAAAGTGGTTTTGGATTGAAAATCGAAAGTTCGCGCCGGCGATTTTTGATGCCCAAAATGAATCAACTTTTTTTCCCGCGCGGTTGCAAAAGTTTGGCGACCAGTCCGCTCCAGCCGGTTTGATGCGAAGCGCCGCAGCCGCGACCGTTGTCGCCGTGAAAATATTCGTGGAATAAAACGTAATCTTTGAACTGCGGATCGCCGGAAAGTTTCGGATGATATTTCAAAACGGGCCGTTCGCCGTCGGCGTTCTTCAGAAAAATCCGCGTCAGCCGCCGCGTCAATTCGTTGGCGACTTCGAGAATGGTTAAAAAATTTCCCGACCCGGTCGGGCATTCAATTTTGAAATCGTCGCCATAAAAATAATGAAATTTTTGCAGCGACTCGATGACCAAAAAATTCAGCGGCATCCAGACCGGGCCGCGCCAGTTGGAATTGCCGCCAAAAAGTCCGCCGCGCGATTCGCCCGGCCAGTATTGCACTTCATGTTCCACGCCGTCGAATTTCAAGCGGTAAGGCTGCGCTTCGTAAATTTTGGACAACGCGCGCAGGCCGTGTTCGGAAAGAAATTCTGTTTCGTCCAGCAGCCGGCGCAACAGGCATTTCATGCGATGCCCGCGCAAGAGCGAAAGCAGGCTGCGCTCGCCCGCGCCATGTTCCTGCCAGTGCGAAACCAGTTTCGCCAGATCAGGCCGGTAATTCAGATACCAGTCCATGCGCGCTTTGAACGCAGGCAATTGCTGCAATAATTTTGGCTCCAACGTTTCCACGGCAAACAGCGGAATCAGTCCGACCATCGAACGCAGTTTGATCGAAATGTGCTGGCCGTCCGGCAGATTCAGCGCATCGTAATAAAATTCATCGGCGTCGTCCCACAAACCCAGCGCGCCGTCTCCCACGCCGTTGATGGCGCCGGCGATGTTCATGAAATGCTCGAAAAATTTTGACGCGATGTCTTCATAAACCTTGTTGTGCTGCGCCAGTTCCAAAGCGATGCGCATCAAGTTCAGGCAATACATCGCCATCCAGCTTGTGCCGTCGGCCTGGTTGATGAAGCCGCCATCGGGCAACGGCTCGTTGCGGTCAAAAACGCCGATGTTGTCGAGGCCGAGAAAACCGCCTTGAAAAATGTTGCGTCCTTGCGCGTCCTTGCGGTTCACCCACCAGGTGAAATTCAGCATCAACTTGTGAAAAACTTTTTCGAGAAATACAAGATCGCCGGGATCGTCGGATTTTTCTTCGCGCCGCTGTTTGCGATCCATTTGAAAAACGCGCCACGCGGCCCACGCGTGGACCGGCGGATTCACATCGCCGAACGCCCATTCGTAAGCGGGCAATTCGCCGTTCGGGTGCATATACCATTCGCGCATGAGCAGCACGAGTTGATGCTTGGCGAATTCAGAATCCAGTTGCGCCAGCGGCAGACAATGAAACGCCAAATCCCACGCGGCGAACCACGGAAATTCCCATTTGTCCGGCAGCGAAAGAATATCGGCGTTGTTGAGATGCGTCCAATCGCAATTGCGACCGTGCTTGCGTTCGGCGGGCGGCGCGGGTTGGGCAGGATCGCCGCGCAGCCATTGGCGGACGTTGTAATGATAAAATTGCTTGTTCCAAATCATGCCCGCGAACGCCTGGCGTTGAACGAGCCGCGCGTCGGCATCGGCCAAATCTTTTTGTAACGCGGCGTAAAATTCGTCGGTCTCGCTGCGGCGTTGCTGGAAAATGGAATCGAAATCGGCGAACGGCGCGGAATTTTTTTCGCGCGCCAGGCGTAAACGGATTTGGATTGAATTTTTCGCGGGCACGGAAAGTTCATAATGCGCGGCGGCTTTTGTTCCGGCGCGCGCGGGATTCACGGCGTCGTGATTGCCGGCGACGACATATTCGTGAAAGGCGTCCTTGAAAAAACCGGTTGCGTTTTGCTGGCCGAAAAGCCGGCGGACGTTTGTGTCGTTGTCGCAAAAAAGCAATTCCGGTTTGCCGTCGAAATAAAAATTGTAATCGCCAAGTCCGGCATGTTTGGCGGAGACGGAATTTTGATCGGCTTCAATGAGTTGCGGGCGCGCGCTGTTGTCCCACGACCAGGTGTTGCGAAACCACAGTTGCGGCAGCAGATGGATTTTCGCCTCGTCCGGCCCGCGATTGTGAACGGTGACGAGCAGTAAAATTTCTTCCGGCGCGGCTTGGGCGTATTCGACAAAAATGTCGAAGTAACGGTCATCGTCAAAAATTCCCGTGTCGAGCAGTTCAAATTCCGGCTGCTCTTTTCCGCGCCGGTGATTTTCCTCGACGAGTTGCGCGTAGGGAAATTCGCGCTGCGGATATTTGTAGAGCATTTTCAGATACGAATGCGTCGGCGTGGCGTCGAGGTAATAATATAATTCCTTCACGTCCTCGCCGTGATTGCCCTCGGCGTTCGTCAGGCCGAAAAGCCGTTCCTTCAAAATCGGGTCTTTGCCGTTCCAAAATGCGAGCGCAAGGCAAAGCTGCTGGTGGTCGTCGCTGAATCCGGCGATGCCGTCTTCGCCCCAGCGATAGGCGCGGCTGCGCGCGTGGTCGTGCGGAAAATATTCCCACGCCGTGCCGCCGGGCGAATAATCTTCGCGCACGGTTCCCCATTGGCGTTCGGAAAGATACGGCCCCCAGAAATGCCAGTTTTGTTTTTTGGCGTTTCTCTCGGCAAGGCGTTGCGCTTCGGCGTTTCCCTTTTTTATTTTGGGCGGCATATTTTTTTAACCGCCGGTTTCAAAACCCGGATACAAAGTCATTCCGCCGTCCACATAAATCGTCGTGCCGTGGACGTAATCGGAATCATCGCTCGCCAGCCAGACGACGGCGCGGCCAATGTCTTCCGGCTCGCCGATGCGTTTGTAAGGCACGAGTTTCATCAACGCGTGATACGCTTCCGGCGTGCTCCACGCCTGCATGTTGATCGGCGTGCGGATCGCGCCGGGCGCGACGGCGTTGACGCGGATGCGCTGCTCGGCGACTTCCTGCGCGATGCTTTTCATCATCATCTGGATGCCGCCTTTGCTCGTCGCGTAATTGACGTGGCCCGCCCACGGAATCACATCGTGAACTGAACTCATGCAAATGATTTTTCCCGCCGCGCAGGAAATTTCCTCGCGCACGCCGCGCCGTTTGAATTCGCGCACCGCCTCGCGCGCGCAAAGAAATTGTCCCGTCAGATTCACGTTCAAAACCGTTTGCCACTGCGCCAAAGTCATTTGGTCGAACGGCGAATCCATTTGAATCCCGGCGTTGTTGACCAAAATGTCAATCGTGCCGAATTCGTCGCACATTTTGCGGATCATCGCCTGCACCTGGTCTTCCTTCGAGACATCGCATTGATGCGCGTAAGCATTTGCGCCGTGACTTTTGATTTCCTGCACCAACGCGTCGGCGGCCTCGGGATGCGAAACGTAATTGATGACGACATCCGCGCCCGCGTGCGCCAGCGCCAGCGCCACGCCCTCGCCGATTCCCGAATTTGCGCCCGTGACCAAAGCTTTTTGACCGCGCAAAACTTTTTGGACCGGATTGCTCGGCATCACCGCCTTGGGCAGATTATGCGTTTTGAAAAAATCGTTCATCACCGCATCAAGCGGCGGCGGATTGGTGAAGCGATTGGCGGGTTGTGTTTCCTTGTTCATAAAATTTCAAATTTCTGCATTTGCATTGCGTCCTTTTGGTTAGACTCCAAATGTTCCTTTGCGTGCGATAATTTTTACCGGACAACTTGCCTCAAGTCCCGTCCTTCCGCCAATTTGATTCCTCGCGCATGAGAAAAAATGGAGCGGGTGAAGGGAATCGAACCCTCGCTTCAGGCTTGGGAAGCCCACGTTCTACCATTGAACCACACCCGCTTTTGCGCGTTGAAAGATTTTTAACAAATAAAGATTGTCCGCGCAATCGGTTTGCCACGCGATTTATTGGGTCGCGCCAATCTGATGGATGGCTTCGCGCAGTTTACGTTCGATCGTTTTTTGCTGCTCGATGGCAATGATTTTTCCGCCGCCGGATTCCTGCCCATAAAAACTGTCAATCGCCGCGCCGCGCTCGGTCACGATGCGCGCGGCGGAAATGTCCAGTTCCAGTTCCGCAAAAGTCCGCGAAATGACGTAAAGCAAACCAAGCCGGTCTTCCGTTTCGATTTCGATCAACGTGCGCGTTTCCGAAGCGTCATTGTCAAAATAAATTTCCGTCGGCATTCGCTCGCCGGCGTAAGCCTGATAGATCGGGCGGTTGGTGATTTGCCGGGCGATGAGCGCGGATAAATCCGCATGGTCATCGTCCAAAACTTTTTCAAGCAGCGTAGCGAATTTTTCGTGCTGCTCGCGCGTGGCGAGATTGCCCGTGCGCGCGTCATTGACAAAAAATGCGTCCAGCGCAATGCCGTCGGTGCGCGTGAAAATTTGCGCGCTCAAAATGTTCAAGCCGACGGCGCTTAAGGTTCCGGTGATTTTCCCGAACAGTCCGGCGCGGTCCCACGTGCAGATTTTTACCGTGCTGTAACCGCGGTCGGGTTCTTCCAGCCATGCGGTGACGGGCGCCAGCGCGCGGTCGCTTTCGCGGACAAGCCGATGCATGAAACGATGCGCCAGCTCGATGTCCGAAAAAATTTCCTTCGCCGTGTGGATTTCAAAATAACGCTGCGGCAACTGGTCGAAATGCGCTTCCAATTCCTCGTCGCTGATGACATCGGACGCCTGCTCGCGGACTTCCTGCTTGAGCGCCTCGCGCTGTTCTTCTGAAGCGCGGCGAAATTCCGTGCCGCCGGTGAGCAACGTCATCGCGCGCGAATGCAATTGCCAGAGCAGCGAATCCTTGAAGCCGTTCCAGAGTTTGTCGCTCGTGCCTTGCGAATCGGCGAACGTGAGCAGCGTGAGCAGATTCAAATTTTCCGGCGTTTCAACCTGCCGCGAAAAATTTCGGATGACCGCCGGGTCGTCCAGATCGCGGCGTTGCGAAACACTCGCCATCAGCAAATGATTTTCGATGAGCAGGCGCAGCGTGTGCGTTGACAGGTTGTCAAGTTGAAGCCGTTTGGCGGCGCGCATCGCCATGTCCGCGCTGACGGCGGCGTGCCCGCCTTTTTTATGAGCTTCTGATTTGCCGACATCGTGCAGCAACAACGCCAGATAAAGCAGGCCGGGACGTTCCAGGCTTTGAAAAAGCGGCGCGTAATTTTTGTAAGGCGGCTCTTTGGCTTCCCAAATTTTGTCGAGCTGTTCGAGGCAGACCAGCGTGTGTTCGTCGGCGGCGTATTGATGATAAAATTCATGCTGCACGAGGCACGTCAGCCGGCCAAATTCAGGAATATATTTGCCGAGCAAATTGACCTCGTGCATCGTGCGAAAAACCGCCGCCACTTCGCCGCGCCGTTCCAGCAAAGTCAAAAACGTTTCGCGCACGTGTTCGTCGTTCAAAAATTCCCGGTTCACGAGCGAAAGTTGATTGCGAATCAATTGCGCGAGGTCGGGATGCAATTTCATTCGCCGCTGTTGCGCGTGCAAAAAAACGCGCATGAGCCGCCGGGGTGAATCCTGAAAAATCCGGTTGGAGACAGCGTGGATTTCGCCGTTGATGAATTTGAAGCCGTCCACCGTTTCGATTTCGCGCCGGCGTTTCGGCAGCCATTTGCGCAGGGAAAGTTTGCGCGGCGACGGCACGACCAGCGCCATGCGTTCTTCCAGCGTGCGCGTGATGAGAAAAATGTTCCGCATGTGAACGTAAAGGTCGCGCATGAATTTTTCGATGCGTTTGCTCGGCGAACGGTCGGTGTAGTCCAGATTGGACGCGACGGCGGGCTGAAGATTTTTTCCCAGAACATCCAGCGGACGATTGGCGTGATAATGTAATTCCGTCCGCACGCGCAGCAAAAAATCGTAGGCGGCTTCCAATTGCTTGCGCTCGCTCGCCGTCACAAATTCGCGCTGCTGCAATTCTTCCAGCGAACGCGTGCGATATTTGAAAAATGTCATCCACAACAGATTTTGAAAATCGCGCAGGCCGCCGCAGCCGTTTTTGAGATTTGGTTCCTGCATGCACGCCGAGCCGCCGAATTTTGCGCGGCGCGTCATCTGGTCTTCGACGCGCGCGGCGATATATTTTTCTTCAAAGCCGACGACGCACTTGGCGATGAGTGTTTTTTGAAATTTCTTGAACAGCGTTTCATCGCCGATGACAAAGCGCGCCTCGATCAGCGAGGTTTTGGATTGCATGTCCGTGTTCGCAACTTTGACGCAATCGTCGAGGCTGCGGACCGCGTGGCCGACTTTCAGGCCGATGTCCCAAAGCGGATACAATACGCCGTCAATCAACTTCGACAAATACGGCAGCGGTTTGCCCGCCGCGATCTGGCCGTCCTGCAAAAACATGAAATCAATGTCGCTGAACGGATTCAATTCCGCGCGGCCATAACCACCGATGGCCACGAGCGCGAGCGGCGGAAATTCGCGTTGCGCCGGCGCGGACAAACTGCTTTTGGCCGATTCCCACAAGTGCCGCAACAACGCGTCCAAAATGGCCGCGCGCGCGGCGCAGATTTCGCGCCCGCTTTTTCCCGCGCGATGCTCGATTTTCAGCCGGTGCGTCTGGACTTTGAGAAAAGCCTTGTAAGCGGCGAGTTTTTCCGCAGCCGTGGCTTCCGGCGGAAAGGACAAACGCGCTTCGGCGGCGGCTTCGATTTTTCTGATTAAATCCAGCACGCGCCAAGAATGTCTGCCCGCGCCGGCGAAGGAAATTAAAATGTGTTCGCTGCATTTGGCCCTCGCGCGAAACTTTTATGTTTGGTTTCCGTCTGATAGCCTTTCAACGATGGCCGTCCAAACCGATCCTGATGCCGCCCTGATGCTCCGCGCCAAACGCGGCGACCGCGCGGCGTTCACGGAACTGGTCGAGAAATACAAGCAGCCTGTGATGAATTTTGTCTTCCGCTCGCTGCGCGACGAAGCCGAGGCGGAAGACCTGGCGCAAAATGTTTTTCTGCAAGTCTATAAATCCCGCGCCCGCTACCAACAAACCGCAAAATTTTCCACCTGGCTCTTCACCATTGCGCGCAACTTGTGCCTGAACGAAATCCGCCGCCGCTCGCGGCATCCCGCCGAATCGCTCGAAGAAACTTTTTCCGAAAACGAATCGCGCGACGGCGGAACGCAAAAACAATTCGAGGACAAAAAAGTTTTTTTGCCCACGGAAAATGTCTTGCACGGCGAACTCGCCCAAAAAATCGAGGAGGCGCTTGCTGAACTGCCGGAAAACCAGCGCAGCGCGATTTTGCTCTGCCGCCAGGATAAATTGAGCTACGAAGAAATCGCCGAGGTTTTGGACTGCTCGCTGTCCGCCACGAAATCGCTCATCCATCGCGGACGCGAGACGCTCAAGGAAAAACTCAAACCCTATCTGCAAACCGGTGAGTGGAACGAATAAATTTTCGTTTGAAAATTAAGTCGTTTTCTTGAGTCAAATCGCCAGTAGCAGCCACTTGATTTCTTTAAGCCGCGCCGAGCCGGCGTATTTGAAAACGGTGTGGTTGCGGATTGGGTGATTACAGGAAATTTTTTAGCCACGGATGAAACACGGATTGAACGCAGATTTTTTTTACGCGAATTGCGCGAATTTTCGCTAATTAAATTCGTGTTAATTGGCGTAATTCGCGTCAAAACTTTTTCGTGGAAAAACCCCAAAGGGATTTAATCATTCAGCCCGGTGTTGGCCGATGAAATCGGACTACGCCGGGTGACGAAACAAAATGGCGACAACCCTGAAAGGGCTGAATCCATTGGCGCGAACGGCGATGCAACCCTTTCAGGGTTGGAAAATTTTTCGGGGCGACGACCCAGGGTAGCTCGTGCCTCGCAACCCTGGACTGAATGATAGAATCCCGTTGGGATTCTGAAAACGCTGCAAGTGCTGCAAAATTACGGCTGACAAATTTTCAAGGCTCGTTAGATTTTACAAGATGCCTTTTCTATCCAAGCAAGCGCACTTAAAATCCTATCGTGTTCGCCGAAATGAAACCGCTGAAATTTCGGAGTTAATCAAATTAACTGACGAAATAAGAAAATGCGAAATACCTGTGTCGTTGAAAAATAAATTTCTCAAAATTGTGATTTGGGAAATGACTAGAATCAATGGTGATTTCAATGGGCGTTATCGAAGCTCCGGCGTGCTTTCAAAAATGGGCGTTAAAATTCAACGTGACCATGTGATGCGGAAAGAAGGATTGATTTCTCGATTGCTTAATGGTGATGAAACGACGCGTGACATCCTGAAAGGCACTGTCCACCGTGTCGTTACTGAAGAAGAGCATAAATGTCTGACCCTATTCGATAAACAAAACAAAAGCATAGACGGATGGAAGCGGTATGAAGCCTGTAAGATTGAAGTTTACGATTTTGCTGGCGACAAAAAGAGAATAATCTAATCAATCTCAAATCGCCAGTAGCAGTCGCTTGATTTCCTTGAGCCGGGTCTTGGCTTCTTTTTTGGTGAGGCGCGGGAATTTTCCTCGTTGAATTTTCCGAACGCACGGCGTAATTTCAAAACCATGAGCATGACGGTTGAACAGGTAGCCGAGGAAGCGCTGGCGCTGCCCAGCGAGGCGCGCGCGTTGCTCGCGGACCGGCTCGTCGAAAGTCTTGATCCCGCCGAGGACGCCCATATCCGCCAGCTTTGGGTGGTGGAAGCGCGCCGTCGCCGAGACGATGTCCGCAGCGGTCGCGTGAAGACGATTCCGGGCGACGAGGCGTTGGCGCAGGTTAAAAGTGCCGTGACGAAGTGAGAGTCGAATTTCATCCTGAAGCGCTGGCGGAATTCAAGGATGCGGCGCAATATTACGCGGGCTGTCAGGAAAATCTGGAGCTTCGTTTTATCGCGGCCGTGGAGGCGGTTCTCGACCGCATCCGGCAAAATCCTGAATGGGCAAGAATCTTTGAAGACGACATCCGGCGCAGTCTCACGCACGTTTTTCCCTACGCGGTGCTCTATTCAATCGAGCCGGATTATCTGCTCATCATCGCGGTCATGCACTGCAATCGTGAACCGGGCTATTGGCGTGATCGCGTCAAACCAAAACCTTAAATCGCCAGCAGCAGGCGTTTGATTTCCTTGAGCCGCGCCCTGGCTTCTTTTTTGGTGAGGCGCGGGAATTTGCCGCCGAGCGTGATGAAATCGTTGTGACGCGTGATTTTTAATTTGTCGTCTTCCACTTCGATATTCGTAACATTTTTTTCGCTCGCAAGAATTTTTAATTCGGCAATCTGCAAAAGTAATTCCACCGGCGGCGGCAACGGGCCAAAACGGTCGCGCAATTCTTCCGATAAACTTTCCAGCGCGGATTTTTCATTCGCCTGCGCGAGCTTGCGATAAATTTCAATGCGATGGTGCGGTTCGGTGACGTAGTGGTGAGGGAGCGATGCGCTTAAAGTAGGGCGGGCTTCCAGCCTGCCCGGATTCTGCGAAGCAGAATCAGCCTTAGATTTTTCCTTTGTGTTCGCGCTGACGCGCGAACTGGGCAGGCTGGAAGCCTGCCCTACTTTGTCTTCCAAAAAATCCAATTTCACGCTGACTTCCACGCGCGGTTTAATTTTTTCACCTTTGAGCGACGAGACGCTTTGCTTGAGCAACTGGCAGTAAAGTTCAAAACCAACGGCGGTGATGTGTCCGCTTTGTTCCGAGCCGAGCAAATTTCCCGCGCCGCGAATTTCCAAATCGCGCATGGCAATTTTAAACCCGCTGCCGAGCGATGCGTATTGTTTCATCGCGCTGATGCGTTTGCGCACATCAGTTAGCAAACTCGTGTGTCGAGGCAAAAGCAGATACGCATAAGCCTGATGTTTGTAACGCCCGACGCGCCCGCGAAGCTGATATAAATCGCTCAAGCCAAAACGGTCGGCGCGATCAATAATAATTGTATTTGCATTTGGAATGTCCAAACCGCTTTCAATGATCGTCGTGGAAAGCAAAACATCCGCGTCACCATTGACGAATTTCGTCATCACTTCTTCGAGTTCGTCGGAATTCATCTGGCCGTGGCCGACAACAATTTTTGCGTGCGGCACAAGCGTTTGCAATTTTGTGCGCATCGTTTCGATAGTGGAAACGCGATTGTGCAGAAAAAAAACTTGTCCGCCGCGCGCGAGTTCGCGTTGAATCGCGTCGCGAATCAGACGCTCGTCATATTGCGTCGCGACAGTTTCCACCGGCAACCGATCATGCGGCGGCGTTTGGATCGTGCTCATGTCGCGCGCGCCGGTCAGCGCGAGATACAGCGTGCGCGGAATCGGCGTGGCGCTCAACGTCAGCACGTCCACGAGCGTGCGCAGGCGTTTGAATTTTTCTTTGTGCAACACGCCGAAGCGCTGCTCCTCGTCAATCACGACGAGTCCCAAATCTTTGAACGCAATATCTTCCTGCACGATGCGATGCGTGCCGATGACAATATCAACTGCGCCTGCCGCGAGATTTTTTACGACCAAATCCTGTTCGCGCCGAGTGCGATAACGCGAAAGCAGTTCGATGCGGATCGGATAATCCGCCATGCGTTCGCGGAAATTATTAAAATGTTGCTGCGCCAAAACCGTTGTCGGCACGAGAATCGCAACTTGTTTTCCGTCCATCACGGCTTTGAACGCGGCGCGAATAGCCACTTCCGTTTTTCCAAAACCCACGTCGCCGCAAATCAAACGGTCCATCGGTTTTGCGCGTTCCAAATCAGATTTCGTTTCGGCAATCGCCGTGATTTGATCCGGCGTTTCTTCGTAAATAAATGCGTCCTCAAATTCGCGCTGCCATTGCGTGTCCGGTTTGAACGCATGACCGACTTGGGTTTCGCGCACGGCTTGAATCCGCAACATTTCGGAAGCGATGTCGCGCACGGCCTTTTCTGTTTGCTCTTTTGCTTTTGCCCAGCGCGTGCCGCCGAGCGTGTTGAGGGGCGGATTCGCCTTGCCCGCGCCAACGTATTTGCTGACGAGATGCGATTCGGAAACCGGAACGTAAAGTTTTGGCGCTTCAACCGCGTCGCCACTCGGCGCATATTCGATGACCAAACACTCGGTTGAAGGTTGAAGATTGGAAGTTGAAAGTTCCTCACCGCGCAAGTCGGTTCGCGCCGGCAAATTTTTCAAGCCGAGAAATTTTCCGATGCCGTGTTGCAAATGCACAACCAAATCGCCGAATTCCAAATCAGTAAAATCAATGTCCAGCGCAGAACGGGTTGCGAGTGCGTGCGAAGATTTTAATCGGCGCGGCCTTTGGATTTTGTAACGACCAAAAATTTCCGCGTCCGTGACGACAACCAATTTCGCTTCGTCGCAAATAAAACCGCGAGCGAGCGAGCCTAGATGTAAAGTAGGGCAGGCTTCCAGCCTGCCCAAACTCTGCGACGCAGAGCCGACGTTTTTTGAATTGTTTTGATGGCTCGCGCTGGCGCGCTCGCTGGGCAGGCTGGAAGCCTGCCCTACTTTATTGGCAAATCCGAACTCGTTCCAAATTTCTTCAAACCGCTGCCGCTCGCCGTCGTTGTTGCAAAAAACGTGGACAGAATAATCTTGCCGCAGCCAGCGGTGCAACTGTTGAAAGAATTCGCGGCGCTGCATTTCGGCGATCTGCGGTTCCGGCGCGCGCTCGGCCAGCGGACGAAAAGCATCGAGCGACGAAAAAGTTAAATCGGTGGGGCGAGCGTCCTCGCGAGCCGGTGTTTCAACAGAAACGTCATTTGCTAAAAGCGGCTCGCGAGGACGCTCACCCCACCCGTCTTCAGTTTGTTCACCAGCATCAGTCAATTCAATCGAAGTAAAATTGCGGCGATTGATTTCAGCTAATAAATTCGGCCACGAAATAAAAAACGGATCGTTCGCCGGAATTTGTTGCGCATAATTTTCGGCATGAACGGGAAGTTGTTCCGGCTCGCAAAAAATGAAAATGGTTTCGCGCGGCAAATAATCCAAAAAACTTGAAACTTGAAAATTGAAAGTTGAAAGTTTGTCATTCTGGCTTCTGGCTTCTGATTTCTGGCTTCTGCTTTTAAGAATTCCCAGTTCACCCGCCGGCGGCAAAATAATTTCCGAAATTTCGCCGCGCGAGATTTGCGTTTGCGGATCAAACTCGCGCAGCGATTCCAATTCATCGCCAAAAAATTCCAGACGAATCGGCCAGGGACTGGTCGGCGGAAAAGCGTCAACGATGCCGCCGCGCAAGGCGATCTCGCCCTTTTGCGAAACTTGCGCTTCCGGTTCGTAACCCTGCTCTTCCAAAAATTCAATCAAGTCGAGCGGCGCGATTTTATCGCCGCGCTGAAATTTGCGCGTTCGATTTTTCAAGTCGTCCGGCGAAAATGTTTTTTGCAACAGCGCAACGACGTTCGTGACGATGAGTTTTGAATTTTGAGTTTTAAGTTTTGAGTTTTCTGAAAGTGCAACCAAAGTTTGCAATCGTTCGCTGATGACGTCGGCGTGCGGCAATTTATTTTCGTGCGGAAAAATTTCCCAAGCGGGGAAGAACAGAAGGTTGAAGGTTGAAGGTTGAAGGTTGAAAGTTTTTTTCCCGCGCGGTTCCACTTTCAACTTGTAACTTTCAACCTGCAACCAAGTTTCGAGGTCCTGCTGAAAAGTTTCCTGCGTTTTTAAGTTTTCCGTCACGACAACGATTGGCCGTTGCGGAAAAATTTTTGAAATGAGCGCGGCAAAAAAAGGTTGCGCGGAATTTGCGACGCCCGACTGCGCGTGAACGCTTCGGCGCGGCAAGCCGGAAAAAGAAATCGCTCCGCCGTTTTCCAATCGCCGAGCCAGAGTTTGCGCGGCGGGAATTTTCAAAATGTCAGCGAACAAATCGCTGGTCGCTGACGACGTTTCGTTTTGCGCCAAGCGCAGGAAAATTCGCAGCGAAAAGTGAATCCGTCAAGCGCCGCGCTTCACGGCGCCGCATTGGTTTTCCAGCCGCTGATCATAAAAAGCTCCATTTGTTCGGCGAGCGGCATTCCGTCGGTTGGATTTTTTACGCGGACAAATTCCAGGCTGCGGTCGCCCAGAAAATGTTTTATCTGCGAAGCCCAAACCTCGGTGTATGGCATTTCCGACCAGCCGGAAAATTTCAAAGGCGCGGGTGGCAGGCTGGCGGGCGGGACGATTTTTGGATTGGGAAAATCCATCCAGCCGCCGCTGGCAAGAATCCAGACGCGATGGCCGGATTGAAGCGTGGCGCTGATTTTTTTGAAGACGGGCGCGATGGCATTGGTGTTTTGCAATTGCATTTTGATCAGGTCGTAGCGATGCACGGAATGGTCGGCGATGGGCGGCAGTGTTGTCCAGGGAGTCGCGCCGTGAAAATAATGTTCAAAGCTGATGCCGCAAAACCAGGGAAGCACGATGATGTAATCTTCGGCGGAAAGATGCGGCGCAAGCTGGTGGATGCGGATGTCCATGTTGGTGAAACGATAATTTATGTCGCGGCGCGTGACGGGAATGGAAATCAGCGCGGTCATCATGGCAAAGGCCAAAAACGCGAGGCGCAATTTTTTTTGCCAGTTCATCAGCGTGGCATCAAAGCAAACCACCACCAGCGCCAGTAACGGAAGCAAATACCACGACTGCATTGAAAGCGCGGCATACCAGAGAAAAACACAAAAGGTCAGCGCCGCCGCCGGCACCGTTATGCCGGCGAATAAAAATAAATCATCCTTTTCGATTTGTTCATCCGGGACTTCGGATTTTCGCAAGAGCGCGACCATGGCGCCGGCAACCAGCAGCAGCCCAAGAAAAATCCAAATATACAGATATTGCAAATACGGAAAACCCATGCTCTCGGTGAATTTCGCAAAAAGGGTCTTGGCGGTGACTCCCGTGCGCAAAACCATGGAAGTATCGCTCGCGGAAATCAAATTATAAACATATGGCAAAAGCGAAATCGCCGCCGCCGCGCCCGCGAGAAATATCTGCGCGACGGCACGCCAATTTTTGCGGCGCGCGCAAACGGTCATCGCGCCCGCGCAAATCGCGCCGACGAGAATGGCGTTGTGATAAAGCGCCTGCACGCTTAACACGAAAAAAAATGCCAGCCACGCCGCACGCGACCCTGAAGTTTTTTTCAAAAAAAGGCACGCGCTGGCGACCGCCAAAATGATCAACCAGCAACCCAAACCGTAGGCGCGGATCGAATCGCCAAAGACGATCAGCGTGCTGTTCAATCCGAACAGCGTCAGGCCGAGCAACGGCGGCGAACGGCGCGTTTTCCATGCCGCGACCCAAAGCGCCGCCGGAATTCCCAAGCCGATGAACAACCCCAGCACGCGCAACTCCAAATCCGTTTTTCCAAAACCACAGGCCAGCCAGATATGAATCAGCAACGGCATCAGCAACGGAAAAGAATCTTGCGACATGCCTCTGAAAGAATGGCGGCTCGCGATATTGATGCTGTTGACTTCATCGCGCCATAAACCGCCGACGTGCATCCAGAAAAAAAGATGAAACCAGAGAATCGCGAGGCTGATGCAAACCGCGACCAACCATTCTGGCTGGCGAAGAAAAAATTTGATCCGTTGCATGGTCGCGGCAATTGAGCAAATCAGCCCAATGGCAACAAGCTAATTTCTCGCCCGAAAATTATTTACCGTTGAATCGGCGCACAATTTTTGAAAAGTCCGCCCGAAAAAACTCGCCGCGATTTCGTTTCCAATTCATTTTATCCGCGTGCATCTGTCCCATCTGCGACTCCGTGACTTCCGCAATTACGCGCGGCTCGACGCGGATTTCGCGCCCGGCTTTCATTTATTGCTCGGCGATAACGCGCAGGGCAAAACGAATATTCTTGAGGCGATTTATTTGATGGCGACGTTGCGCTCGTTTCGCGGCGTCGGCGGCGCGCAAATGGTCCGGCACGGCGCGCGCGGCTATTTTGCCGGCGGAAAAATGGTCGGCGCGGGCGAACGCGAAATCAAAATGTTCTGGTCCGCGCGCGAAAAAAATCTTTCGCTCGACGGTCAGCCCGTGAAAAAACTCGCGGACTATTTTGGCGCGCTGCGGACGGTGGTTTTTTGCACCGAAGATTTGCAGCTTGTCAAAGGCGCGGCGCGTTCGCGACGGAGATTTTTGGATTTGCTACTCGCGCAAACCAATCCGATTTATCTGCCGCTGCTCCAGCGTTACATGCACACCGTTCGCGCGCGCAATGCTTTGCTCAAGCAGCGTTCCGGCGACGAGGCCGCGCTCGACAGTTTTTCGCAGGAACTCGTGAAATTCGGCAACGAAATCATCCGCGCGCGCCGCGAACTGATTCCAAAATTTTCTCCGCTGGCGCGACTCGCGTATCGCCGCATTTCCAATGACGCGGAAGAATTGCGAATTGAATATGCGCCGAGCGTAAAAAATGATTTTGCCGTGGAACTCGCGCAATCGGCTGTGCGTGAAAAGACCTATCGTTCCACGCTCGTCGGCCCGCACCGCGACGATCTGCAATTATTGTTGAACGAAAAATCCGCCGCGCAATTCGGCAGCGAAGGCCAAAAGCGCACGCTGGCCATCGCGTTGAAAATGGCGCAGGCGGAATTTCTCGCGGGCATTCACGGCAGCGCGCCGATTCTGCTGATTGACGATGTGATGGGCGAACTGGATTTGAAACGGCGCAGCGGATTTTTGCCGTTGCTCGAACACGCGCGCAAAACCAGCGGCCAGGTTTTTATGACCGCGACGGAAGAAAACTGGCCGCGCGAACTCGGCCGTGATTTGCAAAAATGGGAAGTGAAAGCAGGAAGCCTGAAAAAACTTTAATCCGCAGATTGCGCTGATTTCCGCAGATTCAAAAATAAGCTCTTAAAAAATCTGCGTCCATCTGCGAAATCTGCGGATAAGTTTCCTGCTTTCTTGTTTTCGTTATTTTCTTATCTTGTCGCCATGCGAATTTTGTCAGGCATCCAGCCCAGCGGCGCGCTGCATCTCGGAAATTATTTCGGGATGATGCGCCCCGCCATCGAGCTTCAGGAAAAAGGCGGAGCGTTTTATTTCATCGCCGATTATCATTCGATGACCTCGCTGTTCGACGCGGACGAACGGCGCAAAAATACTTTGGACGTGGCGCTGGATTTTCTCGCGTGCGGCCTTGACCCGAAAAAATCTATCTTCTTCAAACAATCCGACGTGCCGGAAGTCACCGAACTTTCGTGGCTGCTCTCGACCGTCACGCCGATGGGTTTGCTCGAACGCGCGCATAGTTACAAAGACAAAGTGGCGAAAGGAATTTCTCCGAGCCACGGTTTGTTCGCCTATCCGGTTTTGATGGCGGCGGACATTTTGATTTACGATTCAAACGTCGTGCCCGTTGGCCGCGACCAGAAACAGCATGTTGAAATGACGCGCGATATTGCGATCAAATTCAACGAGCAATACGGCCAGACTTTCGTGATTCCCGAACCGCAAATCCGCGATGAAGTCGCGCTCGTTCCCGGCGTTGATGGCCAGAAAATGAGCAAAAGTTACGGCAACACGATTGAAATTTTCGGTGATGAAAAAATCATCCGCAAAAAAATCATGGGCATCACGATGGATTCGCGCCAGCCAGCCGAGCCAAAGCCGGACGCGGAAAAAAATCTGGCGGTTCAACTGTTGAAACTCGTCGCGCCGGAAAACGTCGGGAAAGAATTTGAAAACAAATTGCGCGCTGGCGGTCTTGGTTATGGTGATTTGAAAAAGGCGTTGTTCGAGAATTACTGGAATTATTTTGCCGACGCGCGAAAGAAACGCGCCGAACTCGCGGCGAATTTGGATTACGTTCACAAAGTTTTGTCCGATGGCGCGATTAAAGCGCGTTCGCTGGCGCAAAAAGTTTTGAAACGCGCGCGGCAAAATTGCGGACTGGAATAAAATCTCACGCAAAGGCGCAAAGACGCGAAGAAACCAAATGACTGAAAACGAAATTGCCACTCAAGTTGTTGACGCTGCGTTCAAAATTCACACGAAGCTTGGTCCCGGTTTGTTGGAATCAGTTTATGAAGTTGTGTTGGCTTATGAATTAAAGAAACGCGGACTTCGGGTCGTCCGACAAATGCCCGTTCCGATTACTTATGAAGAAGTGAAATTTGATGAAGGCTTTCGCGCGGATTTGATTGTGGAAGACAAGGTGATCGTGGAGCTTAAATCTGTCGAGGCGGTCGCGCCGGTTCACAAGAAACAGGTTTTGACCCATTTGCGATTGATGAATTTGAAACTTGGTTTGCTGATTAACTTTGGCGAAGAATTGATCAAAAATGGAATTTCAAGAATCGTGAACGGCCTTTGATTTTTCTCCGCGCCTTTGCGCCTTTGCGTGAGGTTAAACAATTTTCAATTTCGGCAAATCCTGCGAATCCACCAAACCGACCGGCTCGCGTTTCGCGTTCACGACGATCAAATCGTCAATGTTCCGCTCGTTGAAAATTTTCAACGCCTCGACCGCCAGGGCATTTTCAGAAATGCAAATCGGTTTGGGCGTCATCACTTTTTTCAACGGTTGCGAAAGAAGATTTTCATTCGCCGCCATGTGGCGGCGAAAATCACCGTCGGTGAAAACGCCGGTCAATTTTCCGCGCGCGTTCACGACGCTCAAGCTGCCGGACTTCGCGTGCGTCATCACGAGCAACGCTTCTTTCACGGAAAGATTTTCATCTGCAATCGCGTTGCGATTTCCCGTGCGCATAATATCGCCGACGCGCAACAGCATCGCGCGGCCAATCGCGCCGCTCGGATGCAGTTTTGCGAAATCTTTTTGTTTGAAACCGCGCGCCTGCAAAACGGCCATTGCCAGCGCATCACCGAGAACAAGCATCGCGGTCGTGCTCGAAGTCGGCGCGAGATTGAACGGACACGCCTCCTTCGGCACTTTGACGTTCAGCGAAACGTCGCTGTGTTTTGCCAGCGACGATTTCAAATTGCCGGTGAGTGAAATAATTTTGACGGAAAATCTTTTCAGCGCGGGCAGCAGATTCAGCAATTCCTCCGATTCTCCGGAATAACTCAACGCGAGAATCACGTCGCCATCATTGACGATTCCAACATCACCATGAAGCGCATCCACACTGCTCAAGACCACGCTCGTCGAGCCGGTGCTGGTCAGCGTCGCGGCAATTTTTTGGCCGACGTTGCCGGATTTGCCGATGCCGACGATGACAATTTTTCCGCGACGCTTGACCGCCTCGACAATTATTTCAACGGCGGCGGCAAACGAACCGTCAAGCTGCGCGCGGACGGCCTTGAGCGCGGCCAGTTCGATGTCGAACACTTCGCGGGCTTTGGCGAGATGGTTCATGCGCTAATCCGTATTCGGATACGAGCCGAGAATTTTCACAAAATTGCAATGCTTGCCGAGAATTTTAATCGCACCCGCAACCTTTTTCTCCTGCGCGTGGCCGTCGCAATCAATGAAGAAAAAATATTCCCACGCCTTGCGCTTGCTGGGGCGCGATTCAATCTTCGTCAAATTGATTTTGAATTTGCGGAACGCGGCGATGGCTTCGTGCAGCGCGCCGACTTTGTCGGAAACGCTGACCATCAGGCTCGTGCGGTCGTCGCCGGTTGGCGGACTGCATTGGCGACCGAGCACGAGAAAGCGCGTCGCGTTCGCGGCGTTGTCCTGGATGTCGCGTTCTAAAATTGGTAATTTATATTTTTCAGCGGCAAGTTCTGAAGTAATTGCGCTGGCATCTTGTTGATGTAAAACAATGCCACCTTCTTCCACTTTAACCGAAGGCGCATCTTGGGCTGCAAGTTCAGCAGATTTTGCATTGGAAGATGTTTCCAATAACTCCGCATTGGGGAAATTCTTTTGCAACCAATTTCGGCACTGTCCTAATGTTTGCGAATGAACGTAAATTCGCTTTATTTTTTCTTTAGAATAACGGCTGGCAAAACAATGTGAAATCGGCAAAACGATCTGCGAAACGATTTTCAGATCGCTGTCCACGAACATGTCAAGCGTGTGCGTGACGACGCCTTCGGTGGAATTTTCCACGGGCACGACGCCGTAATCCGCGCGGTTCTTGGCGACCTCGGTGAAAACGTCCGCGATAGTTTTTTGCGACGCGTAACGCAGGCTCGAACCGAACCGGCGGATCGCCGCCTGATGCGTGAACGTCGCCTCCGGGCCGAGATACGCGATGGTCATGGTCTTTTCGAGCGCGAGCGCGCTGGACATGATTTCGCGGTAGATCGCGCGCAACTGCTCGTCCGTCATCGGCCCGGCGTTGGCTTCGCAGACGCGCTCGAACACGGCGCGTTCGCGATGCGGCGCATAAATTTCTTCACCGGCTTTCAATTTAATGTCGCCGATGGCGAGGACGTGGCGCGTGCGCTCGTTGAGCAGCCGGACGATGCGCGCGTCCAGCTTGTCAATCGCCTTGCGATGTTCGGGAATGTTCAAGTGAAGAAAGAATGCTGAATTACGAAGGAAGAATCAAACCTGTTTCGCGCGCTTACTTGGAAACAATTCCGTGCGTGCCGATGGAAAATGAAACAATCACGTCATGGTCAATCACGAACAACACGCGATATTTGTCCGTCACATAAAGATCGAAAACCTGATGGTCGTGCCAGGTTCTGCCTTCAAGTTTATGGACGTTCAGCGAAGGATGACGCCAGTTGTTCGAGAACAATGCAAATTTTGCGCGAGCCACGCGCTGAATTTCGGCAGGAAGCAATGCGAATTCTTTTTTGAAGCGAACTGTGCGACGGAAAATCACAAATCCTTGACCATGTCATCCATTGATTCGTAATCCTGCGGCTCGATCAAATCCTCTTTGTGTGCTTTGATGTCCGCTACATCTTTCGTGGTCGGCTTGCGTGAAGGCACGGTGGCGGCGAACAGCACCGGATCAAACGGCAATTCGGCGCGCTGCTTTTTCTCTTTTACTTTCACGGGGACAAATTAGCGCAAATGGACTCTAAAAACAATGGTAAATCTGCCATGCGGCGAACCAATTATGTTTCCTTTTTCTTTTGAAACTTTATGTCTTTCGGATAAAGCACCGTGAGGCCGGGAATTTGTGTGAAATCTTTCTTTTCATCGAATGTCAAAATATTTTCAATTCGGTTATTTTTCATAATAACGCTATGAATGATGTCACCTACGCCGGAATGATATTTGAGAATAGCCTGTCTCAAATGAAAGAAAAATTCTGCGAAGTCGTAATCTCTCTTTGGACTGACTTCAACAAAGCATAATTTCAGGTCACCTAACCGCTTTTCATTCACAAGCTGACTTTCAATTTCGGCAACTGTTCCGCGATCCATTTTTTGCCGAGAAACTAAGATGTTAATTGTTTCTGAAAGCGCCCACATAGACGTGCAAAGCTCAAAGTCTTGGAGTTCGTCAAAAACAAGCAAAGCCTCTTCGACCATTTTCTTTTTTGCTTCTTCGGATGAGCAATTAGAAAAATGAGCGATTAGGATATTGCTGTCCAAGTAGATTCGCTTCATTTACTTTTTCGCGCGGAATGTAACCACTTGTTTTTGCTTTACAGTCTTCAATGCCTTGAATGAGACCACCTCGCCAGATTTCGTCCTGAATTTGACTGTCGCAGGTTTCGTTGAAGTTTTGACAGCAGTAAATTTTACAGTTTGTTTGGCCATAAAATTAAAATTTATTGCGGATTTTCCGTTTCAACTTTTTGACTTTCACTTTCCGAATTCTGCATTTTTTCTGCCTCTTCCAACTTCAATTGCTCCGGCGCCGCCGTCGCCAGGCCGGGATCAGCCGTGACGGGTGCGGGCGGTTTTTCAACGGGGATGCGGCGGAGTTCGTCCGCGGCGGGCAAATCTTCCAGACCGCGCAGGCCGAAGTATTCGAGGAACAGCGCTGTCGTGCCGTAAGTGTTCGGGCGGCCGACGACTTCCGCGCGGCCGACCGACTCGACGAGACCGCGTTCCATGATCGTCTGCATCGTGCCGTCCACGTTCACGCCACGGATCTGCTCGACCTCGGCGCGCGTGATGGGCTGGCGATACGCGATGATGGCGAGCGTCTCCAGCGCGGGCTGCGAGAGCCGCGACGGTCGGATCTTCACGCCGACAAGCGCGCGCAGCCACTGGGAAAATTCCGGCTGCGTGACGAACTGCCAAGAACCGGCGACGCACGCGAGCCGGTAACTGCGCGCGGCGGCCTCGTGTTCGAGCGCGAGCTGTTCGAGCGCGGCGGTCAACTCGCCTTCCTTGGTTTTGGCGAGCGCTTTGGCGGTGGCGTCGGCGTCCTCGTGTTCGGCGGCGCTGGCGAGGACGTCGCGAAGTTCTTTCACGCTCAAAGGTTTTTGCGCGGAGAACAGCAGTGATTCGAGAATGAATTTAAGTTCCATGAAAATTAAGCGGACGGGCGAAATAATTTTTACGCCATCGCAAAAACATCCAGCGGTTCGGTGCGAATCGGGCGTTTCGCGTCATGCACCATGCGGCGGATGTTTTCCGTCGTCTCGCGGGGAAAAATCGCTTCGCCGCAATGTTCGCAAACTTGCGCGGGAATGTGTTCGACGAGCACACGACGATTTCCAATCGTGAAAACTTCGTTCACGAATTCGGATTTGGCGGCGGTGTGGCCGCAGACGTGGCACTTAAACATGATTACCTCCGTTTTCGATGGTCAATCCATTCTTTTGGGTCAGGTTCATAAATCGTGATAATTTTCGCCAGATCGGACTCCGCAAACGATACTTGAAAATGCAGCGGTCGTCATGCCTTCAATCAAAAAAAGAGGCATCGGAAATTGAAGCCGACGCAATTTATGCCGCGACCAGCGCGGGACGAAGATGTCGGACCACGCGAAGCGAGCCGGTGATTTCAGAATCTTGTTCAATTTCAGATTTGGACGATTTTTGAACCAGCAGTCTCACTGCGGCTTCCAGCAATCCTGCGGACGCGCGCGGCGTTTCTTCTTCGACGATGGCGATGTCAGAAGCCTTGACCCGCAAAAGTTTTGCCAATTGGCCGCGCGTGAGCTTCGCGCTTTCTCGCAACTGCATGACCGCTTCGCCCAAATCCAGCAACTGGCGGGCGACTGCGTATTGCGGATCGCGAGCCGTGTTCGCGTCGTGAAATTTTTGCAAGTCATCGTTCATAAATAACCGTGTATTTGAAGATATCGCTTCTTGCGCTGCTCGGCAATTTCAATTTCCTGTTGGGGTGTCTTTTGTGATTTCTTCTGGAAGCCGTGCAGCAAAATTACGCGGTTGCCCTTGTAAGTGCAGGACAGAATTCGATAAATGTTTCCAGCGTATTCCACGCGCAATTCCCATAAATTTTCCGTGCCGCGCATTTTCTGCCAAAATTTCGACGGCACAAACGGCAGTGTCCGCAATAATTCCAACGCGCGCACGGTCTTGGCGCGAGCGCCCGGCTCAAGTTGCGTTAAAAATTCCCCAACCGGGTCGCGGCCAAGATCAGTCTTGTAAAAAATGATTTCGCGCATTTTCAAATCTGGATTTCGCGAAGTTCTTTCACGCTCAAAGGTTTTTGCGCGGAGAACAGCAGTGATTCGAGAATGAATTTAAGTTCCATGGTAAATCTAAAGGCAAAAATTATTTTTCAATCAAAAATAAAAATTCTCTGTTCGGCAATTCGGCTTCGCTGACCCATTCGTTTGTCCAGCGCATTCCAGCCATGACATTTTTTCGATAATCAATTTCAAGAACTTCAACCAGTCGCCCGGCGGATGTGATGACATCGTTCAATTCCTCCGCCGTGGCGCGTCCGCCGGAACTGTAAGATAGAATGATGTGTCCAGCACGGGTGGTTTTCAGCAACCGTTCAATGGCCTCCACGACGACAAACCGTCCTGAATCATTTTTCCGAAAATCTTCAAAGACTGAATTCGCGACGGTATCAGAAGTGTCGGTGCGACGTTTGGCTTTGCCGAATAATTCCGGCTTGTCATAAAGACAGATGGA
Organism: Verrucomicrobiia bacterium; assembly: GCA_036509895.1. Classification (GTDB taxonomy): domain Bacteria; phylum Verrucomicrobiota; class Verrucomicrobiia; order Limisphaerales; family UBA11358; genus UBA11358. The sequence goes on from DATCEV010000056.1 coordinate 97,421, forward strand.
AGTCCAAAGATGGTAATATGCGGCGTAACGCACGCGTGACGGCGGCATCTTTTCGTTGCTTGATCCATATGGTGGATCGAAGTAGGCAAGGTCAACTTCTACTTTCGGCACTAAATCAAAAATATCGCCCCGATGAACAGAGTGTGGTTCCGTTTGCGGAACGAGCCGGGGAACTTTCAAATGCAATTCATTGTAAGAACGCGGAGACCAGTCGTTGAGATAAGAAACAAAATGACCTAGCGTGCTGTCCACTTCATCCAATGCAAAAATAAGGCTGGTTAGCAGCACGGCTTTTTCAGTTTCCGAAAGCGAAAGGCGTTCGATTTCATCCCGAATCGCATCCAGCCGTCGCGTGTTGTGCTTCTGCCACGGCTTTTTGAGATTGTCTTCGCCCACGGATGAGCCGCTATTTGGATCGCCGCCGTAATGTTCCGTGAACCAGCCGTCTTTTCCTGACAACGAATTTAGATGATCAATCAGCGGCTGATAATGACTCTCTGAATGCGAATTCAAAAGATAACATGTCCCGAAAATTTTCGACCAAACGGAAATGTCATTGGCAATCACGCGATGGCCGGTTTGCGCCAGCATTTGGGAAACCCGCGTCGTGCCGGCAAAACCGTCCAGCACCGTTTTGGGACTGACTTTGTTGACGAGTTGAAGAATGTGCGGCAGCAGCTTGAGTTTTGACCCGGCGTATTTGATGCCTTCCGTTTCCGGTGCATCAACCACCATGTCGTCAAATAAACTTAATGTCTGCATTTCACCTTAATTTAGAGTGCCGCTTCTGTTCTTCAATATCTTCTTTCAAATTTATCAAGGCTGCTTCATGGCCTTTGCTCGTGGCAATCAAGGCGTGCGAAAATAATTTCACGAGAACCAGATTGTGCGAGTAATCAATCCAGCCGTTTGTCACGCTTTCAAAATACTTGCAATTTTTTGTGTGCGTCCAGAGACCGCGCTGGAGCGCGTTCGCCGTGCCGCCGCCATAACGCACTTCGCAAACATAATCACCTTCCTTGTCGTAAAAGCGAAACACCGGATGTTTGCGGCCTTTGCCTTCTTCAGAAAACACAATACGGGCGACATTCTTTTTTGCCGCTTCGTAATCGAAAACGAGAATGTTGCAGCGTTGCCGTTTCTCATCATAAATCAGCGGCAGCACATTGATGCTTCCAAAATCATTAAAAACTTCATCCGCCCATAATTCTGCAAGATGTTCTTTCTTTTCAATCAACTTCCCGAATTTTTGCAGTTTTGGAAACATCAGGAAATTTTTGTCGGTGGAAAGTTGCAACGGACCGTCACCATAAGCTTTGAGACTTACAGGAAATTCTTCTTTCGTGATTTCATTGATGATTTTGATGTCCTCTTCGTGCTGCTTGGCACGGTAAAGGTCTTTTCCAGTATGAATGGATTTGAAATCATACATGAACTGGTTGATGAACTCCGCAATCGCAATCTCCGCCAAATCACCATGCGTTTTATTTCCAATCAGCCGCATCGTGAAAATGTTGCTTAATGTTGTGGTGATCAAATGCGGATTCTTGCCGATGAGCAATTTGAACCGGGCAGTGAAATCTTTATATACGGCTTGGTGATTCATTGATTGGTTGAATCCGAATTTTTGATTGGCACAGCCAGCACGGCTGTTTCCGCTCGCCGGATTTCAATTTCCGCAAACGCTTCGGGCTGGACGCAGACGAGTTGCTTGAGCCGGATCAATTCCAGCAGCGCGAGAAAGGTGCAGATGACTTCCGCGCGGCTCGCGGCGCTCTCAAACAATTCGGCGAAGCGCACGCCGCCGCGTTCGGAAAGGATTTTCAGGATTGATTCGATCTTTTCACTGACGGTCCATTTGTCCTCGAAGATGTCGCGCGCGTCGCCTTCGCGTTTTTTGAACCGTTGCAGCACGCCGTTGACGGCGTTGAGCAGGTCGAAAATGGAAACGTCTGGTTTCGTCGCAGGCACATTGGATTCAAATTCCAATTTACCGGGCAGGCGCGGAAAAATGTTTTCCTGCTCGGCTTCGCGCACCTGCAATTGCGCGGCGGCGTCCTTGAATTTTTTATATTCGACGAGCTGGCGGATCAATTCCCAGCGCGGATCTTCGCCTTCGTCCTCGCCTTCGACGACGACCTGCTGCTCCACGGGCAAAAGTTCGCGGCTCTTGATATACATGAGCGTCGAGGCCATCACGAGAAATTCGCCGGCGACCTCAAGGTCGAATTCGCGCATGAGGTCAATGTGCGCGATGAATTGCGTGGCGAGCTTGGTGAGGTTGACCTCGTAAATGTCCACTTCCTCTTTTTTGATGAGGTAAAGCAGCAAATCAAGCGGGCCTTCAAAAACTTCAAATTGGACTTTGTATTCGGACATGAACGGGAAAAATTCTAAAGCGCGCGCGCGGTATTGGCAATGAAGGAACAGGCGGAAGTTTAATCCTTGAAACAAAAATTCAAATTCTCGCCGTGAAACTAACGCATGGTTTTCCGTTGATAGATGGCGAAGCCAAATCCGCGCACTTGGTTTCCATAGGCGGCGACGGCGGATTCACCCCAGATTTCGCGAGCCGGGGCAGCGGAATCAACTATGCCAACCAGTGTGTAATTGGTCTGATAATCGTCCCACCAGTTGAAAATGTGTGGATCAGAATCAGGGTTTTTCATCCAAGAAGCGAAATTGTGGGCGTAAACGATGAAGGCCGGGGCGTTAGTTTCAATTTCCCGGATCATCTCGTCCTGCATTTGGCGCGCAAAGGGTTGTGTTTCCATCAAGGGATAGACATAGATGTATCCTGTGGCGGAATGCCGGCGCGCGATAAAATAAATTTCCGGTTCAGAACCCTGTATCGCCACCTTGTCAGAAGGCGACGAATGCGCGCGGATCAATTTTCCGGCAGACTGCCCTTCCAAAAGCGTGTCCGATCCATAAACGAGTCTCACTGTTTCCGGCAAGGGAACTTTGAACCAGATTTCAAAATTCACAAAAATCGTGGCCGCCAAAAAAAACGACCAGCCGAACAGTGGCCAGCCGCGCCATAATGAATGCGGCCATTTTTTTTCTCCAAGTCGCCGCAGGGAACTGACTGAACAACCGATGAGCAATGCCGCCGCCGGCAAAACCAGCAAAAAATAATGCTGCCGGAAATAAAATCCCGGAAAAACCGTCAAGACTGAAGCGATAAAAAAACCTGACAGTCTGAAACGGATTGGAATCAGCCGCTTGTCCATCCACAGCCATATCATTGCCACAACGACTAACGGCCACCATGGAAAGGTCGTGGAAAACAGCCAGCTTCCCATTCTTGCAAAAGCCGCTTTTGAATCAGTCAATGAACTGATGGACACATATGCGCGTGCATAATTTAATGGTCCAAAACCAGAATTTTCCAAAAACACCCATGGCGACCAGCCAGCCGCAGCAGAGTAGAAATGGCAAAGCCGCCCCGAGACCAAAAATTCCGGGCAAAGTGAAATGTCGCAGATTGAATTTCCGCGTTTTTTGAAAATTTTGAACTCCCAAAGCCATGAATGCCCAGGCCGCGATTATTATCGCATGTTGTTTCATCAAAATCGCCGCGCCGAACAGGGTTCCCGCCGGCGTCTGGCCAAACAGCGCCATGATAAAAGCATAAGCCAGATAAGTTCCTGGAAATTTCATGTTGTAAGCGAGTTCATAAGGCGGAATGCCCTGCAAAATTAGCTGGCCGGCATAGGCGTATTCGCCTTCATCCCGCTCCAATGGAAAATTTAACAATCTTAATCGCACGAAAGCCACGGTCATCAATGCTGCCAGCACAAACCACCAACTCCAGTGAAGCCGTGAGAATAATTGCCGCCAGGATTTCGTGGCAGACGGTTGGGGTGCGGATGGCATGGCTCCGAATAATTCAACAAATCCGGTTCCATTAAACAAGACGATTTGGCTGTAGTTGTTTCGAAGCGGTTGCGCGCCGGACAATCGTTCGCTTTCCCCAAACTTGACGCGCGCGCGCGAAAAAACTATCGTGTCAACGTTGGTGGTCGTAGCTCAATGGTAGAGTCCAAGCTTGTGGAGCTTGTTGTTGCGGGTTCGAATCCCGTCGGCCACCCCATCTTTTTTAACCGCAATAAAGCATTGAAAACAAAGGATTTATTGCGGTTTTTCGCTGCCCGTAAATAGTTCCATGTTGACATTTTCCGACAGTTTGCCTACTGTATTCCTACCTTATGAAAACAGCATCCAAGACCGCAAAAACGAAGGCATGGCGTGTTGAAAAGAGCGGCAACAGCACCGTTCCCATTTATCGCCGTGATAAATTCCACAAGGCCAGCGGCAAGACGTATCAGGTGTTTGAGGTTGCCGATTACTCGCGCGGCCAGCGTCGCCTGCAAAGTAAATCCGATCCAGCCGAAGCCATACGCGAAGCGCAACGCATTGGCCGGTTGCTGGCAAATGGCGATACATCCGCCGCGAAGCTACGCGGTAGCGAAGCCGCCAGCTATGGCCGCGCCATTGAACTATTGCGCGCCGCCGGACTGGAAACACCGCTTGAACTGGTTGCCGCACGCTACGGAGAAGCCGTGAAGTATCTGGGCGCGGATTTGATCGTCGAGGCGGCGAAATTCTACGCGCAGCGCAACCCGGCGAACCGTGAAGCGCGAACCGTCCAGCAGGTTGCCGACGAACTGATTGCCCTGAAAGAAAATCGCAAGGCCAGCGTGCGTTACATTCAAGACTTGCGGGCTCGTCTCAATACGCTGGCGAAAAGGTTTTCGATGAATGTGGACATGGTAAGGACGCCCGACTTGCAAACGTGGTTTGACGGCATGGACGCCGCGCCGCGCACCGTCCGCAACTTCCGCAACCATGCCAGCACCCTTTTTAAGTTTGCCGAATCGCGGGGATATATTGCGCGGGGGGAAAATCCCGTCACCGCCACGGAGCGGATTAAATCCAAGTCTGCCAGCGCGATTGAAATTTATTCGCCAAAGGAAATCCGCCGGTTGCTCGACGCCGCGCCGGAAGATTTTCAACCGATTGTTGCCATTCAAGCCTTTGCCGGTTTGCGCTCCGCCGAAGTCATGCGGTTGCAATGGCAGGACGTGAAGCTCAAACGCGGCCATATTGAAATCACCGCTGGCAACGCCAAGACCGCCAGCCGTCGCATTGTGCCGATTCTGCCGAATCTCGCCGAATGGTTGAAACCGCACGCCAAAAAAACCGGCTTGCTGTTTCCGGCTGACAACGGGACGGCGTTCAATAACAAGCAGAATGAAACTTCGGTTGCCGCGAAAGTGAAATGGAAAGCGAACGGACTCCGCCATTCGTTTATTTCCTACCGCGTCGCGGATATTCAGAACGTCGCGCAAGTGGCATTGGAAGCGGGCAATTCGCCCGGCATGATTTTCGGCCACTACCGCGAATTGGTGACGGCGGATGATGCGAAAAATTGGTTTGCCATCGCGCCAGCGCAACCGGCGAACATCGTCAGATTGCCAAGACTGCCAAGCCGCGCGACGATGCCAAAGGTGCAATTCAATTAGCCGCTTCGTTCGCTCACCGGCAGGCAGCCGCGTGCCAGTCGCGCCGCGCGCCGCCGTTTCAAAAATCAGCGCGAGGAAAAGGCTCTAACCGTTAGAGCTTGACGTGCGTCCGCCTTGTGGTATAAATTCTACCAATCGCTAATACGCTCGGCCGACGAATTAAAAACCACCACACACCTTATGACATTCGGCGAAAAACTAAAAGGGTTGCGAGTCCGCAAACGGATGACGCTCCGCGATTGCTGCGATGAATTAGGCATTGACGCAAGCAACTGGAGCAAGTTGGAACGCGACGTGAATCCCGCGCCAAAGGACATTGAAATTTTGGAAACTTGGGCGGAATTTTTCGTTGTTCGCGGAAAAGAAAAACAGGAACTTTTTGACCTTGCCGCGCTGTCGCGGAAGCAAATTCCCGAAGACATCGCATCCGACGAACGGCTGATGGAAAAACTGCCCGCATTTTTCCGCGTGGTTCGCGGAAAAGAACTGGAAGGCGACAAGTTGAAGCAATTCATCGAGGACTTGCGAAAAGTCCACAGCCGCAGTTGACCCGGATTGCGAATGAATGGCAAGGAAGCGATCTGGGAACAAGTAGAGACGTTTCGCAAACAGTATTTGCGTGGCGACTTGGCGCATTTGCCTGTGGACGTGTTCACGCTCGCGGAAATAGATTTGAAGCTGGACATCATTCCCTTTGACGACCTGTTTGAAAAATATGACTCCGATGCCGCATTGATGCACGATTTCACCGGCATTTACGTTGACGCGGAAGCATACATCGTATGGGAAAAAGGCCCGCGCTGGAAACAGCGGCGATTGCGTTTTTCCGTAGCGCACGAACTGGGGCATTTTATTCTTCACCGCGAGATTGCGGCGAAAGCGGCTTTCAAAAATTTTGGGGAATTTGCCGCTTGGACAAAGGGCTATCACAGCCAGCAATACACGCTTGAGCAGGCGGCCAATGAATTTGCCGGACGCCTGTTAGTTCCGCCGGATCGCCTGACTGCGGAATTGGAAAGATTCAAAGCGAATCTGACCAAAGCCATTCCCAATCTCAACAACATCGGCCACTACAGGCACGCTTTTGCCGACGCGATGGAAAATGTTTTTGAAGTGAATGACCAAGTAATTGAAACGCGCTTGGAACGCGAAGGTATCTGGCCAGCTTCATAATTTTCCAATACGCGCCGCCGTTTTGAAAGTTAGCGCGGGGGAAAACGGCAAATTGACCAATTATGCAACTCCGGCCATCACCAACACATTGCAAACATTGATTGAATACGATATTCCAGCCTAAATTCACCAGCGGCCTTAAAAAAGCATGAAATCATTGGCTTTTTCGACGAAAAAAGGTAGGCGCATTGCCTACCGCGACGTTTGTTGACGCGCTGCTTGGGTTTGTGTAGTGTTGAGGCGGATAACAACTCCGGCTCGAACTGTCACCGTATGGTGCGCGTTCCGAAAGGATAGAGCCGGAGTTTTTTATTTTGGCCACAGTTGAACGTAGATTTCCCGATGCGCAATCAAGCGGCGATACGTTTGCGCGTCATCTTTTCGTGTGTAACTCCGCGCCACCGCTCCGCAAATCATGTCCGCCAGTTGCAGCAGATTATTCCGCTTTGAATCCTGAATTTTTATCTTCCCGATGACCCGCGCATTGCTCTTTGTGTCATTGGTGCGTCTTCGCAAATAACTTCCAAGCTGCCGCCGGAATTCCCGGCTGCCGCTGCCGTCAATCACCACCGTCGCGTCGTTCAAGTAAGGCTTGGCGTTTTCAAAAACCAGACCGCAGGCGTATTTGTAAAACGACTCCTTGAACTTGAATCCTTCGCTCGTCAGCTTCCGCTTGTTAATCACGATGCTGAAATAAAAAAGCCGTAGCTCGCCACGGCGGACAGGAACGCTGCGCGGTAAGAACCTTTAATGTTGGTGAAGTGAAATTCAAAATGCGGCGGAAACCCAAGCTCATGCTTCAACAGTTCAATCCGCTGATCTGTCTTTAACGCCTCGTCGTTTTCCTCAAACGCAACGAGCGTTACGATGAAATAATCCGTGGAACCGCTGCCGATTTTCAAGCCGGGGTCGCCCGATTCATCAATAAAGACCAGCATGGTCGGAAACTATCAAACGCGGCGGTGTTTCGGCAAGAACACATCGCGCTAGCTCGCAGGCATCCGGCACGCCAGCCGTCCGCGCCGCCGTTGGTGAAAATATGGCGTGGCAAAACCCCAAGCCCCCGCCCATCCCCGAATGCTCGCCCCCTTCCATCCCCAAGGGGGTCTGCGCTCGGAATTGAATTGAAGGGAAAATAAAGACGCGCCAAACTGCCGGGCATTGTGAAAATAATTCCATGAGCGAGGATTGGCGCAACCAACCGGCGACCGACGAGCAGAAGGGGAAACTTCGTTTCTTCGGCTGCACTTGGGATGACGGCATCACGGCGGGACAGGCCGATGATGCACTTGAGGATTGCGCCAGACAATTTCCAGCCGCAGAAGCCGATTACCAAAACAATCTGCCCGCGACCGAAAAGCAAAAGGAGAAGTTGAAATTTTTCGGTTGCACATGGAATGGTGACATCACCATAGGGAAAGCAAGCGACGCACTTGAGGAGTGTGCCAGAGAATTTCCAGACAAGGAAGCGGATTGGCAATTTCAAAAAAAGAAATGGTCTAAAGTGTCCGTGTCACTTGAGCGAGCCGCGACGATCAAAACCCCCACGGTTGAAACGCCGCAGCAATACTTGGAGCGAACAGGCCGTGCCAACGACCCCGCTTGGAAACTATGGGCCAAGGCCAAACAAATTCCGCCGCCAGAAATCACAATTCAGAAAACGGAAACAGTAGTCAGCGTGCCAAGCACGAAACGCGAAGCCCTTTCAGCTAGGCAGACGCCTCTAACTTATGATGAAGCGCGTGTCATGACGCAAGAGGGATGGCATAATTGGATAGCTTTGTATGGTTCTTACGGCACAGAGCCGGGACAAAAATTAACATTTGGTGAAGCAAGGGGATTGAGTGAAAAGGCATGGGACGAGTGGCGGATTCAGCACGGGCGGTTAAGCACGCGAGAAAACATTGAACGGCAAAAAAAAGAAACCGCAGCAAGCCCGCCCGCTGCAACGTGGTGTTCACAGTGCCGAAAGAGCAAACTTGTTGAGCATAATGGGCGATATTGGTGTCCTGATTGCGGCAGGTTAGTAACTCCGCTCGACCATGAAATCGTTGTTCGGTTGAATCTTCAAATTTCGTCAACGCAAGAAATTGACCAGCGGGCAGGAGAACCAGAACCGCCGTTCTACCTTAAATATTCTTTAGAGCCTTATTTGCCCGTAGAGTTTCAGCAAACCGAGGCGGAGAATCGGCGGCGTTATGAAAAATATTTGGCTGCGATGGAGCGTTGGAATTCGCAGCAGAACGACGGTGCGAAAAAGCAACCAGAGCCATTTCCAGAACCACCCAAACCACAAAACTTAAATCCGCGAGAATTTGCAGTCACCGACAATGCCGCGCCGGACTTTGGACAGAATCGGCCTAGCCAAAATTCCGCTCCAAGCACAGAACAAGATTGGCGCAATGCCCCGGCGACGGTGAAGCAGAAAGAAAAACTTCGCGCTCTAGGTGGCAAGTTTGATGAAGGCATCACGGTAGGGATTGCCAAACTGTTGATTGAACACCATAAAAATTTGCGAACAACCGCGTCAGCCGCGCCCGAAAAATCAGAAGTAGGATTGTCGCAAAGAGTAAATATATGGGATAAATGGTTTAAGAAGCGTCAAAGTTCATCTTACAAAACACCGTCGAAAGAAGTCACGATTCAGGAAGCCGCCAAACCGCAAAATTCAAGTCCGCGAGAAATAATTCCCGAAGCGCCCAAAGATTTAAGGCAGCATTACGAAATGTTTTGTCCAGCTTGCGGCGGGCAAATTGATGTTCCATCAGGCACGGTTGGAAAAATCCGAACCTGCCCCAATTGCAAAGCCGAAGTCACTCCTGTTTTTTTCAAAAAAACGGCCTCAAACAATTTCGTCCCGGCACGCGTTACGCCAAACTACGCGCAACCGCGCTCGGCAATCCAAAAACCAGCCACATATATCAGCAATGTTCCAATTGAGAGATTTACAAAATGGCTAGATATAGTTTTGGAGCGAAATAATAAATGTCTCGGTGGTCACTGGTTGCCGGTTGGCCATGTGTTTTATCCTTTCAGAGAATATACGACCCTTACAAAAGGTTTGTGCTGTCAAATCGCTGACGCGATTGAATCAAGAGGTTACTGTGTCGAGCCGGATGCACGTTTCGGAAGTGGCAAATATGAAAAGCTGGACACGCTCGCTTTATTCAAATCGTTCGACGGTGATCCGATTCATCCTTCGACGGCTTATCTTGGCGCGGCCAACTTGTTGCGGCTTTGCATTCTCATCACCACAGCCGACGGGCAGATAGACCTCGTGGAGCTTGAGGTGTTTCGTCAGGCAATTGAAAACCTGCCTGGTCTTTCGCTGACAGACCACAAGCGGCTGCTCATCTTGGAACAATTATTGGTTCAAGAACTTTCCTTGGCATCAAAAACTGCCGCTAAAATTGCCCGGTCTGTTCCGGCAGACAAACGGCTGGTGATCGGAAAATTGCTGGTGGAGGTGGCGGCGGCCAACAATTTTATCACGGACGGGGAACGTCGTGTTTTGGAGGATGTTTTTAAGTTGTTAAAAATTCGCCATGACACGCTTGAAAAATTCATCAATGAAATCTGCCCGTGGCCGCAACGGGACGTGGTTCAGAATGATGTTTCAGAGGGAGACAGGCAGCTTTGGAATCAATGGAGAATTGATCATCCGGGAATTGTTATTGACGACTCGACTCTGACAGAAATGAAATGGAATTTTAATGATTGGAAAGCCCTGGACGCACGATGGCGAGATTTGCATGACAAGTTGGCGGCGCGGAAAGAACAATCTCGCACAGCACCGGAAGCAAGTTCGCAAAAAGTCTCTGTGCTTGAGACATTTTTAGCTGCCGGGCGTAGGCTCGGCATACGCGGCAAAAAAATCCCAGAGCCGATTGCTATGCCCGCGCCCAAAGGCTTCGCACTCGACCCAGATAAAATTTATGCCATTCAGAACGACACCAAAGAGGTTACGGCAATTCTTTCCATCGTGATGGAGGACGAGCCGGAAAAATTAATTGCGCCGTCGGCAACCATCACCTTGCCTGCGCCGGAAATCCCGAAAGTTTCCAGCGACGCCAATGCTTCGCCACAGCCAACGCGATTCAACGGGCTTGATGCAGCGTTTCATCCGGTTCTTGAACGCTTGCTTGCTCGCGATTCATGGCCCCAAAAAGATTTCAAATCACTTGCGGATGAGTTTCACTTTATGCCATTGAACATTCGTGACACACTCAATGAATGGGCGGATGAAAAACTGGGAGATTTTATTTTGGATGGCGAAGACCCGGTAGTCATCCGCCGCGAATTGATTGCAAAGGAAAAAGTTTATGGCTGAAATTAAACGACGTGAACGTGACGCGGTGCTGAATTCATTGCAGGCCGGACTTGTGCCGCGCACCGGAATCCACTTGATTCAAGTTGGCCGCATAGACGAAGTGAAGGCCATGCTCGCCAATTTGGAAAGCATTGAGCAAGGCGGCGCGGCTTTCCGCATCGTGATGGGACGGTTTGGCAGCGGCAAAAGTTTTTTCCTGAATCTCGTCCGCACGTTGGCATTGCAAAAGCGGATGGTGGTGGTGCAGGCGGACATGACAACGGAGCGGCGCATTAACGCCACCGATGGGAAAGATCGAAGCCGGACACTGAAATAATTGAAACCTTGCGTGACGGTCTGAAAAAAGTGAGAGCCGAGATTCGCAATTTGAAACCAGCCAAGCCCGCAATTAAAGCGGCAGCGTGAACGCTCACGCTGGCGTCAGACAGTCCGGCGAATCGTTCCTGGCATTGTTCACCAGTGGCGAGACGCGAACGCAATCCGCGCGTCTAAAAACAAAATCCGTGTAAATGGATTTTCCAAACCCACACACGAAAGAGCCTTGCCAGTGGGCTACCAACAGGGAAGCAAATCGCCGCCGCGCCAACTTTTTCTTGTATAATGTTTTTTAGAACGCACGCACGAGAGAGCGTTGCCAGTGTGCTACCAGCAAGGAAAACGGACTCAAAAGGTGGATTAGAAGCGCGCCGCGCCATTTTTTAGTGTTTCTTGCAATTCAAAACTCACGCATGAAAGGGCGGTGCAGGGCGGCGACCTGCAAGGAAAACGGACTCATTTCGCAGAAAAATTTGTGTAAAACGAAATCCGCAATCCACACACGGAAGGACGCGGCAGCTTTGCAATCAGCACGGGCGGCAAGTTTTCGTGTATTTTATTCCCAAAAAGTCGTGCATAAAAGAGCGACGGTGTTCCGAAATCACCCTGTTAAAGCATCGCCAGAAAAGAATCCTTGTGCCTGTGGTGTCCGGCCATACCGAGCCGGGCGCGCTATGTTTGCCGCTGGCGCGTCTTGGACGCTGGCAAGGGCAGATTACCACAGAGATTTTTCCGACAATTTCCGACAGTGAACGTGTCAAAATGCGTCACGATAGGTTTTCAGGCATAAAATCAAAACGTGCATTTCACCCTTTATTTGCAAGCATTATTGGCGTTTTTATGAAATTCTAGAAAATGGCAAATACGTTTTCGAATCCCGTCGGCCACCCCACCTTCATTTCAGATTTATGATTTACGATTTACGATTTTTTTTTGCGCGAGCAAATCAAATTTCATAATTCGGACGCTCCGTAATTTTTCCCCATTTTATTTTGTGCCATACCCGTTCGTGAACGTAATACAAAAAAACTTTCGTGAACAACTCCACGCCGCTGATCGTGAACGCCCATTTCAATTTTCCCGTAACAAGAAAAGTGATGATCAACGTGTCAATGCTGCCGGTGACGCGCCACGAAACTGCCTTGATGATGCTGCGAGAATGTTTTTCGGCCATGCCGGAAATTATTGGAAAGCCGGAACAAACTCAAATAACCGTTTCAAAAATGTAAGAGAGGCAGTGGGCGCGGGGTTTTGGGCTTTAGGCGATTATAATTTCAGACCGTAAGCCCACAGCCTATAGCCTGCTAAATCGAATAATCGTCGGAAAAAACTTTTACGTTTTTTAATTCTACAAAAACTTCGTCTCCGTTTTTTAATTGTAGTTGCTGAAATTCTTCCTTGCCCAATTGCGCGGCAAAATTTCCGCCGCCATCGCGCCGTTCCAATTCCAGATTCGCCAGCGGGCCGGCGGCGTTGCAACGAATGATTCGCGCGGGAAATGTTTTTTGTCCGCCCGCCTCGCGCGTGATGCGGATGTCGTGCGGACGCACAAACGCAACGGTGTTCGTTTCTGTTTCGCCGGCTTTTTCCGGCAGAGAAAATTCAGTTTCGCCAATGGTCACCGTGCCTTCGCGCACGCGGCCGCTGAACAAATTCACGTTGCCGAGAAAATCATAAACGAACGGCGACGCGGGATTGTCGTAAATTTCTTCGGGCGTGCCGATCTGCTCGATTTTTCCGTCGCGCAAAATGGCGACGCGGTCGGCGACTTCCAGCGCTTCTTCCTGATCGTGCGTGACGAACAAAGTGGTGATGTGAATTTCGTCGTGTAATTTTCGCAGCCAGCGGCGCAATTCTTTGCGAACTTTTGCGTCGAGCGCGCCGAAGGGTTCGTCGAGCAACAAAACTTTTGGTTCGACGGCGAGCGCGCGGGCGAGCGCGACGCGTTGGCGCTGGCCACCGGAAAGTTGCGTGGGAAATCTTTTGGCGAGCGGTTCAAGTTGGATCAATTTCAAAAGTTCGCCGACGCGCGCGCGAATTTTTTCTTCGTTTGGCCGTGTCGTTTTTGGCCGAACGCGCAAACCGAACGCGATGTTTTCAAAAACGCTCATGTGCCGAAAAAGCGCGTAATGTTGAAAGGCAAATCCGGCTTTGCGCTGGCTCGCGGGAATTTGCGTCACGTCTTCGCCGTAAAATAAAACCTGCGCGGGTGAATCGGAGGTAGCGGGATCGGGAAATTCCAAACCGGCAATCGTGCGCAACAACGTCGTTTTGCCGGAACCGGACGGCCCGAGGAGCGCGATGAGTTCGCCGGATTCAATTTTCAGGTTCACGTTGTCGAGCGCAGTGAAATTGCCGAATTTTTTCGTGACGTTCTTTACTTCTACACTCATGCAAAATTATTTTCCTTTGCCCTCACCCTGACCCTCTCCCGTCCGACGGGAGAGGGAACAGCAATTGGACATTTTTTCGATTTGCGAAAGACCATTCAACAAAATCCGTCGCACAACATTTCAAATAACCAGCGAACGATTCTCCCTCTCCCATCGGATGGGAGAGGGACGGGGTGAGGGTTCGCGCATTTATCATTTGCATCACATTCATTTTTTCCCAACCGGCACGGGCGTAAATGCGGTTCCGTGCAGCGCCGTGTTTTTATATTCCACCCAAGTTTTCAACACGAGCGTGACGAGCGCGAGAAATGTCAGCAACGACGCGACGGCAAATGCGCCGGTGAAATTATATTCGTTGTAAAGAATTTCCACGTGCAGCGGCATGGTGTTGGTGCCGAGCGAACCTGCGCCGCCGCGAATGTGGCCGCTGACGACCGAGACCGCGCCGAACTCGCCCATCGCGCGGGCATTGCACAAAATCACCCCGTAAAGTAATCCCCATTTTATATTCGGCAACGTCACGCGCCAAAAAGTTTGCCAGCCGCTTGCGCCCAACACGCGCGCGGCTTCTTCCTCGATGCGGCCTTGCGCTTGCATGAGCGGAATCAATTCGCGCGCGACGAACGGAAACGTGACGAAAATCGTAGCCAAAACAATTCCGGGCACGGCAAAAATAATTTGGATGTTGTGAGCCGAAAGCCACGGGCCGAACCAGCCGTGCGCGCCAAAAACCAGGACGTAAATCAAACCGGCAATCACGGGCGAAACGGAAAATGGCAAATCAATCAGCGTGAGCAAAATGTTTTTGCCGTGAAAATCGAATTTTGCAATCAGCCACGCTGCGCAAATTCCAAAAATGCAGTTGAGCGGCACGGAAATTCCGGCGGCGATCAAAGTCAATTTAATCGCGCTCAAAGTGATCGGGTCGCGAATGGTTTGAAAATAAAAAACAAAACCCTTGGCGAAGGCTTGCGCGAAAACGGAGACGAGCGGCACGATCAAAAACAATCCCAAAAATAAAAAGGTGATGGCGATCAAAAGTCGGCGCACGAATGGCGGTTCGGTCGTCGTCGCGCGACGTTGAGTGGCGGCGCGGCGCGGCGCGGAAAAAGTTGTCGCGGCGGGCGTCATGAAAGCGCGCGGGTGTTAAAACGATTATTCCACCACTGCAATAAATTGACGGCGAGCAACAGGAGAAACGAAATGACCAGCATGACGGCGGCAATCGCCGTGGCGCCCGGATAATCAAATTCTTCCAATTTGGTCATGATGAGCAGCGGCGTGATTTGTGTTTTCATCGGGATGTTGCTGGAAATAAAAACGACCGAGCCGTATTCGCCGAGCGCGCGGGCGAACGCCAGCGCAAAACCGGTGAGCAGCGCGGGCGTGATGGTGGGAAAAATAATGCGCCAAAAAGTTTGCCAGCGATTTGCGCCGAGGCTCGCAGCGGCTTCTTCGATTTCCGCGTCCACATCGGCCAGCACCGGCTGAACGGTTCGCACGATGAACGGCAGACCGATAAAGGTTAAAGCGACAAAAATGCCGAGCCGCGTGTAGGAAATTTTAATTCCCAGCGGCACGAACCATTCGCCGATCCAACCGTTCGGCGCGTAAAGCGTGGCCAAAGTAATTCCCGCAACGGCCGTCGGCAGCGCAAACGGCAAATCCACCAGCGCATCCACAATTTTTTTTCCGAAAAAATTATAGCGCACCAAAACCCACGCGGCGATCAAACCAAAAATCGCATTGACCAGCGCGGCGCAAAAGGACAGGCCAAAACTCAAGCGATACGAGGCCAGCGCGACGGGCGACGCGACGTCGTGATAAAATTGCGGCCACGACAGTTCGCTCGCTTTGAAAAAAACCGCCGCGAGCGGGATGAGCACGATGAGGCTTAAATAAAACAGAGTGAAGCCGAGCGTCAGTTTGAAGCCCGGCAGGACCCTGATTTTTTTGGCTCCGAGTTGTCTGGTTGCCACAATTTTTCGATTAAAGGTTCGGGGCGTAGGCAATGAATTTTCTATATTCGAGCAAAATCGTTTTTAAGGCGATTACAAACGCAGCTTCCTTCAAATATTCTGGCGGCGCGGACGGCGTTTCCAAAATAATTTCAAATGGTCGCGGACGGACTTTGGGCGGCGCGGACAAAATGCCGTCGAACGTGTCGCGAATAATTCCGTTGCGCGCGGCAAAGCCGTCAATGATCGGGCGCGCGTCGCGCGGCAATAATTTTTCAGCAGCGCGCAAAGCCGGTTCGATCAAATGTTTCGTCAACGTCGCGCCGCGCACGATTCCGTAAAAACCGTCGCTCGTGTCGTCGGTGTGCAGCGAAATAATTCCCTGAAACGAACGCGATTGCAACTCGGCTTGCAACAAACGCACTTCGGGTTCGACGGAATTGCGCCAAAACTCGCGGTTCAAATCTTTTCCCGCGCGCGAAAATCGCGTGGCGTCTTCAAAGCCGGTGGGATTGCAAACCGGATAAAAGGACAAATAATATCCGGTCGCCAATTCCGGTTTCGCTTCGAGCAATTTGATGAATTGGACAACGGCGTGAACGCCTTCGGGTTCGTCGCCGTGAATGCCGGCAAAAATGCCGACGCGAATCGGCGTGTCGCCGCCGCGCGGCCCGACAAAAAGATAGCGCGGCAGTTCGTAACTTTCGCCGCCGATTTCAAATTTCGCTTCGTGGTTGACGACAAGATTGGGCGAAGTCGCGGCAATTTTTTCCAGCGGCGCGAGCAAATCGGAAATCGAGCGGCGCGAAATGCGCGGCGTTTGCCGGGCAATTTTAATTGGAGAATCAGCGATGGTCATAAAATTATTTTTTAGTAGGGGCGGCGGCTTGATGGACGCAAGCCGCCGCCTGTTTCGGAGGAACCACGAACTAGTTTTGCGGTTGAAGAATCATGGTTGATAAATTTGATCAAAAACTCCGCCATCGGCGAAATGAGTTTTTTGCGCTTTGGTCCAGCCGCCGAATTCGTCGTCAATAGTGACGAGTTTTAACTGGCTGAAATTCGCGGCGTATTTTTTGGCAATGGTTTCGTTGCGCGGACGGTAGAAATTTTTCGCGGCGATTTCCTGGCCTTCGTCAGAATAAAGATATTGCAAATACGCTTTGGCAATTTCCGTCGTGCCGTGTTTCTTCGCCACTTTGGTCACGACGGCCACGGTCGGTTCGGCGAGAATGCTTAACGACGGCGTGACAATATCGAATTTATCCGCGCCAAATTCCTTTTGCGCGAGATGCGCCTCATTTTCCCACGCGAGCAATACGTCGCCGATGCCGCGCTGCGCAAAGGTCACGGTCGAGCCGCGCGCGCCGGAATCAAGCACGGGAACTTTTTTGTAAATTTGTTTCACAAAATCGCGCGCCTTCGCGTCGTCGTGGCTGCTGGTTTCCAGCGCGTAGGCGTAAGCCGCGAGATACGCCCAACGCGCGCCACCGGAAGTTTTTGGATTCGGCGTCACGATGCTGATGTCCGGTTTCAAAAGATCATTCCAATCGTGAATGCCTTTTGGATTTCCTTTGCGCACGAGAAAAACAATCGTCGAAGTGTAAGGCGCGCTGTTGTCGGGCAATTGTTTTTGCCAGTCAGCGGGAATTTCGCCGGTTTTTTCGGCGATGGCGTTGACGTCACTTGCCAGCGCGAGCGTCACCACGTCCGCTTCCAATCCGTTGATGACGGACAATGCCTGTTTGCCGGAGCCGCCGTGCGATTGCGAGACGGTCACGTCATCGCCGGTCTTGGCCTTCCAATATTTGGCGAACGCCGCGTTGTAAGCCTGGTAAAGTTCGCGCGTCGGATCGTAGGAGACGTTGAGCAATTTGATTTCTTTCGCGTTCGCCCCAACGGCGACCGCTAGAGCCAGCAGAATTTGTAAAAGAGTTTTCATATAATTTTGGTAAAGATGGTAATTGGTTTTGATTTTTATTAGCTATTAAAATGCCAGTTGAACGCGGGTGAATAATGTATTTTCATCCTGGCCGGTTACCGAGCCGCTTCCGCCGCCCGAAAACGTCGTGTGAGAAAAACTGGTCATCACGCGAATATTATTATTCAACCACCAGCTTAATCCCACCGACCAATCCGTCGCGGATTTGGCGGAAGTCGTCGGATCGGCAAAAATCGGAAACGCGTCGGAATCAATATCCAGTTGCGCATACCGCGCAAACAATCCCACGGCACCCCAATGATTTTTGCTCACATCAAACGGATGATCCGGCGTGATGCCCTTATACGAATTTTTTTCGCCGGTCAAAATCCAGGATGCCGTGACTTCCCACGCATTGTTTTCCAGCGTGGCGGTATTCGCGCCGGCCGCGACTTTTTGCGACGACTCGACGTATTCCCCCAGCAAACCAAACGGGCCATAATAATAATACGCCTGCGGCGCAATCCGCCAATGCGCCCCATCGCCCGTCACCGTGGACCGATAGCCAAAAAGCTTTTGCTGCCCCTCGGTTTTGTAACCGGCTGAACTGGAAGCGCCCGCTTCGTCGCCATAACTTCCCGCCAGCCCAAAGCCAATTCCCTGCAACGCGGCGAGACCGGATTTTTTCAAAGGCTGCACGAAAATGCGCCCGGCAAATTCCTTCTCATTGTCAAAATCGCTGTTCGAGGTATTGGCCCCGTCCGCGACGCCGTTGAAAATGCCCGCCGCATAACTCAAAATGCCGCCGAACAAATCGCCGTGCAATTCAACTCCCAAATCGCGATTCGGCACCAGGTCGCTCGCCAGCGATAATTCATTGAACGCCCAGTTTTTGACGGATTGCAAATATTCCAGGCCGACCGGCGATTTGAATTTGCCGATCTGCAACTGCAACGCCGGGTTGTAATGGTAATTAATAAACGCATCCTGAATCACCGTGGAACTTCCGCCAAAATCCGGCATGAAGACATAATCAAAATCGTGAAAAACCGTGCCGGAAATAATCGGCCGCGCCCGCCGCAGCAAAAAACCATCCGCGCCCGGCGCCACGTTATTTTCAAAAAACGTCCGGCTGTCCAATTGCAACTGGCCGTGAATCCCCACGCTGAAATTTTTGTCCGCCGACGTGAACGCAAAACCGTTTCCGTCCAGCTTGATCAACGGTTGCTTTTTGGCGGCGGCTTCCGCATCTGCCTTGTCCAGTTCATCTTTGCGTTCCAAAACGCGAACTTTTTGATCCAACTCCTGAATTTGCTGTTTCAACGCCGAGATGTCCGCGTCGCCATTTGTCGCCGATTCGTCCGCCGCCACCGACGCAAAGGCGAATTGCGTCCCAATAATTGTTCCGAGTAACCAACGATTTATTTTCATTTTTATAATTTGATTTTTCGGCAACTTCCGTCGGTCGGTCAGTCGCTATTTTGTTTGTTAAACGCCTCCAGGTTTCCGGTCGGCTAAATTTTTTGGACGCGCGGGACGGTCCAGGCGCACGCGCTCCGTTTTTTCAATCTGCGTCACCTGCGAGTCATGGACAACGATCTGCACCGTTCCGTAATGCAACGAATTCACCTGCCGCCGCACCACTTCCTGCCAATCGGACTTTTCAATGTTCTCGCCGTTTGATTCAATTTTGATTGCATTCATAATAACGACTTGTATAGTCGTTATTATCCATAAAAAAATGACAGTGTCAAAACTTTTTTTGATTTTTTTTCTAAATCCCTTCTCCGCCGATGAAACCACTGGAAACTTCCTGCCGGCTTACCGGCGAAATTTTGGCAACGTCCGCCAGGGTCGAACGGTCCATTATTCCCGCGACATAATTTCGCGCGTCCAGAAAAATGCGGCGAAAACGGCAAACCGGCTCCTGCGAGCAACGTTGATAGTCGGTGACAGAAACACAATGAATTGGCGCAAGAATTCCGTCGAAATGCCGGACCACTTCGCCCATCGTGATTTTCGCCGGATTTTTGGCGAGCACATAACCGCCGCGAATGCCGGCCACGCTGTCCACCCAGCCTTTGGCCTTCAAAGCCAGCATGATTTGTTCGAGAAAACGCTTGGGAACGTCATTGCGCCGGGCCAGCTCGCGAATGGGAATCGGCGTTCCGCCAAAGTGATCCACCAGCGTGAACAAGGCGCGCAAAGCGTAATCCGTCTTTTTGGAAACCCACATTTAAGAACGATAACAAAAGTCGTTATTAAGTCAAATATTTCACAGCGAAGATAGAATTTTTTAGAAATCGCTTACAATATCTCGCAACTGTATTTTCAAAGCCTTCGCAATTCTTAAAAGCACGTCCACAGTAGGAACTCTGTAACCGCGTTCAATTTGCCCCATGTAAAACAGGATTAATCTCAATTCTTTCAGCCAATTTTTCTTGAGTCAACCCCACCGCTTTATGGTGTTTTCGGACGCCTTCGCCCAACAGTTTTCGATTTTTTTTGGTAACCACGTCAGGTAATTTTGGTTAAAATGCGGTAAAGCTTCGATTTTAGATGCCACGAAAAAGGCGAGCAATGGGAACGCGCAAAGCTTTGGAAATTTTCCATAAAGCTGCAACCGATACTGCTTTATACCCACTTTCAACCTGACTGATATAGACCGGATGAAGATCTGCCTTTTCTGCCAGTTTTTCTTGAGTCAAGTCAGCTTTCTTGCGAAAGGAACGAATGTTCCCCCCAAGACTTCTTCTAACTTGGTCGATTTCAGACACATGACAGGCAAGCAAGTAGCGCGCACAACATCCATAGCCTGACAGATTAACTTTTTTGGATTTTTTCTTGCTTCACACAAGATAAAGATTTAGACTTGCGCTCAAATTCAGGAGCAATCGAGCAAAAACGTTATGAAAAAACTGTGGCTGGTTTCGGCGGGAGCGGCGTTTATTTTAGGCATCACCCTTATTTTGAACGCCCAAACGTCTGACCTGCAAACCGAGTTGGAGGCATTGGAAATGACTTCGCCGACGGCGGGGGCGGACGCGCCGGAATTTGGGACATTTTATTCCTTCGAGAACCCACAAGCTGCGCCAGCGCCCGCCGACGTGCTGGGTCTTGATTTTTGGTCGCTAGGTTCGGGTTTTTACGTTCTGGACGACAGGCAAACCAGCGATAATGAAGCGATGTCACAGACGACGCGGCTAAAAAGTTCCTTTGGCGGCATGAGTTTGACGGATGATTTAAGCGGGGAAGTTTTAGCTCCGGCCTTAAATCTGGACACAAACCGTCTTTACCTGCAAATCACGAATGTATCGAATGGTCAGGTGTATTTGAACCTGATGAATGCCACGGACATGGTTTATGAAATCTTTTCCAAAACAGATTTGAGCGCGACCAACTGGGACATTGAAAGTGAATTGTTTCCAACGGACACGATTTCGATGCCTTTCAACGTGCCGCAATTGAATCGGACAAACTTATTTCTTTGGGCGCGGGATTGGACGGGCGTCACGTCCGAGGGCAACACG
>DATCEV010000057.1:0-2837 GCA_036509895.1 Verrucomicrobiia bacterium
GCGCATCCGTTCATTTTGATGGATGAGCGGCAGATAGCACATGCCGATGAGCAGCAAAATGGCCAGGACGACCAGCGCGACGACCACTTTCGTCAGCGCGCCCCAGATGCCGAGGTTCACGTTCACGCGGCGAGTAAATCACGCGCGACGTTTGGACGAAAGCGGATTATTTTGAAAATTGCTTTTCCGCGAGCAGTTTCCCATCCGCGCCAAACGTGAGCCGCAAAAAGCGCGGGGGAAAATCCATTTCCGAATAGTTCGGCGCAAACGGCCCGAAATAATAGCCCGGCGAACCAAAATACGGCTGCGGCGCGATGATGCGCTGGCCGCGCTCCGTCAGCCATTCGGCGACGATGCCGCCGTCGGATAATTTCGCGGACTTGTCCGGCGGCCCGAAATCCAGGATCGCCTGGTCGTAAGTATAATTGCCGATGCGCGCCGGCCAGTTGATGCGCGGCGTCGTCGCGCAACCGGCGAGTAAAACGCCCGCCAGCAACGCCAGAAAAAATCGTTTCATCCGCTAAATTACATGACGCCGCGTCACTTGCAAATCCCCGGCTGGCTTTATCGCGGACGTTTGCTAAAATACGCGCGTGGAAATATCTCTGGAAAAAACCTTGCTGGACGCGCTGATCGAATTGGACCACGCCGTCAAATCCATGCCCACGGCCAATCCCAAACCCAACCTGCTGCCGCTTTTTTCGCGGCTCGACGAATTGACCAGGCAACTTCCGCGCGAAACCGAGCCGCAATTGCTGCATTACTTGCACAAAAAGAGTTATGAGAAGGCGCGGCTGCATTTGGAGTTGAAAGTTGCAGGTTAAAAGTTGCAAGTTGATTTCAATCGCGGCAACTTGCAACCTTCAACCTTCAACTTGTAACCTGCAACCATGTTCGACGACACGATTGCCGCCATCGCCACGCCACTCGGCGAAGGCGGGTTGGCCGTCATCCGAATTTCCGGCGAGAACGCTTTTGCCATCGCCGACAAAATCTTTTTGCCCGTCGGTAAAAATTCGCAAAAACCATCCGCGGCGATTTCGCACACGATTCATTTTGGAAAGATTGTGCGCGACGAAAAAATCATTGATGAAGTTTTGCTGGCCGTCATGCGCGCGCCGCGCACGTTCACGCGCGAAGACACAGTTGAGATTTCCTGTCACGGCGGAATTTTGCCCGCCAAACTTGTGCTCGACACGATTCTCGCCAAGGGCGCGCGCCTCGCTGAACCCGGCGAATTCACGCGCCGCGCCTTTTTGAACGGCCGCCTTGATCTCGCGCAAGCCGAAGCCGTCGCCGATTTGATCCACTCGCGCACCGAACTCGCGCTCGCCGCCGCCAACGAACAACTCGCCGGAAAATTGTCGCAACGCATCAACCAACTGCGCGACGATTTGATGCTCACGCTCGCGCACGTCGAGGCGCACATTGATTTTCCCGACGAAGACATTTCGCCGGACACAAAAGAAAAATTATTGCAACGGCTCGAAAACGGAATCGCGTTCATGGACGAACTGTTGCGCACGGCGAACGAAGGACAAATTTTGCGACGCGGCGTGCGCGCGGCAATCGTCGGCCGCCCGAACGCCGGCAAATCCAGTTTGCTCAATCAATTGCTCGGACGCGACCGCGCGATTGTTTCGCCGATTCCCGGCACGACGCGCGACACGATTGAAGAAACCTCCAATGTTCGCGGCCTGCCCATCATTTTCATAGACACCGCCGGTTTGCGCGAGGCGCGCGATGAAATTGAACTCGAAGGCATTCGCCGCAGCCGCGAATCGCTCTCGCAAGCGGAATTTATTTTGCATGTGCTCGACGCGAGTGAACCGCTGACCGACGCCGATGAAAATTATTTTTCCGAATTCGCCGGCAAAAAAAGAATTTTCGTTTTGAACAAAATGGATTTGCCAAAGCAATTGGAATTGCCTGCCGCTTTTCATGTCACTCGTCCCTCGTCAACTGTCACCATGGTTGATGTTTCGTGCGCGAGCGGGCAGGGGATTGAAGCGCTGAAAGACGCGATCAAAAATCTTGTCTGGTCCGGCGAAATCAAATCCGAAATGTTGCAGGTGATGATCAACTCGCGGCATCAAGAGGCTTTGGCACGGGCGCGCGTCGCGACGGAACGCACGGTCGAAGCGTTGAGCGCGGAGGCGACGCTTGAACTGGTCGCCATTGATTTGCGAATCGCGGCCAACGCCGTCGGCGAAATCGTCGGCAAAACGACGACGGAAGATTTGCTGGATTCCATTTTCAGCACGTTTTGCATTGGGAAATGAACTGAAATCTTTGTAAAATTTTTGGAATGAATACGGAGTTCAAGGTCGAAAAACCGGGTTCGCATCTGGATCAATTATTGCGCGTGACGCAAGCGCATCTTGTGCAGTTGAGTTCGATGGCGGACATGAAGGCGAACATGCTGCTCACCATGTCGTCGGTCGTGATGACGCTTTCGCTGCCGCAATTGTTCAAGGACACGCACCTCTGGCCGCTGATCATTTTGATCGCGTTTTGCCTGCTGACCATCGGGCTGGCGATTTACGCCGTCATGCCGAAAATTCCCGTGGGCGTCGCCAAGGTTCCGCCGGACATCAACAGCCCGAATTTCAACCTGCTCTTTTTTGGCGATTTCACGCGCTTGACCCAGGCCCAATTTGAGGGCGCGATGCAAGAGATCATGAGCGACCACAGCCGCACCTATAGCAATTAACAATAACATTGGGACATATTGGCGATAAAAAGGAAGGGGTTTACGGCGGTGGAAAGGTCTTTGCGGAGGCGGGTCTTGAAGGCGGCCCAGAGATGTTCAATGGGATTGAGGTCGGGCGAGTAGG
>DATCEV010000058.1:0-8041 GCA_036509895.1 Verrucomicrobiia bacterium
GTCAATCGCCGTGCCAAACGTGTTGATGCAAACGCTCACCGGTTCGGGATAACCGATGGCATAGGCAAATTGAATTTCCGCGCTCGTGGCGATGCCCGCCGCGACGATGTTTTTTGCGACCCAACGGCCCATGTAGGCCGCACTGCGATCCACCTTGCTGGGATCCTTGCCGGAGAACGCGCCGCCGCCGTGCCGGCCCATGCCGCCGTAGCTGTCCACGATAATTTTGCGTCCGGTCAAACCCGTGTCGCCCTGCGGTCCTCCAACCACGAAGCGGCCGGTCGGGTTGATGAGAAACTGCGTCTTCTTCGTGAGCAGATGCTTCGGCAAAACTTTCCTGACGATGTTCTCGATGCAAAAATCCTTGATCGTCTTGTGCTTCACGTCAGCGCTGTGCTGTGTGGAAATGACGACGTTGGTGATTTCCACAGGCTGGTCGTTGACATACCTCACCGAAACCTGCGATTTCGCGTCGGGGCGGAGCCACTTCACTTTTCCGGTTTTGCGGATGCGCGTGAGTTCCGCGCCCAACTGGTGCGCGAACATGATCGGCGCGGGCATCAGCTCCGGCGTCTCGTTGCACGCGTAACCAAACATCAAACCCTGGTCGCCCGCGCCCTGTTCGTCGGTTTCCTTGCCTTCCGCCTCGCGCACGTCCACGCCCTGCGCGATGTCCGGCGACTGCGACGTGATGGCGTTCATGATCAAAACCTTGTCGGCATGAAACACGTCGTCATCATGCACGTAGCCGATTTCCCGGATGGCGTCGCGGGCGATCTGGTTGAAATCAAGCTTGGCCTTCGTCGTGATTTCGCCGCCGACGACAACGAGGTTCGACTTGGCGTAAGTTTCGCAGGCAACGCGGCTGAACTTGTCCTGCGCCAGGCAGGCGTCCAGCACGGCATCGGAAATGGTGTCGCACACTTTGTCCGGGTGGCCCTCGCCGACGGACTCGGATGAGAAGATGAAGTTTTTGCTCATGGAATTAATGGTTAATCTTTATCAACAACATATTGACGTATCAGGATTTGATGATATAAAAAATTCAGCGAACGTCAAATGTTTTTCCGGAAAAAATTCGGCGTTCAAAAAACCGTGTCCGCCATATTAAAATCACTGCGCGCCTTGTCAGACTCCACGCGCCTGCGAATTGTCGCGCTGCTGGAGCGCGACGAGCTTTCCGTGAACGAGCTTCAGGAAATCACGCGGCTCGGCCAGTCGCGCATTTCGACACATCTCGGTTTGTTGCAGGACGCCGGGCTGGTGCAATCGCGGCGCGATGGCAAGCGGACGTATTACAAGCTAAATCCGCACACCAACGGCGCGGCCGGTGAATTTATCCAGCTTGCGATTCGCGGCGCGAAGGAATTGCCCGAACATTCGCACGACCAGATCAATCTCAAGCGCGTCGTCGCGCGCCGCCGCGAACAGGCGCAGGTTTATTTCAACCAGATCGCCGGACGCTTCGACCGCGTTTATGGGCCGGGCCGCTCGTGGCAGGCGTTCGGACATTTGCTTTTAAGAATTTTGCCGCCGCTCGTCGTCGCCGATTTGGGCGCGGGCGAAGGTCTGTTGAGCGAGCTGCTCGCGCGCCGCGCAAAAAAAGTCATCGCCGTGGACAATTCGGAAAAAATCGTCGCGTTCGGCGCGGCCAAGGCGAAGAAAAACGGCCTGAAAAATCTGGAGTTCCGTCTCGGCAACCTGCAAAATCCGCCGATTGACGCGAACAGCGTTGACCTCGTGATCTTGAGTCAGGCGTTGCATCACGCCGAGATTCCGGCGGACGCCATCGCCGCCGCGCACAAAATTCTAAAACCGCGCGGGCAAATTTTGCTGCTCGATTTGCTCAAGCACAATTTCGACAAGGCGCGCGAACTTTACGGCGACCGCTGGCTCGGTTTTGCCGAAAGCGATTTGCACCGCTGGCTCGAAGCCGCCGGATTCAAGAAAATCGAAATCAGCATCGTCGCCGCCGAGGAACAGCCGCCGCATTTTCAAACCATTTTGGCCGGCGCGGAAAAATAAAATTGCCGCGTGAAGAATTTTTAGCCACGGATGAAACATGGATTTTCCGTGACAATCATCGCTTGACTTCTCACCTCTCATAAATTCAAATCTTGTCGGAAACCGCATGAAAATTTCGAGTAAAATTTTCGCAACCGTGCAACCGCGCAATTCTTTTGCCGTCAACCGGAATAACTCCGGCAACTGCCCGCGCTCCTCCGGCACGAACCGGACTTTCTCCGTCAACTGCCGGAATTCCTCCGGCACGCGCCCGAATATCTCCGGCAACTACCGGAACCGTTCCGGCACACGCCGGAATTCCCCAGCGGTCTGCCCGAATGATTCCGGCACGCGCCGGAATTGCGCCGGAACCTGCCGGAGCTTCCCAGAAGTCTGCCGGAATCATTCCGGCACGCCTAAATCCTTCAAAAACCCTTGTATTTCTATGATTTCCAGCAGATTCACCTCCAAAACCACAACCACCAACCCCTAGTTATTATGGCAAAACGCGATGCAGTTCCCAAGACCCAAGACGGCTATGTCAAATGGCACGACACCCTCAAAGCGGGTGTCTCTGCCACGACTCCCGGCGCAACGGCGCAGGATATGCGATGCTCACGGCGGACAACACCGACCTCCACGCCAAAATGACGGCGGCGACCAATGCCGACAACGCCAGCAAAGCCGCCCACAATGCCTTGAATGTTTCCATTGGCAGCAGCCAGAAGAATGCCCGCGCCCTCGCGCAACGCATCAAGAAAAGCACCACTTACACCACGGCCATTGGCGACACCCTTGGCATTGAAGGCCCGCAAGATTCAGTGGACATGAGCCAGCAAAAACCGACGCTTGAGGCCAGCCCCGAAATTGGCGGCGTGGTGGAAATTGGCTTTAACAAGATGGATGCCGAAGGCGTTCACATTTACAGCATGAGAGACGGCGACGCGGGCTTTACTTTGCTCGCCAGCGAAACACATTCGCCTTATGTGGACAACCGCCCGCTGCTCACGGCGGGCAAACCCGAAACTCGCCAATACAAAGCCATGTTCTTTCTTGGCAAAAGCGAGATTGGTTTGGCAAGTGACGTTGTTCCCGCGACGGCTGCGCCGTGAATTACGGACAGCCGTATTTATGAAAATTCATATTTTGCTTTTCGGCATCATAATTGCATCGTTGCCGTTTATGACAGGATGCGCTGCCATGACTGACCCGTCGGTTTGGGCTGCAATGGCTCAAGCTAGACAGAACAATCCGCAGCCAAATTATTCCCAGCCACAGGTTACGCCTAACGCCTATGGCTTGGGAGTCAACGCCGACCAGTATGGACGGCCAAGCACCTATCAGTTACAAAATGGACAGCAACTCGACCCGATATTCAACCAAGGTGTGAAGCAAAACGTATATGGGCCGGGCGTTGGTCAAGACCAGTTTGGGAGGCCAGTCTATAACTCACCGCCTTAAACTGCCATGTTCAACCTCTTCAAGCGCGATCCGGTTCGAGAAAAGCTGAAGATACCGACTTTCCTCTATTGGGTGACTTTGACGGGTGCTTCTAACGCCTGTAACATACTCAACGGCGCAGGCCTCCAAGGAAAGTTCAGCAGGGAGGATATATTTGCGGAAGTTTGCGCCATGCACATGAAGACCGTGATCGCCACGATGAGTCGGATGGAGGGTTTTATTGGCTTTATTGATGAAAGGTTCGATAAGGGTGCTCAGTTCTTGTTTGAAAACGTCCCCGGAGTATTGAAAAGGATGAAGGATGCAAAGGCGATAAGCCGCTTGAAGTCCGAAGGTTTCACTCTCACTGACTTGGCATTGATGGAACAACTTCTAATCGCTGAAAAGACATTCGATTTAGCCTCTTATTATTATACGGGCATAGAGCTTAATGTTAGCGATGAGGACATCTTGGATTACGGCAGGAAATATAATCCAAAATTACTCGCCCTCAGTAATGAACAACGATCTAACTCGGTATTCGCCTACATTGTTCGTTGCGTGAGACTATCCCATCTGGAGGAAATTCCGAATAAGGAGTTCAGGACTCCCTTCCTCACACGGTTCAATGATACACTAATGCAGCACACCTTGGAAATGGAGCAAAACGTAGAGAAGCTAATGCCGAAGGAATGACACGTTATGCCGAAGAAGCAACCAATTCCTGATAAAATTCTCGAATCGTTTTTCAATGATATAGATTCAGTGAAACATAAACCACGATTTCAAATTATCGTCACTGGGGGATATTTGGAATTGTTAGTGAACACCTTAATTGAACATAAATGTAAAAGTAACGGTTCAAAAAAGCTCAACTATGCTAACAAATTGGTTTTACTGCATGAAATGGAAATAATTTCAGAGGAAGAATTTGAAACCCTTAACGCCTTTAGAGAATTGAGAAATGAAGCGGCGCACGTCGCACAATTTACGCTCACGGCAGAAATGATTGCTCCATTTGAGGATAGTTTCAAACGTAATAAGTCAGAACGACTTTTTGGTATAGAAAACTTCCAACGAATATGTCACCTAACTTTAGGCGAATTTTGGAATGCTCACACAGCAGTATTTCACCCTTATTTTAATCCTAAACAAATTGAGGAAGCGGAACTGGACAGGGCAGAAACGAAAAGGCAAAAGTTAATTTTTGATTCATTGCAATAATAAAAGTAAAAGGGTTAAGTCCCAGGCATTGAAAAATTCATCCGCGCCGAGTTGTTGCCTTAATTTTCGTTCGTGTTCAATCCGTGTTTCATCCGTGGCTAAAAATTTTCAACCCACAATTAAGTTCACCATTTTCTTCGGCACGACGATGATTTTCTTGATCGTTTTGCCTTCGATGAACGGTTTCACTTTCTCAGAATTTTTCGCCGCCGTTTCCAAATCCGCCTGCGTCGCGTTCACGGAAACTTTGATGACGTCGCGCAGCTTGCCGTTCACCTGCACGGGAATTTCAATCTCGCTCTCGACGAGCAACGCCGCGTCAAACTTCGGCCACGGCGCGTAGGCGAGCGATGGCGCGGTTTGCCCGAACGTGGAATGCAACCGCGCCCACAATTCTTCCGCGAGGTGCGGCGCGAAGGGCGCGAGCAGTTGCAGAAAAATTTTCATCAGAGCGAGCGGTTTGGTCTGCCACGTCATCGCTTCGTTGATGAAAACCATCATCGCTGAAATAGCCGTGTTGAAGCGAAGGCCGTCCAAATCTTCCGTGACTTTTTTGATGCACGCGTGCATCGCCTTGAGTTGCGCGGGCGTGGCGGCGATGTCCATAATTCCACCGTCGAGCAATATCAACTCCAGCAATTCTCCGTGCCTCTGTGTCGCTGTGGCCAAGGTTTCGGCCTGTTCAAAAGCGGTTTCCGATTTTTCATCCACGAACAAACGCCAGACGCGGCCGAGGAAACGATACACGCCTTCGACGCCTTTGGTGTTCCACGGCTTCACCATTTCGAGCGGGCCCATGAACATTTCGTAAAGGCGCAGTGCATCCGTGCCGACTTCCGCCACCGGCACGTCCACGGGAATCACGTTGCCGCGCGACTTCGACATTTTCTGGTTGTCCTCGCCCAGCACCATGCCTTGATTGACCAGTTTGAAAAATGGCTCCGGCGTCGAGACATAACCGAGGTCGAACAAAACCTTGTGCCAGAAACGCGCGTAAAGCAGATGCAACACGGCGTGTTCCGTGCCGCCGACGTATAAATCAACTCCTGGCGTCGTTGATTTGAGTCCAATGTCCAATGTCTCAAGTCCAACGTCAGGTTTTGGACTTTGGACTTTGGACTTCGGACTATCCGCGCCCATCCAATAATTTTCCACGTCCTTGCCGACGAACGCGGAATTATTTTTTGCGTCGAGGTAACGCAGATAATACCAGCACGAGCCGGCCCATTGCGGCATGGTGTTCGTTTCGCGCACGGAGCCGTCGGGCAAATTCACCCAATCTTTGGCGCGGGCGAGCGGCGGTTCGCCGGTGGCGGTGGGTTTGTAATCTTCGAGCGTCGGCGGCAACAACGGCAACGAATTTTCCGGCAACGCTTCGTGATAGGACTGACCGTCCGGGCCAACTTTCCAAACGATCGGAAACGGCTCGCCCCAGTAACGCTGACGGCTGAACAGCCAGTCGCGCAGTTTGTAATTGATGGTTTTCTTGCCGAGATTTTTTTCTTCGAGCCACGCGGTGATTTTCTGTTTGGCTTCAGCGGTGGGAAGATCATTCAGTGACACTTCAGAGTTTGCAGAGTTCCAAGCGACTCCTTCTCCGACGAAACATTCAGTCTCCGAAGTAAATACGAATACTTCTTCCCCATTTATGACGACTGTTCTTTCGCCGCGCTTCAGTTTTGAAAAGTCATCGTATCCAAAAGTTGAATTGATGGCTAATGAAGGAAATGGCTTGAGAGAGCCAACCACAGATTTAATTTGTAATTTGAATTTTTTTGCGAACTCAAAATCACGTTCGTCATGTGCTGGCACGGCCATGATTGCGCCAGTTCCGTAACTCGCCAAAACGTAGTCAGCAATCCATATTGGAATTTTTTCGTCGGTGACGGGATTAACGGCAAACGCGCCGGTGAATACTCCAGTTTTTTCTTTAGCAAGGTCAGTTCGTTGAAGGTCGGATTTTTTTGCAACTTCTGTTTTGTAAGCTTGAACTGCTGCGCGTTGCTCGTCAGTTGTTAATTCATTAACAAAAGGATGCTCTGGAGCAAGAACCACGTAAGTTGCACCAAATAAAGTATCGGGACGAGTTGTAAAAACCCAAATCGAATCCGCTTTTCGTTCGCTTGATGACTGAATAAAAGCATCAATTTCTTCAAGGTTGATTATATCGGAGTCAGACTCGATTGAATTTTTGGGAGATTCTTTGACTGATTTTGTGCGGCCTTCCAAAGAAAAACAAACATAAGCTCCTTCGCTTTTTCCAATCCAATTGCGTTGCATTTCCTTGAGTGAATCACTCCAATCAATCGTGTCCAAATCCGTGAGAAGTTTTTCAGCATAAGCAGTGATGCGAAGCATCCATTGACGCATCAATTTACGGACGACAGGAAATCCACCAACTTCACTTTTGCCATCAATGACTTCTTCATTTGCCAAGACAGTTCCAAGTTCTTCACACCACCAAACCGGAGCTTCTTTGACATAAGCAAGACGTTTTCCATCACGAAAATTTCGACGACTTAATTCAAGATTTTTGAGTTCGGTTTTATCGGAAGTTAAAAATGGCAAACGCAATCCAGCCGGATATTTCAAATTTTCAATCGGTTCAGCTTTATTCGTTTTCGGATTGAACCATGAGTTGTAGAACTTGAGGAAAATCCATTGCGTCCACTGGAAATAATCGGGGTCGGTCGTGGCGAGTTCGCGCGACCAGTCGTAGCTGAAGCCGAGCGATTGGATCTGGCGCTTGAACGTGGCGATGTTTTCCTCGGTCGTCTGGCGCGGATGCTGGCCGGTCTTGACGGCGTATTGCTCGGCGGGCAATCCGAACGCGTCCCAGCCCATCGGATGCAGCACGTTGAAACCTTGCGCGCGTTTGTAGCGCGCGAGAATGTCCGTGGCCGTGTAACCTTCGGGATGCCCGACGTGCAAGCCCGCGCCGCTCGGATACGGAAACATGTCGAGGATGTAAAATTTCGCGGGCAGTTGCGCAGCGGAAACTTTGCCGGAAAGTTTATGGCGCAGCGCGAACGGATGGTTCGCCGGAATTTCCTCGCCCGGATTGAACGCGCGGAAAGCCTGCTGCTCGTCCCAAACTTTCTGCCACTTGGGTTCGATCAGATGAAACGGATATTGTCTGCGGCTGCTCGACATAGAAAAGGAAGTCTAAAGTCCAAAGCCCAAAGTCTAAAGTCCAAAGTCATGCGAAATTGAACGACTTGGACTTGAAAATCAGCCGCAAGCCTTCGAGCGTCAAATCTGGCCTGACGGCGGAAATTTCCGGCAGCTTCGCGGCGATCAATTTTGCGTAGCCTCCTGTAGCCACAACTGGAAGATTTTCCGCCCGCAATTCGCGCCTTAATTCGCCGATCAA
>DATCEV010000059.1:0-83710 GCA_036509895.1 Verrucomicrobiia bacterium
CCTACTCGCCCGACCTCAATCCCATTGAACATCTCTGGGCCGCCTTCAAGACCCGCCTCCGCAAAGACCTTTCCACCGCCGTAAACCCCTTCCTTTTTATCGCCAATATGTCCCAATGTTATTGTTAATTGCTATAGGTGCCAGCGCCCGTAATAGTAAATGCAATGTTAAATGGATTTTGATATTGATACCCCATGCTTCCGGCGCTTGCGCCAGTTGATCCCGCATCGGTATAGTTATAGGAACCGCCCCCGTTGATTTCAAAGGTTATGGCGGCCCCGAAACCATTAAACAAATCAATGCCCGCCGTTCCCGATGGGTTATCAAGCGCCCGCATGTTAAAGTTGATTGAAACAGTCTGGCCAATTGTTAAGGCACCACCGGCAAAGGTAGTCGTTGCAATGGCGCTTCCGCCATTATTAGCCCCATCGTTCTGAAAGCTGTATAATTGCCAACCCGTCAAGGTATCTTGCGTGCCGTAGTAGCTTCCTGAACCATCCGCGCCACTATCACCAAGGCTGTTAGTTCCGCCGGGAGTAGTAGTCACGTTCCAAACATTTACCGGGTTGGCGCTTTGATCTACTCCATCGGGGTTGGAGTTTGGATCGCCAGAGGCAGTGTAAGAGAAATCATTGGACGCAGACGCCAAACCAACGACGCTCAATAAGCTAATAAGTGTTAATATAGTTTTTTTCATGGTGTTCATTTTATGGTAATTGATACTGATATTCTGATTAATCAAAGACATCAACTTAAGGTCTGCGTCTTTGGATTTGTAATCAAAATACTACATAAAAATGGAATGTCAACATATTTTTACGTCCAATTTTATAAATTTTCAAAATTTAAGCAGATTTTTCGAAGAATGTGGTAATTTGAAGGCATTCCGGGCTTAAAAATTAGAGTAAATCCATGAAAGTTTTCGGACAGACGATGGTCGGCAATGGGCGCGTGCCCTTGATCATCATTTTCATGAAGCTCGCCCTGTTTCAGGCGTGGGCGGTTGACAATACGCTGCCTGAATGGCATACGGCTGAAGAAATCAGGCAGATGTCCCCCGAAGAGGCTGAACACCATTATCCTGTGCTGTTGCGGGGAGTCATTACTTTTTTTGATCAAAAAATATCCACCAAAGCTTACCGGTTTATTGAAGATGATACTGCCGGGATTTATTTTTACATGGATCCAAAAATTGCCGATCAATCTTTTCAGCCGGGACAATTCGTTGAAATTGCAGGTGAGACAGGGCAAGGCGAATTTGCGCCGGTCATCGTGGCGCATCATATTCGTGTTATTGTGGGTGAAAGAAAGTTTCCAGCGGCAAAGGCAGTTTCATTTGAAGCACTGGCCAGCGGGCAGGAAGACAGTCAATTTGTAGAGATACATGGCATTATTCATTCGGTCCGGCTCGACGCCCAAACTTCCTATTATATTCTTGATATGGCGACGGGCGGCGGGCGCGTGACGGTTTATACGAGCCATCTTCCGGCAAGTCACAGCGCCGACCTGGTGGACAGCGAGGTTCGCGTGCGCGGAATCTGCATCACTCATTTTAACCTGCAACGGCAATTATTCGACATCGGACTGATGGTTCCAGAATTGAAGGACATCACCGTGGAACAAACCGCGTCGAGCGATCCTTTTTCCGTTGCCGCGCAACCCATCAAAAACATTTTACAGTTCAAATGGGGCAACACTTACGGACATCGCGTCAAGGTTGTGGGCACCGTCACCCTTTGCTATGGCGACAAAATGTATATTCAAGACGAGACGGAAGGCATGTGTGTCCAAACGGAAAAGCCGGAAAATTTTCAAGTGGGCGACCAAGTGGAAGCATTGGGATTTCCAGCCAAAGGCGATTATACGCCAATGTTGCAAAGCGCCGTCTGCCGGAAATTGTCAACCGGCAGTCAGCCGCTGCCAGAAAAAATATCCGCTGACGAAGCTTTGAAAGGCACGCACGATTGCCGGCTGGTCAGCCTTGAGGCAATCGTGTTGGACCGGTCCGAACAAAGTAACAATTCATTTTTGATCCTACAGGCCGGGAAATTTGTGTTTCACGCCGCGCTCCAGCAGCCACAGGCAAACATGGATTTTCCGGCTTTGAAAAATGGCAGCAAGGTTTTGGTCACCGGGATTTGTGTCGTTGATCCCGGCAATGATTGGTATTCGGGGGCGGACTGGCGCGCCCAATCGTTTCGCATCCTGCTGCGGTCGCCAAATGATATTCAAGTGCTCGCGCGCCCGCCGTGGTGGACTTTGCAAAAAATGCTGGTGCCGGTGGGAATCCTTTGCGGCGTTATTTTGACCGTCATGGGCTGGGTTTTTTCATTGCGGCGGCGCGTGCATGAACAAACAAAAATAATTGAAGATAAACTCAAGGCGGAAGCCGCGATAAAAGAGCGCTATGAACAATTGTTTGAAAACGCCAATGACGTTGTTTTCACTCACGATCTGCAAGGCCGCATCACTTCCATCAACAAGGCGGGCGCGTTGCTTTTGCAGCGCAAACAGGAAAATATCCTTAACAAAAATGTCATTGATTTGATTGTCGAAGAACAACATCCCGCCGCCCGCCAATGGCTGGAGCAGGTGGTTTCCGGCATGGAAATACCGACGGCGGACTGGGATTTTATGAACGCATCGGGACAGAGGCTCAAACTGGAAATTAATTCCCGGAGGATTGAACAAGCCGGACAGTTTGTTGAAGTCGAAGGGATCGCCCGCGATGCGACGGAACGAAAACGGCTGGAACGGGAAATTTTGGATGTCGTCAACAAAGAGCAACAACGTTTGGGACACGATCTGCATGACGGGGTTTGCCAGCAATTGGCGGCCATTGCCTATCGCGCTCATATCCTCGCGCGCCGCTTGAAGGCGCAAGGCGCGGATGATTCGTCCGAGGCGCAGGATATTGGCAAACTGATCAACGAATCGCTGGTGCAAACTCGCGCGGTGGCGCGGGGCTTGTTTCCTGTGAGATTGGAAGCCGAAGGTTTGGTGTCTGCGCTCGAAGAATTTGCCAGCAGCACCACCAATCTTTTTCAGACCAAATGTATTTTTTCCTATGGCGGCATCATTCCCGAACTGAATAATACTTTGGCGATGCATATTTATTATATCGCGCAAGAAGCGGTGATCAATGCGGTCAAACACGGCCACGCCAACCAGGTCGCGCTTCATCTTGGGCAAACCGATTCTGGAATTTTATTGACGGTTCAGGATGACGGCATCGGATTTCAATTGACCGATCGCGGCCGGGCAGGAATGGGGATCGGCATCATGCGTTATCGGGCTAAAGTGATTGGCGCAACGCTGGAAATAAGCAGCGAGCCGGGACAGGGCGCCAAAATAACCTGTAAAATCCCGCCGACCTTCGATAACTTGATCAACAAAAATGAGTGAAAATTTTAACAAAGAAATAATCGCCGCATGAAAGCTGTCGTCAAATCTCCAGAGGGTCACGCCGAAAAAAACCGGATTTTCGTGGTGGATGATCATGCGATGTTCCGCGACGGATTGCGACGGCTGGTGGACATGGAGCCGGATTTAGTAGTGTGCGGAGATGCCGCCAATGCCAATGAAGGGATGCACGGGATTCGTCATTCCCATCCAGATTTGGTGATTGTGGATCTTTCATTGGACGGCACCAGCGGAATTGACCTTATTAAAAATATTAAACGGGATTTTGAAGACATGCCTGTGCTGGTCGTTTCCATGCACGCTGAATCTCTTTATGGCGATCGCGCGCTCCGTGCCGGCGCAATGGGTTATGTCATGAAAAGCGAGCCGGCCACCACCGTGCTGGAAGCCATCCGCAAAGTCCTGGGCGGCGATGTCCATGTCAGCGAAAAAATGGCCACGCTCGTCGTCTCAAAATTCGTTCAAGGCGAATCCGATCAACCCCCGTCTCCGCTCGAAACCTTGAGCGACCGTGAACTTGAAGTATTTCGCATGTTGGGCCAGGGCAAAGGCACGAGAGAAATCGCCGAGGAAATGAATGTGGCGCTGCCCACCGTCAGCACCTTCAAGAATCGCATCAAGGAAAAACTTAAAATGAAAAATTCCACGGAAACCATTCTTTACGCCCTTCAGTGGTTTCGGCAAGAGCATTCAAAATAACGGCTCCAATTCGCAGGTTTGATATTTCATAAGAATCTTTACGCCGGTTTCAAAATTTGCGGCGATGATTTTTTCTGAAGAAAATTTCTCGCATCGCCGCGCCTTCTCATTATCTTAATTGAAACTTTTATGGACGCACAAGCTGACATCGCACTCATCGGACTGGCCGTCATGGGCCAGAACATTATCCTCAACATGAACGACCACGGCTTCACCGTCGTCGCTTTCAACCGCACGGTGGAGAAAGTGGATCACTTTCTCGCCAATGAAGCGAAGGGCACAAAAATCATCGGCGCGCATTCGTTGGAAGAAATGGTTTCCAAATTAAAAAAACCGCGCCGCGTGATGATGCTGGTCAAGGCGGGCAAACCGGTGGACGAATTTATCGAGCATCTTTTGCCGTTGCTTGAACCGGGCGACATCATCATTGACGGCGGCAATTCACTTTTTGAAGACACGAATCGGCGCGTGAAATATGTCGAGTCAAAAGGTTTGCTTTACATCGGCACCGGCGTGAGCGGCGGCGAAGAAGGCGCGCGCCATGGTCCTTCGATCATGCCCGGCGGCTCGCCGGCCGCGTGGCCGCACGTCAAAAATATTTTTCAATCCATCGCCGCCAAAGTGGACGGCGCGCCGTGCTGTGATTGGGTCGGTGAAAATGGCGCGGGACATTATGTGAAAATGGTTCACAACGGAATTGAATACGGCGACATGCAATTGATTGGCGAGGCTTACAACATTTTGAAAAATGGCCTCGGCATGAGCGCGCCAGAATTGCACGACGTTTTTGCCGAATGGAACACGGGCGAACTGGATTCGTATTTGATTGAAATCACGCGCGACATTTTTGCGTTCAAAGACACGGACGGCGCGCCGCTCGTGGATAAAATTCTCGACACCGCCGGGCAAAAAGGCACGGGCAAGTGGACGATTCAAAATTCCGCTGATTTGGGAATTCCGATTACGCTGATCGCGGAAGCGGTTTATTCGCGCTGCGTTTCTGCGTTGAAAGACGAACGCGTGAAGGCCGCAAAAAAATTAAAAGGGCCGCGCGCGGCGTTGACCAGTATTTCGGCGAACGCGGAAAAGAAAAAACAATTCGTTGCCGATATTCGTGACGCGCTTTATGCGTCCAAAATTATTTCTTACGCGCAAGGTTACATGCTCATGCGCGCGGCGGCGGCGGAATACAAATGGAATCTGAATTACGGCGGCATCGCGTTGATGTGGCGCGGCGGTTGCATCATCCGCTCGCGTTTCCTAGGCAAAATCAAAGACGCTTACGACAACAATCCGAAGTTGATGAATTTGTTGCTCGACGATTATTTTCGCGGCGAAATCAAACGCTGCCAAAAAGGTTGGCGCAACATCGTCGCGACGGCGGCGCGGCGCGGTATTCCCGTTCCGGCTTTCAGCACCGCGCTCGCGTTTTACGATCAATACCGCAGCGCAATTTTGCCGGCGAATCTGCTGCAGGCGCAGCGCGATTATTTTGGCGCGCACACTTACCAGCGCATTGATGACGCGCCCGGCACTCCACCGCATCACACGAACTGGACCGGCAAAGGCGGCACGACTGCGAGCAGCAGTTATAATGCGTGAAAATTAACTTGTGAAAAAATATCTCGTTGAATTCATCGGCACATTTTTTCTCGTGTTCACCGTTGGCATGACGGTGGTTCAGCCGAACATCGGCAGCCTCGCGCCGCTGGCCATTGGCGCGGCACTGATGATCATGGTTTATGCGGGCGGTCATGTGTCCGGCGGCCATTTTAATCCGGCGGTGACGCTGGCCGTCTGGTTGCGCGGACATTGCGCGGCCGCGAACGTTCCCGGTTATTGGATTTCGCAAATCATCGGCGCATTCGCGGCGGCGTTCCTCACGCTTTATCTCAAAAATAATCCGCCCATCGCGGCGCAGGAATTGAAAATTTTTCCCGCGCTCCTCGCGGAATTTGTCGGCACGTTTGCGCTGGCTTACGTCGTGCTGAACGTGGCGACGGCCAAAAGCACTTCGGGAAATTCTTTTTACGGACTCGCGATTGGGTTCACGATTGCAACGATGGCCTTTGCGCTGGGCGGCATTTCCGGAGGCGCCTTTAATCCCGCCGTTGCCACCGGCATCACGCTGATGCACCTGGAAAAAGCGGCGAACCTCTGGATTTATCTGGTCGCGAATTTTTCGGCGGCGGCGCTGGCGGCAGCGACGTTCAAATTCATCAATCCGGAAGACAAATAATTTGCCAATAAATAAGATTCAAGCGCCGTTGCGCCAGCGGCTTGAAATATAATTGAGATCACCAACGCGATTTCAATTTCAGCACGACGAGGCTGTTCGGCGGCAGTGTATAAATGAAACCGGGTTTGACGCCACGCACTGTCGTTGTGACCGGAATGACGTTTTTCGGTTGCGTGATGGAATTGGAATCGTCGGGATTTCCCGCGAGCGTGATCGTGGAGCCTTGGGATGCCAGCGAAGCGATTCCGTTGATTTCAATTTTCAGCGACACTGAATTTGTTTCTGGATTCACCAACTTAAGAAAAATTTCGTCCGTCTGGCTGTCGCGCGTGGCGCAACCTTGAACGGCGGTTTCGCTCGATGCCGTGGAGAGGATTTCGTCGCCAACATTTCGGCTGAACATTCTAATGGCGTAATAACTCAGCGAACCGTAAGCCGAAAGCGCATCGTAGCCGATCAAGTCGGGCCGCCATTGCCGCGCGCCGGGATTCACGTTGACGAGCAGCGGCGCATAACACTGCATTTTGATGAGGTCGGAATTTCGCTCCATCGCCGCCATAAAAACCGCATCGCCAATCGCCGCTTTCAAATCCGGCGTCGGCGGTTCTTTCTGCGACTGGCGATCCCACGGCGGAAAAGAAGTTTCATACGCCGCCCATTCGCCAACGAAAATTTCCGGGCCGCTGCGGTCGTATTTTTTCGCGTAGCCCGGCGACATCTCAAGGAAGGTTTTAACGGAGCGATAGTAATGTTCGTCGGTCACGTCCGGCTGGCGACTGTGAACGCGCGCCGATTCCGGCTGGTCATTGCCGATGGTGGAAATAGTTTTGAGCTGCGGATACTTCGCTTTGATCGCGTCATAAAATTGCGCGAAACGCGCGTCGTAACTTTTCGATTTGTCGAACCAATCTTCGTTGCCGATTTCAACATAGTGTAAATCGAACGGCGCGGAATGACCGTCTTTCACACGCTGCGCGCCCCACTTCGTGTCCGCGTCGCCGGTCACATACTCAATCTCGTCGAGCGCATCCTGCACAAACGGTTCGAGGTCGGCACCGGGATTGACATGCGCGCCGCGAAGAGAATAGCCGGCATAAACCGCCAGCACCGGCTCGGCTTTCATGTCCTCACACCATTCAAGAAATTCCAAAAGTCCCATGCCATCAGTGGAGCGATAACCCCACGGACACGGATGACCGTGGCGATCTTCAATCGGGCCAATGGTTTTCTTCCAATCAAACCGCGTCGCGATCATGTCGCCTTCGACATAATTGCCACCGGGAAAGCGCAAAAATTTTGGATTCAAATCCACCAGCATTTGCATCAAGTCTTTACGAAAACCATTTGGTTGATTCTTCCACGTCGGCGGAAAAAGCGAAACCATGCCGAGCCAAATGGTTCCCGGTTTATTCAGCGAGATCACAAAATGGGTCTTTGCGGTTGGCGCAACACGTCCGGTCTTGAGCGTTACTTCAAATTTTTTCCAATCGGTCGTGAGACCGGAAAAAGTTTTGGACGCATAAATTTTGGTTCCATCCTCGCTGACAATTGAAACTGTGAGCGGCCCGGAAAAATTGGAATCTGCTTTCGCAAAAATGGTCGCGCTATACGTTGTTTTCGGCTGAACGGGAATTCCCCAATAACCGCTGTTGGCCACGCCGGCAGAATTTTTTCCATCCGCTTTCGTCACGGTCAGCCGTAGACTGGTTGTGAGTTGATCATTGAAAGCATTATTTGGATCGAGCGCAATGCTCGCGGCGGAGTCATTGTTATTCACCACCGACCAATGAACCGGCGTGTCTGCGTTGTCGAGAAAAGCGCGATTCTGAATCAACTCCGCATAAAGTCCGCCGTCGTAACTGTGATTGATTTCCTCGGTCATCAATCCGTAAAGCGTCGGACTGACTTTGCCAATCGGATGACTTGCATCCACCGTGAACGTTGGAAGTTGGGCCGAACCAGTGAGCATGGCGGTTGCGCAAGCCAGCGAAGCCAGAAGTTTTTTCATTTGATTATTAAGTCAATATCCTTGGCGAAAACCTTTGTCCAGTATTTTCAATACGACTTGAGCTCACGACTATTTTAAGTTCTGATAATTTTGTTTCAATTCTTTGCCGCCGGTGGAAGTCAATAATAAGTTGATTTGTAGAAATTAATCGGCCATTTAGGTGGGAAATCTTATGAAAAACTCGGCCAAAATTATTTGGTTTCTTATTTTAATCGCTCTCGGCGCATTTGCGATTTTTCAACAGGAAAAAATTGTGCGAACGCAAGCGCAACTGGCCAATGTGCAAACGCAACTTGCCAATATGCAAAATCAATCGGCGGAAAAATCCGAGGCGGACGAAAAAATCGCCTTTGCCGAACGGAAGGCCAAAATTTTGCAGAACGTTTTGACCGAAACGTCCGCCTACGCCACCAAACAATCGGAGCAAGTCACGCAATTGCAATCTTCGCTGGCGGCGGCAAAAACCAATTCCGCCAATCCGTTCGCGGCGATGTTCAAAGACCCGAAGATGCGCGCGATGATCAAGGCGCAGCAACAAGCGGTGTTGGGCCCGATGATTGAAAAGCAATATGCCGCGCTGTTTCAACAGTTGAACTTGACGCCGGAGCAGGCGGCGACCTTGAAAGATTTGCTTCAAAAGAAAATGTCGGTGGGCACGGACATCGGCATGTCTATGCTCGATAATTCTCTCGACGCGGGCCAGCGCGCGGATTTGACCAAGCAAATCAAAAGCCAGACGGACGATTACAACGATCAAATCCAGCAATTGTTGGGTGCGGACGATTATCAAACTTTTCAGGATTATCAAAAAACGGCGCCGGACCGGATGATGGTCAGCCAGTTCAACGATCAATTGGGCAGCTCCGCCGCCTTGAGCAGCGACCAGCAGCAGCAGTTGATTCAAGCCATGCAAGACACGAGCGCGAATTTCAAATGGACGACGGATTTAAACAACCCAAACAATGCCGCGAACGGCGATTATGCTTCGATGTTCACGCCAGATAAAATTGACCAGTTCGCGCAACAAAAGGAACAGTTCGACCAGCAAATTTTGACGAAGGCACAACAGATTTTGACGCCGGATCAAATCAATCAGTTGCAACAATTCCAAACCTCCCAGCGCAACCTTCAAATCGCGGGCATGAAAATGGCCGCAAATATGTTCGGTCAAAAAAGTCAGTGAGCAGAAAACATTTCCGACAGCGTTTCCACTGGATAACTTACCGGACAAAATAATTCAAAAATAATTTGTCCACTTTCGGCGTTGGCGGGAATAATTCATTGATGCCAGACGCGAATGACATGGACCTGGTGCGTGAATTTGCCCGCCACCATTCCGAAGCCGCCTTCACCGAATTGGTGCGGCGGCACATCAATCTCGTTTATTCCGTCGCGCGACGCTGCACCGGCAATGACGGCGACGCGCAGGACGTGACGCAAGCGGTTTTCATTATTCTCGCGCGCAAGGCGGCGGGGCTGCGCGAAAAAACGCTGCTCACCGGCTGGCTTTATGAAACCACGCGGTTCGCCGCCGCCCGGCTGCTCCGCACCAACACCCGCCGCCACGCGCGCGAACAGGAGGCGTATATGCAATCCACTTTGAACGAAGCCGACACCAGTATTATTTGGGAAAAACTCTCGCCGCATTTGGAAGATGCGATGGGGAAATTAAATGCCGCCGACCGCGCGCTGCTGGTGCTGCGCTTTTACGAAAACAAAAGCGGGTCGGAAGCCGCCGCATTATTGGGCATCCGCGAAGACACGGCGCACAAGCGCGTGGTGCGCGCGATTGAAAAGTTGCGGAAAGTTTTCGCGCAACGCGGCGTGACCCTTTCCGGCGCGGCGATTGCCGGAGCGGTTTCGGCAAATTCCGTGCAAGCCGCGCCGGTGGCGTTGGTGAAAACCATTTCCGTCATTGCCGTGGCCAAAGGCGCGGCGGCGACAATCTCAACCTCAACCCTCGTAAAAGGAGCATTGAAACTTATGGCATGGTCAAAAACACAAACGGCAATCGTTGTTGGCGTAGGAATTTTACTTGCCGCTGGAACAACGACAGTAACGATAAATAAAATTGAACAACGCAATGCTGATAATTCATGGCGGGTTCCTGGTTTCGATTCCAGGGTGCTGGATCGCGTGTCGCCACAAGTGAAGATTCTTCCCAGCCAGATTCAATCTGGCTCTTGGGGTTCGGGGCAGCACGGAAAGAAAATGGGAACCGGAGCACCCGTTAGCACTATCATATTGTCAGCATATAACTGGTGGAGTTCAGCCCGAACAATTTGGTCCTTTGAAGAGCCGCCGGGTAGATATGATTTCATTGCCAGTCTGCCGAGCGGAAATACAGAAGCTTTGCAGGAAGAAATAAAGCGAAAATTCAGCATCGTTGCTAGCCATCAAGTAGTGGAAACAAATGTTTTAGTGCTTACGATAAAAACTTCCAACGCGCCGGGTTTGAAACCCAGTGCGAATCAAAACGGCAGTGATGAATCAATTAATTCAGGTCTAGGTCGGTTCTCAGGCCAACATGTGACTTTGTCTGACTTGGCAATAAATCTGGAAGAATACATTAAGATGCCCATTATCAACCGAACCGACCTCATAAAACGTTTTGATATCAACCTTACTTGGCCTCAACGCAATTGGAACGACGTTAATCTCAATGCTCTGAAGGAAGCGTTGGCTAATCAATTGGGTCTTGAACTTGAGCCAAGCTATGAGCCAATCGAAATGCTCGTCGTCGAAAAGGTGAAATAATTTCGCGCCGCCCCGCACGTCCAGTTTCAGCGCCGTCGGCGCGGCATCTTTGTAGTTAAAAACCGCAAAAAGAAATTCAAGCTCCGTGAGAGCGGCATCGTCAGGGAATATGTCGCTCCTGCGGAGCTTTTGAAAAATCGGATCGGCGATTCTACAAAGATGCCGCGCCTACGGCGCTAAAAACAACCGGCGTTACGATCCGGTCCCACCCGGCTTCTGAAAATAGCCTGCGGCTTTAGCCGTGGGTTTTTGTCCGTCAAAATTTCCAAAGTCCCGTTAGGGACGGCAAAATCATTCTTTCGTCCCGGATGGGACTTATTATTCCGCGTCCCGTTTCAACCGCGCGTTCACCAGGATGCGCGGTTTTTTTATGAAAGTGTATCATTTTTCATCTGGCACCGTCCCATTTGGAGGCAGTTGGCGAGATTTTGGCTGAAAAACAGACGATTATCATGGATTAAACGTGCGGGGCACTTAACCTGCTTTTCATCCGGCAACGCTTTGGATTATTTCTGAAGCATATTTGATTATGAATGCAATTGATGAACTGGA
Source organism: Verrucomicrobiia bacterium (assembly GCA_036509895.1). Taxonomy (GTDB): domain Bacteria; phylum Verrucomicrobiota; class Verrucomicrobiia; order Limisphaerales; family UBA11358; genus UBA11358. The sequence continues at coordinate 11,679 of DATCEV010000059.1, forward strand.
AGAGTCGCTGGCCGAAAATGCCCTGCCCGGGCGCAACGGGTGGCTTCCGCAAACTCACGCGCAGCCGGCGCGCGAGCGGGACATGCTTTTGCAAACGCTGATTGATCTGCTGCCGGACTATGTTTATGCCAAGAACATGGAAGGCCGGTTCACGCTCGCGAATGCGGCGGTGGCGCGTCAGCGGGGATTTTCGTCCTCGGCTGAACTGATCGGCAAGTCGGATTTCGATCTTTTTCCGCGCGAACTGGCGGAACTCTATCGCGCGGAAGAAGAACAAATCCTTAAATCGGGAGAAGGATTGCATGATCACGAAGGACCGACGATGGATGCGAGCAAGCCGGAAAAAAACCGGTGGGTTTCAACCACGAAAGTGATTCTGCGCAATGCGGAGGGAAAAGTGATCGGGTTTATCGGCCTGGGCCGGGACATCACCGAGCGCAAGCTGGCGGAAGAATCGCTGGCCCAAAAGAATTCTCTGCTCCGCACTTTGATTGACAATTTGCCGGACTCCATTTACGCCAAGGATGCGGCAGGCCGAAAAATTCTGGCCAATCCGGCGGACTTGAAAAATCTCCAATGCAAAACGGAAGCCGAGGCGATTGGCAAAACGGATTTTGATCTTTTTCCACGAGAGGTTGCCGAAAAATTCTTCGCGGATGACCAGAAGGTGATCCAAGGCCAGCCGGTCATTGACCGGGAAGAATATTTTTTTGACGATCACGGCGCGAAGCAGTGGTTGTTGACGAGCAAGCTGCCGTGGCGCGATGACGGCGGAAAAATTATCGGCCTGATGGGAATCGGCCGGAACATCACCGAACGCAAAAAGGCGGCGGATGAATTGCGCAGCAGCGAGGAGAAGCTGCGGAAATTTACGGTCCAGCTTGAGCGCAGCAATCGGGAGTTGCAGGATTTTGCCTATGTCGCCTCGCATGATTTGCAGGAGCCGCTGCGGAAAATCGTGGTCTTCGGCGAGCGCATCAAGGAAAAGTGCGGGGAATCCTTGGTCGCGGAGCCGCGCGATTATTTGGAACGGATGCAAAAGGCGGCGGCGCGGATGCAGACTTTGATCAACGATCTTCTGGCTTTTTCGCGCGTCACGACCAAGGCGCGTCCGTTTGCGCCGCTGGATTTGACGGAAGTAGCGCGCGAGGTGGTGACGGATTTGGAAGGACGGATTGAGCAGGTCAAAGGCCGCGTCGAAATCGAAAAGCTTGAGGTCATTGACTCGGAGGAATTGCAGATGCGCCAGTTGTTGCAAAATCTCATCGGCAACGCGTTGAAATTCCGCAAGCCCGACGAAACGCCGGTGGTAAAAGTTTCGTCGCGAAAATTTTCCGACGACTTGGGCCGGGAACTTTGCGAATTGACGGTCAGCGACAATGGCATAGGCTTTGAAGAAAAATATCTGGACCGGATTTTCAACGTTTTTCAACGGTTGCACTCGCGGGGCGAATACGAAGGCAATGGCATGGGTCTGGCCATCGTAAAAAAAATCGCATTGTATCATGGCGGCGACATCACCGCCAAAAGCAAACCGGGCGCCGGCGCTTCGTTCATCGTGACGCTGCCCATCAAACATCCAAAAAACAAAGAGTCGCACAACGAATAAGGAAATTATGAAAACGGAAGGAAAAATAATCACGATCCTTTTGGCGGACGATGATCCGGACGACCGGAAGTTGACGCAGGATGCGTTCGCGGAAAACCGGCTGGCGAACAATCTTCATTGCGTGGAAGACGGCGAGGAGCTGATGGATTATTTGAACCGTCGCGGCAAATTTGAAAATTTGAGCGGCGAGGCGTTGCCGGGATTGATCCTGCTGGACTTGAACATGCCGCGCAAGGACGGTCGCGAGGCGCTCAAGGAAATCAAGGCCAATCCGGAATTCCGCCGGATTCCCATCGTGGTGCTCACCACGTCAAAAGCCGAGGAAGACATCGTGCGGACTTACGATCTGGGCGTGAATTCTTATGTGACCAAACCCGTGACTTTCAAATCGCTGGTCGAACTTATCAAAGTTCTGGGCCGCTATTGGTTCGAGGTTGTCGAGCTTCCGCCCGAGGAAACTTAATTCCATTATGCCCGGCTATCCTGCAAAAATTTTGTTGGTGGATGATGATGAAGATGACTACATCATCACCCGCGATTTATTGGCGCGGGCGGGCGAACGCCGTTATCAACTTGAATGGATCAATAATTACGAGGCGGGTCTTGCCGCCGTCCAACGTGGCGCGCACGATATTTGTTTGCTGGATTATCGTTTGGGCGAGCGCACGGGATTGGAATTGCTGCGCGAAACCCAATCGTGCAACGACCGGCTGCCGATTATTTTGCTGACCGGCCAGGGCGATCGTGAAATTGACGTGGAAGCCATGCGGGCGGGCGCGGCGGATTACCTGATCAAAGGCCAGCTCAACGCGGACATTTTGGAGCGCACGCTGCGTTACGCCATTCAGAAAAAACGCGCGCAGGAAAATCTTCGCCGCGAACGCGATCTCATCAGCCGCATCATGGAAACCAGTCCCGTGGGCATCGTCGTCGCGGATCAATCCGGCAAAATCACTTTTGCAAATCATTGCGCGGAAAAAATTCTCGGCCTGGCAAAAAATGCGGCGGAACAAAAAACCAACAGCGTGCTGGACTGGCAGTTGACGGATGCCGAGGGGAACCTGCTGGAAGAAAAATCTTCGCCGCTGAAACACGTCCTTGCCTCCGGCCAGCCCGCGCACGAAGTGAGGCACGCCATTGATTTTCCAGACAATCGGCGCGCGCTGCTTTCCGTCAATGCCACGCCGCTTTTCGATTCCGCCGGAAAAATTGACGGCATGGTGGTCACGGTTGAAGACATCACGCAGCGGCTCGCATTGGAAGTGCAATTGCGGCAGTCGCAAAAAATGGAATCGGTCGGCCAGCTTGCCGCAGGCGTGGCGCATGACATCAATAACGTCCTGACCATCATTCAGGGTCACGCCGGTCTTTTGCTCAATGCGATGCCGCCAAACGGGCACGCGGTCAAATCATTGGAAAAAATTTCACTCGCCTCCGAACGCGCGGCAGGTTTCATCCGGCACTTGTTGATGTTCAGCCGCAAACAGATTTTCCAGACAAAAATCCTCGACCTCAACTCGGTGCTTCGCAATTTGGAATATATGTTGCCCCGGCTGATCGGCGAACACATCGCTTTGGAAACGGGTTATCAGCTTGGCTTGCCTCCGATCAATGCGGATACCGGAATGATTGAGCAGATCGTGATGAATCTGATCGTCAATGCCCGCGATGCGATGCCCAAGGGCGGCGATCTGCGCATCGAAACTTCCACCATCGAAATCGGAGCCGCGCACGCGCGTCAAAATTCCGAGGCGCGCGCCGGCGAATTCGTCTGCCTGACCGTCACCGACACCGGCTGCGGCATGGAACGAAAAGTCTTGCAGCACATTTTTGAGCCATTTTTCACGACCAAAGAAGTCGGCAACGGAACCGGACTCGGCCTGTCCACTGTTTATGGAATTGCCAGGCAACATCACGGCTGGGTCGAAGTCCAAAGTGAAGTGGGTCATGGAACAACTTTCAAAGTTTATCTGCCGGTTGCGTCGGAAGAAATCGCCGTTGCGCCTGCGCTTCCGCCCAAACCTGAAACCATTAACGGCGGAAAAGAAACCATCCTGGTCGTCGAGGACGAAATCAGCCTGCTGGAACTCATGCGGAACATTCTGCAAAGTTATCACTATCACATTCTCATCGCTTCATCAGGCGTCGAAGCGTTGCGCATTTGGGACGAGCAGAACGGTCGCGTTGATTTGCTTCTCACCGACATGATCATGCCCGGCGGCGTCACCGGCAGCGACCTCGCCGCTGAATTGAAAAAACGCAAACCGGACCTCAAAGTCATCATCACCAGCGGTTACAGCTCCGAACTCGTCGGAAAAGATTTGGCCCAAGCCGAAACCATTTTTCTGCCCAAGCCATACCAGCCCCATCAGGTTGCCCGGATGATTCGGGAAACGCTGGATGCCGCGCCTCAAAAGCCACGCACCCTCGTGCCGGTTCTAGACAAAGACGCAGCCATTTTGGCGGCTTGAGATTGACTGCGCGAATTGCGTTTCAAGAAACGAGCGTGGCCAATTCTTCCGCCGGATACAACCAGATTTCCGCGAGCGTCGGATGATAATGCGGCGTGGCCACGAGTTCATGAACCGTCATTCGCTTCGACATCGCGACAACAATTTCGTGGATGAGTTCGCCGCCGACCGGCCCGACGCACGCGCCGCCAAGAATTTCCCCTGTTTTCGGATTCGCCAGCAATTTCACGAACCCGTCCTTCGCTTCCATGATGAGCGATTTGCCGTGGTCGTTGAACGGAAAACTCGCGGTTAAAAATTTGACGCCTTTTTCGCGCGCGTTTTTTTCCGTCAGCCCGACAAACGCGACTTGCGGCTCCGTGAACACAATCGAAATCAACACGCGATAATCCGTTTCGCGCAAATTTTTATTCGCAATGTTGTGCGCGGCAACTTCGCCCTGATGAATCGCAATGTGAACAATTTCGTGCGGGCCGGTGCAATCGCCCGCCGCAAAAATGTGCGGCGCGCTCGTTTGCATGAATTTATTGGCAAGGATGCGTCCGTGGTCGTCCGTTTTTACGCCGGCTTTTTCCAGATCCAAATTCGACGTGTTCGGAATCCTGCCGAGCGCGAATAAAATTTCTTCCGCCGAGACGGAAAAAAATTTTCCGTTTTGATCGAACGAAATGGTTTTTAATTTCCCCGCGCGCTTCGCGTCCAACAATTTTGTGTTCGTAAAAATTTTAATCCCTTCGCGGCGAAAAACTTTTTCAATTTCCGCTGCGGCGTCGGTGTCGAATTCTTTCAAAATAAATTCGCCGCGCTGGATCAAGGTGACTTTGACGCCGAAGCGCGCGAAAAATTGCGCGAACTCACAGGCAATCGCGCCGCCGCCCAAAATGATGAGCGACTTCGGCAATTTTTTCAGTGTCACCGCGTCGTCGCTTGTGATGAAACCGGTTTCGTTGAGTTGCGGCAAAGGCGAGGGCGCGACGCGCGAGCCGGTGGCGATGATAAAATTTTTCGCCGTCAATTTTTGGCCGTTGCTCAACTGAATTGTGCGCGCGTCCAAAAATTTTGCGTTCGCGCGGATGAATTTGAATTTTCCGGCATTGAGTTGCTCGACGCGATAATCCGCAAAATCTTTTATCTCTGCATTTTTGCGCGCCATGACTTTTGCAAAATCGAAGGAAATTTTTCCCGCGCGCACGCCCCACGTTTCGGCGTGTTCGGCCAGATGTTTCACTTCCGCCGCGTAAAGCAACGCCTTCGACGGCATGCACCCGCGCAAAATACAAAGTCCGCCGACCTCTTTGCCGCCTTCGATGACGGCGGTTTTCAGACCCGCGCGCGCCGCGCTGCTCGCCGCCGCGTAACCGCCGCTGCCGCCACCGATGATCGCCGCGTCAAAATCAAATTTTTGCACACCTTGAAAATGGCGGAAAACGCCGACAGTTTTCAATCTATTTCATTTTAGCCGCCGTGGATTTGATCGCGTGGTTTTTTCCGCGCCGGAATAATCGGCAATTTTCTTTGCGTTCGTCGTGACCTTTAATTTTCCAAAATCGCCGTCGCCGCCGCATAGGTTTGCGTGTGGCTCAAGCTGACGTGTAATTTTTTTGCGCCGCGCGTTTCCAACAAAATTTTTCCTTTGCCGTGCAAAACCACAAACGGCTCGCCGCTTTCCTTGCGGCGAATCTCCATGTCCTGCCAGCCGAGCGCCGCGCCGATGCCCGTGCCGAACGCTTTTGAGATCGCCTCCTTCGCCGCGAACCGCACGGCGAGAAACGGCGCGGGATTTTTGTGCGCCAGACAATACGCGATTTCATCCGGCAACAAAATCCGGTTCACCAACCGCTCGCCAAATTTCTCGTAAGACGCCGCGATGCGCCCCACTTCAATGATGTCAATGCCCGTGCCCAGGATCATAGACAATAATTTTCCATTAAGCGCAGCATCTCTTTGACGGCAATTTCCATTCCCACAAAAACCGCGCGGCTCACGATGCTGTGGCCGATGTTCAACTCCACCAGATGCGGCACGGCAAAAAGCGCCGGTAGATTTTCGTAATTCAATCCGTGCCCGGCGTTCACTTTCAAACCGAGCGCGCGCGCCTGTTGCGCGCCGGAAATCAAGCGCTGTAAATCAGTCGAGAGCCGAGAGTCGAGAGTCGAGGGCGAAGCGTCCGGCTTTCGACCTTCGGCCCTCGGCTCTCGACTGGCCTGAAATTCTTCCGCAAATTGTCCGGTGTGCAGTTCAATGAACTGGCTGCCAACTCGCGCGCTCGCCTCAATTTGCTTTTCGTCCGGCGCGATGAACAGGCTTACTTCAATTCCCGCGTCATTCATTCTTTTGCGCGTTTCCGTCAATGAATTTTCGGCGGCGACCACATCCAAACCCCCTTCGGTCGTCACTTCCAATCGCCGCTCGGGAACGATGCAAACAATTTCCGGCTTCAATTTCAGCGCGATGGAAATAATTTCCGGCGCATTGGCCATTTCCAGATTCAATCGCGTTTTGACGACCTCGCGCAATTTCCAAACGTCGCGATCTTGAATATGCCGCCGGTCTTCGCGCAAATGTGCGGTGATGCCATGCGCGCCGGCGGCTTCGCAAATTTTCGCGGCGGCAACCGGATCAGGTTCGCCAAATCCGCGTCCGCGATAACGCGCCTCGCGAATCGTCGCGACGTGATCAATGTTGACGCCAAGTTTTAGCATGATTAACGCAAAAATATTTTCCAGCCGACACTTTCTCTGCCAAATGCGCGGCTCATTTGCAAACGCAAATACATTCTCATTGCTCCGCGCGCAAAATCCAGTTTTCATCCGGCATGGCCAAATTTATTTTGTTTCTCAAATACTGGCTGCCGGTGCTCATCTGGATGGGCGTGATTTTCACGGCCTCGGGCGACGCGCATTCCTACGAGCATTCCTCGCGCCTGATCGAACCGCTTTTGCGCTGGCTGTTTCCGCACATGTCCCAAACGCACATCGAGCAGATCCATCACGTCTTTCGCAAATGCAGCCATCTGACGGAATATTTTATTCTCGCGATCTTGCTCTGGCGCGGATTGCACCTTTCCAAAAATCATCTGCCGCAATGGTCATGGCCCAAAGTCGGCGGCGCGCTGCTGATCGTTTTTATTTTTGCCGCCAGCGACGAATTTCATCAGCGCTTCGTGCCCACGCGCACCGCGCACATCTCCGATGTCTTCATTGACACGGCCGGCGGCGTCATCGGCCTGTGCGCGTTGTGGCTTTTTGATCGCTGGCAAAATCGCCGGCGCAAAAAACTGGAATGAAACGCCCGTTCGTCGCCGTCGTTTCGTTTTACGCCCTCGGCCTGCTGTTCGCGGAAATTTTTCAGCCGCCACTGCCCATTTTATTTGCCGCGTCGTTTTTCATTCTCATTCTCGCGCTCGCGTTCAAAAAATTCCGGCCCCTTTTAATCTGCCTGCTGCTCGCGTTCGCCGCTTGGACGAACCTCATTTTTCATACTTCAATAATTGCGCCGGACGATTTGCGAAATGTGATTGGCGACAAAACAGAAATTGTTGCCCTGCGCGGAAGTTTAACCCAATCGCCGCAAATTAAAATCACCGAACGTGACGGCGAAGAGATCGAACATTCGCTCACGCAAATTAAAATCACCCAAACCAGCCGCGACCAAAACTGGCAGAACGCCTTTGGAAAAATAGTTGTCTCCACGCCCGGCGAACTTCCGGCAAATTTTTTCGCCGGCCAAACCGTAGAAATTTCCGGCGTCATTGCACGACCGCCGCCGCCCTTGGCCGAAGGACTTTTTGACGACCGTGACTATCTTCAAACGCGCGGAATTTTTTACGAACTTAAAACCGATTCCACGAACGACTGGCAATTGCGCGCGCCGATTTTAATTTCGCCGCCGCTGACCGATCGCTTCTTGAAGTGGGCCAAGAAAACGCTCGCGCTCGGTTTGCCCGACGACCAAACCCTTCATTTGCTTTGGGCGATGACCCTCGGCTCGCGCACCGCCTTCAGCGGTGACATCGGCGATCCATTTCTGCGCGCCGGCACGATGCACCTTTTCGCGATTGACGGCCTGCGTATCGCGCTGATCGCCGGAATGCTCGTCGCCCTTTTGCGCGTGCTGCAAATTTCCCGCGCCTGGTGCGGCGCGATTGCCATTCCCGCGATCTGGTTTTACAGCGCCGCGACCGGCTGGGAATCTTCCGCCATCCGCGCGTCCGTGATGATGACCATCGTGCTCGGCGGCTGGGCGCTGAAACGCCCGAGCGATTTGATCAATTCCCTCGCCGCCGCCGCCTTCATCATTTTGCTGTGGGAACCGCGCCAGCTTTTTGAAGCCAGCTTTCAACTTTCATTTTTCGTCATGCTCATCATCGTCTTGCTGCTGCCGCGCATGAATAAAATTTCCGACGGACTCCTGCGCCACGATCCGCTCGTGCCAAATGAACTGATTCCAAAATCGCGGCGCGCTTTGATTTCAACCGCCAGAATTCTCGCGCGCTATTTTTCACTTTCGTTCGCCGCGTGGCTCGGCTCGATTCCGTTGAGCGCGCTCTATTTTCATTTGTTCAGCCCGATTTCTCCCCTTGCGAATCTGATCGCCGTTCCTCTCGGCACGCTCGCCCTCATGAGCAATTTCGGCGCGCTGATTTGTGGAAATTGGTTTTCCTCTGCGACCATTCTGTTCAACAACGCCGCGTGGTTTTTCATGTCTGCGATGGCCGGCGTGAGCCAGAGCTTCACCCAAATTCCCGGCGCTTATTTTTACGTTTCCGAGCCGTCCTGGATTTCCATCGGAATTTATTACGCGATTTTAATTATTGTTTTAAGCGGCTGGCTGAAAACTTTCCGCCGAAAAATTATCAGCGCGGCAATTTTAATTTTTATCGCCGCCATTTATTTTTTCCACTGGGAGAATTCGCGCAGCGAAACAGAAATAACCATTCTGCCTTTGAACGGCGGCCATGCCGTTTTCGTTGACGCCGCCGGCCGCAAAAACGACCGGCTCATGGATTGCGGCGATGAAAGCGCCGTCAACTTTACGCTCAAGCCATTTCTTCGCGCGCACGGCGTGAATAAAATTCCCCGCCTCATTTTGACCGATGGCGATATAAAAAATTGCGGCGGCGCAAAATTGCTTGATGACATTTTCGGCGTCGGCGAACTCTGGACCAGCAATGCCAAATTTCGCTCCGCCATTTATCGCGAAACTGTTTCCGACTTTGAAAAATCGTCGCGCCACAAAGTTTTCCACTGCGATGAAATGATCGGCAACTGGCAAATGTTGTGGCCGGCAACCAACAACTTTTCGCGAGCGGATGACAATACGCTGGTTTTGTTAAGAAATTTTTCCGGCGCGAAAATTCTTTTGCTTTCCGATTTAAGCCGCGTCGGTCAAAGCGATTTGCTTTCCCGCACCAATGATTTGCACGCGGACATCGTCGTCGCCGGTTTGCCAAACGAAGGCGAACCGCTTTGCGACGCTTTGATTGGCGCAATCCAACCGAAAATAATTGTGATTGCCGATTCAGAATTTCCAGCAGATCGCCGCGCGAGCCGGGAATTGAAAGAACGATTGGCGGAAACAAAAATTCCCGTGATTTACACCCGCGAATCCGGCGCGGCAAAAATTGTCGCGGGTAAAAACGGCTGGCAACTGACAACGATGGACGGGCAGAAATTTACTTCCGATCTTTCGTCAAAGTGAGGGAAATATATTTGGATTCCGGCAGCGGAAATTTTTTCAATTCAATCGTCACGCTTTCCGGCTGAAATTTTTTCAGGATCAAATCCGCCATTTCGTTCACGAGTTTTTCGATCAAATTCCATTCGCGGTTTTTCCCCCACTTAAAAAGCACTTGCGCCACGTTAAAATAATTGATCGTGTCGCGGATATTATCGCTTTTGATGGCGGCGGAAACATCCAGTTCCATGTCAATCGTCACGAGCAACCGCTGCGGCCACGCGCGCTCGGCCTCCGAAATGCCGATGCGATAATGCAACTCCAAATCCACCATTGAAATTTTCGCCATGATTTTTAACCGCCGATTACGCGGTTTTCGTTTTTGGTTTAATCCGCGAAATCTGCGGTTTCAAAACTGTCTCCATCAAAATTTTTGTCGGCTTGTTCAATTTTAGTTTCTTGGCCGCAGCCAGTTTCAGCCAGCGAAATTCGCGGCCTTCGTCGTTCAATTTCACGCGTGGATTTTTTGCCACGCAACGGCAAATGTAATTCAGCAAAACAAAATGCGCGTCGCGATAAAATTCTTTGGAGTGAATGCAATCCTGCGCGAGCACAAATTTTACGCCGGAAATTTTCAGGCCGGTTTCTTCCAGAATTTCGCGGCGCAGCGCGGCTTGAGAAGTTTCGCCATATTTTATTTTGCCACCAGGAATCCCCCATTTGTTTGACCATTTGTGCGTGCGAATCATCAGCGCTTCATGTTTGGAATTGAAAATCAGCGCGCCGACGGTTGCCAAAGGGAATTTTTCATTCGAGTTATTTTGCGTCGCAAACTGAAAATTATTTTGCTCCAAAACGTCGCGCAATTCGCCGAGATGCTCGACGATCAAATCCGGTTTGGCGGCGCGCAATTGTTCGAGCGTGTTGTAGCCGGTCAACACGGCGCAGGAAAAAATTCCGCCGTGATGCGCCGTTTCGATGTCGTGTTCCATGTCGCCGATGAACAGCGTTTCGTCCGGCGACAAATTATTTTCGCGGAGAATCTCGTGGATTTTTTCGCGCTTGTCCCAAACGTCCGTGTAAGTTTTTTCGAGAAAAACATTGAAGCCGATGACGCGGCATTGGACTTTGAAATGATCGGCGTGAACGGTGCTTAAGAGAAACGTGCGGATTTTGTGCGCGCGGCAGAATTGCAAAAAGCCGCGCGCGTGCGGCAATTCGACGACGGAATTTTGCGCGCGGCGAAATTCGGCGTGAAACCAATCTTCGAGTTGCGGCATCGGCACTCCGGGCAGATGGCGGTCGTAAAACTTTTTGAACGGCAGGGAAAATTCCGCGCGAAACTTTTCCAGCGTCATCGCGGCTTTTCCTGCTTGCTCCAAAACAAAATTGGACGCTTTCAAAACGGCGGGCAGATCGTCCACCAAAGTCCCTGACCAATCAAAAATGATGTTACGGATCACAGAAAAAATTTAACCACGAAACGCGCGAAACACACGAAAACTTTTCCGCTTCGATAATTTGAAAACTTGAAACCTTCAACTTTCAACCTGAAACTTCTTGCGTGCTCATCGCATTCAATAAACCGTTTGGCGTGCTTTCGCAATTCACGGATGATGGTTCCAAAAATCGCATACTCGCGGAATTTGGCTTTCCGAAAAATGTTTATGCCATTGGCCGGCTCGATGCGGATTCGGAAGGACTTTTGCTTTTGAGCGAGGAAGCGAAGTGGAACGAAAAATTATTGCATCCGCGAAATGCGCACGAACGCGAGTATTGGGCGCAGGTTGAACGCATTCCATCGCCGAAAAGTTTAAGAAAATTGGAAAAAGGAATTTTGATTCAAGGCCGAAAAACGTTGCCGTGCCGCGCGTGGATTTTGGAACCACCACCGGAAATTCCGCCGCGCGTTCCACCGATTCGCTTTCGTAAAAGTGTTCCCGATTGCTGGATTGGTTTGGAATTGATTGAAGGGAAAAACCGCCAGGTTCGCAAAATGACAGCGGCGATTAGTCATCCGACGTTGCGATTGCTGCGCGTGCGGATTCGAAATTTTTGGCTGGGCGATTTGCCGCAAGGGAAATGGCGAATTTTATCGGCCACGGACGAAACACAGCTTGGTCGCGTATGAAATGCGGAAATTAAAATGCGGCTTGAAATTGTAGGAGACGACGTGAGGAGTCTCTGATTAAGATCCAAAAGCCGGAATTTGAAATGAGTCTCGTCACCTCGACTCCTACGGTTTTTATTCGTAGCAGCGAACGTCCGTTCGCTCTGACTTCAATTGGAGCCGATTGACATCGGCTGCTACGATTAAATAAACGGAACCGCCCTGCTGGTGGGCCGGGTTGAAACATTCAAACAAGATTTTCTGCGCTACCGAATTTTTTAATCTTCTTTGACAATTCTTCTGCCTGCGATTCCAACTCCGCATTTTCAATCTCAAGCTGCTTCGCCCGTTCCGCCGCCAGTTCATCCAGCACGCCCGGCTTCTGCTCGGCAAGCTGGCAAAGTTCGTAATCTGGACTTTCGCGCAATGCGTTCAGCGATTCCGTGACCGCCGCGATTTCCTTTTGCAACGTCTCATGCAGCTTTTTCAATTGCGCCAGTTCTTCCACGTCTTTGAAATCCAAAGTCGCCCAGCCTTGACGCAACATGAAACCTTGCGGGTCTTCCGCGATTTCGCGCAACGTCTCGATGTCGCCGTTGTCCTTCGCCTGATTGATGGCCGCCGTCAGTTTGTGATACGTCTCCAATTTGTCCGGCTCATGCGCGAAACGGTCGGGATGATACAGCTTCACCAATTTTTTCCAGAGCCGCATCAATTCCGCTTCCTGCTCGGCGGTCAATTGTTTCTTTTTCTCCGCCGCTGCCGCCAATTCTTCGTAATCCTTGTCCGATTGCGATTTGGCCTGCTCGAAATTTTTCCCGGCTTGTTTTGCTTCTTCGGCATTGCCGCGCGCGAGCGAATCCAAAAACTTCCGCCGGTAGTCCACCGTGAGCCGCAGCTGGTCGCGCTTTTGATAAAGTTCGCGTAATTGCTGGAACAACACAGCATGCACCATGTCCACGCGCGATTTTTCTTTGGTATAATCCGTTTCTAGTTCCGCCAGTTGCGCCCGCGCACTTGCCACGAGCAGCCGCAATTGTTCTAACTCTGGGCTGGCGTAAATAATTGGCGTTGCAGTTTTCATTCGCTTTGTTTTGACTTTGCCATCTTAGTTAATAGCAAAATCAGATTTTCTCCCGCTTGAATATGTCCTTGGTCCGCAGCCTTGCGATACCATATGACCGCTTTTGCTTCATCTTTCGCCACGCCTTCGCCAAATTCGTAGCAGATGCCCAGATTATATTGACCAGATTTGTGTCCCCGTTCAGCCGCTTTATGATACCATTTCACGGCCTCACTAAAATCTTTCTCTACACCATAGCCATCGCGATAGCAGCGTCCCAGATTGCATTGGGCTAGGGCAAAATTCTGGTTAGCGGCTTTGCGATACCATTTTAAGGCCTCTGCATAATTGTTTGCGACACCTTGTCCAAAGTCGTAGCAGAAGCCCAAATGGTATTGAGCACGAGCGTTTCCCCTATCCGCTGCTTTTCGATACCACTGCGTTGCCTCTGTGTCATCCTTCGCCACGCCCCAGCCAAATTGGTAACAGACGCCCAGATTGCATTGAGCATCAGCATTCTTTTTTTCGGCCTTGCGATACCAAGCAACAGCCTCCGCTTCATCCTTCGTAACTCCTTCTCCTTTGGCGTAGCAGATGCCCAACAAGTTTTGCGCGCGTGCGTGTCCTTGCTCCGCTGCCCGGCGATACCACTTAATCGCTTCGACATGGTCTTTTGGGACTCCCTGTCCGTAGAAATAACTATCTCCAAGGCTATTTAGGGAGTCGGCGTCTCCTTGCTCCGCTGCCTTGCGAAACCACTTCATCGCTTCGACATAGTCTTTTGGAACTCCTTCACCCTTTTTATAGCAAAAACCTAGTGATCTTTGGTCAATCGCGTTTCCTTGTTCGGCTGACTTTCGGTAATATTTTACGGCTTCAGCGCAATTGCCGGTGACATAGTGTATAAACGCCTGCGTGCTCCAGTCTTTCGGGTCAGCGAGTTTGCTTGGGGACAAAGCAGGCTCAGTTCGTATCTGTGCCAGTTCAAGTGTATCCGCCACCATGCTGGACAAAATGCGCTTCGCGCCGAGCGCAGCTTTTTCAATCGCACTAGATGGTCTTATCACCAACGCAAAATTGTTTTTCTCGCTCACGGCACTAAAGTTACATTGCCACTACATTGATTTCAGGTTGGTTCATGGAATTTTGTTCGCGCAAAGAATATCCTGATCTCCGAGATAGCGGGCCATTTCCTTTGGCGCAAAATCATTACTAAATATTTTTGACCGGAAATAGAGTGCGTTGTGAACCAGCATGGTATCACCAAAAACATTCAAGTAATCAGGATTTGCAAACTCATTGCGAATTTTTCGATCTCGAACCAACAAAAGTGCATAACAACATTCGGCGACCATTGCTGAATTTATCCAATGACAAAAACAATGTGAAGAATTCGTTTGAATGTAATCAGACAAACGCATTTCTAATTCCGACAATTCGTCACGGGGAGCAAGGTCGGCAATTTTATCAACATCTAAAATGTCCAAAATCTTCCTCTTTGTGCGTTCGATGCCCACCAATCTTTCTTTCCGCCATCGAATGAAGCTTTCGTCCGTTCGTTTCGCGAATGGCTTCGTTTCTTCCTGCAATTTTTGGAGGTCAATTACGGACAAAAAGGCTTTGTCCACTCTCTCAATCCAAACCAATGTTTTCCCATAAAGCAAATCGTTGAGACTAAAGTTGAAAATATTGTTGTTCGAGACATCAACCTTGTCACCGTGAAATACACTTTTGAGATTTTCCGTTTCTTCAGAGACGGTTCTTCCAACAATGAATATCTTGCTTGCATTTTCTAGCTTCCTGGATTCTTTTTTCCAATCTCTGCTGTTGTCAACGACGTATCGCTCCATGCCGGTAATTACGTCGAATAAATCTTCGCGGCAAAACGGATGAAAAACGGCTTCTCCGGTTAAAGTATAAAGGCTGAAAGAATGCTTCAACATTTTCTGATTTTGGACTTCAATATTATGTGCCGTTTCCATTTCGCGCGCCAAAAAGTTTGCCAGCAAACCGCTACGCGGGCAAGACGAGTTCCGCCAGCGCCGTCAGGCGCGACATATTTGTAGAATCGCAATCAAAAAATAAATTTAGCTCCGTAGGAGCGGCATATTCCAGCCATTCGCCGATGATGTCGCTCCTGACGGAGCTTGGAATTTTCTAATTCCAATTTTCTACAAATATGCCAGCCCTGATGGGCTTGGAAATTCGTGTTAATTCGTGAAATTCGTGTCAAAAAAATCTGTGTTCAATCCGTGTTTCATCCGTGGCTAAATCGTTTTCACCGCATCGGCCAGCGATTTCACAAATTTGCCGACGCGCTTGACCAAATCTTTTGATTTTCCGTTTTCCGCGATTTGATTCACCGTTTTCCAACTCTGCGTCTCTGCGTCTCGGCGGTTGATTCAGTCCCGGATTTCTTGGCCATGCGCGAAGTTTGCGAAGGAACTTTGGCGGCGTCAATTCCGCCTTCATTGACGCAGGCGCTCCGCAACAGTAATTTATCTACATGACAGGCACAGCCAACCTGGGGCCGATTGGAGAATTGAAACTTCGCCAGCCGATGGCGCGGGAAAAATTCACGCCGCTGGCAAAAGAAATTTTCACGCTCAAGAAGCAATTGAATGCCGTCATCCTCGCGCACAATTATCAAGTGGCAGAGATTCAGGACGTGGCGGATTTTGTCGGCGATTCGCTCGGTCTTTCGCAGCAGGCGGCGCAGACGAGCGCGGACGTGATTGTTTTTTGCGGCGTGCATTTCATGGCAGAGACGGCGAAGATTTTGAACCCGGACAAAATTGTCGTGTTGCCGGACAAGGACGCCGGCTGTTCGCTCGAAGCAAGTTGTCCCGCCGATAAACTTGCGGAACTCCAAAAGACGAATCCAAATTTTTGGACGATTGCCTACATCAATTGCAGCGCCGCAGTAAAAGCGTTGTGCGACGTGATTGTGACCAGCGGCAATGCGGAAAAAATTGTCAACGCCGCGCCAAAGGACAAAGATATTTTATTTGTGCCGGACGAAAATCTCGGCCAATGGGTCATAGAACAAACGGGACGGCCGATGACGTTGTGGAAAGGGAATTGTTACGCGCACGTCGAGTTTCGGCGCGATGCGCTGTTGAAATTGAAAGCGCAGTTTCCCGACGCAAAAGTTGTGGTTCATCCAGAAAGTTTGCGCGAGGTGCGCGAGTTGGCGGACGCAGTTTGCTCGACCGAAAAAATGATTTTGTTCTGCAAAAATGATCCGGCGAAAAAATTCATCATCGTCACGGAATCGGGAATCATTCACCGGATGCAAAAGGAATGTCCGGGCAAAGAATTTATTTGCGCGCCGACATTTGATGCGACGCGCGCGCCGACGGACAATTGCCGTTGCAGCGAATGTAAATTCATGAAGATGAACACGCTCGAAAAAGTGCGCGATTGCATGAAAAATCTCGCGCCACGAATCGAATTGCCGCGCGACATTTTGGAACGCGCGCGTTTGCCGATTGAACGAATGCTGGAAATTTCGTCGAGATGATCCAAGCGGATAATGGGATTGACAAAGCCGGCCGTATTGCGCCTATTTCCATTGTGATTGAACCGCCTGATTCCCATAGCGACCCGCGCATTTACATGGCGGCGGAGCGGACGTTTCTGGCGTGGACTCGGACGGGCATCGCGCTCATGGGTTTCGGTTTTGTGGTGGCGCGCTTCGGGTTGTTCCTGCGCGAAATTGCCGACGGCCAGACATCCATCAAACTGCCTCACGCCAGTTTTTCGCTGCCGGTCGGCATTCTGCTCATCGTCCTCGGCGTCGTGGTCAATGTCGTCGCAGCCATCCGTCATCGCAGGCGCGTCCGGGCGATTGACCGGGGTCAATTCCGGCAGGCGTTCGGGTCGGTTTTTGGGCTGTGGCTGGCCGGATTTCTTGCGCTGATCGGGCTGGCCGTAGCGGTTTACCTGGCGGTCTTGCAATCTTGATTCTTCGCGCCCGACCGGACAATCGCCCCGGCGGAAATTTTGTCACCGATTCGTAACAATTCCTCCGCATGGTTGTAACGCCGGTGTTTCAAACTGCCCTCGTAATTTGAAACAACAACCATGAAAAAAATAAAAAGACAGAATACCAAAATGGCAATGTTCGCCGGTGCGACGGCGTTGATGGCGCTCATTCCTCAAACCCGCGCGCAATCTTCCGTGGACGCGCTGCTCAACAAGCTGGAGCAGAAAGGAGTGCTCACGGTGGACGAAGCGGATCAATTGAAAGCCGAAAACGCGACCAATTCCACCGCTGATTTCAACAAGGCATTCAGTTCCAAATTCTCGATGCCCGATTGGATTACCGGCTATAAATTGAACGGCGATTTTCGCGGGCGCTTTGACGACCAGACGACGGACGCTTCGAGTCTGGCCGACCGGATGCGATTGCGTTATCGCTTGCGCGTGGGATTAGCCGTGGACATGAAAGACAATCTCGAAGTGGGTTTTCGGATCGGTTCGGGCGACAGCGGGAATCCACTTTCCAACAATCAAACTTTTTCCGGCAACGCGAGCAAGAAGACATTGTATGTGGACACGGCGTATGGCAAATGGTCGCCGATCCTCAATGACGATTGGATGCTCGCGGCAACCATTGGAAAAATGAACGAGCCATTTGATGTTTCGCCGATGATTTTCGATCCCGATTACACGCCCGAAGGCGGCGCGTTGCAATCAACATTCAAATTGAGTGACCACCAATCGTTCAAGTTCAATGGCGCGGCTTTTATTCTCGATGAAGTTTCCAAATCGTCGCGCGATCCGTTTCTTTACGGCGCGCAGGCCATTTGGGATTCCAAATGGACGCCGCAAATCGGCACTTCATTCGGCGTCGCCTTTTACGACATCGGGAATAAGGAAAATCTGCTTGCCACTTACGACTCTAATGTCGGCAACACGCTCGTCGGCGGCGACTTGGTGAACAACTATAATCCCATCGTCGTGGATGGCAGCGTCACTTATACGTTGGATAGCCTTCCACTTTACAATGGTAAGTTCCCCATCAAGTTCGCCGCCGAATACATCAACAACCCCGGCGCCGACAGCAACAACGAAGGTTATTGGGCGGGCGTCACGTTCGGCAAATCCGGCAAACGCGGCGCATGGGATATTTCTTATCGCTACCAAAGATTGGAAGCGGACGCCTGGTGGGATCAAGTGGTGGACGACGACAACATCGCTTTTGTCAACGGCGGTTTCGCCGGCGGCACCGACGTCAAAGGTCATCTCGTCAAAGTGGACTATTCTGCGACCGACGCGCTGACGTTCACCTTCACCTGCTATATGAACGACCTGATCAATGCCGCTCCCGGCACAAAAACCGATGCGCTGCACGCAATGGCCGACATCATGTGGAAATTCTAAAACCAAACTCAATTGACAATCGCGATAAAATTAATTTAACCAAAATAAAAATGAAAAAAATAATTCTTCCGGTTTTGGCCGCAGTTGCAATGGCCGCCAGTCAAACGAACGCGCAAATACTGATTAATGGCGCGGGTTCAACCTTTGATTATCCCGCATTCACAAAATGGTTTGAAGCCTACGCGAAAATTGATTCAAACGTTCGTTTCAATTATGGCTCGATTGGTTCAGGCGGCGGACAGCAACAATTGCTTAAACAAATCGTTGACTTTGGCGCTTCCGACGCGCCGATGAGCGATGAAATGATGGCCAAGGCTCCCGGCAAAATCCTCCACTTGCCCGTGGTCGTCGGCGGCGAAGCCATCGCTTACAACCTGCCCGGCAATCCCAAACTCAAGCTGGATGCCGACACGCTCGCGGGTATTTATCTGGGGCAGATCACCAAATGGAATGATCCAAAAATCGCCGCGCTGAATCCCGACGTTGCCCTGCCCGGTCTGCCGGTCATAGTGGTGCATCGTTCTGACGGCAGCGGCACGACGTTCATCTTCGCGGATTATCTTTGCAACGTCAGCCCCGTCTGGGCGGACAGCGTCGGCAAAGGCACGTCTGTGAAATGGCCCGTCGGCCTCGGTGGCAAGGGAAATGAAGGCGTCTCCGGTCAGATTTCGCAATTGCCCGGCGCGATCGGCTATGTGGAACTGGCCTACGCCAAGCAAAATAAAATGACCTATGCCGAAATGAAAAATGCGGCTGGAAATTTTCTTTATCCCACACTGGAAACCGTCAGCGCCGCGCTCGCCACTGCAAAAATTCCGGAAGATTTCCGTTTTTCAATGGTCAACGCGCCCGGCGAAAATTCCTATCCGATTGCCGGCGCAAGCTGGGTTCTCATTTATCAGCATCCGAAAAATGCCGAACGCGGCCAGAAGCTGGTGAGCTTCCTGAAATGGGCGGTCACCGACGGCCAGAAACTTTCCGGCGGTTTGTATTACGCGCCGTTGCCGGAAAATGTCGTGCAACGGGAATTGTCGCTGCTTGACACAGTTAAATAATGACTTCGCGCCGCCGCCCCTTTATTTTTTGCGGGCGTGAGCAGGACGAAGAGCGCAGTTCCTCCCGCTCTTCGTCCTTTTGATTTAATGGCGGCAAAAAAAATTCAACGCATGGCGACAACAAAAATGACAACGGCCACCGGACAGTTCGGCGACCACGCCTTCAAATGGCTGACGTTGCTCATGGCGCTTTCAATTTTTGTTTTGATCGCGCTCATTGGTCTGGAACTGTTTCACGGCTCAAAACTCGCGCTCCATAAATTCGGCTGGCATTTCCTCGTCACTTCGGACTGGGACCCGGTCAATGAGCAATTCGGCGCGCTGGTGTTCATTTATGGCACGCTGGTCTCGTCAGCCATCGCGCTCATCATCGCGGTGCCCATCAGCATCGCCACCGCCGTTTATATCACCGAACTCGCCCCGCAATGGCTGCGCCAGCCGCTCATCACGTTCATTGAACTGCTCGCCGCCGTGCCGAGCGTTATCCTCGGATTGTGGGGCATTTTTGTGATGCTGCCGTTTTTGCGCGATCATTTATTTCCGCTCCTGCAAAAATATCTCGGCTTCCTGCCGTTCTTCAAAGGTCCGATTTACGGTGTGAGCATGTTGGCCGGTGGCATCATTGTCTCCATCATGTGCATTCCGATCATCACTTCGATCTCACGCGAAATTTTGCGCAGCGTTCCCGGATTGCAGCGCGAAGCCGCCTACGCGCTCGGCGCGACGCGCTGGGAAGTCACGCGCATCGCGGTTTTAAGTTATGCAAAAAAAGGTTTGTTCGGCGCGGTGATTCTCGGCCTCGGCCGCGCGCTCGGCGAAACGATGGCCGTCACGATGGTCATCGGCAACACGCCGCAAATCATGGCGTCGCTGTTCGCGCCCGGCTACACGCTGGCCAGTGTGATTGCCAACGAATTTACGGAAGCCACGGGCAGCGCGTATTTGAGCGCATTGTTTGAACTCGGCTTGGTGCTGCTCGGCGTGACCGTCCTCGTGAACATCATCGCACAACTGCTCTTGAAAACCTTCGCCGGACCGGGCGTCAAACCGCAGCATTAAAAATGACCGCCCCGAACCACAACTGGCGCAAGCTCAAGAACGCATTCATGCAAACGCTGACGTTCGTGTGCGCCATTCTCGTCGTCACGCCGTTGCTGCTGATTTATTATTATCTGATCCGCTATGGCTTCGGCGCGTTGAATTGGGATTTCTTCACCCAACTGCCCAAGGCTGTCGGCGAAAAAGGCGGCGGCATGGCCAATGCCATTGTCGGCACGTTCATCCTGCTGGCGCAGGCGGTGATCGTCGGCGTGCCGATTGGCGTGCTCGGCGGCGTTTTTCTTTCCGAATACGGCGGCACGAAATTCAACTGGTGGATCCGGTTCGCCGCCGACATTCTCAACGGCGTGCCGTCCATCACCTGGGGCATTGTTGTCTGGGGACTGATGGTCGTGCCGATGCACGGATTTTCCGCGTTGGCCGGCGGCGTGGTGCTCGGCCTGATGATGATTCCGCTGGTGATGCGGACGACGGAGGAAGTATTGCAATTGGTGCCGGGTGGTTATCGCGAAGCCGCCTTTGCGCTGGGAATTTGCAAATGGAAAACCATCCTGCAAATCGTCATTCGCACCGCGCTCAAAGGCATCATCACCGGCGTTTTGCTGGCACTCGCGCGCATGGCGGGCGAGACCGCGCCGCTGTTGTTCACCGCTTTTGGCAATCTCGGCTGGGCGCACAGCTTGCGGGAACCCATTGACAGCATCCCGGTGCTAATCTTCAATTACGCGATCTCGCCCTATGAAGACTGGCACCGGCAGGCCTGGGCGGGCGCACTCGTTTTGCTTTTGCTCGTGCTGTTCATCAACATTGGCGTGCGCTTTTTGACGCGCGACCGTTTTCAACGAAAAATATGAAATGCGTCAAAGCGAAATGGGTTGAAGAGTTAAAGCGGCTAAAACCAGCCGCCTTAACGCTTCGACACTTCAACGTTTCAACGCTTCAACCATTTTGAATGGAATCACAATTTACAACCACCCCTGCCCTGACCGTAAAAAATCTTTCGGTTTTCTTCGGCACCAATAAAGTGCTCAATGACGTTTCGCTTGATGTCGCCGCCAAAGCCGTCACCGCGATCATCGGGCCGAGCGGTTGCGGCAAATCCACGTTTCTCCGTGCCATCAATCGGATGCACGAATTGAACCCCGATGCCCGCATCGAAGGCGAAATCAAATTGTTCGGCGACGACATTTATTCGCGCACTGTCGAAGCCGTGGTCGTGCGTCGCCGCGTCGGAATGGTTTTTCAAAAATCAAATCCGTTTCCGACCATGTCCATCGCGGAAAATGTCACCGTCGGTTTGCGCTTGAACGGAATTTCCAATCGCAAATTGCTCGCCGAACGCACGGAAGAATCACTGCGCATGGGCGCGCTTTGGGATGAAGTCAAAGATCGTTTGCACGCTCCCGCGATCAGTTTGTCCGGTGGCCAGCAGCAGCGACTTTGCATCGCGCGCGCGCTCGCCGTGCAGCCGGAAGTTTTGCTCATGGACGAACCCGCGTCCGCGCTCGACCCGCTTGCCACTTCCAAAATCGAAGATTTGATTCAGGAATTGAAAAAAAAATATACGATTGTCATCGTCACGCATAACATGCAGCAAGCCGCGCGCGCGTCCGACTTCGCCGCGTTTTTTTATCTTGGCGAACTCGTTGAATTCGGCGTGACGACAAAAATTTTCACCAGCCCCGCGCAAAAACGCACGGAAGATTATGTGACAGGCCGGTTCGGTTAAAATCGTAATCGCAATCCTGATCTTAATCGTAATCTTTGAAGCGATTAAGATTGAGATTAGGATTATGATTAAGAATAAATTTTATGGAAAATTATTTTGAAGCAGGCATCGAAAATTTGCGGCAAAAACTTTTGCTCATGGCCAGCCGCGCCGAAAGGTCCGTCAACCAATCCGTGCAGGCGCTCATGCAACGCGATCACGATCTCGCGCTAAAAGTTCGCGAAGACGACAACGTCATTGATCAATTTGAAGTTGAGATAGACGAAATGGCGATTCAACTTTTAACCAAAGCGCCGCTCGCGAGCAATTTGCGTCTCGTCACCGTCGCGATGAAAGTTTCGCAAAATCTTGAACGCATCGGCGACGAAGCGACAAAAATTGCGAAACGCGCGCGCGACCTTGCGCAGGAGCCGCCCGTAAAAATCAATTTGGATTTGCCGCGCATGGCCGGACTCGCGCTCGCAATGGTCAAAGACGCGCTCGATTCTTTTGTGCAACGCGATTCCGCCGCGGCGCGCGCCGTGATTCCGCGCGACAAAGAAGTGGACGCGCTGAACAAACAGCTTCATCAAATTCTTGCGCAACACATGATGGCAAATCCTGATACGATTGGCCGCTGCCTGCATTGGATTGTCGCGACAAAAAGTTTGGAACGCATCGCCGATCACGCAAAAAATATCGCCGAAGAAGTCGTTTATCTTTGCGAAGCGGAAGACATTCGCCACACTCAAAAGTCGGTTCAGCCACCGCAATAAAATCAAATTCATGTCCGCGAAAATAAAAATTTTGATCGTGGATGACGAGCCGGACGCGATTGAATTACTCGAGTTCAATCTCAAGCAGGCTGGCTTTGAAGTGGCGGCGGCGGAAGACGGCGCGGAGGCGTTACGCAAAGCAAAAAGTTACGCGCCGAATCTGATTGTTCTCGACGTGATGCTGCCGGAATTGGACGGATTGGAAGTTTGCAAATTACTGCGCCGCGATCCGGCCACCGCCACGCTGCCGATCATTATGCTCACCGCGAAAGCGGCGGAATTGGATCGCGTGTTGGGACTCGAACTCGGCGCGGACGATTACATCACCAAACCGTTCAGCCCGCGCGAACTGATTTTGCGGATTAAAAAAATTCTGGAGCGCGGAAAAACTGTTTCAAAAAAAATCGAACGATTTGACATTGGTGAATTAAAAATTGACGTGCCGCGTCACCAGGCAAGTTGGCGCGGAAAACAAATTCCGCTGACGGCGACAGAATTCAAACTGCTCGCATTGCTGGCCGAGCGGCGCGGACGCGTGCAATCGCGCGACCAATTGTTGCGCGACGTTTGGGAATACGACAGCCTGATTGACACGCGCACCGTGGATACGCACATGCGCCGGTTGCGCGAAAAACTTGGCGGCGCGGCGAAATATCTCGATACCGTGCGCGGCGTCGGCTACCGGTTTTTGGAATGAAGCCACAGATTGACACAGATGAAACACAGATGAAAACAATTCAGGTCGCGCGACACAAATCTGTGTTTCATCTGTGTCAATCTGTGGCCAAATAAATTTTTGTGTGGCTTTTTCTTTTCATTTTCGCGCTTGCCGCCGCCATTGGAATTCATTTTTTCTGGCAGCGCAAATTTTCGAACCGGCAGCGGCAGGCTCAAATTGAGATTGCAGATTTGCAGCGGCGCCCACAGCAAACGACGATTGACGCCGGGACGCCGCAACAGGTTTTCAATTCCATGCTCGAAGGTTTGCTGCTGCTCGACCGCGACCGGAAAATTTATCTCGCCAATCGCGCGTTCAAAAATCTGTTCGGGTTGAAGACGGATTTGCGCGGCAAAACCGTCATGGAAGTTTTGCGTTTGAACGAGCTGGCTGAATTGGTCGGGCGCGTCGAAACCGAAAAACAGGTTTTCGATTATGAATTGAAATTGCCCGGACTCAACGAGCGCTGGCTGCAAGTCAACGCCGCCCTGACTTCCAATTCCGCCGGCGAACGCGAAGGAACGATTTTGGTTTTCCACGATCTCACGCGCTTGAAACAACTCGAACGGACGCGCGAAGAATTTGTCGCCAACGTCAGCCACGAATTGCGCACGCCGCTTTCCATGATCAAAGGTTACGTCGAAACCCTGCTCGACGGAGCCAAAGATGAACCGCAAACGACGGAAAAATTTTTACGGATCGTGGACCGGCACGTTGACCGGCTGGCGTTTTTGATCGAAGACTTGCTGACGATTTCAAAATTGGAATCGGGACGGATTATTTTGAATCGCGAATCGGTTCCGCTGAATTCCATCGCGCAAAATACGTTTGACGAATTGCGCGATCGCGCCGCCGCGCGGCAAATCAAATTGACCAGCGAACTTAAACATGAAATCGCGTGGGCCGACCGTGCGCGTTTGCAGCAGGTTTTTTTCAATCTGCTGGACAACGCGATTAAATATGGGCGCGAAGGCGGCGAAGTTTTGGTTCGCGCGCGGACGATTTGTCAAAATAAAGTTGAAGTGCAAGTGAAAAACGACGGCGCAGGAATTCCCGCTGCGGCGATTGATCGTATTTTTGAAAGATTTTATCGCGTGGACAAAGCGCGTTCGCGCGAAGAAGGCGGCACGGGACTTGGCCTTGCGATTGTGAAACATATTATTTTGGCGCATGGCGGTCGCGTATGGGCGGAAAGCGAACCCAATCGCGGCGCGATTTTCTTTTTCACTTTGCCCGTTTCCGCAGAGGCGCAAAATGTTCCGCCTCAAACCGGGCCCGCTTGAAGTTTTGCGTGCGTTTTTTGGGCGTTCGGGCAAACTCGCCGCGCTATGTTTTCGCTCCAACAATTTTTCGGCAAGGGCGATAAATTTCGCGAACTGCTCGAAGCCGCCGCCTGCGAAGCCCACGAAAGCGTCCGGCTCACCGTCGAAATCATGAAGTCGCCGCACGACTCCAAAAAAATGGACGACTTGGTTTTATCGCGCCGCAAGGAAAAGAAAATTTTTGAACAGGTCAGCGCCGGCCTCGTCCAGACTTTTGTCACCGGCCTGGAACGCGAAGACATCGAGGCGCTCTCGCGCGGACTTTACAAAATTCCCAAGTCCACGGAAAAACTTGCCGAACGTTTTCTCATCGCCGGCGCGCATCTGGACGGACTCGATTTTTCGCGCCAGGCCGACATGATGCTCAAGGCCGCCGACGGCGTGCTCGCCATGATCCAGCAACTCAGGCAAATGGAAGATCTGCAAAAAATAAAAGCCATCAACGACAAACTGCAATACGTCGAAGGCGAGGCCGACAAATATATGAACGAATTGTTGCGCGAACTTTACAGCGGAAAATTCAGCGCGTTGCAGGCCATCGTCATCCGCGATCTTTACGAACTGATCGAAAAAATCATTGACCGCTGCCGCGACGTCGGCAACGTCGTCATGGACGTCGTGCTGAAAAACTCTTGAATCACGCGATGCTTCTTATCTTTGCCGTCATTTTCGTCGCGCTGGTGTTCACTTACATCAACGGTTTTCACGACACCGCCAATTCCATCGCCACTGTTGTTGCCACGAAAGTTCTCACGCCGCGTCAGGCCGTGCTGCTCGCCGCCGGCACAAATCTGCTCGGCGCTTTTTGCGGAACCGCCGTCGCCGCGACCATCGCGTCCGGCCTTGTGGATCCAAAAATCGCCACCATGCCGGTTTTGATTTGCGCCTTGCTCGGCGCGATTGCGTGGAGTTTGCTGACGTGGTGGTTTGGATTGCCCTCCAGTTCATCGCACGCGCTTGTCGGCGGACTTTGCGGCGCGTGTCTCGCGGCGGCGAACAACGATTGGTCGGTCATTATTTGGAGCGTGCCGAATAAAATCCACTGGTGGCTCGGCAAAGGCATTTTGTGGAAAGTGATTTTTCCGATGATCACCTCGCCCGTCGCCGGATTTGTCGGCGGCTTTTTGCTCATGGGAATTTTATATTTTCTACTGCGCAACTGGCGGCCCGTCACCGTCAATCGCACGTTCGGAAAATTGCAATTGTTCAGCGCCGCCTACATGGGTTTCGCGCACGGCACCAACGACGCGCAAAAAACCATGGGCATCATCGCGCTCGCATTGATGACCGCGACCGGCGCGGGCAGTTTTGTAAATCTGCCGGACTGGTTGTCGTTCTTGAAAATGGCCGCGCCCGAACCGGGAAAAAATTTACAGATCGCCGCGTGGATAAAAGTTTTATGCGCGCTGACGATGTGCGCCGGCACCGCCGCCGGCGGCTGGCGCATCATCAAAACGCTCGGTCACAAAATGGTCAAAATCCATCCCGTTCACGGGTTCGCGGCGGAAGCCACAGGCGCGACCGTGCTGCTGACCGCCGCGCAATTCGGGATGCCCGTTTCCACCACGCACGCCGTCACCACTTCCATCATGGGCGTTGGTTGTGCGAAAGGTTTCAACGCGCTGAAATTAAGCGTCGTCGAACGAATTATTTGGGCGTGGATTTTGACGCTGCCCGCGAGCGGCGCAGTCGCCTATGCGTTTGTGAAGATTGCGCGCGCGTTTGGTTGGCTCTAATTTAGAACTGTCATTCAAAAATTTCCGCCAATCTTCAAAGTGTGTCCGGCCAAAAATTCCTGCGCGTTCAATCGGCGTCCGCCTTCGCGCTGCAATTCTAAAATTCGCAGCGAATTTTTCCCACAGGCAATCACAATTCCATTTTTATCCGCCGATAAAATTGTTCCCGCGACGCCATTTGATTGTTCAACAATTTCCGCGCGCCAGATTTTCAACAACGGTGATTTCAATTCCGTTTTCAAAAAGATGAATGCGCCGGGCCACGGCGTGAATGCGCGCAGCCGGTTCAAGATTTTTTGCGCCGGATCGTTCCAATCAATTTTTCCGTCCTCTTTTTTAATTTTTGCCGCATAAGTAGCTTCCGCATTGTTTTGCGGCTGCGGCGAAATTTTTCCGGCGATTAAATTCGGAAGCGTTTCAATCAAAAGTTCCGCGCCACATTGCGCGAGCCGGTCGTGCAATGTTTGCGAATTGTCTTCCGGCAAAATCGGCGTGCGCGCTTGCGCCAAAATTGCGCCGGTGTCCATGCCTGCGTCCATTTTCATGATCGTCACGCCGGTTTCCGTTTCGCCATTGAGAATCGCGGATTGGATCGGCGACGCGCCGCGATATTTCGGCAGCAGCGACGTGTGAACGTTGACGCAGCCAAACTTCGGCAAATCCAAAATCGCCTGCGGCAAAATCTGGCCGTAAGCGGCGACGACAATTAAATCCGGTTTCAACTCGCGCACTTCGGAAATAAATTTTTCGTCGCGCGCTTTGGCCGGCTGCAAAATTTTCAAACCCAATTTTTCCGCCAGAATTTTCACCGGCGAAAATTGCAATTTCAAATCGCGGCCTTTCGGCTTGTCCGGCTGCGTGACGACGGCGGCAATTTGAAAATTCTTATCACGCGCCAGCTTTTCGAGGCTGGCGCAGGCCAGTTCCGCCGTGCCCATGAAAATGATTTTCATTTCATCCACGATTTACGATTTAGGACGGGCGCGCAAGTCCAGCGCAACGGCGTAATGGTTGAATACCATCAGCGAAGTTTAACGAGGCGACGAAGAATTTTTGAAAATGTTTGCAACGGCGTGCCGTCGGTGTTGATGCGATGGATGAGGTTCGCGCCGTAAAAATCGAGCACGGGTCTGGTTTCGTTTTCGTAAGTTTTGAGCCGCTGGCGGATGATTTCAATGTTGGCGTCGTCGAGGCGATTGTCCTTGAGCGCGCGCCGTTGCATTCGCGCCACTAAATTTTTGAAACTTTTGCTGCTCAAATAAAAAACGCACACGACATCCAGCACGTCGCGCAACATTTCGGCCTGGCGAACGCTGCGCGGAATGCCGTCGAGCACGAGCGTGTCGCGTTTAGGATTCAAGCGCCCGGTTTTTTTCAAACCCGTCATGAATCCGCGCCAAAGTTTGATGGTCGGCGCGTCGGGCACGAGGTCGCCGCGGCTGGAGTATTCCAAAAAAGTTTTTCCCAAAGTTGTCTCGGAATGCAAATTGCGAAAAACGTCACCGCAACTGCAATGGATGAAACCGGGGATCGCGCCGAGAATTTTTCCGTGCGTGCCCTTGCCCGAACCGGGCGCGCCAAACATGAGAATCGTCCGGTATTTCACACGCCTCCGGGTTTGAGTTGCATTTCCTGAATATCCGCAAAAGGCACCATGACTTCGCGAACGCCGGCGCCCGCAACGATTTCAAAATGGACATCGTTGGCGGCGATGCGCGTGATGCGCGAGGCGACAAATTGTTCGCGCGTCGTTTTGACGAGCAATACCGAATCTTTGTCCGGCCCGCGCCGGATCGCGCCAAAAAAACCGGAAAATTTCGTTTCCAGAAAGCGGCGGTTGAAGGTGTATTGGCCGCGCTGAAAGATTTGCGGCGGCGGCTGGCTGGCCGTTGAATTTTGCATCGCCGCGCCGGCGGTTTGGATTTCATTTTCCGTGATCGGGTGCGGGCCGGCCACGGCAAAAGTGGCGGGATCGCCCTCCACTTGTTCCGGCCCAGTCCCAGCCACGGCTTTTGCCGGCAATGAAAGAAAAACAATCGGCCCCAAAATCGGCAACACGGCGGACACGCCCATGACCAGAGCCATGGGCTGCCCCCGAACAATGGCGATTTCAAAAGCCGCGTAAAGGTTCGCCGCATAAATCAGCAGCAGCACAAACAGCCCGACCGATGACGACGCCAGTGCGCCCAGCAAAGATTGGCGTGGCGGCAAATCCAATCGCGTCACGTCGTGAATCTGGATTTCCGGTTCGGGCGGGCGTTGCGACGGCGGGATTTCGATGAACGGCTCCACGAGCGGTTGGATTTTTGGATTTTCAGAAAGTTGCTTGAGCGCACTTTGCGAAAATTTAGTCCAGACCAGATTGGTATAAACGTCGCTCGCCACGCGAAACGTGATGCCGCTGTCATTGAAAGTGACGATGTCGCCGGTCACCGATGAGCCGTCCGTGAGTTGATAAGTGTCCGCGCGCGCCGCGACGAGCACCCCGCAAAGCCAAAGCCCAAAAATTGTCCAAAAAATTTTCCGCACGCGCCTTTTTAGCAAATCCGGCCGCAGCGGGGAAGCAAATTCAAATTGGCTCCAGAGGTAGGACTCGAACCTACAACTTCGCGGTTAACAGCCGCGCGCTCTACCATTGAGCTACTCTAGAATCCTTCAATCGTAGCGATTGTTGCGAAATCATACGTTTTTTTGTCGGTGTATCAATGAAAAACTGTTGGGCGGTAACGGCGACGTAACGAAACCTAACCGATTTTCTACGGATTCATTTTCGTTTCCCCCGCACTTTCCCCTACACTTTCCCCCGCAATTACGAATATTGTTTCGATCAAATCCGAAACAACTTCGGCGGCGAATTCGGTCAATTTTCATCCGGCTGCGTGACAGTGTTAGCGTGCTGTTCCTCGTGCTTCACGCCAAGAATAAAATCCGCCGCCTTTTGCGCCTGTGCCGCCGCCTGAACAATCAGCTTCTTGTCGTTCTTCAATTGCTCAAGCCAGTTCTGAACATAGGCGGCGGAATTTTCAAGGATGCTCTCCGCAATTCCAGCCTGTCCGCAAATGAACGCCGCGCCCATTTCGGCAATCAATTCTTCTTTGCAATATGGGTTTGAACCAAAACCCGCCGATTCGGTGAGTGTCGGGCGGTTCAACCGTGCCGCGTGGCCGGTCGCGTGAATCAATTCGTGAAACAGCGTGGCGAAATATCCGGCGTCCTTTTCAAATTGTGCGCGGTCGGGCATTGCCACAATGTCCGCGCTCGGCGAATAAAACGCCTTGCTCATGCCATGTTTGATTTCTGGTGGCATCGGCATGGCCGCAATGATTTCTTCCGGCTTGGTCGGCGCGTTCAAAGGCGTCTGCACTGGCGCAGGAATGTTTTTGAGTCCGTCGCACTGCGCGACATTGAACACGGAATAAAAACGCATCATTGGAATTTTCTCCGTTTCGCCGGTTTGCTTGTCCTCGCGTTCAAGCTGTTTCCAGAACACAACGGGGCAAGCCTTCTCTCCTTTGCGGACGTTGCCGCCAAGTTCCAACGCTTGCCGGAATGTCAGCCAATAAGGAGATTCGTAGTGCATCGCATGGAGCAAAACAAAATTGATGCCGCGATAGGGTTTTTTCGTTACAAGATTGCGCGGCAATCCTGCTTCCGATTTCCACGGCTTGCGCCACGGCACAGTGCCTTTTTCGAGCAAGGCAATGATGCGCTCGGTGATTTGGTCATAAACGCTGGCGTGTTTCATAGTGTCGGTTTTCATATTTTATTTGCGGTTCAAGACAGGAATTTCGGAATTAGCGGAGATATGGAACAAGGCGGGCGGTGGCGTGAAACGAACTGCCTTATCAAAGCGCGTCTTAAAATCGCGGACTGGCCGGTTCATAATGACAACCGCCGATGATTCCGTGACGCGGATAACACGGCAAAGACGTTTGCCCCAACGGATGACATCGCCCGCGCGTAGCCGGAAATGACTTCGGCATTTATCGGCGCGGCGTATTTGGCCGAATCAACGATTGCCAGCGGCGGGCCAAGTGATACGGCGGGCGAACCGTTCGGATGCAAATTCCATTTGGGCGTTGTCTCGACGCGATAAATGACGTGCCGCTCCTGCATGATGAGACTGTTGTTCGGGTCAACGTAACGGCCAACTGAATACGCCTTGATATTTTCAGCGTAGCGAACGGATTCCATTTCTTCGGGCGATAGCGTCGTGCCGGGGACTGCTGGCGGCATTTGCACGATGCGGGGCGAACTGCATCCGGTGAGAATGATTAGCGGAATGAGAAAATATATTTTCATGGCTGCATGGGGACAATGGGGGAAGTTTCCCGCCGCGCCGGTGTTTGCGACGACGGATTATTTATGTCATTGGGTTGCGAGCGGGACTCGCCAACGGCTGCATCCGTTCGGTCAATGGTTTGGGTGACGTAAAGATAAAATTGTTTTCCTGCTGGAACTCGGACATAGAAGCCGTCCCGCTCGATTGAATCCAAAATTTGTTTTGCGTAAGTGGCTAGCTCCTCCCATGTCCACGGTTGCGCCTTGATTTCCGAAAGCTGTGAACAGGGCTTTCACGATTATCGGCGCGCCCGCAATGATGAGGCCGCCGATGATTGACATTTTTCCAGCGTCGGCGTCGCCGCGCCGGATGGCGAACCCGCCGCTGATAACGCATACCACGCCGAAAAGGAAGCCGATGAGCATGACGATGTTTAACGCTGAACTCATGCCCGACGACAAATCGGTGGACTGCGCGAGAATGGGAACGATTTTTGAGCCAGAGATATTTAATAATGTAATTTTCATGCCTCCTTTTTACCCCGGATAATTTTATTTTTTGTCCTGAATTCTGGACAAAATAAATCCTGCCTCCTGATAAATAAAAGCCGTGAATTTGGCCGAAAATTCCAAGCTGTTGGGACTGGAAGCGCATTTGAACGCGCACATTCGCGGTCAAAATTATGTCATGCCTCGAATCGTTTCCCTTTTGCAACGCGGGCAACTTGGGCTGACAAAATCAAACCGTCCGCGCGGAAGTTTTCTTTTTCTCGGTCCAACTGGCGTAGGCAAGACCGAGACGGTGATCACGTTCACGGATTTTCTGTTCGGTGAAGGCAAATTATTTCGATTCGATATGTCGGAATATCAGACGCAGGAAAGCTTGGGCGTCCTGTTGGGCGCGAAACTTGGCGAGCGTGGGACACTGGCAATGGCTTACGACCGCTCGCATTCTGGCACGTTGCTTTTCGATGAAATTGAAAAGGCTCACCCTCGTGTCTTGGATATTTTCCTGCAAATTCTCGACGCGGCGCGGGTGACGATGGCGAATGGTGAGACACTTGACTTGTCGGGATTCTACATCGTGTTCACAACCAACATTGGCGGCGCGGATTTGCTGAACGTGCAACATTCAACATTTGCAACTATGGAGCGTCATGTCTTGGCGCGGGCGCAACAATCCATGCGTCCAGAATTGTTCGCCAGAATCACGGAAAAATTGGTTTTCAGCCGACTCACTTACGATTACCAACTCGAAATTGCCCAACTGCTGTTGAACAACGAATTGCAATTCTTGCGTGAAAAGGGTTGTGAACTCGACGCCGATAAAACCGTATTGCCGTTTGTGGTGCAACGCGGCTTTCACCCCAAACTTGGCGCACGTCCAATGCGGGATGCGATTGAAAAACTTCTCGGTGATGCGGTCGCCACAAATTTATTGGCTGAAAAAGTCGGGCGGGGAACGCTGACTTTGGATGAAAAAAGTAATTGTTTTACAATTTTTACATGACGGAAATTGAAATGAGCTATTTCTTTCTTCTCAAAGTGGCAAAAAAAGATGAGGCGGCTGCCAGCAATCCTAAAATTATGCCCGCCAAATTATTTGTGCCGAAAGCTCCAATGTGAATATACGATTGGAAAAAAACTGGCAAATGTGGATTCAGGAAGATGCCGCAAATAAAAAACACACCTGCGAAAATTAACAATGCCCCGATGATTGCTGTTAAGTATCGTATCATTTTGGTCGGTGATTTTTCTGCCAAAGTTTCCAGTCAAGTTGTGCTCGCTTATATGCACCATATCCAGTGATGACCATCAGCAAAAAAAGAACAAAAAGGGCAATGATGTTTTGCCCGCCGGACAGTTCCTCTCCGTTTCGGAAGTGGAACTTGCCGCCGCTCTTTACGGCGGAAACAAATATCATCACGAAGAACGCGAAGATCAAATAAAGCACTCGTGCTCGAACTGCGTGCCAAACTTTTTTCATCAGTGCGTGCCGGTAATGATGTGATAGAGTTCGCAGTTAAATTTGCCCTGACTGAACAACTTCTTTAAGAAAGATTTCGATGCAAGTTTTGAACTTGAGATAGGTTTGTTCGGCTTCTGTTTTTATTTTTTCAACAGAACACTTTTTCAAGTTCTGCAAAGATTCATCGTATTCCAGCCATGTTTGCTTGAAATCATTGGCCTTGCTTGCTTCAAGGCGGATTACATCTATCTTTGTAATTTTCGATGCGGCTTCAACAACTATGAAAAGCGAGTTATCAATCGCCGATTGCGGAGACATATTTGGAAGCCGACAAAAACCAAGCCACCGAAGCCAGTATTCATCCAAATTTTTGAAATGAGCTTTTATTCTCGGCAATGGTTCTTTGCCTACCGGCGATACATGGGCAACATACTGTTTCTCCCATCGGCGCGTTTTTATCCATCTAGCAAATTTGTTCATGGCAAACTCGATTGAATGATTGTTTGAACCCACGGAGCAGCCGGAAGTTGATTTCCAAAAAACGTCATTGAGTTCAAACCGACTGATTCGCCTTCAATAGCCCCTATTGTTCCAACCCACGCGCCTTCGGGAAGTGCTGTCCCTGCGGTTCCAAGAACTTGGTTTGCGAATACCTGATGGCTTAATAATAAGTTGGGGCTAGTCACTAATTCCCCTTCTGGCGTATGCAAACACGCCGTCCCTGGCTTCGTCGGCAAACTCACGCCGTCAGAACTTGATACTTACAACGCGGCCTTTGCTGTGATTAAAGATGAGTTCGCCTCTCTTGAACGAATCAAAAATGATATAAAAGAACTGACGGTAAATCCGATACGTTTTATGAGACCGGATGCTCAAATTACAATTCGTGATATTGCAGATACGTCGGAAGGCGAACGTCATGCCGCGCAGTGGGATGTGCGGTCGCGTTTGTTAAAGTTGAATCAAAGTCAGATTTTTTTATGGCGAAAGGTCGCTGGGCGGACAGGCAAAAGAATTCGCCGCAATTGAATTGTTCAACAACGATTCTTCCTACGCGCGAGCGAATGGAAATATGCAGGTGCTTGTCACCGGCAATAATCCTGCGCTGGTGATTCAAGATTATGCGGCCAATGCCGAACACACATTGCATTTCATGGCAAGCAACATGGTTGCATCAGCGCAAAAAGTCGTTTGGGAACGGGTCGCAAGTCAAAATCCGAGCCGTGTCATAAGGGCGATTTCCGATAGATGCGCGCAAGCGGTTGGTGACGTTCAAAATGAAATTCAAGCGCAAATTCTCGAACGGAAAATATCGCAACGGCAATCAATCGGGCAGAGCGTATGAATTCGCTCCGCCCACGAATAACGATAGCTGTGCAAACTGATTCCATCGAATTTCAAAATGCGGCAACGTCGGCGAAATTCGGCGGCGCGGTCTTTGTTGTTGGCTTTTCCCCACTTTGGAAATAACATTCCCTCTCGTGGCAATTGTCGGAGCAAAATTTCCAAACGACTGCCAATTTTGACGTGACACCATGAGCCAGTCTTTAGGCACTGAAAGGAAAGCGTTCGGTCTTTCCAGTCAATGTTTTCAGCCGTCAATAAAGCGCCGTCGCTTTGGGCTGCGCCAATTTCCCAAAGCATCTTGTAATAAAGTTTTCGTTCCCCATTGCATTCAGTTGAAATAATTTTCTCATGTTCTTCCGTGGTGACGCCGCGCTTTGGCTTGGTCTCAATGGTCGGCCACAACTTCGGGGGCAAAATTGGCATTGGCAACCAGCCAACTCCTACGGCGAGATTGTGCAAACCGCGCACAAAGGCATTCGTCATCACGCCTCCGGCATTGAGAATTTTCATCAAGTCGTCGGCGGTCGTCTCAATCACCTTCATGTTTTTTAGAAGGCTTTGCGGCTGGCGATTGGAGACACGGCGGCGATGTTCTTGCGTTTGCGGCTTGCCCTGTGCGCAGAGACGGTCAATCACGTCCTGCCACGTCCGTTTTGCAACTTCTGAATCGTGCGCGGACAGATACGCTTTGGCGAGTGCTATACCGAGCGTGGGGCGGGCGACGGCTTCATTGCGGGCGTCGCGGATGCGTTCGGCTTCGCGCCGGTCGCGCGTGTGCAAACTTTCTTTCTTCCGCGTCACGGAGTCGTCCAAGTAAAAGACGCCGTTTCTTTCCCATAACCAATATCTCTTTTTCATAGCATTTTTATGCTACGTTGAAAGAGACCCAGAGCGTTAATTCGCAGCTTCGTGTAGGCCGCTTGTTGTCTAGGCGTTACCCTGTGAAACGCCGCGCAACAAATTTCCCCTACACTTTCCCCTACATTCGCGCCTTTTTTGGCCTGTCCTGCCTCAAAAACCATTGAAAATCAGCGATTTCAAATGGCTCCAGAGGAAGGACTCGAACCTACAACATCACGGTTAACAGCCGCGTGCTCTACCATTGAGCTACTCTGGATCGCAAAAAGGACGCGCAATCTACAAACCGTTACGCGCCGCGTCAATTCCATTCGTCATGCTTTCTGGCAGACCGGACAATAAAACGTGCTGCGCGCCGCCTGAATGATGCGTTTGATTTCGCTTTTGCAATTTAAGCATTTTTCTCCGGCGCGATCATAAATACGCAATCGTTCCTCGTAATAATCCGGCGCGTTTTCGGCGCGGCCAAAATAAAAGAGCCCGTCCGATTTTCCGTCGGCGAATTTCAATTGCACCGTGCTGCCAAATTTTATCGCTTCGTTCAAAACGTCGCGGATCGCACGCCACAGCTTTTTCGTTTGCGTCAAAGTCAGTTTGTTCGCCGGAAGTTTTGGCGAAATTTTTGCGCGGAAAAGCGCTTCGCTCGCGTAAATGTTGCCGATGCCGGCCACGACATTTTGATCGAGCAATTTTACTTTGATCGGCTGGCGCGAGCGTTTCAAATTCGCCAACAGAACTTTCGCCGAGAAATGTTGCTCCAACGGTTCAAGCCCCAGATTTTCCATCGGCGACAAATCCAAAGTCATCCGGCCAAAATAACGAAAGTCTTCATAAATAAAATTCGTCGCGCCCAAATCAAAAACGACGGCGGCGTGTTTTGGCAGCGGCAAATTTTTCGGCGCGAGAAACATCCGTCCCGTCATGCCCAAATGGCCGAGCAGCGGAATTATTTTGCCTGTTTTTTTGGCGCGCAGTGAAAACAGAAGGTATTTTCCGCGTCGCGACAAATCCGTGAACTTTGCGCCTGACAATGTTTTGCGGAATTTTTTCAGCGAAGTCGGTCGTAAAACTTTTTCGCGACGCACATTCACGCCACGAATGATTTTCCCGCGCAAGAGCGGGCGTAAATGCCGTGCAAGAATTTCAACTTCCGGGAGTTCGGGCATGAAATGATTTCGGCTAGGCTAACTTACCAGCGTCCCGACTTTTTCGCCCATGACCACACGTTTCAAATTATGTTCCTTGTTGAAATCAAAAACGATGATTGGCATTTTGTTGTCCATGCAAAGCGAGAACGCCGTCGAATCCATCACTTTCAATTGTTTTTGCAACGCGGCGAGATAGGAAATTTTTTCAAACCGCTTCGCCTTGAGATTTTTCTTCGGGTCGCTGTCGTAAATACCGTCCACCTTCGTCGCCTTCAAAATCACTTCCGCGCCGATTTCATTCGCGCGCAACGCCGCCGCCGTGTCCGTGGAAAAATATGGATTGCCCGTGCCGCCGCCGAAAATCACCACCCTGCCCTTTTCCAGATGCCGCACCGCGCGACGCCGGATGAACGTCTCCGCGATCTGCGCCATCGTGATCGCGCTTTGCACGCGCGTGGGCGAGCCGAGTTTTTCCAGCGCGTCCTGCAACGCCAGCGCGTTGATGACCGTCGCAAGCATCCCCATGTAATCGCCCGTCGCGCGCTCGATGCCGCGCTCGCTGCCGCTCAAGCCGCGAAAAATATTCCCGCCGCCGACGACCACGACCACCTGCACGCCCAGTTCGCGCACCTCGCGGATCTGCCCGGCCATGTGCTGCACTGCCTCGGGCGAAATGCCGACGCCGTTCGCGTCGCCAAGCGACTCGCCGCTCAACTTGAGCAGGATGCGGGAAAATTTCGGTTTTTTGGCCGTGGTCATAAACGTTGAAGCGCGCGGAGCATCGCAAAATGTTTAACAGCCGCGCGCCGAATCGTCAAATCAAAGCGAGTTTTAAGTCCAATCAATTACTTTTAGTTCCGGCACACGGCGAAATTCATCCAGATTGTTTGTGACCAGCGTGGCATTCAAACTTCTGGCGTGCGCGGCAATCAAAGTATCCAGCGGGCCAATTGGCGTTCCCGCCTTTTCCAAATGAGACCGAATTTCGCCATAATGAAGTGCCGCAGCGGAATCATAATCGAGAATTTCCAGCGGCAATAAAAACTGTTCCAGTGCTTCGCGATTGCGTTGCGGATGCAAACTCTTGGCCGCGCCGCATTGCAATTCTGAAACCGTGATGATGGAAACGCCGACGCTGCCGGGCGTCATCCGCTGCAACCGTGTCAATACCGGCGTGCCGCGTTGGCGAATGACGGCGACACAAATGTTCGTGTCGAGCAAATGCGTCAATCCCATGATTCGCGCTTGTCCTTGTTTCGCGGCTGACTGCGGTTTGCCATGAATTCCGGCGTAAAGTTTTCCAAGCTCGACACCAATGTCTCCCATGAATTTTTCTCCGGCAGCAAAACGACGGCGTTTCCGCTCTTCTTGATGAAAACCTCGTCGCCGTCAAACCGGTAGTCTTTGGGCAGACGCACCGCCTGGCTTTGGCCGTTCTTGAAAAGTTTTGCCGTATTCATGTATAGACAATTAGTATAGACTCACGAGAAAGTCAAGTTCTGAATCAGCTTGGGCGGGATGCGGGAAAATTTCGGTTTTTTGGCCGTGGTCATAAACGTTGAAGCGCGCGGAGCATCGCAAAATGTTTAACAGCCGCGCGCTGAATCGTCAAATCAAAGCGTCTGGACAAATGTAGAATGAAAGTTTAGCGTCCAAAACAATATGGATGCGCAGCAAGCCTTCGTAAAATTTGTCAATCGTGCTTTACTAAAAGAAAAAGCCGAACGTTTTGTCGCGCTTTCGGAAACCAAGAAAGGCCAACAGAAAATTCTCGACGGTCTTTGTCATCAATTTGAATCCGCTATTCGTCCCGATGCGGTTCGCAAAAATAATTACGACAAACTTTGGAGTAGCCCCTGCTATGTTTTTTATTCGCAGTTAGGATTTGGTGTAGAGTTTGCCTCCGTCCGTGAAGCTTACGACAAATTATCAATTGACGACAGCTGGCTTATTATTCTTCAAGACGCATCCGCAGGCATTCATCGCCCGGAAGCAAGATGGGACGACGAAAAACTTATCGTTGGTTAATCTGCAATCAGATTTTATTCCAACAAAAAAGGCGTCCATTGCTGGACACCTTTGCAATTTTGTTTGAAGAATTTTACGCGCTTTCGCCGACTTGAAACCGCACGAAACGGCGGATGGTGATTTCATCGCCAAGCTGCTTGCCGATCTGCGCGACGTGTTCCTTCACGCTGACTTCGGAATTGCGTTTCACGAAGCCCTGGTCCACGAGGCAGTAGGTCTGGAAAAATTTGTCCAGCACGCCCGCGAGGATTTTTTCCATCGCCTGCGGCGGCTTGCCCTTGAGCCGGTCGGATGACGCGGCGATCTCGCGTTCCTTCGCGATGATTTCGGGCGCGACCTGCTCGCGCGAAACCGCGTGCGGATGTCCCGCCGCGATCTGCAACGTGATGTCGCGGACGAGTTGCTTGAATTCCTCCTTGCCCGCCGTCTCCGGTTTGCCCGCGCCGACTTCGACGAGCACGCCGACTTTCGCGCCGGTATGGATGTAAGCCGCGACGAGTCCGTTGCCGGAAACTTCGATGCGCTGATGCCGCGAAATCAAAATGTTCTCGCCAATCTTCGCCACGACGGCGACGCGGTCGGCTTCGACGTTTGCATTTGGATCCGCCGCGAATTTTTTGGCGATGTCGTCGCAAAACGCGCGGAAGCTGTCATTCTTGGCGACAAAATCCGTTTCGCAATTGATTTCCACCAGCACGCCGACTTTTGCGCCGGAGGTAATGTGTTGCGCGATGACGCCTTCGTTCGCGGCGCGGTCGGCCTTCTTCGCGGCGGACGCGATGCCTTTTTTGCGGAGAATGTCTCCGGCGGCGTCCAGATCGCCGTTGGATTCGACGAGCGCCTTTTTGCAATCCATCAAACCGGCGCCGGTCATTTCGCGGAGCTTGCCGACGCTGGCAGCAGTGATTTCAGCCATAATTAAAAAGTGTTGAGTTGTGAATTTTTGATTTTGAGTTTCAGCAAATTTTGAAATCAAGTCCTTCAACTTAAAACTCAAAATTTTCTTACGCCGGCGAACTTTCCGGCGTCGTCGGATCGTCGCCAGCGGCAATTTCAACCGATTGCGCCGATTCAAATTTTTGTTCGCCGGCCGGAGCAGCTTCCTGCGCGTCGGGCTTGCGCGCGCGTTTGGATTCAAATTCCGCCTGCGCCTGCGTGATGACCTGACCAATCGTCGCCATAATCATGCGCACGGAGCGGATGGCGTCGTCGTTCGCGGCGATCGGATACGTCACGAGGTCGGGATCGGAATTCGTGTCCACGAGCGCGACGATGGGAATTTTCAATTTGATCGCCTCAGCCACGGCGTTATGCTCGCGCTTGATGTCCACGACGAACATCACTGCGGGAATTTTGTCCATCGAACTGATGCCGTCGAAATACTTGTGCAGACGCGCTTCCTCGCGGTGAATCATCGCCTGTTCCTGCTTGACGTAATCATTGATCGAGCCGTCCGTGTTCATCTTCTCGATTTCCTTGAGCCGCTTGAGGGACGTTTTGATCGTGTTGTAATTCGTCAAAGTGCCGCCGAGCCAGCGCTCGACGACGTAAAATTGCCCGCATTCCTTCGCGGTGTCCTTGACGCACTGCTGCGCCTGTTTTTTGGTGCCGACGAAAATGACTTTTCCGCCCTTGCGAACGGTCTTGGCCAGAAAATCGCAAGCAGCCTCGAGCTGCTCGACAGTTTTCGAGAGATTGATGATGTGGATGCCGTTGCGCGCGTCGAAGATGAACGGTTTCATCTTGGGGTTCCAACGCTTCGTCTGATGCCCGAAATGGACGCCTGATTCCAACAATTCTTTTACGCCGATGCTTAACACAGTTTTCCTTTGTTAAAATTCGCCGGAGCGAACATCCCACGGAAAGGGATTGATTTTGATGTTATTATGGCCTTCGCACTCACACGAACGCGAAAATTTAAGCCGTTCTGCCTTTCGCTTTTTCAAAAGGCTTGCCAAAATAACAATATCATCTGAAATGGCAATAATAATTTGAAAAGATTTTGGGCAACCCCGCAGAATTTTTCCGCAAATTTTTGAGGTTTATCTCTTCCGACCGCACCAGGTGCAGGTGTAAACGCCTTGCGAATCCAAAACAAACGTCGTTTTGATTGAAAGTGACGTGCAACAATCACAGGCAGCGGTATAAATCCCCATTACCGGCACCTGACATAAAATTTCCCGACCGCAAAAAGCGCAAATAATCCGGTCCTTTTTGATCAAGAAGTCCACGTCATTCTTTGAAGAGCATTTACAGGCTAGTTTGGGTAAAGTTCCGCAAACAAAAGGCATCAGTTCCCCATTGCCTGGTTCTCGGGGCGATTGACTCGCCGGCTGGATGACACTGCTATACGTCATAGACATCCAAAAAACTCACGAGCTTACAACTTAACTGCCAAAGGCAGCCTATTAT
This sequence comes from Verrucomicrobiia bacterium, assembly GCA_036509895.1. Classification (GTDB taxonomy): domain Bacteria; phylum Verrucomicrobiota; class Verrucomicrobiia; order Limisphaerales; family UBA11358; genus UBA11358. The sequence goes on from DATCEV010000059.1 coordinate 52,413, forward strand.
ACTAATGCGCGCACCTTATTCAGGAACGGATCACTTAAAATGTCCTAATAATACTTCCCTACTTCCGCGACACCATTCGCCTTTAAGACCTATGTCCCCTGCGAATTGTTTATATTAAAGACAACTATCCCTATTTTGTCAATGATTTGCCGCGTTTTGTGAATAACTTTTTCAAAAATGCAGATAACTCGGCATAGTTATGAAATTGTTTTGGCCTGCTTGTGAATAACTTTTCTGACGGTGAATAATTCAAATTCAGTGTCAGTAATTACTACCCCATTGTAAATATGTATTGATTGTAAATATGGCGGATATGACCGACAAAGGACGTGTGGCAATTAATAGTTACATTGATATTGAAAAGTTGCATGAATGACGCACTTAACAATTCAGTGCGCTCACAAACGAGCGCCGCCGACGCCCTTTATCACGGCTTGTTGAATGCTGATTTGATGAATAGCAACGCGCCGCGCGCCGCAACTTTCCATCGCGCATCGGAAGTGGACGCGGATTTTTCCAACCATCCTGATTTAGCCTGCTGTGGTGAGGTTCTCCGGCCTTTCTGGGCAGACGATGGGCGTTTATTGGGCGTTTGCCAGCGGTGCGGACAAAAATACATAGACAAAACGCAAGTGCGTTATGGAGGTTCTCCTTGGATCGGCGTTGATTTGGATGGAACGCTCGCGCATGACCTCGGAAATAATCGGGGTCTGGACGAAATCGGCAGTCCCATCAAGCCCATGCTGACTCGCGTGCAGAAATGGATCGCCGAAGGAAAAACCGTAAAAATTTTCACTGCCCGCGCATCTTCGCCCCGGCAGGTGGTCGCCATCAAAAAATGGCTCGCGCAGCATCAATTGCCTGATTTGGAAGTAACCAATGCAAAAGACCTGCGAATGGTTGAGTTGTGGGATGATCGTTGTGTCCAAGTAACCACTAATTCCGGCGAACCCGTAAATAGTCGGAGCGTAGCTAAACATAAAGCCCGCCCAACTAGAATAGACCATGGCCAGCAAGGAACACTTTCAGGTTTTGTATATCGTCTCAGGATTCTTTTAGCTTTTTAGACAACTAATGCGCCTTCAACCAAACAATTTTTCGAAGCAATTACAACCGGCAAATAAAATTACATAAACTCCGCAAACAGTTTAATCAAATAAACCAACCAATATATGAAACCGTTGAAATCAATCGTCGTAACCATTGTGGCAGGAGCTATAATGGCTTTGTCTGCGGATGCGCAAGTCGTCGTGAATGGAGGTTTTGAATTTCCAGGCCAACCGACTCAACCGCCAAACATATTCCTGTCAGTAGGCGCCACGATTCCTGGATGGACTGTTGTCGGCACAGGAAACGTTGATGCCCAGCAAGTCAATCAATTGGTTCCTATCTGGCCGGGGAACTCCACCCAGTTCATAGACCTCACGGGTGATACTGGCGGCGCGGGCATACAAAGCGGCTCAATCACAACCGCCATCGGCCAGGCTTACGAGGTTACTTTTGATGCCTTCAATGGATCGCTGGTTGATAATGATGTCGGCGGCACTCCGCAAACGGGGGTTGCTTATGTCGGACCGGCGCTGTCGTTACAAGCGTCTGGCGGAATTCTTCAGCCTTATATTTTGCCTGCCGGAGTTCCCCAGTCGCCCACCTACTTATTTGTGGCTACTTCTACCAGCACAGCCCTTACTTTTATGGACTTGTCGGGATATGACTCCAATGCCGGTTGGATTGATAATGTAGCCATTCAAGCCGTTCCCGAACCAATGACTGTCACCATCCTCGGCTTGGGAGCATTGGCTTGCATCAACCATTTACGGATGCGGCGCAGTTAATTTCAGGTTTTAGATAAGCTTGTAAAACAATTGATAAATCAACAAATCGCTTAATATGAAAACACGAATAATAATGGCGTTTGGTGCGGCAATAGCCATGTTAATTCAGGTTCAAACGTCTCCAGCGGCTTTAACGGGCAGTTTGAACGGTGGTAACCCTATTACCATTGGCGATAAAACATTCAGCAATTTCGGTTATGTCGCTTCGGGCGCTGATGAAAATGAACTGGCCGCCGACGCGCTGGATTTAAATATTTCAGCCAAGATCAATGGCGGAGTATATTACCTGGACTGGAGTGGATTGATCGCCGCAAATAACCTGGGTGGCGCTACTCCTCTTCTTGGTGATTTACAGTTGACCTACACTGTCACCGCCAATTCAGGATTAATCTCCATGATTGACCAAAACTACACACCCAATGCGCTTCCCGCGACCGGACAAATTATAATCGGCGAGACCGTCCAAATGCCCGGTGGCGCGATTGTTGCAAATTCAACGCTTACTTTAACTCCGACCGATTTGAGCGATCCAGCGCCAGAAGCTGGTGACAACCTTTTTGTCAATCCCAACCAACCTGTTTTGAACGTTACCAAAGACATTTTGATTGATGCGGATGCCGGCCAACTTGTGGGTCTGTCTGATGTCGAACAGTCATTTCATCAGGTAGCCGTTCCCGAACCAATGACTGTTACGATACTCGGCTTGGGAGCCTTGGCTTGTTTCAACCATTTGCGGACAAAGCGCAGCTAATTTAAGATTTACTGTAAGAATTTAATCAGCGCCAACCCTAAACCCCCGCATCTGCAAGATGCGGGGGTTTTAATTAATTTGATTGGTGTGGAATTTTTGACAGACGCTATCGAATATCTATAAAAAATATTTTCAATTAAGTTTTGAAAACGAATCGTTGGTTTTAGGCCATCTGTGCATTGGATTGGACACTTGTCAAAACTGACGAATTGATTTATCGTGCGGCAATGTCGTTTAAGAAAAAATTTGCGTCAGCGGTTCTGATTTTCTGCGGGCTTAATTTCGCACTGGCGGATGTTATTCATCTCAAAGATCAGGCTTCGGTCACGGGCAGAATCCTTGCGGAAAAATCTGATTCGGTGGTCGTGGATGTTGGCTACACGGTTTTGGTCGTGCCGCGCAGCGCCATTTCCGGAATTTCCAAAGCCGGCGAGGTTTTGGCCAAGGCGCCGACGCTCGGCTCGCTGCTGAATCTGACGCCGCAATTTTATTATGCCAACGCGCAGGCTTCTCCCGCGCGCGAGGTGAGTTCACTGGTCAAACAAATTGGCGAAGCCGTCGTGGAAGTGCGCACGCCGGAAGGCCTGGGTTCGGGATTTTTCATCAACTCCGACGGCTATCTTATCACGAATTTTCACGTCATTGAAGGCGAAACGGAAATCACCGTCGAAGTTTATCACCAAACGAACGGGCAGCTTGACCGCGAAACTTACAAGCGGGTAAAAATCGTCGCCATCAATAAATTTCACGATCTCGCGCTGTTGCACATTGAGGACAAGAACGCGCCCAAATTCAAATATGTCACGCTCGGCAGTTCGGATTCGTTAAGCGTGGGCGATACGGTTTTCGCCATCGGCAGCCCGCTCGGACTCGAACGCACAGTGACGCAGGGCATCGTGAGCACGAAAACGCGCGAGCTTGAGGGCGAGCTTTATTTGCAGACCAGCGCGCAAATCAATCCCGGCAACAGCGGCGGGCCGTTGTTCAACCTGGCCGGCGAAGTCGTGGGCGTGACCAACATGAAAATTTCTGTCGGCGAAGGTTTGGGTTTTGCGATTCCGGTCGAATTGGTGAAAAGTTTTCTGGATCATCGCGATGCGTTCGCTTATGCCGCTGATAATCCAAACAATCCCTATCGCTATCTTCCGCCGCCAGGCCGCATGAAACAGAAGGTGGACGGCAAATAATTTTTGCGGTTCGCACAACTATTCATCGCCGTTAAACTTTAATCCATTATGACCAAAAAAATTCCGCCGGCTTTTCTCGTCGCGTTCTTGATTTTAACCGCTGCTCTGCGCGCCGCGATCCCGCCCGCCGAAAATCTTTTGCCGGCGGATACTTTGCTGGTCATCAGCGCGCCGGATTGCGCCACCTTCCGCGCGACCTTGCATCAATCGCCGCAAATACTTTTGTGGAACGACCCATTGATGAAACCGTTTCGTGACAAGTTTATGGCCAAGTTGCACGCTTCACTGGTCGCGCCGCTGGAACATGATCTAGGCGTGAAGCTCGCTGATTTTTCCGATTTGCCCCAGGGACAATTGACCTTTGCCGTCACGCAAAACGGCTGGGATGGAATTGACGAAAAGAAAATGCCCGGCATCCTGCTGCTGCTGGATGCCAGGGACAAAAGCGGGTTGCTGAAAACCAATCTCGCGGCGTTGCAGAAAAAATGGCAGGACGCCGGCAAACCGATCCGCACGGAAACACTTCGCGGGATCAAATTTTCCATCGTGCCGCTTTCAAGCAATGACGTGCCTGCGGCCATCGCCAAATTTTTTCCCAAACGCCAGCCAGTCCAGGAATTGGGCAAGGAAACCAAACCGTCGGCGCCCGGACAATTGGTGGTCGGCCAATTTGAATCATTGCTGATCGTCGGCAATTCACTTTCAGCCGTTGCGCCGGTCGCCGCGCATTTGACCGGCAGCGCCATTCCTACGCTTGCCGCCAACGCGAATTTCGCAGCCGACCAGGCGGCGCAATTTCGCGGCTCGCCGTTATATTACGGATGGTTCAATGCCAAAACCGTTTTCAACGTGCTCGCGCAAATCCCGCCGCCGGAACCAAATCCCGAAGCGCCGACCTTGGTGCCGCGAATTCCGTGGGACAAAGTTCTGACGGCGTCCGGTTTGCTAGGTTTGAAATCGGCAACGTTCACCTATCGTGAAACGCATGACGGCAGCGAAGGAGATTTTTTCCTGTCCGATCCCGAAAGCAGCCGCGCGGGCATTTTCAAAATTTTCGCCGCCGCGCAAAAGGACGCCAGTGTGCCGGCCTTTGTTCCCGCCGACGCGGTAAAATTCTGGCGCTGGCGCGTGGATTGCCAGAAAGGCTGGACGGAGTTGCAAAAAACCCTCGCAGCGGTTTCGCCCTCGGCCTTGAGCCAGCTAAATTCTGTCATTGATATCGCCAACATGATGGCGCAACAAAAAGACCCGGCGTTCGATGTGCGCAAAAATCTCATCGGCAATCTCGGCGACGATTTGATCAGCTATCAAAAAGCGCCGGCCGGAACGTCGTTGGCGGATTTCAACAATCCGCCATCTTTATTTCTGATGGCCGCGTCGAATCCCGACCAAGTTGCTCTGGCGATTAAAAATGTGGCGTTGCTTCTCTATCACTCCCAGGATGCGCCGGCAACGCGCGATTTTCGCGGCAAAAAAATTTACACCGTTCCCCTGCCCGCGCCGCGCATGGCCAATGGCATGAGCGCGCCGTCCACGCAATCGCTTTATTTGGCGGCCAGCGGCGGCTCGGTCGCGATGACCAAAGATTCTTCGATGCTGGAAAATTATATTCGCAGCGCGGAAAATCCGCCCCCGCCGTTGCGTGAAATTCCCGGCCTGGCGGAGGCCGCGCAACGAGTCGGCGGCATGAGCGGCGGATTATTCGGCTACGATAATCAAAACGAACTGATGCGCGCGATGTTCAAGGCCTTCAAAAATTCATCTGGCGATGCCACCGCCTCGAATCCGTTGATGATCCCCAAAAAGCTGCGCGCTTGGATGGATTTTTCTCTTTTGCCGGATTACAGCCAGGTCTCGAAGTATTTTTATTTTTCCGTTTTTGTCGGAAGCACGACGCCTGATGGAATCTCCTTCAAGGCTTTTACGCCGCGTCCGCCGCAGTTGCATTGAAAATCATTGCTGCGGATAAACCAATAGGCGGTCGTGGACCAGCACGATCAGGTCATTTTTTTTGTCGCCGGTGACCTCGCTCACCAAAGCTTCGCGCGGTTCGGGCACCGCGTTTTCAGCCTCGCGAAAACTGTGCTGCTCAAAAACCTGCCAGCGTGTGCCCGGAACCAGTTTGTGCTGCGCGTCAAATAGGACCAGATCAAGATAATTTTTCGCCGTCTCCATGAAAATGAGTTGCTTGCGCCCGCTGCCATTCAAATCGCCAGCCACGACGTCGTTCAAATAACCATCCTTGATCGGCGTCTCGTAACCATCCAGCGCCTTCAAATCCCAGGCATCACCCGCCAACGGCAGCCAGGCGACCGAATTGCCGCCGAAAAAAGTCACGCTCGGAACATTGGTGCCGCCGAGTTTAACTGCCTGAACCGCGTTAAAATCTGTGACCGGCAAATCCACATTGCGGACGATTTGCCAGACGCCGTTTGTGTCCCGCTCGCAAAGCGACAACTGTTTGTCTCCCGCGTCCAATAAAAAGATTGAAGGCGTCGAACTTTTCCCGTTCGGAATCGCCGTCGCGCCGACAATGCGCGAATCATTGTCCGCGCCGTTGATTTGATCCTTCACGCGAAAAATCCAGTCCGGCTGATTCGTCGAGCCTTGAATTTTTGCGCCGCGTTCCAGGACGACCGCGCGCACAAAATTTTTCTGCGGCAGCAACAATTCCGGTTTGCCGTCGCCGTCCACATCCGCCGAAGCCAGCCACGGCTGGTCAATCGCGCCGCCCGGCGGGTCCACGTCTTCCTCGTCAAAATCGCCGCCGGATTTTTGCAGCAACACCTTTATTTTTTCGTAAGGAATCAAAACCACCAGATCCGCGAGGCCGTCCTGATTCACATCTTCAAACGACAGGCTCGTGGGATTCGATTTGAAATTCTCGCTCAATTTTTGCGACTTCATTTTGCCCTCCGCCGTGCGCGACACGAGCGAACGCTGGCCGTCCTGGTCCAGAATCATCGCCAGCACGGGCTTGCCGCCGGGCTTCAACGCACCCGACGCCATCACGAGCGGCTTGCCGGCCAACGGCAGCAAAGTGGGAAACGGCAGCCGGCCACTTTTATCAAACCGCGTCATGCCAATCGCATTTTCATCATGGCTCAATAAAAAAATTTCCGGCGAACCATCATGGTTCCAATCGGCGGCGGCAATTTGTGAAACGCCCGCGAGCGTTGGAAAAGTTTTGGGCGACGCGAGCGAACCGTCGGCGTTTTGCAGATAAACCGAAAGCTGGCCGGTGGCCGGCTCGGCCACGAGCAAATCCGGGCGCCCGTCGCCGTTCACATCCGCCCAGAGCAAACCGCGCCGCGCCGCGTCCGTTTTATTCAACGGCAAAATTTGAAATTGCCCGCGTCGAAATGCGCCCGACAAAATTTCGCCGGGCTTCTTGACAAATTCCGCCACTTGCGCGCGCCCGGAACTTTGCGCAATCGTCACCAGAAAATTGGTCGCCGTGTTTTCCAGATTGTCCACGCAAAACGAACGGATAGGCGGCGTCTTGAAATAAATCTCCGGCCCAAGCTGGCCGCTGGAATTTTGCAGGCGAAAACGAAACGGCGTCGGGCTGTCAAAATCCACAAGCAGCAAATCATTTTTGCCGTCGCCGTCCATGTCCACGATCTGCACGGCTTTGGGCGTCCCGGAATAGGAAATCTTTTGCGGCTCGCCAAAAGTGTGATCGCCTTTTTGCGCCAGAAAATAAAGCGAGCCGCTGTCGCCGAGCAAAACCAGATCCGTTCGTCCGTCGCCGTTCAAGTCGCCCGCAGCCATGGCGTTCGCATCCATCTGGCCGTCGTCAATATGCCAGCGTCTGGGTTCGCTCCAGCCGTTCGTGCCCTGATTGTAAATTATTTCAAGGTCTTTGCCGTCGCCATAAAATGCGATGTCCGGTTTGCCATCGCCGTTCAAATCCTTGACCGTCATCGCGGCGATGTGTTCGTCAACGGGAATGGAATCAATGCGAAAACGCGCGTCCGGCGGCAGTTCATTGATGTCCAATTTGACCGGAGCCGCCGCGCCGGCCAGACGGTTCGTCTTGCCCGTCCGGTTGTAAAGCAGATTGATTTGGGAGCGCAGATTATTCGCGACAATAAGATCGTTCAAACCGTCGCCGTTCAAATCCGCCGCGTGCAACAGGTCAATGCCGGCGTCAACCGGATAAATTTCCGGGCCGGTAAAACCAAAGGCATTCGTCGCGCTCCCGCCCTGCGCGGTGAAATTCAAATTGAAAACGAGCGCCGCCAAAACCGCGCCTGAAAAGATTTTTCTTTGCATAAAACAATTTCAACCTGCCATCCGTTTTTGAAATTTGCGAGTTTATTCGCCGATGAAATGCAGCGCGACGCGGCGCGTGTGCGGCTGCGTGCGATGTTCCCACAAATAAATTCCCTGCCAGGCGCCGAGCGCCAGCCGTCCGCCGCAAACCGGCACACTCAAGTTCACCGTCGTGAGCGCGGTGCGGACGTGCGCCGGCATGTCGTCCGCGCCTTCCGTGGTGTGGCTGAAAAGCGCATCGCCATCCGGCACGAGCCGTTTGAAAAATGCCTCCAGATCGCGGCGCACGTCCGGGTCGGCATTTTCCTGGATCAAAAGCGAAGCCGAAGTGTGCTGCAAATGCAAGGTGAGCAGGCCGTCGCGAAATTTATTTTCTGCGATCCACTTTTCCACCTCACGCGTGAAATCAAAAAGTCCGCGCCCACGCGTGGCGATGGTCAACTCGTGAAAAGATTGCCGGAGCATTTTGAAAACTTACTGCGGATTCACGGGCCGGCCCTTTTCGGCCAGCATTTTTTCCAGGTCGGGATTGCGCGGATGCCCGGCGGCCAGCGCTTTTTCATAATGCCAGCGCGCCAATTCCACGAGCGGCGGATTTTGCGTGAGGTAAATCACGGCCAGATTATTGTGCGCCGGGCCGTAATTGGGATCAATCTGGATGGCCTTGCGCAAAGCCGTTTCCGCCTGCGTGCGCAAACCTTTGTGGCCGAGCGTGACGCCCAGATAATTTTCGATTTCAGGATTTTGCGGGTCCAAGGTCGCCGCGCGGCTCAAGGCGTTCAGCGCGTCGTCATATTTTCCCTGCCGGAATTTCAAATAGCCCAGCGTCGCCAGATTATAGGCGTCGTTCGGATTTTTCGCGAGCGCGGCATCAATATGCTTTTCCGCCTCGTCCAGTTTCCCCTGCTCCAATTCAATCGCCGCCAGATTCGCCAGCACCAATCCATTGTTTTCGTCGTGCCGCAAAATTTTCAGATAATCATCCTCGGCCTGGTCATAGTGTTTGGCCGCAAAATAATTTTGCGCCTCGGCCACCAGCGCGGCGGAACCCGCCGGCAATTCGCGGATGGATTTTTTCTCCGCTTCAGGATTCGCCAGCTGCGGCGCGGCCTGTTTGAACAACGCCAATTCATCCGTCGTGTAAGGCACGGCCTGCGCTTCATCCACGGCCACCCGCGCGCGCAACGTTTTCACCTCGTCATCCAACTGCTGCATCTGCGCCGCCACACCCTGTTTTTTGCGCCCGTAAATTTCCCGGTTCGCCTCGCCCAATTTCGCCAGCAAATCATCGCGCTCCTGCGTCAATTCCCGGATGCGCGCCTCGTTTTCTTTTTGATTGGGCGCAACCGCCGGAGCCGGCGCGACCGGCAGAATTTTAGGAACGGCGGCGACATTTTTTGACGACGATTGCAATTGGCGCACGCGATTTTCCAGCGCGGCTTTTTCCAGCGAAGCGACCTCAACCTGCGATTGCAAAGCCGTAATCTGCAATTTCGCCTGCTGCAATTCCGCTTTCAATGGCGGCGCTGCCGACGAATTTGTTTCCGACCATCTTAAATCCGCCAGCTCTTTTTTGAGCAGCGCATTTTCCTCGCGCAACGCTTCGTTCGCCGCCGGGCTGGCCATCAACGAATTCAGGCGCGACTGCAACGATTCATTTTCCGAGGCCAACCGATCCGCGCGCCGCGTTTGGGCCGTCAATTTTTTGCCGGCCGCCGCCAAATCCGCCTGCGTTCGCGCCAGCGCATTTGGGTCCACCATTCCGCCGACTCCCGCGCTGGCCGCGCCCGCCTTGAGCAAATCATTTTCTTTCATTAACGAACGGATTTTTTCACGCGCGCCCGCCAGTTCGCGCGGATCAATCACCGAGGGTTGCTCGGACAAGGCTTCCTTTAATTTTGCGCCGAGCGTCGCGTTGTCCGCCTGCAAACTTTGCAACTGGGCGCGCAAGGAGTTTAATTCCGCATTCGCGCGGGCCTTGACCCCGCTGGAAGTTGAATTGGTCGGCGCAATTGCGACTGGCAAATGGGTCGCCACCGGAATTTGCGCGGTCAACGCCGCGATTTTTCTCGCGAGATAATTCATGCGGAAGCTGATGATGTTTGGGTTCCAATCAGGATAAACTTTTTGAAATTTTTGCAGTTCGGTTTGCACCTCGGCATATTCGCTCAAGGCCTGGCGCGGCTCGCCGGCGGCGGCCAGCGAATCCGCCTGCTGCATCAAACTGTAAATGACAATGTATTGGTCGTCGGCGGTTCCCTGCGCGCGCGCCGAGGATAAAAATGCGGCCAGCAAAAAAATCGCGGCCAGAATGGAAAATTTCATGCGGCCAAAATAACCCAAGCCTGCACGGTTTGGCAACGTTCCGCGCAAGCGGATTTTTCACGCAACCGCGACCTCGCCGGAATTGACCTGCGCCGTTGATTTTGTTAGCTTCCCGGCGCGTGGTTATGAATCTCGCACTCAATCAGCACGTTTTGGTTTTGAACCGGCTCTGGCAGGCGGTCAATGTCTGCACGGCCCGGCGCGCGCTGACCTTGCTTTTTCAAGGCCAGGCGCAGGTCGTGGTCAACGGCGACGACGGCTCGTTCCGCACTTTCAATTTTCACGAATGGCGCAACCTTTCCGAAAATGCGCCGCACGAAGAATCTATCCACGCCATTTCCTTTCGCATCCGCGTGCCGCGCGTCATCCTGCTGCTCATTTATGACCGGCTGCCGAAGAAAGAAGTCAAGTTCACGCGCCATAACATTTTTGAGCGCGACAAAAATACCTGCCAGTATTGCGGCGATGTTTTTGATCGCAAAGATTTGAATCTCGATCACGTGGTTCCGCGCGATCGCGGCGGGCCGACGCTTTGGGAAAACATTGTCTGCTCCTGCATCGAGTGCAATACGCGCAAAGCCAATCGCACGCCGCAGGAAGCCGGAATGCGTCTCGTGCGCAAACCCAAGCGCCCGAAATGGCGGCCGTTCGTGCAGATCAGTTTTAGCTTGAACCAGCATGATAGCTGGCGGCATTTCATTGACCTCGCCTATTGGAACGTGGAACTCGGAGAAGATGCCACTTAAACGCAGCAACCAAATCGCCGCGCCGGTGTTTGAATTCGGGTCGTCCCGATGGTAAATTTCAAATGATGAAACGTCTTGGAAAAATTCTGATTTGCGCTGCGTGCGGCGCGGCCTTAACCGCCGGCGCGGACACCGTTATTTTGCCCGGAAATCCTTACGCGCCGCTCGTCGCGAGAAATATTTTCGGCCTCAATCCGCCGATAAAATTTGATCCAAACGCTGGCCAGACTCCGCCGCCCAAAATCACGCCCAATGGCATCATGTCGGTTTTCGGGCGCGTGCAAGTGTTGTTCAAAACCGCCGGTCCCGGCAAATTGGGAAAATCTTCGGAAGACGAATCTTATATTCTTAGCCAGGGCCAGCGGCAGGATGATATTGAAGTCACAAAAATTGATGAAAAAAACGGCGTCGTGACGTTCAACAATCACGGCACGATTCAGGAAATCCCGCTGGTCAGCACGCCGGCAGTCACCGGCATGACCGTCTCCACGCCGGCCAACAATTATCAGCCGAGAGAACGCGAAGGAAATAATTTTGGCAATCGCAATGGAGGTTTTAACGGGCGCTTTCGCGACGGCAGGGTTGGCGGAAATGAAAACAACAACCAAAATGATGCGAATTCCAACAACTCAAATTTGCGGAGCATTCCCGCGCGAAACAATCCTTTGGCCGGCCAACAAACCACTCTTACGCCGGAACAGCAAACTCTGATGATTGAGGCTCAACGCCAGCATTTTAAGGATATTGGCGATCCAACCGGCAACATTCTTCCCATTACTGATGCAACTCCACCGCCGAATTAAAATTGACACACTCATTTTTGATCAGCGGCCTTTTGCCGATTCAATCAATTCCCAAAATTTTGGATTTTTCTGAAGCGCTTCGTCTTCGCCGGTTTTCAAGCCGGAACGAAATAGAAAATCCTTCAACGTGTGCCGGCTAAGGATCCGGTGGACCAGCACGCCCAATTCGTGCCGCTCAAAATAGACGCGATAATCGCCCACGCGAAAACGGTGCAGCGTTTGGCCGTCCATCTCCAGTTTGCCAAACGCGTCCAGTTCCGTGCCGAGCGCTTTTTGCGGCAGCCCGCGAAATTCGCCGAGGATTTGCAGTTGCAGTTCCTTGGGCATCCGCGCCAGTTCGCCCGCGCTGGCCGGAGTAAAAATGATTTGGAACATCGTCAAGAAATGAAAGTTGAGAATTCGCGCGCCGGAGTCAAGCGCTATTCGAGCCGTTGAATCAACGGAAAGGCAATGACCATCCTCCGTTTGCCTTTCATGCGAACGAGGCTAAATTGCCGCATGGAGACTTATTGGAATTCAACCGCCAGTCTGCCCCGCTTCAAATCCATTTCCCGCAACCTAAAAGTGGATGCCGTGATCATCGGCGGCGGCTTGACCGGAATCACCGCCGCGTATCTTTTGAAAAAAACCGGCGCCAAAGTCGCGCTGATAGAGCGCGGACGTTGCGCGGGAGCGGACACCGGCCACACGACCGCGCATCTGACTTACGTCACGGATTATCGGCTGCATGAAATCGCCAAAACTTTCGGGCACGCGGGCGCAAAAGCCTTTTGGGAAGCGGGCATCGCCGCCATTGATCAAATTGACGAGATTGTGCGGACGGCTTCGCCGCATTGTGATTTCAAATGGATTCCCGGCTATCTGCACGCCTCGCTCAATGGCGAAACCCAAAAAGACCGCGCGTTGCTTGAGCGCGACGCGGAACTGGCGCACGAATTCGGCTTCAAATCAGAATTTGTCGAAAACGTTCCTTATGCAAACCGCTGCGGCGTGCGTTTTGACCACCAGGCAAAATTTCATCCGCTGAAATATCTCGCGCCGCTGCTGAAAAAAATTGATGGCGGCGGCAGCCATGTTTTTGAAAATACCGGGGCCGGAGAAATCGAAGCGAACCCGCTCATCGTCCACGCCGGCAAATATAAAATCCATTGCGATTATTTGATGATCGCCACGCACACGCCGTTGATGGGCAAATCGAGCCTCTTCAAAAGCACTTTGTTTCAAAGCAAGCTTTCGCTTTACACCAGTTACGTTCTGGGCGCAAAACTGCCGCGCGGACTTCTGCCCGAAGCGCTTTTTTGGGACACAAATGATCCGTATTATTATTTGCGCGTGGATGCCGGAAAAAATTTCGATTACGCCATCTTCGGCGGCGAAGATGTCAAAACCGGGCAGGAAGATAATGCGCGGCTGGTTTTCAAACGGCTCGAAGCGAAACTGAAAAAAGTTTTGCCCGCCGCAAAAATCCAAAACCGTTGGCTCGGCCAAGTCGTCGAAACCAACGACGGCCTGCCGTTCATCGGCGAAAACGACGGGCAGCAATTCATTGCCACCGGCTTTTGCGGAAATGGTTTTACGCTCGGCACCTTGAGCGCGGTCATGGCGCGCGACCGTTTTCTGGGACGCAAAAATCCGTGGTTCGATTTATTTGCCGTCAACCGCAAAAAATTTCACGGCGGCGCCTGGCGGTTCCTTAAAGAAAATGCCGATTATCCTTTTTACCTGCTGCGCGACTGGCTCGCCCAGGCCGAAGGCGGCTCGCTGAACGATTTGAAGCGCGGCGAGGGAAAAATTCTCAAACTCAACGGAAAAAAAGTGGCGGCGCATCGCGCGGAAAATGGAAAGGTCACGCTGCGTTCGCCAGTCTGCACGCATTTGGGCTGCATCGTGCGCTGGAACAATGCGGATAAAACGTGGGATTGCCCGTGTCACGGCTCGCGTTTCAAACCGGCGGGCGAAGTTTTTTCCGGTCCGGCGGAAGCGCCGCTGGCAAAAGTCAAAAAAGGCGGGTGAATCAAAATTGGTAGCGCATACGGGAATCGAACCCGTCTTTCGATGCCAGCCGCCTTGCATCAATATAATCCTATAAATACAAGCATCTGCGACATTGCTTGACATAGGCGTTGTTATGACTTATATTATGACTCGTTATGGCCAGCCTACACAAAGACCCGCGCGGCAAGTCGCCCTTCTGGTATTGCGCCTTCACGTTGCCCGATGGACGCCGCACGTTTCGCAGCACCAAGCTCACAGATCGCAAGCAGGCATGGAGCGTCTGCCTACAATGGGAGAACACCGCCGAACAGGGACGCCACGGGGATTTGACCGAAGCCCAAACGCGCAAGGTTCTCAATACGATTCTCGAAAGCACCGGCCAAGCTCCGATGCAATCCGAAACGATTCACGACTTTTTCACCAATTGGCTCAATGGCAAGGAACTCGCCAACAAGCCGCGCACGCATGAGCGCTACGGCATAGTTCTCAAAAAATTTCTAGCCAGCTTGGGGCAAAAGGCTCACCGTCCATTGGGCGCGCTCACCGTGCGCGACTTGGAAAATTTCCGCAATCTGTCAATTGCCGAGGGTAAAGCACCGAATACCGTAGGAATGGAAATCAAAATCCTTCGGATCGTATTGAACATCGCCCGCCGTCAGGGGCGCATTACCGTCAATCCCGCCGAAGCCGTTGAACTGCCAAAAGTCGTTTCGCACACGCGCGACGTGTTCACGCCAGAGCAAGTGCGGATGCTCCTTGCCGCTGCGAATGACGAATGGCAAACGGCAATTCTCGCGGGCTTCTATCTTGGGGCGCGGTTAATGGACGTGGTAAATCTCACTTGGGAAAACGTGGACTTGGCGGGCGGTGTCATCACTTATGAGCAACGCAAGACGGGCAAATCCGTCACCGCGCCGATTCACCCTGATCTGAAAAACCATTTGTTCAAGCTCGCGGGCGACAACCCCCGCGCCCCGCTCTGCCCCGCGTTGCAAAAACGCAGCGTAGGCGGGCGCAAAGGACTGTCGGTAACTTTCACTAACATCATGCGTGACGCTGGCATTGGACAACACCGTGTCAAAGGCAAGGGCAAGCAAGGCCGCGCGTTTTCCAAAGTCTCGTTTCATTCCTTGCGCCACACGTTCACCAGCGCGCTCGCCAATGCGAACGTCCCCGCAGAAGTGCGCCAGAAACTTACCGGCCACAGTGACGCGGCCATGCACCAGCGATACACGCATCTTGAATTGAAGCCGTTGCAGGCCGCGATTGCCACTTTGCCGAGCGTGTTCAAATCATAGGGGTTTTCGGGAAATCCGTCAGTCATTTGCCACAAGCTCGCCTCGCGTCCGTTGCACATTTGCGGCGGAGAATTTTGCGAAGGATTTATGGCAAGATAACTGCAATTACTTCGGTCGTTTTGCTTTAGCGTGACGAGCTTTTTTGACAGGTCTTTGCACTTTGGGGAATTTCGGATCGAGCAATTCGGAAACGTCCAGTCCAAAACCGCGAGCGATTTTTTCGAGCGTCAGCAGGCCGGGATTCTTTTTGACGCCCAATTCGTAAAGCTGAAAAAGTTTGTAGCCGACGCCGCATTTTTCGGCGGCGGTTTCCTGCGTCCATCCGTGCGCTTTTCGCAACGCCCGCAATGTTTTCTTGAACCGCGTTGAAACAGAATCTTGCACCCTTCAAACGTGCGATTTGTGATTCGACACAAACACTCTCTAAAGGTAGTCAATGAAGGCGGATAACAGCCCGGTTAGGCATGGAATGTGCTGAATTATCGCAGAGATAGAAAAATTCCAAAATATGAGAAATGCTATTGCAATCATTGGACTGTGTATTGTTTGTGGACACGTCTTTGGGCAGACGAACCAAATCTCAACCAATTCTGTTGCCAAAAACATACAGAGGCATTTCACCGCGCCCGCCAGCGACATTGCTTCCAATTCTGTATCTAAAAAGCCCGATAATCGGCCAATGATTAACGGCAAATTCATAAAATGGGCAGAGATAGATAAAGTCCAGCCGGACGGCCTTGTCATATCCTACCAAACCGTTGATGGCAGCATTGGCGTGACGACTCGTTATTTTTCAGAGTTGCCCGCTTCCATCCAGAGGCAATATGGATACGATCCGCAACGTGCCGCTGATTACGAGGCCGATAAAAAAGAAGCCCCATTCGTAGTCGCGCAACAAATCATCGAACAGAAAAAAGCTGAAATTGAACAACAAGAACAGCAGGCTCAAATCAAGGAGCATTTTCGTCAAGAAATGTTAAAAGAGCGTGCGGTTGAGGCGCAGGAACAAATAGCAGAGGCAGCGCAAAGACAGGCCGACGCACAAGAACAGGCGGCGCAATCAATGCAGGAACAAAATTCACAGCAGCAACTTAATCAAATTGACCAGCAGTTTCAGCAAGAAGAAGCAAATCAAAAGCTGGACGATATTGATTGGGATTTATGGAAATTAAGAAACCGCTGATTGTTCACCGCGCTGGCATGGCGCGCGGTCTTTGCCTCGACTGCCATGAAGAAAGGCCACTCATTGAACAACGGCGAAAATCATAATCATTTTCCGCTGGCGCGAAGACCGTCCAGCGCGGTTGAAAAAGCCGCGCCCGGCGCGAAGCGTGTTTTGTCCGGCATGGTTGCGGACACGCTTGCGCTGGTAAAAACCAAGCCGGTCAAACCAGTCCTATCCATACTGGTTTGCGGTGGCATCGTTGACGGTTACGCTGAACTTTTTGAAGCTATTCTTCGGCCTTACCTAGATAGCCAATACAATCTGAAAGTCAGCGCGTGCGATTATGCAGTCGAGATAATCAGACTCGCAGAACAGCAATCTTTTGATCTTTTCATTGTAATCTTAAATAACGTCTGGCAGGGCTTGGACAAAATCCATTTGGATGCACCTGATGGGGGAATGTGGGGAGACCGGATAATGCTGCTCAAACGCTTGAAGGCGCAGTTTGGAAAACCCATTATTGCTTTAAGTGGGATAGCCACAATAGAAATGTCTGAACGCTCAAAACAAGCGGGAGCAGACGTTTTTTTCCCAATGCCATTTGATGTAAATGAGTTTCTACCTGCTTTAGAAACTACTTTGAAAATCAAAATCCCGCGCGATTTAGCAACGCCGGATGAAATAATTTCCCTTAAATCGCGCCCGCTCAATCGTCGCGGCAAGCTGCTGGTCGTGGACGACGAGGAAGGCGTCCGCGAGTCTATGCGCGTGATTTTTGAGAACGAATACGATTTGTTTATGGCCGAGGACGGGCTGACAGCTATCGAACTGGCGAAACAAAACGACATTGACGTGGCCGTGCTGGACATTTGCATGGCTGTAATGTCGGGACTCGAAGTTTTGGAGCGGCTCAAAATCTTGAAACCGGATATTGAGGTGATCATGATGTCGGGGTATGGGACAAACGACTGCATCCGTGAGTCGTTCCGATTGGGGGCAAGTGATTATATTAACAAGCCGTTCGACATTTCGACCATTCGCGCCGCCGTCAGCAAGGCGATGCAGCATTGCACGCTGCGAAAGCGAAATACACCCAAGCTTTCCATTGCAGTCTGCGGCCATTGCGATGAATCGTTTTGTGAGTGGCTTGGTGCAATCTTTCACGAACTATTATCCAAAAAATATACAGTGAAAATTGAACCGTTCATTTTCGCGGACGAATTATTTGAGGCGGCACAGGGCAAGCCGTTTGATTTATTTATTGTTTTTCTTAACCCCCGGCTTCCGCGCAAGGTGGATGCTCACGAACTGGTTGCAACCCTCAAAAGACAATTTCAAAAACCCATTTTGATACTGACCAATGAAATTATTTATGGGTTGGACTCCGCTGCCGGATTCAAACAAGCGGGTGCGGATGCGTTTTTTTCATTTATGCCGCCATTTCCGCCAGCAGGATTCAAAGAAGCACTTGAAAAGTGCGTCAGTAAAAATCAACAGACATAATTATGGCGGGCAAACAAAACGGATCGCACAAAATTGGACAGGACGAATTAACTGTTTTCGTCAGCCCAGAATTGGAGCAGCTACGTCAGCTTGTGGCGGGCGCGCGGGCGCAATTGGTGGAATTGGAAGTTGAATATACCAAAGAAAAATCGCGCGTGGACGTGGTGCAAGCGGCGTTATTCCGACAGTTGCGCGAACATTATCAAAAGCGCGACCGGCTACGGCTCATGGTGGATTACCGGCGGAAGTTTTTGGATTCACTCACGAGCGGCGACGCGGAAGCAGCGAAACAGGCGGAACAAAATTTTGAGCAGGCCAGAACGCAATCGGATAAAGATTACGAAGAACTGGCAGCAGTGGCGGGCAAAAAGAAAAAGTTGACCGCCGAACAGGAAGCGGAGTTGACGCAACTTTGGAAGAAGCTGGTGAAGCTGTATCATCCCGACCGCTTCGCTAACGAACCGGACAAATTGGAGACGTTTCACAAGCTCACCGCCGCAATCAATCAGGCGAAAGACACCGGCGACATTGAGACGTTGCGCGCCATTGCCGAAGACCCGCACGGTTTCATCCTGCGTCACGGCTGGGCGAAGTTGGATTTCAAAGACGAAAAAGAACTGGCGCAATTGAAGCGGCTGCATGAGACGTTGCAAAAGGAAATCGCGGCGGTCACGGAATTGCTGAAAGATTTGCGCGCGAGTCCAGACTGCGAACTGTGCCAGCTTGCCGAGCAAAAACCCGGCGTGCTGGACGAACTGGCAGTGGATCGGGCAAAGCAACTTGAAGTTGAAAATGCGGAGTTGGAAAAACAGGCCGGACAGCTTGCCATCAAAATCAAAAAGCTGACGAACGAGCCGCCACACACTTGACACACATGAAACCTGCAAATTTAGGCATCATCATCGCCAAGCTGATTGCTGCGGTGATGCTGTTCGCGGCTCTAGGCCGTCACGCCTACGATTACTACACGCTGCTTCGCTGGATTGCCTGTGGCGTCTGTGCCTACACCGCGTATCAAGCCGCGCAAAACAAAAAAATCGGCTGGCTTTGGGTTTTTGTAATCGCTGCCATTATGCTAAACCCCATTGCTCCGCTTCATTTGAAGCGCGGGGATTGGGCAATCGTTGACGCCGCAGCTGCCGTGCTGCTTTTGCTGTCAATTGCAGTCATGGATATTCGCAAATCAAAACAGTGATTCTTTGGCGCACTGTAAATTCAGTTTGAAGTTTCCTGTGTCGGCTCTTGTGGTGTCAACGGCTCTACTGACGGTTGTTGCGGACGACGCTGCTTGCCCTTCTGCCGATGATTCAAACCGAGCAGCTTGTTTTCCGCGTCCACGATCCCGCCCAGTGCGGACGTGAGTTTCGCCAGTCCGTCCGTTCCCAAATCCTTTTCATCGGCCAACTTTTTCGACAGTAACCCGCGCGCCTTGTCCAAAAGTTCCGCGTTGCGCTGGTAGTAAATTTCCACCCGTTGCGCCAGCCAGCTATCAGAAACAACACCGTCCGATGCAACCGGCGCAAGCGGCGGACTCGGCAGCATGGGCGGCAGCAATTTTTCCAATTGGCATTTTTCAAACTCGCGGCGCAATCGCGTCCATTGCTCTTGTCGCGCCTTTTTTTCCACGCTGCTTTTGGCAACGCCGTGACGCGCGGCCACTTCACGCAGCGAACCTTTGCCGGTGAGATAATCCGTTTTGCAACGCAGCCAGATTTCGTGTGTGATACTCATTAGGTTTTTCCGCCAATTGTTCGCGGAATTTCGCGGAAAGACTCGCGGAAGATTTTCCGTTCCGCCAAATCACTAGGGGTTTTCGCGGACGGAAAGCGTTTAGGGTTTGAAATTGAGGAGTCCATTTTGTTCTTCAAGGTGCTGGCTAAATTTCCCGTCCAGCTTCAACGCCTGATAGCAGGCCGTCTTTCCCAACTCGGTTTGCTCCATGAGTTGTGCGACGGCTGTATTGCGCGCCAGTTGTTTTTTGCCGCCTTCAAAAAGTGCGTCCAAGTCGTCAAGGCTCACCGTGCGCCGCTTTTCGCCGTCACCGTCAAAAGTTTTCCAGTCGAAATCTTGA
The DNA here is from genome assembly GCA_036509895.1 of Verrucomicrobiia bacterium. Classification (GTDB taxonomy): domain Bacteria; phylum Verrucomicrobiota; class Verrucomicrobiia; order Limisphaerales; family UBA11358; genus UBA11358. The sequence continues at coordinate 72,370 of DATCEV010000059.1, forward strand.
ACCGGCACGAACAAGCCATTCCGCCGTTCCCAAGCCGAGCGGTTGCCAAGTTCGCCGTCATTGTTTTTGCAGCACGTCCACACAATGCGATTGTCCGTCGTGTCATCACTCGCGGACTGCATCACAAAAACCGTTCGCGGCACGCTGCCGATGACATAACTGCCAGCCATTGAATTAAGCAACGCCCGCCCGCTGGCGCGCTCCTCGGCTCGCGGCTTGCGCGTGTGCGCCACAATTCCCAAAGCCGGTGCATCGTCGCCACTTGGCAGCACGGCCAGCAAATCTTGAAATGCTTCCGCGTAATCTCGCGCTTTGTCATCCCGCGCCAGACGGTTGAAGGGATCAAGAATGAAAACGTCGGGCTGAAAAATTTCTATCTCGCGCCGGAGTTGGTCGCAAAATGCCAGCTTGTCAAAGGCGAATCCAAACGGCGGCGGCGAACACACGCGCACAAATTCGTCGAGCGTGGCGCAATCCAAGTCCGCAAATTCATTTTTCAAACGCACGCGGCCATTCTCCGCTTGGACAATCATTGTCTTGAACGGACGATGCACTTTGAAACCAAACCAATCGTTGCCGGTTGCGCCAGCAACGGCCAATGCGACGGCGGCGCGACTTTTGCCAACGCCCGGTGCGCCGCCAATCACAAACGGCGCGGCCTTTTGAATGTGATAATTGCCGACAAGATTAAATCCTTCCGGCGGCGTGAACGCGGACAGTTGCGACGGCGTGAAAAATTCAATCATCGGCTTGGCTGGTTTTGTTTCCATCTCTACGTCCGGCACGCTGGCCGGTGTCCATTCAGGCGTCGTGTCCACAAGCCCGCCAATCTGTCTGGCGTCACCGCCCGCCGCAAAAAAATCAAAAGCATCTTTGACGGGCTTGCCGTTCACGTCCAGCAATTCAATCACGCGAACGGATTTTGTGACGCCGTGAAGTTTGTCCGCCACAAGTTGCGCGTGGTCACGTCCGACCTTGTCCTTGTCCGTGACGATTACAACATCCGCGCCATGCAAAGTTTTCGTGTAACTATCCTGCCACTTGCCCGCGCCGCCGGGATTGCACGTTGCCGACAATCCATGCTCTACCATTTTCAAAACGTCTTTTTCACCTTCGCAGACGAAAATGAATTTGCCGCTTTGAGCATCGCGGAGAATTTCGGGCAGTCGGAACAAAACCTTTTCAGCGCCTTTAGTGTTCCACGTCCAGCCGTCTTTTGCGGTTGCATCCGGCTTGCGCTGGCGAAAATCTTTCGGATCAAAACGCACGACTTGAAAGACAACTTCGCCACTGGCGTCTTGGTAGTCGTAAGTTGCGACGATGCGCTTGCCGCTGCCGTTGCGTGTTTCCTTTGGCGGGAATAAATCAGCTAGTGTCAAATTCAGCTTGGCGCAAATCGCCTCCGCCGTGCAACCGGCGAAACATTTCAGGAGCGTGCGCCCGTCGTCGCCTTCCGTGATTGATAGTGATGGTGTTTTGTCATCGTGTGCCGGGCAACGGGCTTTCCAGCCGTCGCCATTGCGTGTCACGCCTTGCAACCGGGATAAAATCGCAGTAGTATTCATGCGTCTTGTTTGCCGTCGCTTTTCATTTAGTCGTGAGCGCGGCGGCTTTTTTTTGCGGGTCATGTAGCCTCGACTTGTGTTTCCAAACTGTGAAGGAAATCCAAAAGACTTTGCCGATTGACGAGGGTTACGCCGCGAGCCGCGCCTTTTTTTCGCAACCGCACGGCGCGGACTTTTCCGGCGTCAATCAATTCAACAAGTGATGTTCGTGAAAGCCCGGTCAACGGACAGCGAGTTTTTGGCCGTGGAAGCCGACAGAAAATCGGCGCGACTTGCGGCGTATCGCAGACCGGCGGGATTTGGATTTTCTGCGCGGTCATTTCGCCGCGTTCGTCGTTTGTTTTATTCTGCGTTTTCATGGAGTCAATTTTGAAGTCCATGACAACGCTCTGCGAATCGAAGTTAGTTGCTATTTAATTGCCACGTCTTTATTGAAGAAAATCCACTTTTGAAGCCGCAAATCAGACAAGAAATCAGGCGGAGATTTGCTGTGCAAAATCCCAAAGCGGCGGTTTCTGGTTCGTGCCTCTGCCACTAGGACGCGGCTCAATCTGTTTCGCAAGTCCATCACCAATTGCGAGCTTGGCAAGTTCTTCAAACGCACTCGCGCCGCGTTGGATATGCACTTCACGTTCCCAATCTTCGTGCATCTCTTTTTCTTCGGGCGTCGGGTTGGCAAGATATTTATTGAAAAGTGCCAGCCAGTTTTCCATTGGCATTGAATCCTCTTTGTCGGAATTTTCCCGAATCGCATTATGAAACCGCTTCCGGCTTGTCGGCATAAAATCTCTGTTGCCAAATCGAAATTTTTTAATCACGGCCTCGCCGATGTCCGTCCATCGCCACTTGTAAAAATTCCAAATCGGAAACACCAGAATCAGCCAGCCCATTTCATCCGGCGTGACGCGATAACGGTGTTTGGACGGCGCACACCGATCTTTATCAAAAAAATAACGCTCTTGTTTTTTCTCTGACCGAGCCTTTCGCCGCGTGAACGAAGTCACCAACGGATGTCTTGCATAACCTCTTTGTCGAGAGAGCCAGCCAATCAAACAAGCCCGCGCTTCCAATGGAGTTTGTGGTTTTTTGTCACGCTTGCCCAAAGCGCGGTCACAATGCTTTTCCAAAAGATGTTCGTGCCAGCGGTAACGCGCTTGCTGGTAAGCGTGGAAACGGCGGCAGAAATGTTCACACAACTTTACACCGTCTGGCCAATCCGAAAAATTGGCACAATTCCAAACAGCCATCTTATCATTATCAGGATTTGGTGCCTCGTATTCCTTTTCCACCATTTCCATCGCCCAAGCGTTAATTTCTATTTCCCAAAATCTTTGCGCGTCCAAGAGTGTTTGCACGTAGCCTTCAGGGTGCTTCATCGAATAATTGGTCGTATTGGGAATCCAAGCTGGCGGTGATGGAAGCGAATTATGCGCGTATATGTCGCCCCAGACGCATTGCCAATTCAAAGGATTGCCAGCTTTGATTTTATCGGCGCAAGGAATTTTGGAAGCGTCGCCAGCAAACCTTGACCAGATAGTCAACGCCAGCCATTTAGCCGTGCCGAAATCTGGAAATGAAAACGCTCTTGGAAAGAGCGGATTGAACGCCCAAGAAGGATTGTCAATCAATCGCTGCGTGTGCGCTCGCAGTTCCACTTGGGATGGATAATGGACGTTAGGAAGCCGACCATCAATAATTTTGGTTTCTGTCTTTTCCATCATCGCCACTATCGCCGACAAACGCCAATGACGCAATTGGCTACGGTGCTAACTGCGCCACTACCCGAAAGAATCGGTTCGTATAATTTGCTCCATAACTTCCCGGCAGAGACGGATACCAATTTATCAGGTCAGGACTTGATTCGAGAATGATGTTCACCGAACCGCCTGAATCCGCAGGGATCACAACGGCAGTCCTTGGCACGAAAGTCGAACTGGACACAGTATTCGGAGTGCTGACTTCAATTGTGCAAATAGCAAAGGCAGTAGTGTTAACAGTCCTTGTTACTGAAATAGTTGCTGGCCCCGCGATAGCCGGTAAGTTACTAGAAGCTGGTGAATTACTACTGGTGCTAGCGAGCAATACGAAAGCAGCATTTGTGTGGTCGCTAAAACTGACCTGTAATGCGCCAGTTCCGATTGGATTGCTGTATTCGCCGCCGCTTACATAGGCATAAATAACTTTGGCAATTTGACCTGATTGAACATTGTAACTTGCATTTGTTAGAGTGGGAGCGCCGGGAGCAACATAAAGAGTTACGTTTGTCATGGAGCATTGAGCTTGGCCTGTTGACACACAGGCCAAGAAAAACAGCGAGACAGAAAATAATTTATTTTTCACTGGTTATCCTTACGCCACTGCTTCTTCCAGAACCACTTCGGGATGCCGCGATGCCACGCGCAACAACACCCGCGCCGCGCCCGTCGGCTTGCGCCGTCCCTGTTCCCAGTTGTGCAGCGTCTTGACGGAAATGCCAAGCAGTTCCGCAAACTTGTTTTGCGAGAGCCGCAACCGCGTCCGCGTGGCCGCAATGGTTTTTTCCACACGTTGCCCGCGCTGATACTCTTTCGGATCAAGCTGGCGGCGGTGCAATTGTCCATCCTTGCCGTGCGTCACGCTCCACACGCGCGACGGCGCGGCGTCACCCTGCCGCACGGCTTTCGCCTGCCGGAGTGCTTCGCTCAATTCCTCAAATCGTTCTTTGTTCATGTCTTGTAATCCTCAATCAGTGTCCGCAGTTGTTTCAATTCGCCCGCGCTCAAATTTTCCTGCTCGTTCTTCGCGTAAATGTCCAGCATCAGAATCCGGTCGCGGGCAACCCCCCAATAATAAATCATCCGCGCTCCGCCGCGCTTGCCGTGTCCCTTTGCCACCACGCGCAATTTCCCGCAACCCGCCGGACTTCGGAATCACCTTGCCCGCGTCTGGCCGCGCCAGCAGCAGCACTTGCACGCGCGCCAAGTCGTCATCGTCCATCAAATCCATCACGCGCTTGGTGAACGGTGCAAATTCTTCAAAGACCATTGACGCCAACATACGCCAATGACGTAGAATGTCAAGAACGACGTTTCACTTAAAAGCGGGGATACCTTAAACGAATGGCTGGGCGCAAAATCCCCCTGCCACCGGCACGCGGCGGAGGGCAGGTCGCCCGCGCGAGAAAAAAGAATTATTGTTTGCCAAAAATTTAGTCCGTTGCTCGCTCACAGGCGACAAGTTTCAGACTCCGCGACATGGCCGATTTTAGGCGATTTGTTATGACTTTCTGTTATGACCTCGCCCATTTTGGAAGCCTAAAAACTCACAATCTCCTTTATTTACAAGGGTTTGTAGCGCATACGGGAATCGAACCCGTCTTTCAGCCTTGAGAAGGCCACGTCCTAGCCGATAGACGAATGCGCCATTGAATCAAAGGTTGAAGGTGGAACGTTGCGGCGTCAAGTCCCTGAATGCTTCCATAAATTTCTAACCATTTATGTTCCATGTCATTCCTGACTAAAATTCCAAAGACCGCTTGCATTGGCGATTCCACAATTTACCTTGCTCACAAACATGAAATTAAAGCGGCCATCATTGGTTTCCAAAGGCACTTTGACCCGCCTTCTCCAGGCCGCAGGCGAATCATGGAAGCGTTGTGATTTTCAACAGGCGATTGAATTGATGGAACGCGCCCACCGTTTGGATCCGGCTAATCCCGGTCTTTTGCTGGATTTGGGCCGGCTTTACGGATTGCGCTATGATTATGCCAACGCCGAGCGTTGTTTTGAACAGGCAGTGCGGATTGCGCCTAAAAAATCGCAAGCATTGGTGGCTGCGGGCCGGCAAAGTCGCGAATTTTTAAACCAGTCAATGGCCGAAATTTATTTCCGGCGGGCGCTGGAGCAGAAAGATGTTTTGCCCGAAACCATAATTGGACTGGCGGAGATTTATGAACGCACCCGGCGTTCGGAAGAGGCCGCTGATTTGGTTGCTCGCGCCTTGCAATTAAACGCTGCCTGCTCTGCAGCGCTTCTTTTGCGCGCGAAGCTGGAGCGTCAAGCGGGCCGAATGGATCAAGCTGAAAAAATTCTCCGGGACATTCCAGACAAAGCCGAACCCGTCCTGCGCCTTCGAGGATTATATGAATTAGGCGCCATCCTGGATCGGCAAGGACGTTACGACGAAGCCATGACCGCTTTTATCGAAGCCAAAGCACCGCTGCGACTTCAAGCCGACCGGCCCATGGCGGAACTTAAAATCATACGGACCCGGATAAAACATGTGGTCGAGAATGTCTCGGCTGATACGCTGCATCACTGGTTCGCTTCCGCCAATGAATTCAAACCGCTTCACAAACTGGCATTGCTTGGCGGCCATCCGCGCTCCGGCACGACGTTGCTGGAACAAGTTTTGGATGCTCATTCCGATATTATCTCGGCGGAAGAAACCGAGATTTTTTACAATGATGCCTATGGTCCGTTGCTGCGCGGACTGCCTGATGATACCGCCATGTATTCGGCGCTGACGACTGCCACCCCCGACAAACTTCAGCAATCCCGCCAGAATTATTTTCGTTCCATGGAATTGACCCTTGGCAAAACTGTGGCGGAAAAATTGTTGATTGATAAAAATCCTTCCTACACCTTTTTGATTCCCGCGCTCATCCGCATCTTTCCAGAAGTGAAACTGCTCATCACCTTGCGCGACCCGCGCGATGTCGTTTTAAGCTGTTTTATGCAAAACCTGCCGCTTAACCATGCCAGCGCAGCGTGGCTGACGCTTGAAGGCGCCACCGAGGAATACACAGCCCTGATGGGCACCTGGCAAAACATTGCTCCCCGTATTCTTAATCCTTACCTGGAAATCCGCTATGAAGACATGGTGAACGATCTGGAAGCCGTGGCGCGGCGCGCGCTCGGCTTTTTAGAAGTGCCGTGGGATGAACGCGTGCTGGGCTTTGATGAACATGCCCGCCAAAAAGTCGTGCGCTCGCCCACTTATGCCGAGGTGACCAAACCCGTTTTCAAAACCGCCGTGGGCCGCTGGCGGCATTATCAGAAATATCTGGAACCGCACCTCGCCAAACTGGAGCCGTTCGTGAAAGCGTTTGGTTATGAATGAAGAATAAAATTAGCAATTCAATGTAACTTTGGCACACACTGCGATGGCGATAGGTTAATGAACAGGCCAAAAATAAATAGCCTGCAAGGCTGTTCCATCGTAGCCGAGGGGAACGCCCCTCGGGTCTGGTGAATGGATGCTCCTTCGCCCTGTCAGGGCAAACCAAAAAGCTGGAGAAAGTTTGGACTGCCCTTTCAGGGCGAATCAAATTTGGATATTCATTCCGAGGGCGATGCCCTCGGCTACGATGGATCAGGCCATTGGCCTGAAGGTGCCAAGGTTAACTTGAAAGGCTATAGCCCGCCTAACCCGCCGGGCATTTGAAATACCAAAGCGGGTCAACTTATGATTTCCACGGCGCGATGTGAAATGCGCGTGTCAAATGTCACCAATTTCATGCGATGGGCCGCCGCCAGTTCAGCCAGATAAAAATCCGTCACCTGCCCGGAATTTTGCGCGGAACTTTTCAGGGCCTTCAAATCATCCGGCACGAAAAGCGGTCCATGATGGGAAATGAAATCGCTTAAGGCTTCCCGCGCCACCGGCATGGGAACGCCGTAAATTTTAGAATGCGTGACTATCCTTAAAAAGCCGGTTTCACAAAGCGGACAGGTGGCCAGCGATTTTCCGGCCAGCCATTTATCGGCAACTTCATGTTGCGTGTGGGAATCCAGGATGGCGGCGATCAAAAAATTTACGTCCAGCAGATATTTCATGGCAGGCTGCCCAAGGCCGCCTGAACCTGCTCCGGCGTGACTGCCGGGCCGCCGGCCAGGACGGAATGCCTGCCTTTGCGCCTGACCAGATGCATGTGATGCCGCCGCGACTTTGGTTTCTCCAGACGCACCAGACGCAACCGCCCATCGCCTTCCGGCTCAACTGACACCACGTCGCCCGTGTCAATGCCCGCCTCTTTGCGGGCTTTGGCCGGAATAACCATCTGGCCGCGACCATAAATTGTTGCGTTCATGGGATTATCTTAAAGCAAGCATTGCTTACAGGCAATGAAATTGGAAAAAATAAAAGAGCCGCTCCCCGGGGAGCGGCTCTTATGAAAATAAATTGATTTTTTTATCAGGCCGCCGGGCTTGGTTTGACAGTCAAAAAGCATGTGTTATGGTTGGCGCATGAGTCATCAGCTCCAAGTGAAAGGCGTGACCGATGAAATCAAGGAGCGGCTGGCGGCCAGTGCGGAAAGAAATTTTCGCAGCGTGAACCAGGAAGCGCTGGCCCGCATCCAATTTAGCTTTGAAATGGAAGACTCGCTCCGGTCAAAGACGCTTCAGAAAATGATTGATGAAGGTCTGGCCGGTTCTTCGCGTCCCGGCACACTTGCCCGGCTCCGCGCCATCGCCGCCAAGGCCCGCGCCGCCGCCAGATGAAAAGCATCTTCAGTTCGATTTTTGAAGACGACTTTGCCGAAATCATCACGCGCTTTGCCCGCGAAGTCTCGCCTGCCCTTTCCATCCGTTTTGAGAACCGCATGGCCGAAGCGTTGGAACTGATTGCCGGTCAGCCGGAAATTGGCCGCCGGCGGAAAGATTTGCCGCAACCCGCCCTCCGAAGTTTCCGCGTGACCGGATTCGGCAGCTATCTGATTTTCTATCAATTGCGGAAGCATGAGATTTTTTTCATCCGCTTGCTGCATGGAGCGATGGATCTTCCCGCGATGTTCCCGGAAGCTTAAAACAGTTTCCTTATTTTTCGATTTCAGTAAGCGGCAAGGAAAAATAATGGGACACGGTGGAACGTGTCCTGACCGGGGTGGATGCGGCCGGGCGCGTTCCACCGCAATCCCGACTAAACTTTCAAAGACCGCTTGCATTGGCGGTGGCACAATTTACCTTTCTGACCACCATGAAATTAAAGCGGCCATCACTGGTTTCCAAAGGCACTTTGACCCGGATGCTTCAGGAAGCGGAGCAGGCCTGGCGGGAAAAAGACTTTCAAAAAAATATCGAGTTATTGGAACGCGCCAGCCGCCTTGATCCGGCCAACGCCGCTATTTTGCTCCAATTGGGCCGGATGCACGGCTTGCAATATAATTATGCCGCCGCCGAACGTTGTTTCGAGCGCGTAGTAAATTTCGCCGCGCGCAAAACCGAAGCTCTGGCGTTGGTCGGCGCGCATTCACGCGATTTTCGCAATTCCGAAATGGGCGAACGTTATTTGCGCCGCGCCGCCGAGCAAAATGATGTCTCGTCGGAAATCCTTGCCGAACTGGCTGAAGTCTATGAACGCTTGCGCCGCAACGAGGAAGCCGCTCAATTGATTGATCGGGCTTTGCAGTTAAATCCCGCCTGCGCGCTCGCATTGCTCGGTCGCGCCCGGTTGGAACGGCAAGCAGGACGGTTGGATGCTGCCGAACAATTACTGCGCTTTTTTCCTGCCAACGCTCATCGTCTGATCCGTGTTCGCGCGCTCTACGAATTGGGCGGCATTTTGAATCGGCAAGGTCGTTACGATGAAGCCATGACCGCTTTTCTTGAGGCCAAGGCCATCTTAAAACCGGAGGCCGCGCCCTTTGCCGCCACTTTGGAAACGCTGCATGCCCGCTTAAAATATGTTTCGGAAAACCTTTCAGTGGAAATGCTCCGGCGCTGGTTTGATTTCGGCCAAAATTTGCAGCCGCCCAAACGTCTCGCCTTGCTCGGCGGCCATCCGCGTTCGGGAACCACTTTATTGGAACAGGTTTTGGATTCGCATCCCGATATTGTTTCCGCCGAAGAGACCGAGATTTTTCTTGATGAAGCTTACATTCCCCTTTCGCGCCATTCCCCGCCAAACACCTTGATGCTGCCGGTGCTGGAAGCGGTCACGACGGCCGCATTGAAACAAGCGCGCGCCGCTTATTTTCGTTCCATGGAATTGTCGCTCGGCAAACCCGTTGGCGAACGGCTGCTGATTGATAAAAATCCTTCGCTCACTTTCATGGTTCCCGCCCTCATCCGCATCTTTCCAGAAATTAAATTACTGATTGCCTTGCGCGATCCGCGCGACGTGTGTTTGAGTTGTTTCATGCAACCCTTCTTTCAAGTCGCCCAAACCAATTCCGCTTATATGACCTTGCAAGGCACCGTTGAAGAATACATTTCCATCATGGGCATGTGGCGGGCAGTGGCGCCGTTGATGAAAAATCCCCATCTTGAAGTCCGCTATGAAGACATGGTGAACGATCTGGAAACCGTGGCGCGGCGCATGCTCGGCTTTTTGGAAGTGCCGTGGGATGAACGCGTGCTTGGCTTTGATGAACATGCCCGCCAAAAAGTCGTGCGCTCGCCCACTTATGCCGAGGTGACCAAACCCGTTTTCAAAACCGCCGTCGGCCGCTGGCGGCATTATCAGAAATATCTGGAACCGCACCTCGCCAAACTGGAGCCGTTCGTGAAGGCGTTTGGTTATGGATGAACGAGATTTACGCTTTCTGCGAATTTAGCTTCAGCCAGATTCTATAGCCATCTTCGTTCAACTCGCCAGCAGCCAGCGCCAAGGTTTTTTCCACAACGGACTCTTCAGACGCAGTGCAAACCAAACCATTCAATTCAAGAAAAGTCACTGCAACCATAAAGCCGGTGCGTTTGTTGCCGTCCAAAAACGGGTGATTCAAAATAATGCCTGCCGCATAACTGGCCGCCATTTCTTGGAGGGTGGGAGAACCGTAGGCAAGGAGGTTTTGTGGTTTGGCCAAGGCTGATTCGAGCAGACCTTCATCACGCACTCCGGCAAGACCGCCGTGCTGGGCCAGCATCATTTCATGAATGGCAAGACAATCGGTGCGATCCAGCCAAACCGGCCCTTTCATTTTGCCAATTCCTTCAAGGCATGGCGATAACGGCGGCTCAACTTTTCTGCCACCTTCAGCTTGCGGGCGAATTCAGGATTACTGGCGGTGATGCGAAAACCGCCATCGGTTGTGTCCGTGAGATAAATGGCGTCACCGTCGTCCGCGTTCAGGCAGGCGAGTGCTTCTTTGGGCAAGACGACACCCACCGAATTGCCGACTTTGCGAAGTTTTAATTCCAAAACCATGAAGCCAGGGTAGCTCCAAATGTAATAACTTCAAGAAAATAAAAAAAGAGCCGCCCGGAGGGGCGGCTCTGGTGAAAAGAAACAATAAACTGACAATTACGCTTTTTTGCGGCGGAAAGCGACGAGCGAGGCCAAACCACCCAAACCAGCGGCGCGGGTTCGGGAATGAATGTTCTGTTTGTTGTTTCACAATTCCTCAAAAATTTTTGGCAAATCCATCATGCCATGTCTGACGCGAACTATTTCAATCTCTGTTTTAATGATATAGAAAACCAGCCAGTTTTCAAATCCATCCACACGCCACGAACGCAGGCCGGGCGGCCTTAAATCAGGTCGCACCCGTCCCAAGGCAGGTTGCCCTGCCAGGGCCACGAATGTATCTTGCGTCCGTTGCCAAAATCTGGCGGCTGCCTCATCGTCCGCATGATCTCGAAGATAGGTCATGGTTTCTTCGATATCAAGCCAGGACTGCGGGCGAACGGTGTATTTCATTTCCGCCGAGGACGCAAAACACGCTCTTTGAGGGCATCCCAATCGGCCTGGGTTTTGGGTTCAGCGGGGCCGCTGGCCAGCCCTTCATCAACCCACCGTTGATGCAACACCGTGGGTTGCGCCCCCTGTTCGACGTCCTCCAGGACCCGCAGACC
>DATCEV010000060.1:0-30640 GCA_036509895.1 Verrucomicrobiia bacterium
AAGCCGAGGTAACGAGACTCATTATTTTCAAATGAAAAACCAGTAGAAACTCGTCACCTCGTCTCCTACAAAATAAACTTTCGCGCTGGAGTGTAAGCGTCACGCGGAGCACCTCTTGACAGGGCAACGGCTGGGGTCATATAAACTGCGCAAGAAAATTTGCAACCTGAAGACGGCAGATTTTTGTCGAAATTTTTAGAGGGAAAGGAAAATCCGTGAGCACACGCAAAGCCCAGTTACAAACCCGACAGATTCACCGCGCAGCTTTACACAGATTCGATATATTCGTTCGAGACAAATCCGGGGGTTGCCGATGGTGAATGGCAAAGGCATACTTGATCCGTGCCAGATGTTCTTCATCAACTCGGTTCCATTGACCAAAATTTTCTATGGGCCTCCTGTCTTTGGGGCGCGGTCGCCGGCGGCTATTGCCTTTACGGTTGGAAACAACGCTCGTTGATTCCGTTTCTGGGCGGCTTCGTGATGACGGCCATGTCGTTCATCGGCCCGACCGCACTCATCATGTCAATCGTTTGCCTCGCGGCAATGTTCGCGGTTTATTGGTTGCTGAAACAAGGTTATTGATTCGAGTTATGAAAAATTTCTTGCGCTCCATTGTGACTTTTCTGGCACTGGTTTTTTGCGTCAATGTCGGGGCGCAAATCGCCAATGCGCTTCCGCAAAAAATTCCCGCATCTGATTCACATTTTCGTTACGACGGCCGTTTTGATTTTTCCAATTCCAACGCGCCGATAGTCATCTGGCAGGCCAGCCGCATCCGCATTGATTTTTCCGGCAACGCCGTCGGCTTGATTTTTGACGGCGCCACCGGACAAAATTTTTTCAACGCGCAAGTGGACGGCACAAATATAATTGTGACGGCGAATGAAGGAATGCCGGCGGCTCCATTCCTTCTTTCAGGTTTTGGCAACGGGCGACATCATTTGATCTTATTCAAACGCAGTGAAGCCGCAGCGGGCACCGTTCGTTTTCTTGGAATTGAAATCGCCGCGAATGCCAGAACTTGGCGGCCTCCCGCGCCGCATTATAAACTGGCGATGGAATTCATCGGCGATTCCATCACCGTCGGCGCGTGCGATGAAGATGGCGCGAGCGATCAATGGACCAACCGGCTCACGCATGATTGCGCCATGAGCTATGCCACGTTGACGGCGAACGCGTTCGCGGCGGATGATCGCAACATCGCCGTCAGCGGCATGGGCATCGTCACCGGCTGGGTGCCGACGCGCGCCGGCGAAATCTGGGATCGGCTCTATCCCGCAACCAATTCGGCGCGCGCGAATTTAAGGGCCTGGATTCCCAACCTCGTTTTTTTGAACTTCGGTGAAAATGACGATTCCTATTCGCGCGCGCACGGACAATCTTTTCCGACCAATTTTGCCGCCGGTTATGTTTCGCTCGTCTCGGCCATCCGGCGCGCGTATCCGGCGGCGGAAATTGTTCTTTTGCGCGGCGGCATGTCTGGCGGCGCGCAAAGCAAGCCTTTGCGCCTCGCCTGGGAAAATGCCGTCAAGCAAATTGAGGCCAATGATCCGCGCGCCAGCCATTTTGTTTTCAAACATTGGACGGCAAATCATCCGCGCGTGACCGATGACCGCATCCTGGCGGACGAATTGATTGTCTGGTTGAAACAACAAAAATTCATGCAATAAAAAAACCGGAAACGATTTCCGTTTCCGGCTTTTATTTTTGCCTTGAAGATTTTTTCAGAACGACCAGTTCACGATCGGAAATCCTTTTGCCAATTTATCGGGAAAGTCGCTGAAGCAGGGATTGTTCATCGCCACATTGATCAAGCCGATTTGCAGGCCGTTGAGTTCCTGCGCGTAATTGACCAGTCCCAGTTGAAACCCGCGCGCTTCTTCCGAGACATTCACGATGCCATCCTGAAATCCCGTGAACGTGCCGCGATCGCAATTGACGATGCCGCGCTGCCAGCCGACAAATTCCTGCCGGCTCAAGTTGACGATGCCCCATTGGACGCCGTGATAACTTTCATCGTAATTGACGATGCCCCAGCTAAAACCCTTGCTATCGCCGGTGCTGCCGTTGACGATGCCCAGCGTAAAACCCGACTGCTGGTTTTCGCCCCAGATGTTCAGCGACACGCCGCGCACCGTAGCGTCTCGCGGATACAACGCAATGTCCGGCGTCAATGAAAGTTGAATCGCCGTGGTGCGTTCCATCGGCTCGTCCCGTTGATATTGTTGGGCTTGCAAGGCAACTGTGCCAGCGGCCAAAACTGCGGATACAAATATTTTTTTCATAATTTTTTGCGAAACCGAACTTTGCCCGAATTGAGATGCTAGTCGCATGCCGGAAATTTTGCCAACAAATTTGAAAAAAGAATTTCAACCTGATTGTTAAATGCAATCGCGAATTGCATTTTGCTGGAAATCAATGCCAAAAAGCATTGCTTGATTTAAGTGGCCGTAAGTTTGGTGGTTTGGCATCTCGCCCAATATTGTGGCGGCGATTTTTAATAATCCAAAAAATTAAAGTGATTTCGGGGACTTTGCTGAAAAGCTTTTCGTTATTTTGCTCCATGCCGATTATTTTCGCTTCCAACATTTCGATTTTCCAATTTTATCTTCCCACAAACAGAACATCCAGCCACGCCGGGCCGGTGTAACGCCGATAACGCGGAGCAGTGCGCGTTTGATTGGTTGATGTCGCCGAAGCAATTTGGGTGGGCGCGGCATTTGTTGCCGGCGACCGTTCGGTGCAAATCAAAACAATGCGATCATTTTTCGTATCCAGCGTTGAAGTCCGGCAACCGCGTCATTATCCGCAAAAAACGTAATCCGTGCCGCCGCTGCCCATCAGCCGCGTCGTATCCAGAACTGTATATGGGGAATTGGTTTGGGCGGAAACATGGCCGGTCAGCAGGCCGATGCCCGCCAAAATGCCGGCCAGACAAGTCAATTTTTTCATGAGCAGAGATGAATGAACACTTTGCCAGACGCGGGCAAAAGGCCGTGGGTTTCAAAATTAACATTTGTCGCCGGACGCCTGATTGTCATTGCCGCCAATGACTGCCGAAACCGCCAGCAAGTTTAATATGATTTTCCGCGCGGATAAAACTGCGCTACCTTCCATCATGCAATTGACGCGGACCATTTTACGCTGGCTGGCGGCAATTTTTTTTATCGTGGCCGGGACGTTTCATTTCTTGAAGCCGGAAATGTATCTCGAGATCATGCCGTCGTATTTTCCCGCACCGCAATTATTGGTGGTGATCAGCGGCATTGCCGAGATCGCGGGCGGTGTGGGTCTGTTGATCCGTCCGCTGCGCCGCGTCGCCGGTTGGGGATTGATCGCGTTGCTGCTCGCGATTTTTCCCGCGAACATTTACATGGTGCAACATCCCGGACAGTTTCATTTTGCGCCGTGGCTATTGTGGGCGCGTCTGCCGCTGCAAGCCGTCTTCATCGTATGGGTCTGGTTCGCGGCTATTCAACCTTCGCCTCGGAAATAAATCATTTCAGAGACGCCTCCATGAAAATCAAACTTGGGCTCATTCCGGTCTTAATCATTGCGCTGGCAGCGACAACGTTTAACATTGAAAGCTGATCATCGGCCTCGACATTAAATTAAAGCAAGTATTTTTGCAACGGAATAATGATGTCCCTTTGCCAAAGCGCAACGGGATTAAGACTACCTATAAAAAGACTACCTATAAAACGCATATCTCGCCCGCCGTTCAATCCCATGCGGATTTGTGGCTTGGTGGTGAAAGTTCCGACTAGACAAATTCCATCCGCAGGCGCGTCATTAAGCCAAACATGCGGCGCCCAATCGAAAGCGAAAGCGAACGGCTCTACGACGAACACGCGCAGCCGCTTTTCGCCTTTCTTCTGAATTTCACGCGCGACGAATCTGACACGCGCGATTTGCTTCAGGAAATTTTTGTCAAACTCGCGCGCGACGAAAATTTATTGCGCGGCGTGCGCGACGAACGCGCTTTTTTGATCCGCCTGGCGCATAACGCAGCGATTGATTTTCTGCGACGACGCGGCACGCGCGACAAAACTAAAGAAAATTTTACCGCTGAAAAAATTTCCTTGTTCGCCTCCGCCGATGATCCTGACGAAAAATTTTTCCGCGAAGAACTTTCAATTGCGCTCGGCGAATTGCCGGAAGAACAGCGCGCCATCGCCCACTTGAAACTTTGGGAAGGTCTGACGTTTGCCCAACTCGCCGCCGCACTGGACATTTCGCCGAACACCGCCGCCAGCCGTTACCGCTACGCGTTAGACAAATTGCGCGCGCGGCTGCGTCCACTTTACGAAGAAATAAAGTAGGACAGGCTTCCAGCCTGTCAGAATGAAAAAGCAAATTGGAGACAGGCAGGACGCCTGTCCTACGAAAATGGAAAACTTTGAACAAAAAATTTCGCGCCAGCCGCTGAAAAAAATTCCCGGCGAATGGCGCGCGGAAATTTTGGCGGCGGCGATTGGTCGAGGGTCGAGGATTGAAAGTCGACGGCAAGAAAGCCGTTGGCCTTCGACCTTCGCCGCTCGACTCTCGACCATTTTCTGGCCGCATCCCAAAGCATGGGCGGCGCTGGCGGCCATTTGGATTTTCATTTTCACGCTGAATTTTTCCACGCGCGACAAATCACAGAACGTTGCGGAAAAATTTTCGCCGCCCTCGCCGGAAGTAATTGTTGAACTGAAAAAGCAGCGGCAGATGTTTGCGGAATTGATGGGTTCAAACGAAACGCGCACTGCCGACCGGCAGAAAATATTTTTCTCGCGTCCGCAGAGCGAGCGCATGGAAATTTTAACCGCGTAAATTTATGGATGAAAAACCGGAAAACATCTGGAGAAAATCATGGCAACGGCCGCGCGGACTTTTTCTCTGGTTCATATTACTTTTTGTTGCCGCGTTCGCGGTGATTTTTTCCATCGGATATGCCTCTGCGATTGTGCACCCGCTGGGAGGATTGATTTTTTTTGCGTTTCTTTACGCCATTTGTTGGGCATTCGTTGGAGTTTTGCTGGTTGCTTTTATCCGCTGGCTTTGCTCCTGGCACAATTTCAAAAAATTTCTTTTTGGCGTTGTATGTTTGGCAACTTTGATCGCGCTGTTTTACGCCGAGGAAGATTGGCGCGGCAAACATGACTGGGAAAAATTCAAGCGCGGATGGGAAGCAAAAGGCGAACGATTCGATTGGCAATCCATCGTGCCGCCACCCGTGCCGGACGATCAAAATTTTGCGTTCTCGCCGGTTTGGATTGCGGAAGAAAAATATACTTTCCAAAACACGCCAAAAAGAGCAGAGGCTTGGTATGGCGACCGGATTTATGGCGAGGATGTTTCCAAAATTGTTTCCCAACTTCCCGTTTCGGTTTCGGGTTTGGTGGGAACAAATTGGTATGTGCATTCAACACCCAACTTGCCTCAAATGCCTGATGTCTCGAGTCATTGGACAATATCCGGCATGACGGATTTGAAGCCGTGGCAATCCTATTACCGCGATTTGGAAATGACAAATGCAGCGGCGGAAATTCCTGTTGCATCACAGCCGCAATCGCCGGCGCAGGACGTTTTGCTGGCTTTGGGCAAATTTGATCCGGTGATTGAAAAATTGAGGACAGACAGCGCGTTGCCGTATTCGCGGTTTCCGCTCGGATACGACGGGATGCCTGCCGCGATTTTGCTGCCACACCTGGCCGCCTTGAAACGATACAGCCAAGTGCTTCAACTGCGCGCCATCGCTGAATTGCAAAACAACGAAAGCCAAAAAGCCTTCGACGATGTGAAGTTGTCATTGCGGCTGATGGATTCGATTCGCACCGAGCCGTTTTTGATTTCACATCTGGTTCGCATCGCCATTTTGCAAATCACGCTTCAACCGATTTATGAGGGTTTGGCGGAATACAAATGGTCGGACGCGCAACTGGCCGATTTGGATTCGGAATTGGCAAAGCTGGATTTTCCGAAGGATTTTGAAGCTGCAATTCGCGGGGAACGGGCTTTGGAAATTGCCAATATGGAATTTCTTCAACATCCGCATGATTTGCAGTTCAAACGCCCGCGTCTTTATTTTCTAGCACCATTCTTTTCTCTTATGCAGGTGCTCTACAACCCGTCTGGGTCAGGCGTAGATCCTCAAATGAATTTTCAAATGTTTGTTTTAGGTTTTGGACCTTCGGGCTGGATTGACCAAAACGAACTGCGTATCGCTCAATTTGACACAAAATGGTATCTGCCAATCGTTGACGAAGACGCAAAAACAATCTCGCCGGCCAAGACTCGCGCTGCCGTTGATGCGCTTGGCAAAGAAATTCGCCCTCGAACGCCAGAAAATATATTGGAGACACTTTTTATTCCAAACTGGCGCAACGCCGCAGAAAAATTCGCCTACGCGCAGTCTTCTGCAAACTTGGCGCGCGTGGCGATTGCGCTGGAGCGTTATCATCTGGCGCATGGAAATTTTCCAGATTCGCTGACCGCGCTCGCGCCGCAGTTCATGGCGCAAATTCCACACGATGTTATTGGCGGCGAGCCATTGCATTATCGCAAAACTTCGGACGGCCAATTTGTTTTGTATTCCGTCGGTTGGAATGAAACGGACGACGGCGGCGTGGTGGTTTTCAAAAACGGTTCCCCGCCGGTCGTGGACCAGGACAAAGGCGATTGGGTTTGGCGCTATCCGCAAAAATGAGAAACGCATTTCGCACAGCTTCTGTCGATTCAACTTTGCGTCTGCACCCGGCTTCACGAAACACAGCACGCGAGGCACAAGTGTCGCGCTCTGAAAGAATTGATTGAAATAGGGTGACTCGGCTTCTGGAGCAAAAACCAAATCAAAATTTCTGGTTTCGCTTATGAGTGTTTGTCTGGCATCGCGCAAGTTCATGTTCTTGCGCGACAATCCGCCGCGCCATTCGGTCAGCGGAATGCCTGTAACTTTTTCTTTGCCGCATCTTAAAACCAAACAAGAAGGGACTTTGAAAAGCGGCGTTACTCCACTAAAGTCGTGGAGTTCGGTAAAACCACGGCGTTGAAACCGAATATGCTGTTTGGCCGGCAACATGGCGCTCTTTGGCAGCACAAAGCCAATCTGCCGCCTTCACGCGAAAAACCGGCATCTCGTCAGCGTCATGGCATCGAATGGAAATGGGCGAACAGAATGTGACGCTCAAAACTTTGCAACATATTCTGAAGCGGTTCAAATGCGGCGTGAGCGACATTTTTGACGAACGAAATTCCTGACCAAGTTCACACCACCACCGAACTTTTTTCCGCGCCCGGAATTTCCCGGCGCGATTGCACGACTTGATCCACGAGGCCGTAAGCCTTCGCTTCCTCGGCGGACATGAAATTGTCGCGGTCGCAATCGCGTTCCACCTGTTCAATCGGCTTGCCCGTGTGCTTGGAAAGAATTCCGTTCAACGTATTCTTTAGCTTGAGCATGTGTTTCACGCGGATCTCCACGTCGCTCGCCTGGCCTTCCGCGCCGCCGAGCACCTGATGGATCATGACGTTGGAATTCGGCAGGGCGAACCGCTTGCCCTTCGTGCCGGCGCACAACAGCACCGCGCCCATGCTCGCCGCCTGACCGACGCAATAAGTGTTCACGTCGCACGTCATGTATTGGATCGTGTCGTAGATCGCCAGCCCCGCCGTGACGCTGCCGCCGGGCGAATTGATGTAGAGATGGATGTCCTTCTTCGGATCGGCCATCTGGAGAAACAAAAGCTGCGCGATGATGATGTTCGCCACCGTGTCATCCACCGGCGTGCCGAGAAAAAGAATGCGGTCCACGAGCAGCCGGGAATAAATATCCCAGCTCCGCTCACCGCGGCCCGTCTGCTCCACCACAATCGGAACGTAATAATTTTGCATCCGAAATAACTACTCCATTTTCGCCGCAAGTAAAGTCGGGAAGCACTTTTAGCCACAGATTGAACACAGATGAAACACGGATGGAAAATATTTTGTCCGCAGATTTCACAGATTTTCGCAGAATTATTTTGGGCAAATTCATCTGCGTGAATCTGTGAAATCTGCGGATGTCTTTTTATCTGTGTTCAATCCGTGTTTCATCCGTGGCTAAAATTGTTTTCCTCGGCGGCTCTGTGTCTCTGTGGCAAAAAACATTTTCCAGATCAACACAAACGCGCTCGCGAAATCCTGCGGCTTGTCATTCACCCACTTCGTCACCACGTCCGGCGCGAACCACGCGCCCGTCTCGATTTCATCGGGATGTAATTGAAACGGCCCATTATTTTCGCAGCGATAAACCCAGACAAATTCCGCGTCCGTTTCCGCGCACGCGTCAATCTTGAAAAGTTTTTGCAGCGGTGATTTTATTTTCAGGCCGATTTCTTCCTGCAATTCGCGCACTGCCGTTTCGTCGTAAGATTCGCCGGAATCCGCATGGCCGGAACAGGACGAATCCCAAACGCCCGGCTGCCGGTCTTTTTTCATGGAACGCTTCTGCAAAAAAATCTCGCCGCGCGAATTGAAAACTAAAACGTGAACCGCGCGATGCAGCAGCCCGCGAGCATGAATTTCCTGACGCGGTGCTTGGCCAATCACTTCATCGCGCTCATTAACGATGTTAAAAATTTCTTCACTCATGAATTTGCCGGTGGAAAAAATCGCGTCCAATCCTGCGCCGCATGAAGAACGCGAATCACCATGACGGTTTCTTGAAACGGCTGGTAGAAAATCAAATAATTGCGAAACTTCGGGACGACAAACCAGCGTATTTGCGCGTGACGCGGAGAAGCATTGCGAATTTTTCTGCCGAGTTCACGGTTTTGCGCAAGGAAATCGGCGACATCAAGAATCGTCTCGCGCACGCGTTGTGCCGCATCGGGATTGTCGGAAGAAATGAATCGGAAAATTTCGTCCAAATCGCGTTCGGCTTTTAGACTAAATCTGGCGCGAATCATGAACGACGCAATTCGTCAGTCGTTTTGGCCTGATCGAAATTTTCCAAACCTTCATCCAGCAGCTGCTCCAATTCCGGCGTCATCAGAATCTGTCGGCGCGATTGATGTTCGCGCAAGGCTTCCGAAACAACTTCGTCCGACCCTTTGTAACCGCTGGTTTGCACCAGTTCGGCCACATAGTTTTCAAGATTTCGCGGCAACGCGACATTCATGCAGTCAAATTATTGCAACTGCGGAATAAATCAAGCGTCTGTGACACCAACTACGTTCGTTAATCTTTCGTCACCCAAACGTACTTATCCTCATGCGAAACTGCTAAACACCAATTGAAAGACGAATCAAAAATACAAATGTCGTAATCTTCCCACGGTTCGCGATTTTTCAAATAATGAACCATTGCTTTTATTGTCGTGAGATACAATTCATCTGTGTTTTCGTAAAAGGCATAAACTTTTGACGCTTCGAGAATCGGTAAATTCGATAAATCGTCCGTAATTGTAGCGCCTTCCAATGAACAAGCCATTGGAACATTGCTTGCCAAAGTAGAATCTATGTGCGGTCGGAATTCTGAAGAAAAATTTTCAACCAATAATTCGGCATTGCCGGATGATATAATTTTACCCGGTTTAGGTGTTGATTCACGAATGCCCATTGTTTGAAAGATATTTTGTCAACGCCACAAACTGTTCCAAGCTCAATTTCTCCGCGCGTTCCTGCGGCGAGATTTTTAATTCGGCAAAGGCGGCCGCCAGTTTGTCCACCGCCCAATCCTGTTTCAGCAGTTTCAGCATCATCTTGCGCCGTTGCGAGAACGCGCGCTTCACGATCTTCACGAACGCGGCGCGCTGGCCGTCGGCGAGCAGGGGCCGGGCGCGGCGTTGCAACACCACGCACATCGAATCCACGTTCGGCGCGGGGAAAAAACAGTCCGCCGGAATCTTGAAACTGCCGCGCGGTTCGTAATCGAGCTGGACGAGCAGCGTCAGCACGCCGTAATCGTCGTCGTCGGCTTGCGCCATCAGCCGCTGCGCGACTTCGAGTTGCAGCGTCGTGACCATGCGTTCCGGCCGTTTGGGTGAAAGCGCCAGTTCCACCAAAATCGGCGAGGCGACGGAATACGGCAGGTTCGCGACGAGCTTCCAATCGCTCCAGTCGCGCGGCTCGCGTCGCAAAAATTCCAGTGCGTCGTCGTGGAGTAAATGTAGGACAGGCGTCGCGCCTGTCTCTGATTTTTTATTTTCAAATGGAGACAGGCGCGACACCTGTCCTACGTTGAAGCGTTCCTGCAAAACTTCTACAAGTCGTCTATCCATCTCAATCGCCAGAACTTCGCCGGCTTTTTCCAAAAGCAATTCTGTCAACGGCCCAAGCCCCGGCCCGATCTCCAAAACCTTGTCAACTTTCGATAATTCCGCCGCCTCGACAATTTTTTGCAACTGGTTCGCGTCGTGCAGAAAATTCTGGCCGAGCGATTTTGTGAGCTGGATATCGCGCCGCGTCAAAATCTCGCGCATTTTGGTAAGTTTCATCGGGAAAAATATGTCGCGCGAAGGGCGCGAAGTTGGCGAAGGAATTTTTCTTCGTGACCTTCGCGTTCTTCGCGCGATTCTTCAAATCTGTGTTTCATCGGTGTTCATCTGTGGCTAAAACTTCGGCCAATGTTTTTACGGCTCTGGCGAGTTGCGCTTTTGAAATTGTCAGCGGCGGCGTGAAGCTGATGACGTTTCCAAATTCACCTTCGGGCAGCATGATGTAGCCGCGATGCAACAGCGTTTTAATTGTTTGAACCGCAATTTCCGTCGCGGGTTTTCCGTCGGGCAATTTTAATTCAATTCCAGCCATGAGACCAAGTCCGCGTGCCTCGACTTTGGACTTTGGACTTTGGAGTTTGGACAATTCTTCGAGCAAAAATTTTCCAAGTTCCGCGCTGCGTTCGACTAAATTTAACTTTTCAATTTCCGCAATTTGCGCCAGCGCCATCGCGCAGCCGACGGGATGGCCGAGAAATGTGCTGGTGTGAATCGCCTCGCCGCGCGAAGGCGGCCACGCGGCGTCCATCAAATCCGCGCGGCCAACACAGGCGGAAAGCGGAAAGCCGCCGGTAAGCGCTTTGCCGAGACAAATCAAATCAGGAGTGACGCCGCTGTGTTCGCACGCGAACCATTTTCCGGTGCGGCCAAAGCCGGTGTAAATCTCATCGAGGATGAGCAACGCGCCATGTTCGTCGCAAAGTTTTCGGAGCAACGGCAAAAATTCCGGCGGTGGAACATTGCAACCACCACGCGCTTGGACTGGCTCGACCAAAATCGCGCCAACGCGTTCGCGGCGGAAAAAATTGCGGATTTGAAATTCAACCGTGGCAAGGTCGGAACTTTTTGCCGGGAACAAAACGAAATGTCCAAACTCGCGAAGTTGTGATTGGAACGGGCTGCGGAAAAAATCGCGGTGCGTCACGCTGAGCGCGCCGTAGCCGAGCCCGTGATACGCGCCGTGAAATGCAATGACGCCGTTTTTCTTTGTGGCGAGCATTGCGGTCTTGAGCGCGGCTTCGACGGCTTCAAAACCGGAATTGCTGAAAATGACTTTTCCGGTTTTGAATTTTGAATTTTGAATTTTGAGTTCGGAAGGAGATTTCTCATTTTCAACTTTGGACTGGCTTGTCCATTTCTCAAAAGTGATTTCGCTCAATTTTTTTGCGAGTTCGGCTTTGCGCGCGTGAGGATGCACGTCGCCCATCGCGTGCAACAATTTTGACATTTGCTTTTGGGCGGCCTTGACGACGTTTGCGTTCGCGTGGCCAGCGGCGGCGACGCCAAACGCGGCGGTCAGGTCGAGATATTTTTTACCTTCGGCGTCCCAGACGTGAACGCCCTTGGCGCGCTCCCACACAATCGGCCACGAGCCGTCGCTTTCCGCGAATACGACATTTCGTGATTCATAATCGCGGAGCAATTGCAGGATTTTTTTTGTTTTGGACACCATTTATGATTTACGATTGATGATTTATGATTTGTCTTCAAAAACATTCAATCGCGCAACACATTTGAAAATCGTAAATCGCAAATCGTAAATACCTAAACGCCGCGCTGTTCCGGCGGCCAGATGATTTTGTGCTGTTGGATTTGAAAACGCACCGGCAAAGCATCGGCGATGATTTTCTCCGCCAAATCTTTGCGTGAAATCGGCGTCAAATTTGCGGGAATTTTTTTCAGAACTTTGCTTTGTTGTTCCGGCGCGAGCGGATGCACCCAGGAAAAAAGCAGCGGGCAAATGTTTTCCAAATGGTGTTCCACGATTTGTTGTTTCGCCCAGTCGTAATCTTCGCGCGTGCCGATGACAAATTTGATTTCGTCGGTGGATTTCAAGTGCGCGATGTTTGCGAAACGATTTTTTTCAATTTCGCCGCTGCTAGGCGTTTTCAAATCCATAATGCGATGAACGCGCGGATCAATCTTTGAAATGTCGTGCGCGCCGCTGGTTTCGATCAAAACGGTTAAGCCGTCGTCGCACAGTTTTTGCATGAGCGGCAGGGAATTTTTTTGCAGGAGCGGTTCGCCGCCGGTCAATTCAATTAAAGGCAGTTGAAAGTTGAAAGTTGAAAGTTGAAGGTTTGAAAATGGCGCGGCTAGTTTTTTTATTCCATCAAAAATTTCCGCGAGCGATTTTTTTTTGCCTTCAGTGAAAGCATAAGCCGTGTCGCAATACGAACAGCGCAAATCGCAGGCGGTGAGCCGGATGAAAATGCACGGCAGCCCGGCGAAGGTGCTTTCACCTTGCAGGCTCAGATAGATTTCATTGACGACAAGCGTTTCGGACACAAACTGAAATTATTATACAGAAGCTGCGAAATTAAACAGAATTTTCAAAGGTTAAATAGCCGCAAATAAATGTAAGGCATTTGGACATTTCGCGGGATTGGAATATGTTTTTGCATTCTGATTTGAAGTATGAAAAATTTAACGCCTAAAATAATTGCCCTGACTTTATTGTTTGTCGGGATTTTTTTCCCGTCAGCGCACGCGTCCTATCTCGACACCATCGGCGTCACCTCATTGCGCGAGGCGACGACGAATTTGGACGGCTCGGGCATTGACGTGGGCCAGCCGGAAGCGGACGATTCAGGTTCGCCGCCCGGAACAAATACATGGGAAATCAGACCCAATGCGGTCGGACAGCCGACGAACCTTTTCACTTATTTCAAAGGCATTGCGCCATATATTAGTGTCAACACCGCGAATACTTATCCCAATTCCCTCGGCTTTGAATCAGGCCATGCCGAAATTGTGGCGAGAAATTTTTATGGCTTTCCCGATGGCGTAGCCACCAATGTCGCGCACGTGGATGATTATCAGGCGGACACGTTTTATAATTATTATATCGCAATGGGACATTCGATTTCCGAGCGCATTGTGAATCAAAGTTTCACCTTTGGCACGAATGACGCAGGGGTGAACCAGACTTACGATAATTATGCCGCGCAAAACAATGTGCTGTTTATTTCCGGCGCGGGTTTTGATGGTCAACCGGTTTATTCCCCGGCCACCTGTTACAACGGCCTTGGCGTCGGCGTTTCGGATGTCGGGAATTCGCCTTACGGACCAACCTCCGACGGACGCAGCAAACCGGACATTTGCGCGCCCGGTTTTCCAGATTTCGTGACGAGTTACACCACGCCGCAAGTTTCCGGCGCGGCGGCGATTTTATTGCAAGCCGCGTTGCGCGGCGACGGCGGCAGCGATACAAATTCTGCGGCGGATATGCGCACGCTAAAAGCATTATTGCTCAATGGCGCGGTCAAACCTATCGGCTGGACAAATTCAAATTCTGCACCGCTGGACACGCATTACGGCGCGGGCGTTTTGAATGTTTTGAATTCCTACGAACAACTCGCCGGCGGAAAAAATAATTTTATTTCCGCGACCGCAATTTCGCCGGGCGATCCGCATCCGCCAGACGCCTCGACCGGCACGATTTCAAAATGGAGCGGTTGGGATTTTAATTCCATCGCCAGCGCCGACGACGGATTTTTTTCGACCGCCGCCGACGGCGTGAACCATTATTTTTTCAACGTGACGAATAATTTGAACGGAGCGAATTTTACTTTGACGGCCACGCTCGTCTGGAATCGCCAGCAAAATCAAACCGACATCAACCACCTTGATTTATTTTTATACAACTGCGCCGACAGCAATCTTGTCGCTTGCAGCACGAGCCTCGTTGACAACGTCGAACACATTTTTTTCCCGCGACTCGCGCCAGGCCGTTACGACTTGCAGGTCTTGAAACACGGCGGAAATTTTGTCAGCGCCAGCGAAACCTACGCGCTCGCGTGGGAATTTTTTTCGCAAACTTTGAACGTGGAACAAATCGGGACAAACGTCGCGCTGACCTTTCCGATTTATCCCGCCGGATTTTCGGTTGAAGCCACGACGAATCTTTCGCCGCCGATTATTTGGAGCGCAAGCGATTTGCCGCCGCCCATTTTTACGAACGGGCAGAATTTTATTCTGCTCAATGCAACCAATCCCGCGCGATTTTTCCGATTGCGCGAGCCGGATTTTTAGAAAATTAAACAGAAGCAAACAAAGTTCTTCGTTTTCTTTGTTTACTTCTATTCAAATTTTGTCCGGCCTCAACGCAAAATGATTTCCGATTTTGTAACTTTCGGAAATCGCGCGCGTGACAAATTTTTTTCCGATTTGAACGGCACCAATCAAATTTTTTCCTTTGGCCAACTCCGCGCAAATCGCAGCGGAATAAACGCAGCCGGTTCCATGCGTGCGAATATTTTTTACAAACGGCGCGGACAAAAGCAATTCCGTTTTGCCGTCAAAAAATAAATCTGTTGCGACTTTGGACTTTGGACTTTGGGCTTTGGACTTCAAGTGTCCGCCTTTGACTAAAACCGCGCAGCCGAATTGCGAATGGATTTTTTTGGCGGCGTCGCTCATTTCTTCGAGCGAAAAAATTTTCTGGCCGCTTAAAATTTCGGCTTCAAATAAATTGGGCGTGACGAGCGTCGCCAACGGCAAAAGTTTTTCGCAAAAAATGTTCAGCGCGTTTTTTTCGAGGAGTTTCGCGCCGCTGGTGGAAATTAAAACCGGGTCAACAACCAATTTCGGATTGCGGATTGCGGATTGCGAATTGCGGAAAAAATTTGCGACGATTAAAATATTTTGCGCGGAAAATAACATTCCGGTTTTTGCGGCGCGCGGATTTAATTCTTCAAAAATGGCTTCGAGTTGTTGGCGCAACATTTTGGGCGAAACGGTTTCGATTCCCAAAACGCGTTTCGGATTTTGCGCGGTCAGGCAAGTGATGGCGCTCGCGCCGTGAACGCCGAGCGCGGTGAACGTTTTCAGATCGGCTTGAATGCCCGCGCCGCCGCCGCTGTCGGAACCGGCGATGGTCAATGCCACCGGCAAATTTTTTCGTGAAGCCATTTCAAAAAATTAACGCAAAGGCGCAATGAAGCAAAGGCGCGAAGATCCCGCCAATTTTTGAAACCGCAGATTACGCGGATTTTTTTAATTTTTAATCCGTGAAATCCGCGCAATCCGCAGTTAAAATGAATCGTATGGACAAAGAAAAAGTTGCGGGCGTTTTGATTGAGATCGGCGTTTTGCTGGAATTGAAAGGCGAAAATCCGTTCAAGACACGCGCTTATGCGAACGCGGCGCGCATTTTGGAAAATCTGGCCGAGCCGTTGGCGCAATTGGTTTCGGAAAAACGGCTGGGCGAAATCAAAGGCATCGGCGAGGCGCTGGAACAAAAAATCACGGAATTGGTTGAAACGGGAAAATTGATTTATCACGAAGAATTGAAAGCAGCGACGCCGCCGGGATTTTTTGAAATGTTGCAACTTTCCGGCGTCGGCCCGAAAAAAATCAAGGCGCTGCACGACAAACTGGGAATTGATTCGATTGAAAAACTGGAAGCGGCTTGCAAATCGGGAAAAGTCGCGGAGCTGGACGGCTTCGGCGAAAAAACGGCGGCTAACATTTGCGAGGCGATTGAATTGCGCCGGACGTATGCGAGCAAACATTTATTGAGCGAGGCGCTGCGCGCGGCGGAGCCGGTTTTGGAAAATTTGCGCGCGCATCCGGCGGTGATTCGTTGCAGCAGCGCGGGTAGTTTGCGTCGCTTCAAAGAAGTTATTGGCGACATTGATTTGCTGGCGTCTTCAAAAAAACCGGCGGACGTGATTGAATTTTTTGTTTCGCAGCCGGGCATTGTAAAAATTTTGGCAAAGGGCGAAACGAAGGCGAGCGTGATTTTGGAAGGCGGCATTCAAAGTGATTTGCGCGTGGTGAGCGACGCGGAATTTCCGTTTGCGCTGGCGTATTTCACCGGCAGCAAGGAGCACAATATCATTATGCGGCAACGCGCGATTCAACGCGGTTTGCGATTGAATGAATATGGTTTGTTCAAGTCATCAGAAGAAACGCGCGATCCGAAATTGCTCGTGGCGTGCAAAACGGAAGAGGAAATTTTTTCAAAATTGGATTTGCCATTCATCGAGCCGGAATTGCGCGAAGACCTCGGAGAATTTTCGGCGGCGGGAAAAAATGAATTGCCGAAATTGGTTCAGTGGACGGATTTGAAAGGTTCGCTGCATAATCATTCCAATTGGAGCGACGGCAAAGGTTCGCTGGAAGAAATCGCGACGCACATGGAAAATTTGGGTTTGGCATATTGGGCGATCACCGACCACTCGAAATCTTCGGTGCAGGCAAATGGCTTGAGCGCGGAACGATTGCGCGAACAAATTTTGGAAATCAAAAAAGTGAACGAGAAATTTGCCGCGCGCGGAAGTGGTTTTCGTTTGCTCGCGGGAAGTGAAGTGGACATTTTGAAAAATGGATTGGATTTTGACGACGAGTTGCTTGCGGAATTGGATGTGGTTGTGGCTAGTTTGCATTTGCCGTCGGGCGACGAAAAAGAAAATACGAAGCGGCTGATTCGCGCGGTGGAAAATAAATACGTTCACATCATCGCGCACATGACCGGCAGAATTTTATTGGAACGCGAGCCATATCCCGTGAACGTGCGCGCGGTGATTGACGCTTGTGCCGAAACCGGGACGTGGCTGGAACTGAATTGCAATCCGCACCGATTTGATTTGGATTGGCGACACTGGCCGTATGCGAAATCGAAAGGCGTCAAATGTGTGATCAATCCCGACGCGCATCGAAACGAGAATGCGGGATTTTTGCGGCTCGGCGCGGGCATTGCGCGCAAAGGCTGGCTGGAACAAAAAAACGTGGTCAATGCTTTGAGCTTGAAATCGCTGTTGAAAGAATTAAAACAGAAACGGCGATGAACGAGAGAGACGCGAAGACGGCCAATTCTTCAGGAAAATAATCGAAAAAAAGTTTTGACTGTTATCGGCTCGTGCTGCTAGATTCGCCGCGTTCATCGGCTGCATCACTTTTTTTGAATGAAAAAGCGCATCGGCTGTCCAAGCTAAAATGTTCAAACCTAATATGAAGAAGCTTATTGTTTCCATAGGACTCGCAGCCGCAGGGACGGCTGGCTTACATGCCGCCTACGCTCCAGACGCCGGCCCGGATCTTTCCAAAGACTGGACTATTTCCGGCACGTTGCGTGGATTTTACGATGACAACTATCTGACGACTCATATCGCGCAGGGTAGTTGGGGCTTTGAGGTCAGCCCTTCGGTGAGTCTGAATGTGCCGTTGCAACAAACGGAAATCGGGGTGCGCTACACTTACGGGCTTTATTATTATCAGCGCCGGGAAGAATTGGATCAAAATCCGATTGACCAGACGCACCAGCTTGATTTGTGGATTGATCACGCCTTCAACGAACGCTGGCAGGCCAGAGTGAGCGATACATTCGCCGTCGGTCAAGACCCGCAATTATTGAATCCAGTTCCAACGGGCGGCAATCCATCGCCAAATGCCAATCCGTTTCGTGTTAATGGAAATAACGTCGCCAATACTGCCGTTCTTTCGCTCAACACCGATTGGACACGATTGTTCAGCACCGTGCTGCGTTATCAAAACAGCGTTTATGATTATGAAAACAGCGGGGCAACTGAAGATAACTTTTTTACTCACGGTAACACCTTGGCCGGCTTGCTGGACCGGGTTGATCAACAAGTCTCCTTAAATTTTGAGTGGCATGTTGCTCCTGAAACGACTGCTTTTGTTGGTTATCAGTTTGAACAGATAAATTATTTTGGAGATGAGCCGATTTCTTATTCAACCGTTCTTGCTCTTCGGACGGGTGGTGATGGATTTTATCAGAGTGAGGATCGCGACAACCGCTCTCATTTTGTGTATGCCGGCGTTCAGCATAATCTTCTGGCGAACTTGAATGTTTCAGCGAGGGCGGGCGCGCAGTTCACTGATTATTACAACGATCCGCTCACTTCATCCAGTGTGTCGCCGTATGTGGTTCTCTCGGCGACGTATACTTACACTCCGGGCAGCTACGCAGAAATCGGCTTTAACCAGGAGCGAAATGCCACGGATGTTGCTTCGGTAAATTCCAATAGCGGGAGCATCACTGAAGATCAGGAAAGTTCGGAAGTCTATGGTTCACTCAATCAGCGTATAACGCCAAAATTGATGGGAAGCTTGCTGGGAAACATCCAATACTCAACTTTTAATGGCGGCGCCAATGATAACAATGCGGATGTGGATTATAGTGCAGGCGTAAATTTGAGCTATGCTTTTACCCGGCACTTCTCGGCGGATTTGGGATATAATTACGATCATCTTACTTCCGACATCCAGTATCGAGGCTACTCTCGCAATCGCGTCTATATCAGCGCCACGGCAACATATTAAAATTTGAACGAAACAAACAAATTTTTTTGAACATTTAGCCGGGAGCCGGGGCCATCACACTGGCTCCTGTTATTTTTTTGAGTTTTGATATGGATTCACAGCAAAATCAGCCAACGCCGGAGACCAGATTGCATTTTCTGGATTATTGGCGCATTATCCGCATTCGCAAGGCGATCATCATCACCGTTTTTTTGATCACGGCCATCATTGCCACGGCGGTGACATTTATTCTGCCGGCTTCTTATTCCAGCACGGCGGAAGTTAAAATTGAGCCGGACAATACGGTGGATGTTTCCAGTTTGAACCCGATGACCACGACGACGCCGGGTTACGATCCTTATTTCCTTCAAACTGAATTGGAAATTCTTCAGGAATCGGCGGTGCTTGACCGGGTCATTGATAAGTTAAATTTGAATTCCGTCTGGAGCAAAAAATACGGAATGGACACGTTGAAGACCACGGAAACGCGGGAGCTTCTCAAACGCCAGACGTCCTTGTCTCCCGTTCGCAATACTGATCTGGTGGACATAACGGTTTATGATTCGGACAAAAATGAGGCGGCGAACATAGCCAATGCCATTGCCCAGTCTTATCGCGATTATCGGCTGGGCCGGCACAAAGATTTGACGGCCAATGGCATTAAAAGTTTTGAAGACCAATATCAGGGTGAAGAAGATCAAATTGATGCCGTTCAAAAGAATGTGGACAAATTGCGTCAGAGCCTGGCAATCGTTGACACGGATCCCAATTCGTTTATCCCCAGTTCCACCTTGAGCCAGGAGCAATTGCGTCAATATCACGAGATGATGATGGAAGGCCAGATTCGCTACATCAAACTCAAGGAACAGTTGAGTGAGTTGAAAGATTTGAGTCCGCAACAGCTGGTGGACACGCTGCCCACCATTCAAGCGCAGCCGGACGCCGTCTTATCCGGCCTGTTGGATAAATTGAATGAGGCGCAACAGGGATTGGTCACCAAGACAAACGACTATTCCCCCGCCAACCCGGACATCATCCGCATGCAAGCATTGATCACCGAGTTGAATCAACAAATCAGCGACCGGGTCAGCGGCATCATGGTCGGTTTGCAAAATAATTTGAATACCGAGAAAGCGGCGCTGGATGCGTTGAGCGTCGAGGTGGATTCTTCCATAAAACAAGATCAGGAAGAAGCCGTGCGCGGCCAGCCTTACTGGCAGGAAAAACGGAAACTGGCAAACATGATAGATTTTCACCGGATTCTTGCCGCCAAGATTGAACAGGAAAAAGTTGATCTGGCCATCCCAAAAACTTCTTTGGTGGAAATCACCCGGACTGGTGAACCCGGCAAAGACCCCGTCCGTCCCAACAAGCCGCTCAATATCGCACTGGGTTTGGTTTTTGGTTTGATCATGGGCATTGGCCTGGCGTTCTTCATCGAATATCTGGACACCAGCGTCAAAACAATTGATGACGTGGAGCGCGCCTTTCAAGCGCCGGTGCTGGGCGTCATTCCGCAAAACGTGGGTTATCTCATTGATGAAGGGCCGGAAAGTCGCTACGCCGAGGCGTATCGCGTCCTGCGCACAAACATATTATTCTCGCGCAAGGACGAAAAGCTCACGACCATCGTTGTCGTCAGCGCCGGCGCGGGCGAAGGCAAATCCACGACTACCGTCAATCTGGCCACCGTTTTCGCCCAAGCCGGCGAACGCGTGCTCGTCGTGGATTCGGATTTGCGCCGCCCGACGCTTCATAAATTGCTTCACGTCAGCAATGACATCGGCCTGACCAATTATTTGCTCAAGCAAAATACGCTGGAACAAGTCATCCAGATGACGCCCGTGCCGACACTTCATTTCATGGCCAGCGGCAAATTGCCCAGCAGTTCCATGAGCATTCTCAATTCAGCGCAGATGAAGGAAATGGTCGCGGAATTGAAGCAACGCTATGATTTTGTTTTGTTCGATTCACCGCCCATTCTCGGCGTGAGCGACGCTTCGATTTTGGCGAGCGAAATGGACATGGTCATTCAGGTCATTCAATATCGCCGTTATCCGCAGCCCATGAATTTGCGCGCCAAGCAGGTGATTGAAAAAGTTGGCGGCACCTTCATCGGCATCGTGTTGAATAATATCAATATGTCGCAGGATGAAAGTTACTATTATTACAGCGGCTATTATCACGATTATTATTCCTCCAACAATCCAAAAGAGCAGGAGGCCGCCGTCGCCCGAAACCCCGAGGATCCGGATGACTCCATCGGCATCAAACAAAAGTATTGATTCTGCGCCCGAATTCGTAACGATTAGCCCCGATGAAATTATTTGTCCGCGAAATTTTCTCCGTCACCGCCCTGGCGGCAAGCCTCCTTTTCACCGGCTGCGCTTCGTCGTCCGATGATCCGCTCTTTTCTGAAAATCCAACGGCACCCGATACGGGTGATTCGTCCGCCGCCAATAATAGCTCATCCACTTATGCCAACGTTGCCCATTTTCATGTCGGCGAAACCGTAAGCATCACTTTCTCCGGGACGGCGGACCCCATTGAGCCGCATGACGAACCGATCAAGGAAAATGGCGACATTCAATTGCCCCTCATTGGAAACATCCATGCCGCCGGCAAAAGCGCCGGTGAATTGCAGAATGAAATCCATGACCTTTACGTTCCCAAATACTATGTCCGCTTGACCGTCACCGTAAAACCGGGCGATTTGATTTACTACGTCACCGGCGAAGTCAAGCAGCCGGGGCGCGAGATTTACATCGGCGAAACCACCGTCAGCAAAGCCGTTACTTCCGCCGGCGGTTTCACTGATTTTGCCAATCATGGAAAAGTCTGGCTCATCCGCGTCAACGGCCAGCGCATCAAGGTCAATTTGGACAAAGTGATGGGCGGCTCCGCTCCTGACCCAAGCGTTTATCCCGGCGACCAGATCGAAGTGACTCGCCGCATTTGGTGATGATTCAGTTCGACATTCTTTGCGGAAAAAAGGCGGGCGCTCAAACAGCAGTCCGCCATTTTCCTTTCCACATCGGACGCACGCCCCAAAACCAACTCCAGCTTGAAGACGACGGCGTTTGGGACCGGCACTTGACCTTGCAATTTCAAAAAGATGAAGGCTTCAAAATTACCACCGGCGCGGGCGCTTTGATTGCTGTCAATGGCGAATCCGTCCAAAATAAAATCCTTCGCAATGGCGACATCATCACCTTTGGCTCCGTAAAACTTCAATTCTGGATCGCTGCCGCCAAACAACGCGGACTGCGCCTGCGCGAAAGTTTTGTTTGGGCGTTGCTTCTCGCGGTGACGCTCGGACAATTCGCCCTGATTTACTGGCTCATCCGCTGACGATTCAATGGCGAAAATGCCGCGCGCCTGTGAACGCCATCGCCATTCCGCGTTCGTCCGCCGCCGCGATCACTTCTGCGTCGCGCATGGAACCGCCCGGCTGGATCGCCGCGCTGGCACCCGCTTCCGCCGCCGCGATCAAGCCATCGGCAAAAGGAAAAAATGCGTCGCTGCAAACCACGCTGCCTTTCAGCGAAAGTTTCGCCTCGCCCGCTTTCCAAACGGCGATCCGGCTGGCATCCACCCGGCTCATTTGTCCCGCGCCGATTCCTAAGGTTTTTTCGGCATCGGCATAAACAATCGCGTTTGATTTCACGTGTTTCACAATTCGCCAGCCGAAAAGCATGGCTGCCAATTCGGTTTGCGTTGGCGCGCGCTTGCTCACAATTTTCAAATCCTCCTGCGCCGTCGTTTTCAAATCGCGTTGCTGCAACAAAAATGAATCGGCGCCGACACTTCGCAAATCAAATTGCGAACTGGCGAACGGCGATTTCAAAATTTTCAGCAGCCGCAGATTTTTTTTCTTCTGCAAAATTTCCAAAGCGTCCGGCGAAAAATCCGGCGCAATAATCACTTCGCTGAAAATTTCCGAAATTGCTTCGGCGCAAGCGCCATCAAGAACTTTATTCGTGACAATGATTCCGCCGAACGGCGCTTGTTTGTCGGTGGCAAACGCCTTATCCCACGCTTCACGCAAATTCTTTCCCTGGCCGACGCCGCAAGGGTTCGTATGCTTCAAAATCGCCAATGTTGGCGAGTCTTTTTCAAATTCGCCGATCAGATTCGCCGCCGCCGTCAAATCCAAAATGTTGTTGTAGGAAAGTTCTTTGCCGTGGAGTTGCTGGAAAAATTCGCTGAATTTTCCGTAAAGCGCGGCGGCTTGATGCGGATTTTCGCCATAACGCAACGGCTGGACCAGCGGCGCAAAAATTGAAAGCGACGCAGGTAATTCCGGGTTTTTAATTCCGAATTCCGAATTCAAATGCGCGGCGATCGCGCCATCATAAGCCGCCGTTCGCGCAAAAACTTTCGCGGCGAGACGGCGGCGCAATTCCAAAGTCGTATTTCCATTTTCAGAAATTTGCCTGGCGATTTCCGCATAGTCGAGCGCGTCAACGACGACGGTAACACTTTCATGATTTTTCGCGGCGCTGCGCAGCATCGAAGGGCCGCCGATGTCAATATTCTCAATCGCGTCGTGCTGGCTGACATTTGGCCTCGCGACGGTTTGCTCGAATGGATAAAGATTCACGATGACCAGATCAATCGGCGAAATGTTGTGTTCGCGCACCGCAACTTCATGCGTTTGGTTTCCGCGAATGAAAAGCAGTCCGCCGTGGACTTTTGGGTGCAGCGTTTTGACCCGGCCATCGAGCATTTCTGGAAAGCCGGTGTGTTCGCTGATGTCCTTTACGGCGAGGCCGGCTTCGCGCAAGGTTTTGGCGGTGCCGCCGGTGGAAATGATTTCAATCCCCGCTTGCGCCAGAATTTGGGCGAAGGGAACCAGACCGGTTTTGTCCGAAACAGAAATGAGCGCGCGTTGAATTTTTTCCACCGCGACAAAATCCCGAAAGCCGCCTGCGCCGTCAATGGGCAAATTGCCGCCGGCAATTATTTTTTCCGCGAAAAAAAATTCAATCGCTGATTTTAACCGCGATGCGCCGTTGAAAAAGTTGAAGATTGAGCCTTTGCCGCCACTATGTTTTCATTGCCCGCCATGCACTGCATCATCGGTTCCGGCCCGGCAGGCGTTGCGTGCGCGAAAGCCTTGCTTGCGCGCGGCGCCAATGTCCTCATGCTCGACGCCGGAATCGAATTGGAAACGGAACGCGCAAACATCGTGCGCGAACTCGCTCAAAAAAAACCGCCGGCCTGGCCGCGCGATCAAATCGCCGCGCTCCAAAGCGACCTCGCCGCCGATGCCACGGGCGTTCCGCTCAAATTACTTTTTAATTCGGATTTTCCCTATCGCGAAACTGTGGAAAAAATTCCCTGGCGCGGGCGCGGCATTGCCTTTCAACCATCGCTCGCGCTCGGCGGTTTGAGCAACGTCTGGGGCGCGGCCATGCTGCCGTATCGCGACGACGATATTTCTGATTGGCCGATAAAAAATTCCGACCTCGCGCAACATTATCGTGCTATCACCGAACTCACCGGATTTGCCGCGCAACGGGATGACCTCGCCGAAATTTTTCCATTGCACGCGGAAAATCCGCAGCCGCTCAAATCCAGCCGACAGTCAGAATTTTTTTTGCGAAACCTGAATCGCCATCGCGAAAAATTGCGCAAACGCGGCTGGCGATTCGGACGCTCGCGACTGGCGATGCGCGTGGCTGATTCGCCGCGCGGCATCGGTTGCATCTATTGCGGCCAATGTTTGAATGGTTGCGTATATGGTTGTATTTACAATTCCGCCGACACGGTTCGCGAATTGCGCGCGCAGAAAAATTTTCAATATCAACGCGACGTCATCGTCACCAAACTGCGCGAAAATTCCGGAAAAGTTTTCATCGAAGGTTTTCATCGCGAAACGCGCGCGCCGCTTTCCTTCGCGGCCAGCCGCGTTTATCTCGCGGCGGGCGTGATTCCGACGGCGCAAATTTTATTGCGTTCCCAGAACGCCTTTGACCAGCCATTGATATTGCGCGACAGCCAGTATTTTCTGTTTCCAATTTTGCGCGCGCGACGAACGCGCGACGTTCAAACCGAAGCGCTTTACACGTTGAGCCAGCTTTTTATTGAATTGCAAAATCCAAAGATCAGCCGGCGCTCCGTGCATTTGCAAATTTATTCTTACAGCGACGTTATCGGTCACGCCGTCCGCCAATCGCTCGGTCCGCTGAAAATGTTCGCACGGCAACTCGAAGAGCGAATGTTGATTGTGCAGGGCTATTTGCATTCCGACGAATCGGCGGCGATCGAAATGCGATTGAAGCGCGACGGCGAAAAAGATTTTTTGCAACTGGACGCAAAATCAAATCCTCAAACGCGCGGCGTCATAAAAAATGTTTTGCGCGAGATGTTCAAACAATCGCGCTCGCTCGGCGGAATCGTTTTGCCGCCGATGCTGCAAATCGCCGAACCGGGACGCGGATTTCACAGCGGCGGCTCGATTCCAATGCGCGCGCAACCGGGAAATTTTGAGAGCGATTTGCTTGGCCGTCCGCGCGGCTGGTCGCAGGTTCATGTGGTGGACGCAAGCGTGTTGCCGAGCATTCCCGCTACGACGATCACTTTTTCCCTGATGGCCAACGCGCATCGCATCGGCTGGGAAACGGGAACATTGTAAAAATTATGGAGAAAAAAATTTGTGCCCTCACGGGCAGCAACGGTTACGTCGGCGGCTGCATGAAAAATTATTTTTCCGCGCGCGGCTGGGAAATTTTGGAGCTGACGCGCCAGCCCAGGCAAAATTCCCGCGCCGTTAAATTTCAACTCGGCGACGAAATTTCACCGGAGTCATTGACCGGCATGAGCGCGCTGGTGCATTGCGCCTATGATTTCAAGCCATTGCGCTGGAATGAAATTCGCGCGGTGAACGTGAAAGGTTCGCGAAAAATCTTGGAAGCGGCGCGCGCGGCAAAAATTCCCAAAATTATTTTTATTTCCAGCATCAGCGCGTTTGACGGCTGCCGTTCGCTTTATGGAAAAGCCAAATTGGAGATCGAAAAAATCGCGCTGGCGAACGGCGCGCTGGTGATTCGTCCCGGACTTGTTTATGGAAATGATTCAGGTGGAATGTTCGGAAAATTGACGGCGCAAATTCACAATTCATCTGTGATTCCGATGATCGGCGATGGTTCGCAAATCCAGTTTCTCGTTCACCACGAAGATTTATGCGCGTTCATTGAACGTTATGCGAGCGGTGAAATAATGCTCTCGCCGCAAATTTTGACGGCGGCGAACGAACAGCCGTGGCCCTTCAAAAAATTGCTTTTGGAAATCGCGCGCGGACAAAATAAAAAAGTAAAATTCATTCCGCTGCCGTGGCGGCTGGTCTGGCTGGGCTTGAAGTCTGCGGAAATTTGCGGTCTGAAACTGAATTTTCGCAGCGACAGTTTGATCAGTTTGATGAACCAAAATCCGGCACCGGATTTTTCCGCGAACGTGGAAATTGGTTTAAGTTGCCGGCCATTTGAAATTGAGAAATTGAAATTGCAGGAGTCGAGGTAACGAGACTCAAAAATAGAGACTCCTTACGTCGTCTCCTACAATTCAAACCGCTGGCGGCTTGCGCGTTTTGGTTTTCAGGCCGAGCGCGCTCATAAAGAAACTGGAAAAAATTCCTTGGATGCCGAGGACGACGAGCGTCGCCGCCGGAATCAGTCGGCGCAGGTTTGCTTCGGTGGACGGCAGGATTCCATAATTTGCCTGCTGCCAAATCCAAACGGCCTGGGCGAGCAGGAAAATTCCCCCCAACAAAACGAGCAGGCTGAAAATAATTCCCTTTTCGAGCGTGAAGATTTTCAGGACGCGGGAAAGCTTCGGATCGTCGGGCAAGAGTCCTTCGGCGATGGCAAAAACTTTGGTGAAAAAGGCGAACGCGACGAGTTGAAAGCCGACGATGATGGTCATGCACGCGACGACGAGCGTGCCGACGTTGAATTGAACGCCGCCAATGTGAAAATCGCCCAGCGAAAGCCGCGCGGCAAAAACAATTCCGAGCAGCGACAAGAAAATTCCAGGGACGAGAAACAACCAGCGCGGCGAGAACAGCAGCATGAAACGCAAATGCCGCCAGCCGTCGCGCCACGGTTTCAAATGCGGCGGGCGTGAACGTCCGTCCTTGCTCAACGTCACCGGCACTTCGGCGATTTTCAATTTTTTGAGCGTGGCCTTGATGACCATTTCGGAGGCGAATTCCATGCCGGTCGTCTGCAAATCCAATTTTTCAAAGGCGGCCTTGGTGAAGCCGCGCAAACCGCAGTGAAAATCGTGCGCGGGACATTTGAAAAATAATCGGCCGATGAAACTTAAAATCGGATTGCCAATCCAGCGGTTTTTCCAGGGCATTGCGCCGGGCGAAATGGTTCCGCCGCCAACGGGCAGGCGGCAGCCCATGACGAGTTCAAAGCCTTCCTGAAATTTTTCGACGAAACGGTCGGCCTGCGAAAAATCATAACTGTCGTCGGCGTCGCCCATGAGCAGCCATTTGCCGGCTGCGGCGCGGCTCCCGCCGAGGAGCGCGTTGCCGTAGCCTTTTTCCTTCACGGCGACGACGCGGGCGCCGAGTTTTTCGGCGATGGCCTGCGAGCCGTCGGTGCTGCCGTTGTCGGCGATCAAAATTTCGCCGCGCACGCCGGATTTTCGAATTCCGATTTTCGCCTTCTCGATGCAGCGCTCAATTGTTTCCGCCTCGTTGAGGCAGGGCATGAGGATGGTGAGTTCAACTGGTTCGGTCATGGCGGGAAATTACCGGAATGCCCGGCGAGTTGGCGAGCGTGAGTTTTTAATTTAACTTCACCAGATACCAATCCCGTGCGCCGCCGGAAGCGAGCAAAGTAAGAGGAATTTTTTCGGTGACGTATGCGTTCATGCGTTTGAGCCATTCAGCGAACGTTTCAGGAAACCAATTCCCGAACGCATCACCATTGACGAGAACGTATTCGATGCCGCGCGTTTTCAGATATGACGCCGTTTCGTCGGGGGAAACATGCTCGACGCGCCGCGAGCCAAAGGGCCGCCACAAAGAAGTTTCCGGGTCGTTGTCCGTGATCAACCCCAAAATTTTCACACCCGGCGGGAGAAGGTTTCGCGCCGGCGCAAATGCATCGTTGCGTTCGTGATAAACGGAATAAACCTTTTCCATTCGCGCCAATGATTTGGAATTTGGCGCGCGCATGGAAATTTTTTCCAAAACGGCTTGAGCGGGAAACAAGGGACGCGCCGGTGAAATAATCAACAATCCGGCGGCGATTAAAAAAACCGCCAGCACGCAAAATCGCCACCACCGTCTTTCAACAAGTTGTTCATTGCCTGCGCGCACTAAAAGAACGGGCAGTAACAACGCATAATCAGGCGTCAGAAAGCGGGCGATGGTTGTAAGATTAGATTGTGTCAGCAGCGCGAGCAGCGCGAGCGGGGGCGACCATCGCAAACAAATCATCCAGATTGAAGGGCGGTCTCGTTGACCGGGCGCGCTTTTTCCAAAAATTGTCGCATAAAAAAAACTGATCAGCAGGAGCATTGAGACGCCGAAACCAAGGCCGGCGTATTCTTCGATTTGCAATTCTGGAAGTGAAAATTCAGCCGCCCCGCGTTCGGCCATGACTTGGTGCAATCGTAAATTCACAGGGTCTGGAACATGTTTTTCCACTGCCTCGTTCCATTTGCCGGCCAAGGGAAAAAAGGGAGGGACAAAATTTTGAATCGTGGTCAGGATGACGTTGTCGCCGGTTCGCCAGAGGATGGCATTTTTGATTTCAGGGCGATTCAGATCCGCCCCCGACCAATCGCCGGAAAATTTTGCATTGAAAACCATCGTGGGCAACGCCGATGCGAAAATGGCCATGACGCAGACGACCGGAGTTTTAAGCGGCCAGTGAAAAATCAATTTGAACGAAGGTAAAAAAGCGATTGCCCACGGCAGTAATAAAGGCAGGCTGCTGGTTTTGGCGCCGGTCATCATGGCGGCGGCCAAAAGTGAAGCGAAAAAATCGCCGGGGGATCGGGAAATTTTTGCGCGCAACGCAAAATCTACTGCCGCCAATGCGAAGATTGCGCCGAACAAATCATTGGCGATACTCCCGGCTTGTAGCAAAAAACAATAGCCCGTCGGAACGATCCACATCCAATGCCAGGCGACTTTCAGACGCACGCCAAGCTTTGTGAAAACGCTAAAAACGAGTCCGGGCAAAAATAAAAATGAAACGATGTTGATTAGGAATAGGCAGCGATCTGTTTTGAAAAAGGCGATGAACGGTGCGGAAACCCATTCGATGCCGCATGAGCGGTTGTTTATTTGTGGATAAATGGTGTGAATCCAATGCCATTGATTGGCCGCGAGCCAGTGCAAGACGCGCGGAAGGCGATAGGCCATCGCGTCAAAATTATTGGGCGCATGAAGCGCGCCGCCAAGAAACGCCAGCGCCGCCAGAATTAAAAACGCCAGTGGAAACGGCCGGCGAACGCGCCGCCGGAATTTATGCCAGAAAGCGGGCGGAAGAATCGGTTTTGAATTTTTTTGTTTCCAAACGAATAGCGCGATGATTCCGGGCAGCAATGCGACCGCGTAACCGGCGGCATTTAATTCGTGCAACGCCGAGAGCGCCCAGCCCGCGCAATTGAGATATGCGCAAAACCAGACCCACAACAAAAGGAGCATGGACATTTGCGGGAAGTTTCCACGTTATGACCGTTTGAAATCAATCAAATTGATAGCCAAAACCGCCGCGCCCGGACGCGGCATTTTAATTTAAGATTTGCGCCCGCGAGAAAAATCGTAAATGGTAAATCCAAAATCAAAAATTCATTATGCCTTCATTCGACATTGTTTCGCAGGTCAACTCGATGGAAATCGAAAACGCGGTCAATCAGGCCAAAAAAGAATTGGCCAACCGTTTTGATTTCAAAAACAGCAAATGGGAAATCGTTTTGGAAAAAGCGGAAATCAAATTGACCGCCGAAGATCAGTTCAAAATTTCCACGCTCAACGAAATTATCATCGGCAAGCTTGCCAAGCGCGGCATCAGTTTGAAAAGCGTGGAGCAATGCGAGCCGGATATTTCGCCGCTCGGCCATGCGCGACAGAGTATTAAAATCAAGCAAGGAATTGAATCGTCCGTTGCGAAAGAAATCACCGGCTTCATCCGCGAGGGCAAGTTCAAGGTGACGACGCAGATTCAGGGCGACGAAGTGCGCGTGAACAGCAAGAGCCGCGACGAATTGCAGACCGTCATCGCCGCCGTGCGCGCCCATGAATTTCCCGTGGCCGTGCAGTTTGTGA
Organism: Verrucomicrobiia bacterium; assembly: GCA_036509895.1. Taxonomy (GTDB): domain Bacteria; phylum Verrucomicrobiota; class Verrucomicrobiia; order Limisphaerales; family UBA11358; genus UBA11358. The sequence goes on from DATCEV010000060.1 coordinate 30,027, forward strand.
ATCTCAGGGATTAACTTATGAATGCGAATATCGTCCGCCTATTTTTTCTATTTGCCATGATAGGAATTCTTTTTATGGCAACTGGGTGTAAAACCACCGGCAATTATGTTCGATGGTATGACGGGCCGCCTGCGGAAACAAATAAAGTTGCATTGCTAAAAGTCCAGCGAGACATTTGGACTGTCACTCTTACAGTTGATAAAATTGATGGCCAATCTCTTACCACAAACAAATTCGTAGCTAATGTCACTAGCAAGATTGAATTAATGCCAGGACAACATGAACTATGGGTATCATATCGAGACGCCGACGACAAACGGTCAACAGCAGATATGCAAATAAGTTTTTTAGCCGAAATGGGAAAAACTTACGAGCTTCGAGGTGCGCCGCTCGAAAGTAGCTTTGGCAAAGCATTCACACGAGCATTATTCTTTCAGCATTGGTATTGGACGCTTTGGATAGTGGATGCAGAGACTAGAGCAAATTAAATAAAACTATAGCCGCATGAGGCGAACCAGTTGAGGGCATCTTGGCGGGTGACGGTTTGCAGTGCGTCGGCGATGGCTGTCAGGAGTTCGGCGCAGGTGCGGGCCTGGGCGCTGCGGAGAAATTGT
>DATCEV010000061.1:0-88396 GCA_036509895.1 Verrucomicrobiia bacterium
CCGGCGCGATTTCGAGAATTTAATTTTGGACCGAACAAACGAATGTTTTTCAGTGCGGAAAGTTTTTCGTAGGCGTAATGCGCCAGTTCCTGATCGTGTTTCCAGATATTCTCACGGCCAATAGCGTCGAGATAATCCATCGCGGCGTGCAAACCAATCGGGCCGGAAATGTCCGGCGTGCCGGCCTCGAACCGATGCGGCGCGGCCTTGAATTCCGTCTTGTCATAGCCGACCGTCAAAATCATTTCGCCGCCGCCCTGATACGGCGGCATGGCGTCGAGAATTTCCTGCCGTCCCCACAAAACGCCGATGCCGGTCGGCCCGCAAATTTTGTGGCCGGAAAAAACGAAGAAATCACAGCCGATTTGTTGAACGTCTACCGGACAATGCCCCGCGCTCTGCGCGCCGTCCACGAGCGTGACGATTCCCATTTTTTTTGCGCGGACGCAAAGTTCGGCGACGGGATTCAGCGTGCCGAGCGAATTGGAAATGTGAACCATCGAGAAAATTTTCACCTGCTTCGTCAGCAACGAATCGAGTTTGGACAAATCGAGCAAACCTTCGTCGCCGGTGACGGGAAGGTAGGAAATTTTCGCGCCGGTTTTTTGCGCGAGCAATTGCCACGGGACGAGATTGCTGTGATGCTCCATTTCCGTGAGCAGAATCACGTCGCCGGGCTTGAGATTTTTCGTTCCCCACGAATTCGCAACCAAATTAATTCCTTCCGTCGTGCCGCGCGTGAAAACAATTTCGTCTGAACTTTTGGCGTTGATGAATTTCGTCGCGCGCGTTCGGGCATTTTCGTAAGCCGAAGTTGCGCGGTTGCTTAATTCGTGGATTCCGCGATGGACATTGGCGTTGTCGCGTTCGTAGTAATGCACCAGCGCATCAATCACCGCGCGCGGTTTCTGCGACGTGGCGGCGTTGTCGAAATAAATCAGCGGCTTGCCGTGGACTTGCTGGTCGAGGATCGGAAAATCCTTTCGCAGCGCAGACCAATCAACTTGTTTGGAAATATTCATCAAAAACTTTAGCCACAGATGAACACAGATTCACACAGATAAAAATAAAAAAAATCTGTGTTTCATCTGTGAAAATCTGTGGCTACATCAATCCACTTCCCAAATTTCTCCGCGTCTCGCTTTACTCATGTTCCAGCGGCGGCTCGTTTTCTTCGACGATCAAATCAGGATTGTTGCGATAAACTTTTTCCGCGCGCGCGACTTGTTGCGAAAGAATTTTCCGGCGGATGTTTGGCGGCAGGTTCAACAAATCACGAGCGTTCGGCGTGGGATTTTCAGCCAGCGCGTCCATGCAAACCAAAATCGTTTCCGCCTGGACTTCGGTCAGGCTGCGCGAGCGTTCGGCAATAAGTTCAATCGCAGACATAATTCAATTGTAAATCCCAATGGCGCTTCCGCAAGCGAATCATTTGCGACGTGGCGGCGTTGTCGAAATAAACCAGCGGCTTGCCGTGGACTTTCTGATCGAGGATCGGAAAATCCTTTCGCAGCGCAGACCAGTCAATTGTTTTTGCGGCACTCATTCAAAATAATTTAACCACAGATGGACACGGTCTGTATATCTAATTCAGATTTCAATAAACTAGCGAAAACCATTGATATTACAATGCAAATTCGCCCTAACTCGTCACTATTTTAGCTAACTTTTCGGTGCTTTAACTGACACTTTCACTGACAGTTGCCGGTCAATCTTCATCCGGCAACATGATGGTAATGGCTGGTTGCGGGTCGTCAATGTCGAGTGCGCCACAAGTGGCGATCAACTTCACAAGGCGCGGGGCGCGGTTGTCGTTGCGAACGTAGAGCGCAAACGGCAAGCGGCTGTGTCCCTGCGCTGCTTTGCGGATGGCAAAGCGGAGCATCCAAACAACATCCCAAAGGCGTCCGGCTTCATCCTGCCCGCTCACGTTCGGCGGGACGGTCACATAAGCGTCAAAGGCGGTGCGGGTGATAAACACCGGAAAACGGATTCCGGCTTCCTGCGCGGTCTTGCTCACGTCAACTTGTTCGCCGTCCGTGACGGCTTGCTTGCGGGTATAGGCGTAGATGACTTCACCAAAAATTGATTCGTTGGTATTCATGGTGTCCTTTCAAGCGGGCAAAACATCGGCGGCGAAATAGCTGCGGTATTTGCTGCGCGGGTCTTTGGGGTGTGAGGCGTAGGGCGCACACGCCCCGCAAGGGTGCTGCCAAACGCAACGGCGTTGATTCCAATGGAAGCCCAAACGGTAAAGGGTGTTTGCTGCGGCGCGGTGGCTGGCCTTCGGAAATTCCAGCCATACCCATTTCCCGACAACTTCCGCTAGTTCGTATTGCTCCGGCAACTGCTTCCGCAGAAATTCCAAGACGGTGTTCGTGGGCAATTCGCGGTTGTAATTGTATTTCGTCACCCGCCCGCCCCGGTTTGATGATAGCTGATCGGCGTTTGCTGGCGTCGCTGCTTCAATCTGTAATTTGTTTTTCATAAGCTTTTTTTTGATGTTCGCCGCTCGTGTCTCGCCGTATGTCGCTTGCTTCATCAATCGCGGAGACATTTTTTGAACACACTCCGGTTTATTTTCGGCGTGCATGAGGCATGACAGCGAAAGTTTCGGCGTTACCTGATAGCCGTCTCGCTGGCGTGGCTCATGCCCTTCGTCGCCGGAAATAAAACGCCCCGCGAGAGCGGGAATTAAGAAGCCTGAAAAAGATGGCGTAGCAGCAAGCGCACTACGGTGAGACCTCGGCGGCGTTCCCCTAAAACAAAACGCGCCATGACCCAAAACACTTAACAAAAATTTACTAGCCCCGCAGGGTCGCCAAAGGCTCAAGCTCTAGCTCCGCCTTGGCGGGCGCGACTGGCGGGCTTCATGGCTGCTGCATGAAGCATGACAGGCAAGCATCCTCCGGCCTGTCTCCGGCAACTCCCGAAGTGGAATGGAGCGGAATTGAAACGGCGGGAATTGATGGAGTCAGGCAATCCCTAGCGGCGGCAGTCGGCGGTTTTGAAGCGTAGGCACAGTCCCGCTTGCGAACGTAGCCGGAGCGCAAAACCGCCGTCTGACGCCGCCATCAAAATGGGTCACGGGGTCGCGCTATTCTGACTTTTGGCTGGCGGTGTGAAGCAAGGGAGCGGTGGCTTGCGCTGGCAAGATCATAGGCGGACGGCTGAACACGACGGCCAAATGTCAGACTCAAATGGGCAAAGGACAAGTGGCACAAGTTGCGCGGTGGCTTGCCACGCTGAAAGCGAGCGGCTGCTTGTGCCTCTTGGACGGCGGGGAAATCACGCCTTCTCAAATACCATGCACACGTCATGCAATCCGGGAATGAAGCTGCTGCGGTAAATCTTGCGGCTGCTGGATGCCCCGTGACTGAATCGGATGATGTCAGTGCAGCACTGGCGAAGTCCGGCGGCAAAGGCAATTTGCTTGGTGTGGTAGGTGAGGGAAATGAATCCCGCTTCGCGGTCGCAATAATCACCCATGAGAATGGCGAGTTTGCCGTTTGGCGACAGGACGCCCGCACAGTTGCCGATGAACGCGGCGTAGCGTTCAAGGAATGTTGCCAGCGTCGGCGTCTGCGACAAGTCCCGCGAATCAGGCGTGTAAATTTTCTGCCGCCAGTAGGGCGGATGCGCCCAAATGAAATCGAATTCCGATTCTGTGGGCAGGCTGCGGAAACAGGTGGCTTCCGTGGCGTCAAAGCCTTGGCGGATGTCCCGCGATAGACAGGGGATGCTCATTTCGCGGCACACGTCGGCGCAAGTGCCGCTGCCGGTCATCGGGTCAAAGACGTTTTGGGAGCGGAAGAAAAGGAGCAAGTCTCGAATGAGCTTGCCGCCGCAATTGCCGGGATAATTGCGGTCGCCATATTCACCGGCACGATGGAAATGGTAAAGGCTGGTCAGATGCGGCACGGGACTGGCGTTCCTGGGTGCGAATGGCAACCGGGCATAAACCGGCTTGCTGACGGGAATAGGGTTGCGGCGTGGGGTGTAGAAAGGATTGATGGCGGATGCGGTCATGGTGAAAACTCCTTTTGGATTGATGGGGCGAGCGGTGAAGCCCGCCCCGGTTTCGGTTACTTGGCTTTTTCGGAAGCGACGCGGAGTGTGATGCGTCCGTCCAGCGGGACAGTTTCAATCTGGATGTTGAAGCCGTTGCCGTCAGCGTGCGGCCATGCGCTGCCGATGCGCGTCCAAAATCCTTCGCCGCCCTCGCGGTTGCGAACATGGTAAGCGACGTGGCTGGGCGCTTTGGAAGCGGGTTGGGTTTTCGTATCAGTCATTTGAAGTCTCCTTTTTAAGTTTCGGGCTGCGCCAATCGCGGCCTGATGGCACAAAAAAGAAGTCCCTTTCAGCCGGGGCGTAGCGCACCGGGCAAGTCGGAAAATTGGGGGAGACCTCCGGGGGAACCGATATTCTGATTGCGCGGACGGGCGGGGACTTCAACGTGCCAATCAGAAAAGCCGTGTGGCGTGACCGGCAAAATGACAAAAAAGCAACTACTACAGATAATACCCTTGACATAATATCCCAAAAGGTGGAAATCTCGCACATGCCGAAAGTAATACTTCACGGATTTCGCTGTCATAGGTGTGACCATGAATGGCTGCCTCGCGACACAAAGCGGGTGCCGACAGTTTGTCCCGGCTGCAAAAGTCCGTATTGGAACACCCCTCGCAAAAACGCAGTAAAGCGGAACGGTTCACCCCATCAAAGAAGCACATCTAATGCGAAACAGAAAGAAAAACGGAACACCTGATTTGTTGCCTGTGCCCAAGGTCGCCAATACGGAAGTTGAGGCATACGAATTTATTCGTAGGCAACTGCGCGACCTCGGCTGGGTTGTAAAAAATCCAAGCAGCTTTGCTGGTGGCCAAGTATGGACACAAAATCAGTGCCTCTCGCACCCTGAAATCAAACAAGCCCTCGACAAACAACGGCCAGAAAACATCGTCAAAGTTTCCGAAAGCGCATTTTGGGTAATCGAAGCCAAAGCGGCACGCAAAGACCTTGAAGTTGCAATGCAGGAAGCGAAAGAAATTTATTGTAAGCAGATCAATGACGGCGGCGGAAAAGTCCGTGCGATTATGGCGACAGGAGTTGCCGGGACTGAAGAACTTGGTTATCTGATAAGGACAGCAATTCGGATTGATGGAAAATGGAAGGATGTAACGATTAACGGAAAAATTGCGACCGGGTTTCTTTCGCCTGATCAAGTTCGTTCGTTACTGGAAAGCAAAACTTCTGATATTCACGATTTCTGTCCTCCGCAGTTGCTTTTTCTCACCGCCGCTGAGCGGATCAATGGAATCCTGCATATCGGAGGAATCAACAAAAACGACCGAGCCAAAACAATGGCCGCGCTTCTGCTTTCCGTAATTGAAGAACCCCCCAACCTTGACACGAAACTTTCCGTGCTCATTGGCGAGATTAACGCCCGAAGTGAGGCGATCCTGAAACAGCATGGCAAACCAGACTTTGCTCCGTTTGTAAAAATTCTACAGCCGACGAATACGACGAATCATGTTAAATTCAAATCCGCGCTGGTAAAAACAATTCAGGAACTACAGAACTTAAACATTCGGTCTGCAATGGATTCCAGCACTGACGTGCTAGGGCAGTTCTACGAGGTTTTTTTGAAGTATGGCAATGGAGCGAAAGAAATCGGAATCGTGCTCACGCCTCGGCATATTACGCGGTTTGCAGTAGAGGTGGTAGGTGTTGCGAGTGACGACATCGTGCTAGACCCCACTTGTGGCACTGGCGGATTTTTGGTGGCAGCCTTTGACCATGTCCGTCGCACCAGCACGCCTCAACAAAAAGACAGATTTAAGAAATACAACATCTTTGGCATTGAACAGGAATCCGCCATTTGCGCGCTCGCAATCGTCAATATGATTTTTCGTGGAGACGGCAAAAACAATATCACCGAAGGAAATGCCTTTAGCACCTATCTAACCAAGCGGTCGGTCAATGGACATCCTAGCGCAGCGTATGTCCCACAAATGCCAGAGCCAGGCAATGAACCTGTTACGCGAGTGCTAATGAATCCACCATTTGCGTTAAAAGGAAGCATAGACAAAGAATATCGGTTCGTTTCTCAAGCCTTGTCCATGATGGCTGATGGGAAGATTCTTTTCGGTTTGCTGCCCTTAAACTCGCTGTTTGGTTCGCGTGATGAAAAAGTATGGCGACGAGATGAATTATTGGCGAAGCATACACTTCTTGCAGTAGTCAGTTTGCCAGAGGGGTTGTTCGTTCCGGCTGCTCAAAAACAAGTAGCTGCAATCATCGTAAAAAAAGGTATTCCACACCCGAAAGATCAGTCAGTTTTTTGGTGTAGGATTGCCCACGACGGCTATATTATATCGAAACGGAAACGGCTACCGGCGTCCGAATTTCGTCCGCCACGTTCAGAACCAGACCAATTGCCCGAAGCGTTGCCGTTGCTTCAAAATTTTATCTCTCACCCCGGCACGGTGACAGTCAATAAACCGGAGTTTTGCAAAACTGCACCAATTGATTTTTCTGATCCACTTCTCGAACTGCTTCCAGAAGCATATTTAGACACTGAACATCTATCTTCCCAAGATTTGAGCCGGGCTGTTGATGATATGGCTCGTCAAACCGCAGCCTTTTTAATTCGGTTTGGCAAAGAAGCGACAGCGGGAGAATATGAATGAAAAGAATTGACGAATTATTCACTTTGCATCGCGCCCGCTCGGATATTTTCAGCAGGTATAAAACCGGCGATGTTCCTTATATTGGCAATGGTCTTTCTGATAATGCCGTTGTCGGATTGGTCAAGCCACAGAGTGGAGACAAAGTATTTGATTTTATAGGCATCGCTGTTTCCTCATTTTGCGAAGCAACTGTGCAAGTTCCTCCATACGTCGGATGCGGTCGTGCGGGAAATGGCATAGTCATTCTGAAACCAAAAAAGCGGATGACGCCGGGTCAACTTGCTTGTGCTGCGGCGTATATCAATCTTGGAATTCGTTGGCGATTTTCATGGTATTGGCAAACAACTGCGACCCGCCTGTCCCGATTACAAATTCCCGATTTATCATCATCGAAAATTCAATTCAAAGTTCGTGATGCCATGCCACCCGTAAGCAAACCGCTTACGACCAAGCCCAAGCTGAATATGCAACGGTTCACTTTGGGTTCAATTTATGACCTTCAGCCCGGCGATTATCATAGCGTCGGTAATCTGCCTGCTGGCATTGTTCCGGTTGTTTCATGTGGCGATTTAGACAACGGTGTTTGTGGATATTTTGAAATCAAGAAACACGTTTATCATCACAGGATGACAATTGCATTTAACGGAAGCACGCTGTCGGCAAAATATCACCCATATCAATTCGCGGCGAAAGATGACGTTGCCGTTTGTTTTCCAAAACAACCGCTTCGGCTGACCACAGAACTATTTATTCAAGTGATGCTCGCGCGTGAGCAATGGCGATTCTCTTACTATCGCAAGTGCTACAAAGAAAAACTCGAAAGAGTCACCGTTCCGCTGCCCGCCAAAGATAACCAAGTTGACGAGGAAACGATTGAAAATTTGATGCAAACCACAAGTTATTGGTCATTCCTGAAGGATCGGCTTCATAATTCCCCCAAAAGCGTCGCCAATTAAACTACGCAGGATTACCGCGTCCGAATGTTGGCGTGTGACGGCAGAATTCTAAAAATTCACAACTCGCCCAAAATCTGCTGCCGCTTGGCGTCGTATTCGGCCTGCGAAATCAGTTTCTTGCCGAACAAGTCGGTTATTTTTTGCAACCGATCATCAACGCTGTGGCCACTGGTCGCGGGAATTTTTGGCGGAATGGCAGGCGGGGGGGTCAGCATTTTGTGCAATGCGTCCGGGGCGAGAGCCGGACTTTCAAGCACAGGCGGCATGTCAGTAATGGTGATGTCCGCTCCTTCCCTTTCCATTTTTTCATAGCGGGCGATGATGGCCTCGCCAAGCGTTTTGATGACGCCTCCGGCGATGGTGCCTTTGACAGCCCAACCTGCTACAGGAATTGCATTCATTGCTTCGAGCGCAACCATTGGGGCGGCAATGGCGACAAGACCCACAATACGGGCGACGGCGACGGCTTCCTTCATTGTGTAATTTTCACCCTTATAAATTTTGCCGATTGCGTAACACATGTGCGCCTCCATCGCAGCCAAAGCCGTGGAGGTCGTGCCGGGGATGATGGCGGCGATAACGACGGCAGTTCCGGCCACGGTGTAGCCGTTCACCCATTTGCGGGCGCGGGTCTTTTTTTCATCGGTTGGGGTGCTCATTTTTTTCTTTTTCTGTTTCTGATGTGTTCCCGAACATCCTGCCCTAATCCGGTGGGGATGCCGGTGGCCTGTTGCTGCGGGCGGGCGTCCTGAACATTCTCGAATTGCTCGACGGTCTGGCCTTGGCTTTCGGCATTGATGAGGCCGTCCAGCGTGTCCAAGTCTAGGTTTCGGTCGCGTTCGTGAATCATGTATTCATAAGCCCGCAGACAGAACGCCGAAAAAACAAGCCAGCACGCCAGCGCGTGTGACAGCGGAAAACAGGCAAAGCCAATCAGTCCGCAAAACAGCGGGTCAATGAAACGGGCGACGCGCCGGTTGCGGTGCATGAAAGCTGGAAGCCAGCGAAACGCAAAGGGCGAAGTGCCGATATAATAACTATGCTGCCGGACGGCGCGGTTAAGTTCCGTCCAGCGTTTAATTTTCTGCGCCACGGCCAAAATAAAAAATCCAATGCCGAACATGAGCAAATAAACCGGCTTGGCGTCCTCATTGCCGGGTTGTGCCAGCACGGAAACCACCACTAAAAAAATTGTGATGCCCAGCACACGAAGCGGGTCTAGCAGCCGGTAGCCCAAATCCCGCCGCAAGAAAACCATTACCGACAAGGCGGGGAACTGCATCAGCCATTTCGCCATTGCGTAGCTCTCGCGGAACGTCTGGCCTTGTTGTGGTTGGGGTGGCATTTATCGTTGGTTAAAAGTCAGTAGTCGAAAAGGCAGCGCCAGCCTGCCCTCGTAAAACAGGTTTCCGCCGTTATAGACGATGGCCTCCACCTGAAAATTGTGCATTTCGCCGCCGCGTTTCAACGTCGTGAAGGTCGCTGGCTCCACAAAAAGTCTTTGTTCTTCTTTGCGGTTCACCCCGGAATTATGGCTGCGCTGTTCTTCCGGGTTTTTGGGTGACGGCTCGTTCGTTTGATGCCCCGCGCTTGTGCCCGTCTTCATAACCCATCGCTGGCCTAAAAGTCTGGCCGCCCATTCGTTGGTGTCGCCGCTGTTCTGGCAAAAGAATTTGCACTGCAAATTTCCGAGCAATGATTCGACGGCGGGGTAACTATCCAGCACGCGGATGTAACTCGAAAGATTTTGGGTCAGATAAACGGTGCATCCGCCAGCGGAGCGGGCGACGGCCTGATACTCGGCGTCAAATTTTGTGACGAAGTTTTGGGCTTCGTCCGCCCAAAGAAATACGGGGCGCAAAAAGCTCTGCCGGTCGGCGGGCTGCATCCGTCGCAAGACGGCGACTTGAAAACAGTATTTCCAAGCGAGGTTGGCAATCCGGCCAACGAGCCGGTATTCCTGAACGGGAATGTCCACGATGATAATCTTGCCCTCGAATGTGTCCTCCGGTTTGATGTTGGTGTCGGCGGAAAAGATTTCCCGCAATGGCCGCGTAAGCAGCGGCTTTACCAGCATCGAAAACGTCAGAACAATCAGGCTGCGGGTTTTCTCATGCAGGTCGGGAAATTCCTGTTGCCAGTAATTGCGGCATTCCTCGAAATCCGCCCGCGCCTTTGGGTCGCCCTTTAGGGTCATCTTGTCGGCCTCGGCAATCATTGCCCAGCAAGTGCTGTTTTTCTGCCATTGGGGGTCGTTGACCTGCTCCCGGCTGATGGCGGCAGAGGTCAGGATTGACCGGAGCAGCGGCAGGGTGACATCCAGCCCTGCCAGCAGGGGCAGTTCGACCAGATTGGTATTCATGTGGTGCAGGCTGTCCTCCCAAAACTTGTTGTCCCCGCCCTTGCCGTCACCTTTGCCGGAAATCGCCGTGGCGATCTCGTCAATCAGGTTGACGATGTTGATGCTCAAGCCGCCGCCTTCCCCCGGTCGGCTGGCTTCCCAATCTAGGAAATTGAAGCGGTTTCCCCCGTTGGCATCTATGATGACAAGGTCATCCGTCCGGTCTGTTTCGGCTGCCCACTGTTCCCACTGCCGGCGTTCTTCTTTTTTGGCGCAAAGCACCAAGCCGCCGAAACCGGCGGCGAGATAGCCATAGGCCAGGTGCTTGGCCGGGCCGGAAGTTTTTCCACTTCCGGTTGCACCGAAAACGCAGACGCCCGTTAGGGCGTCGGCAAGGCGGAAGCCTTCGCCATTGCCCCAATCCCGCAACACCGTTTGCGGGTGGAATTCGGGCAACTCATTTTTGCCAGCCTTCATGCAAAAGGGTGGCAAGCCCCGGTTTTTCCGGCAAGGGAAAACCGGCTTCGGGGTGTCAGGGGCTTGCCCCTGCCAGAGCGCAAGGCTCTGGCGGCATCCAACCGGCGGACGGTTGGGCATGGTTCCAAGGGTGGCAACCTTTGGGCAGGGTCTAGGGCGGCACGCCCTTGTGCCGGGGTTTAAGGGGCGGCAAAGCCCCTGCCGGAGCGTCAGAGCGGAGGCCGTGAAAGCGGGGTAAATCCAAATAGGGGACGGCGTTTGAGTCCCCTTCTGGCGCGGTCAACATCGGCACGATGTATAACCGCGCTGTTAGCAAATTTTTTTGCCCCGGCCCCGCTCGTGGCCGTCGCACTTGTTTCAATTCGCTACCCACTCGCTTTTTTCGCTCGCGGACGGGAACGGACAATCCCCGGAAACCCGCAGCCAGAGCCAGTCTCCGTGGGACATGGCTGTTAATTTCTGATATACTGTTCGTAATAGGGTGTTGCCAACGACTGAGGAGGAGTATGGCAATTTTCAGATTAGAGGCGAAGATCATCAGCCGGGGAAGCGGACACTCCGCCGTCGCCGCTGCCGCCTATCGCACCGGCACAAAAATCCGGGATGAACGAGCCGACAAAATCCACGACTATTCCAGCCGGACAAAAGGCGTCGTCGGGTCGGTCATTTTGAGGCCGGACAATTCGCCCGAATGGACGGCCAAAACCGCCTCCCTCTGGAATGCGGTCGAGTTGGGCGAGAAACGCAAAGATGCTCAACTTTCACGCGAATTTATTTTAGCTGTCCCCAGGGAGCTTTCTTCCAAAGAGCAATTTGAAGCCGCCGTGGAGTGGGCGGAAAGGGAACTGGTCAGCAAGGGCATGATTGCCGAAGTGTCCCTGCACAATCCCAGAAGCGGTAAAAATCCCCACGTCCACATTCTCGCCACCATGCGAACCATTGACGGCGATAAATTCAGCGCCAAGAAACCCCGCGAATGGAATGACAAGGGGTTGCTGATTCACTGGCGAGAATCATGGTGCGCGGCGGAAAACGCGGCTTTGGAAAAAGCTGGTCGCCCGGAACGTGTTGACCATCGGTCATTGAAAGACCGTGGGATTGACCAAGTGCCGCAGCCGAAATTAGGCAAGGAAGCCGTGGGGATGAAAAAGCGCGGCGTGGTCGAAGACCCGGAGCGGTTCAAGGCCGTCCGGGAAGTGAAAATGATGAACGAAATCAGGGGCATGGTGAAAGCCGTGTTTAAGCGCGGCGAAGTGGCTCAAGTTGGGATGGGTGATACTTGGTGGGAAAAATCCATCACCTTCATGTCCCGCATCCGTGAACAAGCCGCAACGGTTGTCAAAGACTCTTGGCGGAAGCTGGTGGAACGCAGCCGCCAAAAGGCCGGGCCGGAAATCGAAAGGTGAACTGAAATTTATGAAACCAACCGACGAAATCAAAAAACAGGCCGTGAACGCCTTCACTTGTGCGGAAACGGTCGCTCATATTGGCATGATTAAGCTGACCGGTGGCATTGCCCTGTATGCCGCCCACATTCGCCAAATGGACCGGCAAGCGCCACCCCCGCAGCGACAGGTGCGGCGGGATGCCGTGGGGAGGGAAGTATGAGCGACCCACTGGCGCAATACCGGAAAAAGCCGGATGGCGTGGTGGCGCAGCCGCCCCCGCCCAAAGGCCCGGATGAGTATATGGCGTTTGACGCCAAAGACCGGGTTTCCCGCCTGAAAATCCGGCGGGCCAGCGAAGATGACCCGACGCGCTCGCCGGGTTATCACTACCTGCTGGACGTGGTTTATAGCGGCCCTAACGTGACGCATCTGGTGCTGCTTTACACGTTCCTGATTGTGAAGGTGCGCGGGACAAATTTATCGCCAATCGTGATGGCGTTGGAATTAGGCACGGCGGATTACATACAGGAATTTGACGCGGACAGATGGCCCGCGCCCCAAGACGCCAAAGCCCCGCTGATTGAATCCATTGAAGTGGTCGTCAAGGAAAACGGGCCAGCCGTTGAGGAAACGGAAGACATTCCACTCGTCAGGCAGCCGCCGAAGCTGCATTAGCGCCGGGGCGGCGGTAATGATTTTAACAGGGTAACAGAAAGGGAGTTTATGATTCACACTATTCCAGAAACCGGTTTTGTCCGGCTTCCGCAAGTCCTGGCGGTCATCCCGCTGGGCAAGACAAGCTGGTGGAACGGCGTCCGGTCAGGACGCTTTCCCAAGCCGGTGAAATTATCGGAGCATTGCACCGCTTGGCGGGCGGAAGACATTCACGAACTCATCAAACAACTGGCGGAACAATCCATCGAGAGGCACTAGGCGTATGCGTCACTCCATAACCGGGAATGAACTATCAGCGATTCTAAATACGCTGACTGCCCTAGCCACAGTAGGTTCACGGCAGTCAGCCAAAGGCGAGCCGTCAGGGCTTTTTGCCATGCGCACAGGTGAAAGCTGGGTTGAGCGAGTTTCCAAAGAAAAATGGACTGGCAAAAAGGGTTTGGCTATTGCAAGCGCCGTGGTCGGCGTCGGGGTAATCCTCTATGGCGCACGGAAACTCTTGCTGCATGATAAGTCAGAGGGTCGAATGAGGTGACACGGTCACTGGATATGCAGTGCGTGTAATTATGCCGCGCACAAGCGCAGTCTTGATTGGGAAAAGCGCCGGATAAAAACTGAGGCCGTTGCTCGTCCCATTTTTTCATGTTGATGAAGTTAAAGGGATCGTATAAGCCGTATAGGCAACTGATTGTTTTGGCAACAAACGTTGCTTTTATATTTTGGGTCGTAAAAAAATACGTGGCCAGAATTATGAGTCATTACGAAGCACAGTTTTGGAAACTTTAGTTATCCTTTCATCATTTAATTCAGGGGGTTGTCATGCTAAAAAAGTCACCGTCTTTCGTTATCTTATCTGCTTCCGCCGTTCTTTTATCCGGTTGCATGGCAAATGGTCAGCAATATGCGGGAAACGTATATAAGGCTGGGCAGGTCAATCAGGAGCAGGAAGCAAAAACAGTAAAAATCCTTGCGGTGCTTCCAGCCAAGATTGAAGTGGACAACGCAGAAGGAAAGAAAAATGCTCAGGTTATTGGCGGTGTTTTGGGAGCGCTCGGCGGTGCTGTAGCTGGCCACCAAATAGCTCAAAATAAAAGTAACGGCGCAGTAGTAGGCGGTGCTGGCGGTGCCGCTGTGGGCGTAGCAGCAGGATCAATGGTTCCTGATAAAGTGCTGGTTGACGGTGTCTCCATTAGCTACACACGCAATCATAAGACACTTCACTCGGCGCAAGTTGGGCGTTTGTGCGAGTTTACCCCCGGAACGGCGATTATGGTTACAACACAAGCAAAGGAAACCCGTATTCAACCCAATGCTACGTGCCCAGAAAAAGCTGAACAATAGGAGGAAAACAATATGCGTTATTCATCAGTTTTGATGGTGTCGTTAGCGCTCATACCTGCGTATGCCTACTCACAACAACCATTGCAGGATCAAATCGGTGCTGTCGCTAATGCCGAGGCTGATCAAAAATCTACTGAAGATGCAGCAAGGAAAGCAGCGCTGGCAGCGCAGAAAGAACGGGAGGCGAAAGAGCAAGCGCTTCGGGAGGCGGCCATTGCTGACCATAATGCCCGCGTCGCTAAAGATGAGGCACTTCAGGAGGCTGAAAAGAAGCGTGAACAGACCTATGAGGATAATTTGCGCCAGATTCAGCTTGATAGCATGAAAACTGATTTAGATGCTAAAAAGGCAAAAGTCAGTCGCGCAAACGATTATATTGATCAAGACTTGAAAGAAAAGGCTGCCACTACGGATGTCATTCAATCAAATGCGGATGCAACAAGAAACATTACCAGCGGCATGAAAAACAAAATGGAAAGCGAAGGCAAGGCCCAAGAAAAGCAAGCCAAGGGTTTCTGGGATTTCTAGCTTTGAGGCAAAAAATGAGCGTGAATTTTGGGGGTAAAATTGGGGGTAAGCTCATTTTTCAGATTCCGCATTCAGCTTAATTAACAATCGGTTATTTTGCCAATGTGGATTCCATCCCCTCCGCCAACTACCTGACCGCCCCCGTCCATTCCGGGTCACGAAACGTAGGGAAACAGCGGGTCACAGGGATTTCAGCGGCCATCCCCATTCAGGCCGGGCTATTGACAACCACCGGCAAATGGGGGTAAGACGGATGGCAAGTTACCCCCTCACGCAAAGGAGTTACCCCCATGCCCCTGTCAGACACGGCGATTCGCAAAGCCAAGCCGCAAGCCAAACCCTTCAAGCTGGCCGATGGCGGCGGGCTGTATTTGCTCGTGCAACCGTCCGGCAGCAAGTGGTGGCGTTACAAATACCGCTTTGCTGACAAAGAGAAATTGCTGGCCTTGGGTTCCTACCCCGAAACCAGCCTCATGGAAGCAAGGGAACAGCACTTGCAAGCGCGCAAGCTGCTGGCGGCGGGCAACGACCCCGGCGAGGCCAAGCGGGTTGCCAAACGCCTTGTTTCCATCAAGGCGGAAAACACTTTTGAATCCATCGCCCGCGAATGGCTTGAACAAAATAAAAACCAATGGTCTAAACTTTACGCTGCTGATGTCACCAAGCGGCTGGAAAATCACATTTTTCCGAAACTTGGACATAGGCCGCTGGCCGAAATTACGACCACGGACATTCTGGACGTTCTGCGGGTCATCGAAAAATCGGGGGCGCTGGACATGGCGCAACGCATGATGCAGGTATGCGGGCAGGTTTTTCGTTATGCGATCACGACGAGTCGCGTTGACCGCAATCCGGTCACGGACTTGCGCGGGGCGTTGAAAACTCCCGTTAGAAAACACCATGCCTATCTCAAGGCGAGCGAATTGCCGGAATACCTGCAAAAACTGGAAAACTATGACGGCAACTTGGAAACCAAGCTGGCGTTGAAATTTTTGTTGCTGACATTTGTTCGCACCGTTGAACTGCGCGGCGCGGAATGGCCGGAAATCAATTTCGACAAGGCGGACTGGCGCATTCCGGCGGAGCGCATGAAAATGAAAGACCTGCACATTGTTCCCCTTTCCACACAGGCAATGGCCGTTTTGGAAGAACTTAAAAAACATACCGGCAACCGGAAATATCTTTTTCCGAACCAGCACAAGCCCGCAGGTTTTATGAGCGAGAACACTGTTCTTTTTGCCCTGTATCGCATGGGGTATCATTCTAAAGCCACTGGTCACGGCTTCCGTGCCACGGCCAGCACGATCCTGAATGAACTTGGATTTCATTCGGACGTGATTGAACGCCAGCTTGCCCATGTCGAGCGCAACAAGGTTCGCGCCGCCTATAACCACGCTGAATACCTGCCGGAACGCCGGAAGATGATGCAATGGTGGGCGGATTATCTGGATGGCATCACGCCGAAAAAGTAGCGGCGCGGTTAATCTCTTGGCGACTTGAAATCAGGTTTTCTCTCTCTGCCGCCTCTGGCGTGAGCGTGAAACAATTTGCCAGTGGTTTCATAGTGCGAAAGGCTGCTTGCTTCCGTCCTTCGCGTGTGCAGCTTCGCCCCGGCCTCCGGCGCGTTGCGGCCTTTCGCACTATGTTTTCCCCACTGGCTTTTCCTTGTTCACGTCCCGCCAATCAAGGCGGACAAAATGAGGAGAAAAACCATGAAAATTATCACCGTCGCCTTGCTGATTAACGCAATCGCGGAACTGATTGCCGCTTTTGCAAAATTCATCAATGCCATCCGGCATCGAAAATAATTCTACCGTTCCGGTTCCGGCGGCTTCGGCTGCCGGTCTTTTGCGGGGCTGGGCGCGGACGGGCTGGTGCGCTTTATGGTCTGCTCCTGTTCCCATTGCTCCCGCACGGTGTTCTTGACTGACTCAAGGCTTTTGTCCGGGGTGGGATGTTTCTTTGCCCAGCCAAGGCGCAACCGATGCCCTAGCTTTTGCAGGGCGGCTTCGGCGTCTGTGTTTTGGTCTGGCATGGTCAGGCTACGAGCGATTTGGCTTCGTCCAAGCATCGCCCGATTTTCATTCTCACATTATCGTAATTCAGGTTTTGTTCCTCGGCAATCTCGCCGTAATCGAATCCGATCACATAATGATTCCACAAATAATCCCGGCATTCGGGTTTTGAACTGTCCAGCAACTTCAACGCATATTCCAAATCGTGCCGGTCTGCCGCCGTCAGGGGTTCAGCCTGCTCTGATGCGTCCAGCAAGTCCAAAAGCTCGTCCTGGGGCATGGGCTGCAAGCGGTCGTTGGCTTGCTTGCGGAAATGGTCATTCAGCCGGTTCCGGGCAATGCGGTAGCTCCACGCCCAAAATTCTTTTTCCGTCCCGCCTGCAAACTTCGGCAGGCTGACGACGATGGATTTCAAAATCTCCTGCAACACGTCTTGGGCGGCTGGCGGCTGGATGGCGCTGAATACAAAGAAACGCAAATCCGGCTCAATCAGGCGGAAGATTGCTTCCGCCAGCCGTTGCCGCTCCAATAGCCCCGCCGTCACCCGGTAGGTGCGGACAAGTTTAATCAGGTCGTCCATTGCTTGCCAAAAGGCTAAAGCCTTTGCTTCATGCGTGGCAATTCCAAAAAATTAAATCTTTCTTAATGCTCTGGCCGGTATATTCGAGTGTGAAAATTTCCACGGAACGAGAATGCACAATGGTTGCACCGCCTGTTATTTTTAGGATCAGTGGCAACGCTGGCTTCACGCTCGTTGAATTGTCCATCGTGCTGGTCATCATCGGGCTGATTATCGGCGGAGTGTTGGTGGGACAGGATTTGATCAAAGTTGCGACGATACGCGCCACCATATCGCAAATTGAGAAATACCAAACAGCGGTCAATACGTTCCGCGTCAAATACAATTGCATACCGGGTGATTGTGCCAATGCCACTTCGTTCTTCGGAACGAATAGCACTGATGGTTGTCCGGGAACTTCAACCGCTGCTTCGACGGGAACTTGTGACGGGAACGGGGATGGCATCATCAACCCGTGGTGGGTGAATGGTAACATTGAATCTACTTGGGCAAATCAGCAGCTTTCTCAGGCTGGTCTGATTCCGGGGGGCTTGCTGGGTTCATCTTACGCTTACTCGCCGACACCCGGCACGAACATACCTGCAACACCAATCAATCCCCAAATAGGAGAATTCCTGTTTACAGCGCCAAGTGGGTTGGCGGCCGATTTTCCACCGGGATTCAACGACGTAATCATTCAAATTGGTTCGCTGCCAGTCGGCGGAAATGATTTTCTTTGGGGTTCTGGCTTTACAGGTGATGTGTCTCAAGCTCTGGATATGAAACTAGATGACGGATTACCCAATTCAGGAATTGTTGAAGCAAACACTCAAGTAGCAGGTGTTGCCAATCCAAACACCACTTGCACAAATGGCACTAATTATGCGACAGGAGCGAATACTGGCTGCATCGTCTATATGAAGGTCAAATAATTCATAGGCGGATGGCAGAAATGAACAAAAACAATGGCGCGGGCATCAATTGCGCCCTGACATTTCGCTTTCAGTAACGCACAAAAACTAGAAATCGCTGTTCGTTTTTCGTCACTGGTGTGGACTGATGTTGCGTATGAAAGACGATCAACACCGCTTCCTGTCTCTGCTGGGACAACTGCCCGCCCGCCTAACGGCGGAGCAAGCGGGCTGGGTGCTGAATTGCCAGCCGCATGACATTCCCGCGTTGATTTCGGCGCGGCTGCTCAAACCGCTCGGCAATCCGTCGCAAAATTCCACCAAATATTTTGCCACGGCGGACGTGTTGGAAATTACGAAAGACCGCGCTTGGCTGGTCAAAGTCAGCAACACGATTTGCCAACATTGGCAGCATCAAAACGCCCGCAAGAAAAATCAATCAACAAACGGAATGTCTCGCCTGCAACTGGCGGAAAGCCCATAGGCGGCACAACTGGCAATGTAAGCCAAGTTCAAAAATAAATAACACTTCCCCAAAAAATATTTCACTTGGACAGCCAATGTCCAACCGCGTTTGCTCAAATATTCACAAAACGGTGCCGTTACAAGAAATGTCTGTGCTTGGCAATGGTTCGACATGGTGTTTAATACTGGCAAACGTAGCCCGCAGCCGCGAACTGTGGGCATTACGGCTAATGAATTTCGACGATTTTTTAACAAAACTCGGCTATGATGGCTCTCCGCAATTTCTGCGGCGGGGTGACGGTCGTTTCGAGTCTGAACCCGGCCTCGGTCACATTTTTCGTCGTGGCGAGGATAAAAACGACGATGAAAACAAGCGACGTTGGCGCGTCGAGGGTGTTTATGGGCTGCGTGACACGAACAAGAATTCAGAGCGGTTTGTTCCCGTTGTTTATGTTTGCCGGGCAGATGATGGTGCGGCTGCTCACGAACTTCACAAAAAGGTTTGGAATCAGGACGTGGTTCCATATGTAGTTGTTCACGAGCCAAGCGGAGTCCGGGTTTATGCCGGATTTCATTTTGACGAGCGGGGGAAAACGGATGTGCAACGCGGTATAATCCAAGCTCTCACAGACTTTGACCGGGTTGAATCCATCATTAAACTTTTTGCGGCGGCCACGATTGACGACGGTAAAATATGGCAAAATCCACGCCTGCAAATTGATCCCAGCCGCCGTGTCTATCATCAACTGCTTCATAATTTAAGCGAACTTGACAAATGGTTGCGTGGCGACGGCGGGTTGAAAAAGGATGTTTCCCATGCGCTGATTGGCAAATACGTTTATCTCCGCTATTTACGAGATCGCAACATTCTATCTAACGAACGCCTGACAGAAATGTGGGGAATTCAGGAAAAGGAAATTTTTTCCGGCCAGGCCACGAAGGTTGCGTTGGAAAAACTGACGGATAAACTGGAGGGCTGGTTAAACGGTGAAATTTTCCCGCTGTCGTTCAACGGCACGAACGCCCCAACGAGCGAACACGTAAAACGAGTCGCCGCCACTTTTGCCGGGGATGAAATTAGCGGCAAAAACTGGCAAGGGCATCTTGAATTTCAAGCTTACGATTTTTCTTATATCCCCATTGAAACGCTTTCACTGATTTACGAGCAGTTTCTACATGCCGACGACGATGCCAAAAAAGATGATCAGAAATCTAAAGGACGCAAGGCGGGTGCGTATTATACGCCGTTGCCACTCGTCAATTTCATGCTTGCGGAATTAGAGCAGCGACATCCGTTGGTGGAGGGCATGAAAATTTGCGACCCGTCATCAGGGTCGGGTGCGTTCCTTGTCCAAGGCTACCGGCGTTTGATCGAAAAAACATTCGACACAAAAAAGCCGGTCAAGGCGTCCGAATTAAAACGGGTTCTTCAAACCAGTATTTTTGGCGTTGATCTTGACGGTGATGCCTGCCGCGTGACGGAATTGAGTTTGCTGCTCACATTGCTTGATTATGTTGACCCGCCCGACCTCACCGGCAAAAACAGCACGTTCAAACTGCCAACGCTACACAACCAGAACATTTTCGAGGGAGATTTTTTCAAGGCCGAACCACGATTGCGAGCGGCAGTCGGCAAAAATGGTTTTGATTGGATCATCGGAAACCCGCCGTGGAAACAATTGAAAGACGGGGAGCTAGATGACGATGACAAAACGGCATGGGATTGGATGAGAACAAACGCTGTCGAATCTCCGGTCAGCATGAATCAGGTGGCGCAAGCTTTCGCATGGGCTGCGCCGCGTTTTCTGGCGGATGACGGCGAGTGCGGGCTGCTCCTTCCCGCAATGGGATTGTTTGAAGAACCATCCAAAAATTTTCGCCAGAAATTATTCCGCCGCTTCCAAGTTCATAATGTCGCCAATTTTGCGAACCTCGCGGAAGTTTTGTTTGATGGCCGCTCGCGTGTGCCAGCAATGGCCGTATTTTATCGCTTGCGCCCCACCGACAGCGAACCGATGTCCGACGAACCAATTACTACCTATTCGCCGTTTGTCGTTAATCAGGAAGCCACTTGTCCACTGGCTTCCGGCGAGCGTCGCAAATTGTGGAGTTTGGTTCTAAATGGGAGCGAAGTGCGGACAATTGAATTGGGCGATGTTGCCACCGGCAGCGGCCTACCGTGGAAATTAGCGATGTGGGGAACTCCGTGGGACGAACGGCTTGTTCGCCGATTGGAAAAGAAATGGCCGATGCTAAATTCATTAGAGGCCAATTGGCATAGCGGACAGGAAAAATTCATTGTGAGCGACCCCTCGCAAATATTCTGTGTAAGCGAAGGACTCCAACTCCGGCGCGAGGACGGAGACGATGTTGAGCCTGTAGATGAAGTTGCCGGCAAATGGATGTTGAACGTAAAAGAATTAGCCACCTTGCGGGACATATTTCAATTTCCGAAAGTGTGCCTCCATCGCCTCGAACGGGATGTCCAATTCTACGCCTTGAAAGGACGTGTGAAGCGGCCACTGACAATATGCGCCGCGCCTCATGTCATCGTCAGTGCCGCGCGAAACTTTTCGGTTTATAGCGAAGATTTTATTGTGGTGCCGGCTCGGCAAATCGGAATTGTCAGCACAACAAGCGACAAGTTAATGCTAAAGGCGCTCTCGCTTTTTTTGAGTTCAGATTTTTGTTACTACCATCAATTCATTCGCTCAACACAGTTTGGTGTTCAACGTGCCGTTGCGACGCTGGAAGCCCTTCGTCAGTTGCCTGTGCCGTTGGCGAAGTTGTCGCAAGCAGATTTGAGGGAATGGGCTGACCTCCACGCCAAGCTCACCAAACTTCCGCCTCGGCCTTTGCATCCGGAAGCAAAAACAGATACACAGGCTGATCTTTTTGTAGCGCAAAACGATGCCATGCAGCCGCTAATAGATAGGCTGAATAAAATGACCGCGCAAGTCTTGGGGCTGGATGACCGCGAGTGCGCGTTGGTTCACGATTTGGTGCGCGTTCGTTTTCAACTCAATGACGGCAAACGCGGAAAAGAAGCCATGCGCGAACCGACCAAGCCAGAGATGCGCGCCTACACGCGGCGGCTCAAACAGGAATTGGATGATTTCATTGGCGAAGATTCCGACCGCTTGCACCGCGTGACCGCCGTGCATGATAAAAGTTCGGCAATGGTTGAAATAGATTTCACACGCGATCATGCAGCCGCACGCGAAACAAAAGTGCTGGATGCAAATGCCGAGGCTGCGGAAAAACTTGGGCGGGTGCAAAAGCAATTACGGACAGAGCACGCTCAATGGGTTTATTTCAATCGCAATCTCCGCGTTTATAGGGGGCATCAAACATATATTTTCAAACCCCTTCAGCGTTTTCATTGGACTGAAAGCGCCGCCATGATGGACGCGAGCCAAATCATTGCGGAAACTTTGGGCGCACCGGATTAAAATGTCGTCAACCAAACGTCAATCCGCCAGCGGCACTGCTAACCGGGATGCTTTTCGGAAAAGTTTTCTGCTCCATGTCCATCGCTTGCTGCAACTCGGCTATGAATCACTCGCCCCGGAAAAATACACGGATGCCGAAGAAGATGTAATCACCGGTGAAATTTGCAAACGGATGGAATATCTCACCGAGGAAGCGCCGACAGAAAAATGGATGCCGCATTTTTCCATTCACGATCAAAAACCGTTGAATGATAAACTCGAAGGCACGACTGGAAAAAAGCGGCAAGGAAAACACCGCCCAAGGCTGGACATTCGTTTGCTAAACCATTCTCAAACTCCGAAGCCGGGCTTTTGTGTTGAAGCCAAGCGGCTTTATCGGAGTGATTCTGTTGCCGAATACATGGACGATGAGGGCGTGGGAGCATTTGTCAGCGGTTATTATGCTGAAAGAGACGACAGTGCTGGTGTGCTTGGCTATGTGCAAAAAGATTCTGTTGCTGAATGGCTGACAAAATTGGAGAAAAAGCTTTCAACGGATGCCAGTCTGCAAAAGGCAGAGTCGGGGCAAATTTGGCAAAGGCACGTTTTTAAGTGCGGGCCGACTCACACTTACAAAAGTTTGCACAGACGGGTTAACGGTGTGCCTACAATGGAAATTTTCCACAGCCTTTTTGCTTTTTCTGGCCGAGGTTGAGTCCAGAGGCAACGCTTCTGGCGCGGGGCTTGGGGACGGCGCAAGTCCCCAAACCACAAAAAGCGGTTGAGTCGCGGAGACTCAACCGCTTTTTTATTTCGGCGCGGCCTCAAGCCGCGACTAACTTTTGCTGCGTGGCCGCTGCTGCCTTCGCTTCGTATTCCTCAAGCGACGGCGCAATGATAATAGCCTTCTTCGCGTATGCGCGGTGAATCGCCTTGCTGTTGTGGCCTAGCGCGGCCTGTGCGAAACGCTCCGGCATCCCGACAACCTTCGCCCGTTCCGCCCATGCGTAGCGGTAGCTGTGCAACGTAACGCCCGACACGCCCGCCTTGTGGCAACGGCGGCGGAAGCGGCTGGCGCGGTCACTTTCTGAAAACGTGGACAGCTTGGGGAACAATACGCCGGTGGTCGGAAGATGGCTCAAGACAATTTCTAGTGCCTTGCTGATGGTGAACTGTGCCAGCGAGCCGGTCTTTTGCCGGAAATAGGAAATCGTCCGGGTCTGCCATTCAACATCCTCGGCCTTGAAATTCACGGCGTCGCTCTGCGACGCGCCGGTTTCCCAAAGCAGTTCAAGGTAAAGTTTCCATTCGGCGTTTTTCTCCTGCTGCAAAATGCTTTGATGTTCGTCCTGGGTGATGCCGCGCCTGTCTTTGGCTTCATACTTCGGCCATAAATAGGGCGCGACAATTGGAATCGCAATCCAGCCAAGAGTTAGCGCGAAGTTGTGCAACCGCTTCAAGAAATACACGATGGAAACTTTGCCGTCTTTGAATACGGCAAAGAAATCGTCGGTGGTGGTTTCCAAAAGTTTCTTTTGGCGCAAGGCGTCAAAGCTGGATGATTTGAACACGCTGGCGTAACGCTCTTTGCTGGTGTCCTTGCCTCGGCTCTGCAACTGCTCCATCACGGTCTGCCATGTGCGTTCCACGAAGGCCGGATCGCTGGCCGTGAGATAAGCGCGGGCAAGGTGCAAATTTAGCACCGGCTGGCGTTGCGCCGCATTGCGGGCTTCTAAAAGGCTCGTTGCCTCGGTTTCGTCTTTGGTGCGAAGGCTGGTCTGTTTGCCGGTGCTGGTGTCCTGCATATAGAACATTTCCCCGCGCCGGAACATCGTGTATTTCGTTTTCATAACTGGATTTCTCTGAATCGAAATACCAGTCCCGTATCAACGGCGATTGAGAACGCGCGTTGTGGCGAAGTTTCAGCAAGTTCTAGCCAGTTGTGGCGAATTGTTTTACCATCCGCCCCGTGACTGACACTTTTGCTGACAGTGGCCGTCCATCCGGCGGGCAAACCCTAATAAACAAAGGGTTTAATTAAACCCGCCACAGATGGACACGGATGGACACGGATAAAAATGCGAATGAAAATCAAGGCAATAAAACGAAAGGATGCAAACGCCGTCTTGCAACGCCAACACGTTCGCTTTATTGTTTCATTGCAATGAATGTCGCAATTGAAATTCCCGAAATCGTTTCCGCTCCGTTGCGCTCGCGCTGGAAGGACGTTCCCCGGCGCGTGCTCGAAGCCGTCGCTGCTGAAGCCTATCGTTCCGGCGCACTCACAGCGCATCAAGTCGGTGAATTGCTCGGCCACGGTTCGCGGTGGGAGACCGAATCGTTCCTTAAGCAAGTTCAAGCTTACTTGCATTACGGCGAGGACGACCTTGAGCGCGACCTCGCGGCCTTGCGTGCCGCTCGCGGCTGATGATCATCGTCAGCAACACCTCGCCGCTTTGCTATCTTGCGCTCATCGGCCACGCGGAAATTCTGCCGAAACTTTACGGCAACGTTCACATATCACACAAAAGGTTTTGGAGGAACTTCTCCATCCGACGCGCCATCCTCGGTTCGTGATTGGGCAACAACTCCGCCCGACTGGTTGAAAATTCATTCCAACCGGAAGAACCTGACCAAACATTGGCTGCGCTTGACCCCGGCGAACGCACGGCGTTGCGTCTGGCCGAACAACTTCATTCCGACGTTGTGTTGCTTGATGAAGCTGCCGCACGCGGGTTCGCGACGCAACGCAGTTTGAAAGTTTCCGGCACGCTGGGCGTCTTGTGCGATGCGGCTCAAGCTGGACTTCTCAAACTTCCTGTCGCCCTCGACCTTCTTCGCAAAACCAATTTTCGCGCTTCACCGGAACTGTGGAAATCGCTTTACACGCGCTGACGCGATTGTTCTTCGCAATAAATCAGCGGCTTGTCGTGGACTTTCTGATCGAGAATCGGAAAATCCTTTCGCAGCGCAGACCAGTCAATTGTTTTCACAGCACTCATTCAAAAAATTTAACCACGGATAAACACAGATGGACACGGATAAAAACAAAATTTATTTCAGGCTCACGGCTCAAAAAAATAATTGAAGCTGCGCATTCGCAGCGCGGTTTTTAATTCCCGATCCTCGGTCCAAAAGCGTCCCTCCAGATGCAGCGTCAGCGCGACATATTGTGTGTCGTTGACATCAATGCCTTTGCACAGCCGATAAGCTTCCATCCACGTTCCGACTGAAATGTCATCTTCATGCACGAAGGTCAATTGGTTCAGCAACGTGTGAAGTCCGGCCAGCAAATCCGTTTCCAGCAGGCCACTGGCCCGTTGCAGGCGTTCCTTGTGCTTGAACAGTTCTACCAGCAGAAAGCGCGGTGTGAAAAGCCGGGGATGACCTCCCAGTCCGATGCGTTCGCGCAAATCGCCGCGCCCGGCGATCAAGGATTTGAATGCGATGTTGGCATCAACGATGACGCACGCGCCGTTCATTGTTCATGCTTGGGAATAAAACGATCCTTGTTCGCCGCCCACCAGCCGGCTTTCATTTCTTTGGCCAGCCGGTCGGCATCCGCTTCGGTCAATTGGCTGCGTTGCGCGATTTCTTCAAACCGCAGCCAGTCCAACAACGCATTGAGGCGTTTCGGCGGCACGGCGTCTTTGGGAATCGTCACACGCAAATCGGCGTCTGTTTTTTCGACCGTAATCATGGTTTAATTGTAAATCCAAATGACGCTTCCGCAAGCGAATCGTTTGTGACGTGGCGGCGTTGTCGAAATAAACCAGCGGCTTGCCGTGGACTGATCGAGGATCGGAAAATCCTTTCGCAGCGCAGACCAGTCAATTGTTTTCACAGCACTCATTCAAAAAATTTAACCACAGATTAACACGAATGGACACGGATAAAAAATGCGAATGAAAATTAAGGCGACAAGGCAGCCGGAAGAATTTTCCAATGCTTGGGGCTGACACTCTTTTACTGCGAGCGGACGCGGTAATAACGGCCGGAATAATTCGTCCATTGTGGATCGCTGAAACAGGATGATCCGCCGGTGAGAGTATTGGTTTTAATCGGTTGCCACACAGGATTGGCAAGATTTGTGCAGGCTTCCACCACGACGGTCTCGCCATTGGCCCAATTGATGTTGAAACCGAATTGATTCGTCTGCACGCCGAAATCTGTGCTGCCGGTTTGCACCTGCGGCAGCCATAACGCAGTCGGAACACCATTAAGAAGAGCGTAAAGATCCCAACCCGTTGTGTTCGGCAAGTAATATGAGGTTGCTCCGTCAATCCAGAGGTCAAACGCATTATAGTTAGGAGGAGCGTTTCCTTCAAAATAAACCTGCTTGAGGGCAGAATAAAAGAATGGCCCACCACTGAAGTTGGTAACAGTGCTAGGAATAACAATTTGGGTTAAATTGCCACATTCACCAAACGCGTAAGTTCCCAAGTTGCAAATGCCATTGCAGAGTGTGACGTTGGTCAAGGAAATACATCCCAAAAACGCATAATCACTTATCGTAGAAATGCTGCCGGGAATTTTAACACTTGTCAGGTTGTAACAGCCAACGAAAGCATCGTCTAGGATTTCATTAACATTGCTAGTTACCACAACACTCGCTACATCGGAGTAGGCGAACGCGAAGTCGCCAATAACGGAAACACTGGCAGGGATATTGTAATTTTGTGAACCGCCTCCCGGAAATTGAATAAGCGTGGTCTTATTGTAGTTAAACAGAACTCCATTTTCGCTTTGGTAAAAAAGGTTGAGTGGATCAACATTTATTTCTTGTAGGGATGTGGAACTCGCAAAAGCCTGATCGCCAATGTTTGTGACGCTATCGGAAATTGTGACGTTGGTTAGATTATCACAAAAGGTGAAAGTCTCTTCACCGATGCTAGTAATGCCATGGGGTATTACAACGCTGGTCAAGCCAGAGTAATAAGCAAAAACAATATCTCCTATGCTGGTGACTGGAAGGCAATTGTTCGTGCTGGGAATAATCACCACACCGCCAGAACCGGTGTATGCGCTGATGTTGAGCGAGCCGTCGGTATTGGTCGTGAAAGTAAATTGGGCTTGCATCACGACTGGTAATGCCAACATCAACACGCTCAACAGACAAATCTGTAGCGGGTTGCGTTTAGTTTTCATATAGTTGGCAAAGGATTTTTGCCCGCACGAAATCACATCAGCCCCAACTGCAGCTTCGCCGCCTCGGTCATCATGCCTTGATTCCACGGCGGGTCCCAGACGAGTTCGACGTTCGCCTCGTCAATCGGTTCGAGCGAGAGCAATTTATTTTGCACGTCCTGCGCGAGCACCGGCCCCATGCCGCAACCGGGCGCGGTCAGCGTCATTTTCACATCCGCCTTGAAATTATTTTCGCCGGCGGCGGTCAAGTGACAATCGTAAATCAAGCCGAGGTCAACGACGTTGACGGGAATTTCCGGGTCATAACAGGTTTTCAGCGCGTCCCAGACTTGCTTTTCCAATTGCTCTTGCGTGACCGGGCCGGATACGGCGGTGGCGGGCGCAGATTTGATTTCGAGGCCGAGCGCGTCGGCGTCCTTGCCGTCAATGCGGAACATGTTGCCGTTGACGATGACGGTGAACGCGCCGCCGAGCGATTGCGTGACGTAAGCCTGCCCGCCTTTTTGCAGCGTGACTTTTGTGCCGACGGGAACGACCGAGGCTTCCACGTCGCGCGTCAGAATTTTTGCTTCGTTGGGAGTCATAAAATGCGATTTGATTTAATTGCCATCAACATCATCGCCGCAAACGCGCTTGAAATCAATTCCTGCTTTCAAATTGACACAAACTATTTCATTGCTAATCTCTCGCACTCCGTCAAACGGAGTTTTTTCGCGCCAAACGCCATTGAATTTATGAAACGCCAGTATCAACCGTCAAAAATCCGCCGCAAACGGCAGCACGGATTTCTCAACCGCAATTCCAGCAAGAGCGGCAAGGCCACGCTGGCCAACCGCCGCCGCAACGGCCGCAAGCGCCTGACGCCGGTTTGATTTCGCGCATGACCGCCCCGCCGAAACGCCTGCGCTTGAGCCGGAAGGCGCGCCTCGCGCAAAGCCGCGATTTCGCGCGCGTGCGGCAGCAGGGCGAGCGCCTCGCGCAAGGCTGCCTCATCGCCAATTGGAACAAATTGCCCGAGGGCGCGAAACCAAAACTGGGCGTGGTCACGAGCAAAAAAATCGGCAATGCCGTCGCCCGCAGCCGCGCGCGGCGTTTGCTGCGCGAAAGTTTTCGGCTGCATCAAAATGAATTTGCGCAGCCGGTTGAATTGGTTTTGGTCGCGCGAAATTCCATCGCCGGGAAAAAATTTACCGCCGTCGAAAAAGATTTTCTTGCGGCGCTCGACCGCGCGGGTTTGCTGAAAAATTAAAGAAAAGCACCATTTGAAATTGCTCCCGATCATTTTGATTTTTGCCATTCGCGTTTATCGCTGGACGATTTCACCCGCCCAGATTTTTTTATTTGGCCCCGGTTGCGGTTGCCGCTTTACGCCGACGTGCTCGCAATATGCGTTGGACGCAGTTCGCGAACGCGGCGCGCTGGCCGGAACAGTTTTGGTGGCGAAACGGATTTGCCGCTGCCATCCGTGGGGCGGCGGCGGATTTGACCCGGCGCCAAAAAAAGAATTTGAAATCCGGGATTCGGAATTCGGAATTTAATTTTTCATGGACAAAACTGGCATCATCGTCGTTTCGGTTTGCGTGTTATTGCTTGTGGCCTGGTTTGTGGAGCAACAGAAACAGACGGCGCGCTGGCAGGAACAGCAACGGCAATTCGCCGCGACCAATGTCGTGGCCGCGACGCCAACGACTTTCACCAACGGAAATGTTGCCGCGCCAACGTCCACAACTTCGACGATGCCAATTCCCTTTGGCACAAATGCGCCGGAAAATTTGATCGTCATCACGAATGCGGACGCGCGTTACACCTTCACTTCGCGCGGCGGCGGAATAAAATCCGTTGAACTGCTCAAATATCCCGAAACGATTTCGCCGCGCTGGAAAAAAGAAATCGCGACCAATGCCGTCGCGACTTTGAACGCGCAGGCGCCGGTTCCGATGCTGGCGATTTTGGGCGACACAAACCTGGTTGGCGACGGCAATTTTAATTTGACCAAAATGGATGACGGAGTGCGCGCGCAAAAAGTTTTGGCCGACGGCCTGGTTCTCACGAAAGATTTTCACATCAGTTCAAATTATCTCATCTACGCGAGCGTGGATTTGAAAAACGCCTCGGAAAAACCGCTCGCGTTGCCCGCGCAGGAATTTGTCGTGGGCACGGCGACGCCGATGGGGCCGGACGACCGCAGTTTTTTGGCTTACGGCGGAATGATGTGGTTTAACGGCACAAGTCCGCAGAATTGCACCGCGTCCTATTTCAGCACGAACACGACCATTTTATTTTTAATTTCCCGGACGCCAAAAACGGAATATCGCGAAGGCGCGGGCAATGTGGTTTGGGCGGCGGTGCATAATCAATTTTTTGCGATTGTGGCGATGCCTAAAACGAATCAGCCGGCCTGGCAAATCGTGGCGCGCCCCATCAGCCTGCCGTCGCTGGCGGAAAATTCTCTGGTGGCCCCGGTTGGAATCCAAACCGCGCTGGTTTATCCGCCGCTGACGCTGACGACCAATTCATCGGCGGAACGGCAAATTGTTTTTTACGCCGGGCCGAAGGAATATCAGACCCTGGCGCGCGTGGGCGAAGCCTTTCAAAATCACGCGGATGAAGTGATGAATTTCGGCACGGGCTACGCGGGATTTTTTGGCATCGGCTCTTTTTGCGCGAAGGCATTGCTGCTGGCGATGAATTGGATTCACGATGTGACCAAAGTGGGTTATGGCTGGGCGATTGTTTTGCTGACGATTCTTTTGCGTGCGATTTTCTGGCCGTTGACGGCGGCGAGCACGCGCTCGATGAAACGGATGCAGGCGCTTGCGCCGGAAGTGAAGGCGCTCAAGGAAAAATACAAGGATGAACCGCAGAAATTCACGCAAAAGCAAATGGAGCTTTGGAAAAAAAACAAGGTCAATCCCATGGGCGGCTGTCTGCCGGCGCTGATCCAGATGCCGGTTTTTATCGGTTTTTACACGATGCTCCGCAGCGCGATTGAATTGCGCGGCGCCCATTTTTTATGGGTCAGCGATTTATCGAAGCCGGACACGTTGTGCATGATTCCGGGAACAAATTTTCCGTTCAACCTGCTGCCGTTGCTGATGGTGGCCGTGATGATCTGGCAGGCGCACTTGCAACCGGCATCGCCCGGCGCGGATCCCTCGCAGCAAAAAATGATGCGCTATATGCCGCTGATTTTTCTGCTGATTTTTTACAATTACGCCTCCGGCATGGCGCTTTACATGACCGTCAGCACGATGATGGGCATCTTGCAGACCCGGTTGACCAAATTGAATACTCCGGCGGCGGCAACGGTGGTGGTTTCGCCCTTGACTCCGCCGTCAAAAAAGAAAAAATAACGCCTGCATTTTATTTTATGTCTGCGCAACCTAAACAAACCCTTGAAAAAATTCTCGCTTCGCTGGGCTTTGAAGCCGTGGTGGTCGAGGAACAAAAATTGGAAGACGGCGTTTTGCTGGACGTGAAAACCGAGGAGTCGGGCCGGCTCATTGGCCGCCAGGGACAAACGCTCGCCGATTTGCAATACATCACCAACCGCATTCTTTTCCAGCAGGATTCGACGTTGCCCAAAGTGATGGTGGATGTGAGCGGTTATCGCGCGCAGACTCGCGAGGCGCTGGTGAAACGCGCGAAAGATGCCGCCGATAAAGTCCGTCGCTGGGGCGACCCGGTGGAATTGGAGCCGATGAATGCCTTTGACCGGCGCGTCGTGCATCAGGCACTCAAAGACGATCCCGATGTGGAAACCCACAGCATCGAGGTCGAAGGCACGGACAAAAAAGTTTTGCGATTGAAAGCGCGCACGAACCGGCTTACTGGCCGATGATTTTCAAATTGTAAGTCGGCGAAAACGCGCTGTTAGGCTTCGGTTCCGAGCCGAAGCTGTTGTAATCGTAATCAAACTTGTAGCGATATCGGACGCTGTCTGCGGTTGACGGCACGGGCACCAGCCCGTCCCAACGATTGGTCACCATCGGCACCGGACGCATTTTATAAAGGTCGCCGCCGACCAACACATACGGCTGGATGCTGGCCCAACGCAGCGATTGTTGCGGAGAACTGAAAGCCACTTCCACCGGATAAAGATTATCGGCATTGCGCGGCTGTTGCGTTGGCGTCAATTGCGTGAACGTTCCCGCGCAACCCGTCAACAACACTGCCGGCAAAATCTGCAAAAGTTTTTTCCAAATCATGCCCGCAAGGTCGCACAGACACGGGCGGTTTGTAAAGTTTCGATTTAAGGGCTTGAACGAAAATTTATTTTCAGTTATTGCTCGGTCATAATGAATTCCCCCTCGAAGTTTCACAATTATCGCTGGGTCATCTGCGGCCTGCTTTTTTTCTCCACGACTTTCAATTACATGGATCGCCAGGTCATCGGCTATTTGAAGGATTACGTTTTTTGCGCGCCGGTTTCGCAAGGCGGCTTCGGCTGGACGACCACGGACTTCGGACATTTGACGGCCTTCTTCACGGGATTTTACGCCGGCATGACACTGTTCGTCGGCTGGGTCATTGACAAGATCGGAACCAAAATCGGCCTGGCGCTCTCGCTGACTCTTTGGTCCATTTTTGGGATCGCCAATGCGTTTGTCGGTTCTTTGGTCGCGGCGCACATCGCCATTCGCAGTTTGTTTGCCGTCGGCGAAGCGGGAAATTTTCCGGCTTCCATCAAAACGGTTGCGGAATGGTTTCCAAAGCGCGAGCGCGCGTTGGCCACCGCAATTTTCAACGCCGGTTCCAACGGCGGCGCCATGGTCGCGGCGTTTTTTGTGCCGTGGTGCATCATTCATTTCGGCACAACGCTCGGTTGGAAAATGGCGTTCATTCTCACGGGCGCGTCGGGATTTTTCTGGCTCATTTTTTGGTTCTGGCTCTACAACCCGCCAAATAAACAAAAAAGATTGTCGCAAGCCGAATACAATTACATTCACATTGATGATGAAACGGTGGCGGATCAACCGACCGGCGACAAAACGCAAAAAGTTTCGTGGTGGAAACTTTTTGGATACCGGCAATCATGGTCATTTTTCGTCGGCAAATTTATGACCGACGGCATCTGGTGGTTTTATTTATTTTGGCTGCCGGATTATTTGTTCAAGCAATTTCACATGACGCCCAAACAAGTCATGTTGCCGACATTCATCATCTATGGCGTCGCCATCATCGGCAGTATTTTTGGCGGGAGCCTTCCGATGTTTCTCATCAAACGCGGCATGGGCGTTTATCAAGCGCGCATGATCACGATGTTCATCATCGCCGTTTGTCCGCTCGCAGTTTTGCTGACACAATACTTTGGCGACGTGAACCGGTTTGGAAATAACGCCTCAACTCTTGCGGTAGCCATGATTTGCATTGGATGCACGGCGCATCAGGCGTGGTCGGCCAATTTATTCACCACCGTCTCCGACATGTTTCCTAAAAAAACCATCGCGTCGGTCATCGGCATCGGCACCACGGCGGGCGGCATCGGCGGAGTGCTGGTGCAATTGCTGCCGGGATTTTTCACCGATCATTTCAAAGCCACTTCGCAAACGGTCTATCTCATCATGTTCATCGTTTGCGCGTTCAGTTATTTAATCGCCTGGTGCCTGATGAAAATTCTTGTCCCGCGCCACAAACCCATTACAGATTTGTAATCAATGTGAATCGGCTCATTATTTTGCCGGAAAAATTAGATGGAGCGAACTGACGTTCGCTGCTACCGCGATAGATTTGGCCGGAAATTTTTCCGTGCGCGTCATGGCCGCAGAATGTCACAGGCAAAAGCTCTCTGCCGCTTTTTCTCGACACAGGATTTTTTAGACATAAGCTGCACCCAATCTTCTATGAAAAATTCATTTGTCCTATTTGCGGCAACAATGCTGGTTCTTTGTGGCTGCACATCTATAAATGTCCGTCCGGTTTCTGCGAGTGAAAAAATAACCTCTGTTGTTATTCGCACAAATCCAAGAGTTACGGTTTCAGATTTCCTTGACTCTCTTGACGACGGCTTTGAACGTCATGGTATTAAGGCGACAATTGTGCCCGAAGATGCAGATGTGAAAGATGCTTATGTGGTGACTTACACCTCCGGACGAAGATGGGATATGGCTCCTTATCTTACTCAAGCGACGATTGCAATTGATGATAAAAATGGTCGGCGAATCGCTTATGCAGAATACCATCTTCGTAACGGCGGTGGCTTGTCACCGATGAAATGGGAGAGCACTAGAACAAAAATTGATCCAGTTATTGATGAGCTTTTACAAGGCGTTCAAAAGAATAATTAATCAGTCGCGCCTTCCAAATAATCTTTCACACAATCTCCACCGGACATTTTGGCAACGCGTCCAAAAATGCCTGTCCGTATTGCTTCGTCAAAATCCGGTTGTCTAAAACGACGACGATTCCCGTGTCGGTTTTTGTGCGGATCAATCGCCCGACGCCTTGACGAAATTTAAGGATCGCTTCGGGCAAAGAAAATTCGCCGAAGGAATTTCCGCCGCGCGCCTCGATCGCCTCGATGCGCGCCTCGATCAGCGGATGATCCGGCACCGCGAACGGCAGCCGCGTGATGATGACGTTGGAGAGCGCCTCGCCCGGCACGTCCACGCCTTGCCAAAAACTGTCCGTGCCGAAAAGCACCGAGTCCGTGTCGTCCTTGAATTTTTCCAACATCGTCGAGCGCGGCGTGCCGGTGCCTTGCACCAGCAATTGAAGTTTTAATTTGTCAAAAAACGGTTTCATCACCTCGGCGATTCCCTGCATGAGGCTGTAATTCGTGAACAGAACGAACGCCTTGCCGTGGGTCTTCCTCACGAAATGCTCAATCCAATGAGTCAACGCTTCGCGATAAGCGGCTTCGCGCGGGTCGGGCATTTTTTTGGCGACGAATAATTTCATCTGCCGCTCGTAATCAAACGGCGTGCCGACTAGCAATTGAGTCGCCGATTCCGCGCCGACGCGACGCGAGAAATAAAGTAGGGCAGGCGTCCCGCCTGCCCGCGCCGACGAAGTCGGCGCAGGTTTTTGAACTTCTTTGCCCGGTCTTTCACTCTCGCCGGGCAGGCGGGACGCCTGCCCTACGTTACGGCCTGCTCCGAGTCTGAATGCTCCTGGTTTCAAGGCCGCCTTCACCGGATTTTCCCGAATATAGAAACCAATCTTTTCCAACTGGATTTCGTTGCGGACAATACAGTCAAACGATTCGTCCTGCCATAACTGACCCTCTCGCCCAAGAATCTCGTTCAGTTTATGAGCCGTGAAAGATTTCCATGAGTGCAAGATGTCCTTGAGCAGATGCCCCTGCACGGGACGCACGACGGCGTGAACGTGATTGGGCATGACGATATAATGACCCAACATATATCGCTCGCCATCGAAATGTCGCAATGCTTCCTCAACCACCGCTGAAATTTCCGGACGGCGTAACACGCACTCACCCATGCCAGCATCGAGCCAGCGTTGAAATTTTTCCGTAAACCGTTCGTGATACTCCGCTTTCTGTTCAATGGTGTGCGGTTCTGGATTTTTCTTGAGCCAGTCGGTCATTTCCCGCTCCCACTCCCGCAGCTTTGATTGCGGTATCGAATCCGCCAACCGGAAGGTGACAAAGTAAGTCGAGCCGTCTTGTCGCCAATGCGGGAGATGTCGTCCATAAATGCCAACTGGCGCGGACGGATCGAATGGCGAGAAAAGTAGGGCAGGCGTCTCGCCTGCCCTCGCCGACGAAGTCGGCGTTGGTTTTTTTTCCTTGCTCGAGCTGATGCGCTCGTTGGGCAGGCTGGAAGCCTGCCCTACTTTAGTTGCCAGCGTCGCGCTCGTCATGATCACGCTCGTGTCGCTTTTAAAAAGTCTGCGGCGCAAAAAATCCGCCACGTCAATCGGCGCGGCGTTGAGCGAAAGATTCCGCTGCATTTTGCCGCCGCGTTCCACCCAATAAACATGGTCATCCGCCTGCTGACTCAAAAATTCCGCGACTTCCACTTTCAATTCGCCCAGCCGGCGATTGCATTCGATCAGTTCCTGTCCGATGTCCTTGTCCTCGCTGGTTTTTATCAATTCGCTCACGGCCTCGCGCAATCGTTGAATTGGCAGCGTCACATTATCCTTCACCAATTCGGCGTGGCGAATGCGCAACTCTTTCCACTCGCGGCGACGCGCAGAATTATTTTCGCCGCCGGCAAATTTCGGTTTCGCGCTGGATTGAATTTCTTCGCACGCGCGCTCGACATTTTCAAAAAACTGGTCCGACTCGCTCAAAATGTCCGCGACGAGTTTTACGGCATTTCCCTGGCGCAACGTGGCCAGCAGACCTTTTTCCGTGCGCGGATTCCAAAGGCGATTCAGCGAGTAACGCATTTGCCCGCTCGAAACGCTCAAACCAATGTGACGCGACGCGACATTCTCAACCGTGTGCGCCTCGTCGAAAATCACGAAATCGTTTTTGAATAAAATTCCGCCTTCCATTTCTTCTTCAATGCCGCCGAGCAACGTAAAAAATAAAGTATGGTTCAAAATCAAAACGTCGGACGAAAGAATTTTATTCCGCGCTTGTTGAAAAAAACAAACGCCGTGGTCTTTGACAAAATCGGACAGACGCCCGCACGCTTTCGGCGAGCACAGCCCGCGCTCGGAGCAAACCTGCGACCAAACTTTCATGTCCGGCTCAATTTCAAAATCCGACAAACTGCCGTCCGTCGTTTTTTTTGACCATTCGTAAATGCGTTGCAATTCTTCCGCTTCGGACGACGTGAAAAGATTTCCACTTTGCTGCATCGCTTTTTGCAATCGTCGCGTGCAAAGATAATTCGCGCGGCCTTTGAGCATCGTGAAAGAAAATTTTATCGGCTCTGGCAAAGCGGCTAAAACGCCCGTCAACACTGGCAAATCTTTTTCCGTAAGCTGTTCCTGTAAATTAATTGTATGCGTGGAAACAACGGCTTTTTTATTTTGAAAAACGGCAAACAAAATTGCCGGAATTAAATACGCGAGCGATTTGCCGACGCCCGTCCCGGCTTCGACTGCAAGATGTTCGCGTTTTTGCAGCGCGCGCGCGACGGCCACGGCCATTTCCTGTTGCTGCGGGCGAAATTCAAAATTTTTCGATTTAGACAGAATGCCCGTCGGCGAAAAAATTTCTTCGACTTGTTTCACCAAATCGTTGCCGCTTCCGCCAGATTGTTGCTCGATGACCGAAATCATTTTGAAATTGTAGTTTTGCAGAATCCGTCACCTCGCGCTATTTTCTTTTCCTATGTCAAACCGGATCAATTATCGCACGACCGCGCCCGAAACGTATCAGGCGTTGCTCGGCGTTCATCAACACATCGCCAAAGTTTTCACCGACGCAAAATTGCGCGCGCTCATCGAACTGCGCGTCTCACAAATCAACGGCTGCGCGTTTTGCCTCGACATGCACGCGAACGAAGCGCGGCATCTCGGTGAAACGCAACAGCGCCTCGATTGCGTCGCCGCATGGCGTGAAGCTCCGTTTTTTACCGAACGCGAACGCGCCGCGCTCGCGTGGGCGGAATCGTTGACGCACGTTGCCGAAACGCGCGCTCCCGACGAAATTTATAATGAGGTAAAAAAACATTTTTCCGAAAAGGAACTCGTGGATTTGACCGTCGCCATCGGCATGATCAATTTGTGGAACCGCCTGAGCGTCGGATTTCGTAGCGAGCCGAAGGAACGAAAATAATTTCCCGCGCTATTTGGGTTCAACCACTTTCAATCCTTTAACCGACGTAAAATGTTTCCGGTTAAAAGTGGCGACCGCGCTGCCACGTTCCAATGCCGTCGCCGCCACAATCAGATCGTAATAGCCAATCATTTTTCCTGCGACCTCCAATTCCGCCCAGATGCGCGCGTGAGCGTAAGCTGTTTGGTCAGTGTAAGGAATAATTGGCGCCAGATTCAAAATCGCTTGCAAATAATTTGTCCGCAACTTGCGCCGCGCGCCAACCGCCCGCTCGACGCCGTGCCAAAGTTCGGCCACCGTAATCGCCGCGATTTCAAATTCTTCATTCGGTTGCGAAGCGAGCCAGCGTTTGAAATCAAACGTCCCTTTTTCGCCGCGGATAATCACATCGGCATCGAGAATTATCGCCATTTGTTTTCAGGATTTTTGAGTGATTTGTTTGCTTTGAGATAATCTTTGCGCCAGGCCAGCGCTTCGCGCGGCGAAAGCTCCACTCCGGCGAGAGCCTCAGCCAGTTCACGGCCCGTGCAAATTCTTTCGGTTTCAGAAATGAGCCGTGCCAGCGGCCGGCCGTTTTTGATCAGCGTAAAACTCGCATTTTGATAACGCACACGATTGAGGCAATGCGCAAAATTACGCGCCGCTTCCGTGACGGTAATAATCGTTTTCATAAAATCAGATTATCAGATTTTATCGAACCGTCAATGCGCGGCTGTTCAAAACAACTTTCAACGCGGAAGTTTTTCCCGGCGCGAGGAAAATTTTGTTCTGCTTGATGTTGCCTGATTCCACGCAGACCATGTGCTTGTGTTCCGCCGGATCAAAATCATCCGGCAATTTCTGAGTCGTCCACGGATTCCAAACAATCGTGGACTGCGAATTAAATTTTTCCACACGGATGGTGCGCTTAAAATTTTCATCGCGAATTTCAACCGTTTGTGGCGAATCAAAATAAACGCGATTGGTTTCTTTTGTGATTTGCAAAATGGAATTTTCCGCCGCTCGTCGGGCACCGTTCGCGCCGGCGGCAAAATCATCGAACGGCGAATTTTCCAAACCGGAAACAGAAACTGCGCCGATGTCGCCAACCTGAAAATAGGTGTGCAAACAATTTTCAATCACCAGCGTTTCATCACAAGCATCATTCGTGGTGAGCAATTCCATCGTGAGTTTGTCGGAGACCGTCACGACGAATTCCGTTCGCAAAGAATTCCAGGCTTCGCGGCCGAAAATTTGTGGCAATGAAAAATGTAAAACTACTTGGTTATCGGGCGTCACGAACGTCTTTACTAATTTCCATTCCGTGATGCGCGCGAAACCGTGGGACGGTTCGCCGTCGCGATTGCCGAACCACGGAAAAATAATCGGCACGCCGCCGCGAATCGGTTCGCCCGGCGCAAAATGACTTTTCGCACTCATAAACAACAGTGGCGGTTCGCCATTTTTCTGAAAATGCGTGACGTGCGCGCCATGCAGATAAATTTCCGCTGCGCTGGATTTCGTCGTGACGATAATTTTCGGCAAATCGCCGCTGCCGGAAAGAATCGCGACGTGTCCGGAAATTTCCATTTGTTTCATAAAATGTTGCGTGAAAAAAAATAATCAAAAAGGCGCGAGCAAGGGGATGACGCTGCGGCCTTTGCGATGATAAACCAAAAAATCTTTGTCGGTCGTAAAAATTTGGCAGTGAGCATTCAGTTCGGCCATGCGCACGAGGCACGCGTCGGCGAGGCTCATCGGTTGGTCGGCGTATTTGCGCAGCAGTTGTAAAATGTCCGAAAGATTTTCTTCCATCGAGAAATCCACGCGAATAATTCCCGATTCGAGATAATGCAGAATTGAATCCAATGGCATTTGTTCCGAGTGCAAATTAAAAATTACTTCCGACAAAACCGCTTCGCAAGTCCACAACGGAGCGGTCAACGCGGACCAACTTTCCACCGACCATTCATGGAATTGGTCTTTGCGATTCAAGTATCCAATCAGCGGACCGGCATCGAGCAGGATTTTAGTCGCGGCCATAGCCAGTCAATTTACGCGTGGACATATCGCGAGGGCCGGAAACACTGCCACAAATATCTTTGGCCAAATCGTGCAGCGACGGGCGTTTCTTATTCGCGAGATGCCGGTCAATCAAATCGCGCACAACCGCCGCTTGCGAACGGCCCAAGGCTTTTGCTTGTTCTTTGAGTAAGGCAATTTGTTTGCGTTCCAATTTCAAAGTCATGGTTTCCATTCAAAAAAAATATTCGTTTTGTGGCAGCAGGTCAATACCGCACAAATCATGCGTAAATCAATAGGTCAAGCCCGAATCCGAACACGCGGCGATCAAGTGGTTCGTGAAATGGCTGAAACCGTGACGGCTATTCTTCCTCCGTTTCGAGCGCTGCAACTTCCCCTTCAACTTCCAATGCAATTGCTTTGGCGCGGTCGCGAAGTGAGGCGCGTGTTTCAATGACTGACCGGGTTTCATCGGCAATACGTTTTCGGAGCTTGGCATCTTTGGGCAACGGAAGAACCACTTCAAACAGCCGCTTGCCGAGCGTGTCAATGATGTCACGTGTGAATTGCTTGGAACGCATCTGCCGCCGGACGATGGGCGTGTTGAGCAAAGCGAGCAGGAGGAACGGATCGAGTTTTTCCGGCTGGCGAACGCGGAGTTTATACATACCGCCGCAGTAAAGGATTTTTGTATCTTGTTGCGTGAGAATGGCGGACGTGCCGACTAGATAAGTGCCGTCGCGCACGACAAAAATGTCATGCGCCTGCACGTCCTGTTTGTTGTCCTCGTAAATTGCCGCACTCACGCCCTGTTTCGGATCGCCCTTGAGTTCCCAGTTTGAAATGTCGGACGTGCGGACGAAGGAAACCTTGCCTGTTCCGTAAGCCATCTTGCCGACTTCGATGCCGGTGCTCCACGAAAGAATTTTCCCCTCAATTAACTGCTCCAAGGAAACCAATTCATGTGTCTTGCTCAATGCTTTCAAGTCTGCTTGAAGTTTTGGGTCGTAATACTTGGCGATGAAGTTGTCCCTCTTCAGCGCCGAAATCCGCGTTTTGAAGCCAAGCAAATCGCCGTTACCTTTTTTGCCTTCGGTCAGTTCTTTGTAGCGCGCTGCGATTAGTGGAACATCGTCCAACAAAACATCTTTTCCATCCTTATCCGCCCGTATAGTTGGATTGCCACGCGAGTCGTGTCCACACCATTTCGCTTCGGCCATGAAGATCTCCCAATCTTCACCGTCTTTCGGCTTTGAATTCTCCAAAATCAATACACACACCTTTGCATGTGTTCCACCTTTGCCGCTCGTTTTGAACAAAGCCTCTGGCATTGAAATTACTCCACGAATCTTCGTTCGTTCACGAAGGTAAGCGACGACATATTCATACGTCGGCATTCCAAATACGGCTTCGGGCAAAACTATCCCCATTCGTCCGCCCGGCTTTAGTAATTGAAGACATCGGTTGATAAAAATAATTTGTGGTGGCTGATCTTCAAACAATGCGGTTTGCTTTTCCCATGTTCCCACTGCTTTGTCTTTCTTCCAATGATAGCCAAAGTCAAATTGACTCAATAGCGGCGCACCTTTTACCACGATATTTTTCCCAAATGGTGGATTGGTAAGAACGACATCAAATTTTCCGAGAGCAATCTTCTCGTTCATCGCTGACGGCCAATCAACCGGATTTGCCAGGGAGTTAGCGCAAAATATTCCACCTCGCCCGTCACCAATCAGAGCCATGTATGCCTTGCAAACTTTCGCCAGAAATGAATCCTTGTCCATGCCTCGGAAACAGTC
The DNA here is from genome assembly GCA_036509895.1 of Verrucomicrobiia bacterium. GTDB lineage: Bacteria > Verrucomicrobiota > Verrucomicrobiia > Limisphaerales > UBA11358 > UBA11358. The sequence goes on from DATCEV010000061.1 coordinate 40,428, forward strand.
TGTTGCCACTTCCACTTCTCGCCTCCACCGTAGTTTTTCTGACCAAGCTTTTCGTTTTGCCTCCGTGCGAACATGGCTCCAAACATGTTCCAGGGCGGCAATCAAGAAACCTCCAGAGCCGCACGCCGGATCTATGATTTTTTCTCCCGGCTTTGGGTCAAGAATTTCCACCATCATCTGAACCACATTGCGCGGGGTAAAAAATTGTCCTTCCGCACCGCGCAATGCCGGGCCGATAAAAACTTCAAACGCATCACCAATCGCATCGCGGTCGGCCTCCATCACGCAGTAGTTCTGCAATTCACCAACCACATAGGTCAGGCTTTCATCGTCCAGTTTGAGCGTGTCAGCCTTGTCGAAAACATCCTCGTAATAATCCGTCTTCACCTTTTCAAACAAGGGCAGAATCCGTTTCCGCACAGCGGCGGGTGTTTCGCCCACACCCGCACGAAACGTGACGGTTTCATCTGGCGCGGTTTCCTGCTCATCGAGAATTTTGCAGAAGAGAATGTTGATAATTTCCGCTGCGAGTGCTTCATCTCGCGTGATGCCAGTCGTCATGCCAGCCAGATGGTTTCGCAAATCGCGGAACACGGCCTTAAGGTTCGACGGCTTCTTGAGGTCTTTGCGTTTGTAGAGGCCGATGTCCTCAATGCGCTGGCCGTGACGCGGAATGTTCGGCAGCGGTTCGTAAGTGCGCGAGCCGTTCTTGTGATGAACTTTCCGCAGGTATTGATGTTCGTCGCCATTGAACCACACGCCCACTTCGGCGGCGGACATGTCGAGATAAAGTTTGAGCTGGGCAACACCATCCTTGCGGGTCTTTTTCTTGCACTCGACGACCATGAACAAATCGTCTTCTAGTTTCTTCGGCGTGCGGAACACAGCGATGTCCACGGGGTAGGATTTTTCCTCGTCAGATGGGCGGATGCGGACGCGATATTGCGGGCGCGTCTGGATGAGTTCCTTCGGGTAGCCGTAATCTTCCACGAGGCGGTGGGCGAACACTTGCACGGCATCGCGTTCCTCTGGTGTGTCCTTGACCGGCAAGCCCGAAATGAAGTCAATGACGTAACCGGGCTTCAACTCCGTCGGAGTCTCGGCGGCGGCTTCGGTTTTAATTTTGGATTTTTTTTGGCGGGCCATAATTTTTTGTTGGTTAGCCAGTTTTCAGAGGCGAATCGTTCAAGATTTGCAGAGCTTGGAGCGCAGCGGGATTCTCCGCGTGCTCCATGCGGAATTTTTCAGCAATACGACGGGCTTCCATAAAATCTGGTTTCTGGCCGAAGAACTTTGCCAGGGCCAACGTCTGTTCCTTTGTTGGCAAACGCTGGCCCAATTCCACCTTGCTTAAGTAGGCCTGATCCATTTCGGCAGCAGCGGCCACGGCCCGGCCCGGAAGCTTTCGGGCAAGGCGCATCTGCCGCAGCCATTCGCCAAGGGCGGGCGTGGCTGTTTTATAACTAGACTTATTTTGTCTAGACATATTTATACTAGATATATTAGCCCTAGAATAATTGCAACTAAAAAGTGTATTCATTCAGGCGGGCATTTTTAACAGCCCGGTCAGACATTTGCTGTCCCTGAGTTTACCCGAACAAATCCAGCTGCGGCGACACGGGAAGATTTTGCAGTTTGCCGCGTTGCCGCGTTTGCGGACGCACGTTGCCTTCCGGCGTGAGTTCGGATTCTTCCAGGTTCGACAAAATCTGCTTCGCGCGTTCCAAGACTTCCTTCGGCACGCCCGCCAGCCGCGCGACCTGGATGCCGTAACTTTTATCCGTGCCACCCTCGACGATTTTGCGGAGAAAAACGATCTGGTCGTGCCACTCGCGCACGGCGACGTTGAAATTTTTAATTCGCGGCAAACGCGACGCCAGTTCGGTCAATTCGTGATAATGCGTGGCAAACAAAGTTTTCGCGCCGACGGCATTGTGCAGATGTTCGACGATGGACCACGCGAGGCTCAAGCCGTCGAACGTGCTCGTGCCGCGTCCGATTTCGTCCAGCACGATGAGGCTGCGCGCCGTGGCGTTGTTCAAAATATTCGCCGTCTCGGTCATCTCGACCATGAACGTGCTTTGGCCGCGCGCCAAATCATCGCTCGCGCCGATGCGCGTGAAAATACGGTCAATCAAATCAACGCGCGCTTCTGCCGCCGGAACAAAACTTCCGGTGTGCGCGAGCAACGCGATCAGCGCGACTTGCCGGATGTAAGTGGATTTGCCCGCCATGTTCGGCCCGGTGATGAGCGCGATTTGTGGAAAAGTAGGGCAGGCTTCCAGTCTGCCCAGCGAACGCGACGGCGCGAACGTTGAAGCAGAAGAAAGAATTTCCGCATTGGCTTCGCCGACGCGGGCAGGCTGGAAGCCTGCCCTACTTTGAAGCGCCGTGTCGTTCGGAACAAATCTTTCGTCCAAAAGATTTTGTTCCAAAACCGGATGACGGCCATCGCGGATTTGCAATAGGCCTTCGTCGGAAATTTGCGGGCGAATATAATTTTGCAATCGCGCGGTTTCTGCGAATGAAGCGAGAACGTCCAATTGCGCGAGCGCGCCGGCGGTTTGCTGAATTTCTTTGAGCTGCTCCAAGACATTTTCGCGCACGCGATGAAAGAGTTCATATTCCAATTTCACGCTGCGCTCTTCCGCGCCGAGAATTTTTCCCTCCATTGCCTTCAACTCCGGCGTGATAAAACGTTCGCCGTTTGCGATGGTCTGCTTGCGATGATAATGCGCCGGAACTTTTTCCAGATTTGCTTTGGTGATTTCAATGTAGTAACCGAAGACGGAATTGAAACGGACTTTGAGCGAAGAAATTCCCGTGGCCACAATTTCGTCTGCCTGCAATTTTGCGATCCAATCTTTTCCGCCGCGTTGCGCGTCGCGCAGTTCGTCCAAGTTCGCATCAAAACCGTCGCGAATCAGGCCGCCTTCTTTGATCGGCAGCGGCGGCTCGTCCACGATCGCGCGAGAAATCAATTCGACGAGCGCAGGCGATTCGGAAATTTGCGCGGCAAGTTCATAAAGTAGGGCAGGCATCTGGCCTGCCTCCGTCGGCGAAACTGACGGAAGAATTTCTTGAAATTTTCCGCTCGCGCTGTCGCGCTCGGTGGACAGGCTGGAAGCCTGTCCTACTTTGGCCAGCGTCGTCTTCAATCCAGGAATTTGTTCCAGCGCAGTTCGCAGCGCAGCCAAATCGCGCGCGTTCCCGCCGCCGGAACTTAACCGGCCAATCGTGCGTTCCAAATCGCGCACTTTCGCAAGCTGCTGACGAAAACTGTCGAGCGCAAAACTATTTTCCAAAAAATTTTGCACGGCGTTTTGACGTTCGCAAATCGGTTCGACGCGCGCGAGCGGTTGCGAAAGCCAGTTGCGCAAAAGCCGCGCGCCCATCGGCGTGACCGTTTTGTTCAGCGCGCCGTAAAGCGAGGAATTGCGCGGCGCATCGTGGCGCAGCGGTTCGAGAATTTCCAGATGCCGCAGCGTCGTGTAATCGAGCGCCAGAAAATCGCTGCGCTGATAAAACGAAATGCGTGTGAGATTTTTGGCGTCGCGCCGCAAATGCTGCGTCAAATAATGCAACGCGCCGCCGCACGCGCCAATCGCGGCAATTTTTTCCTTGAGACCGAAACCGTCGAGCGACGTGACTTTGAAATGCTCGCGCACGGTGAAGACGGCGGTTTCCGGCGCAAAAACCCAGTCATCGTGGCCGTTCAAAATTTTGAACGAATCGCGCAGCGCGTCGCGAATGGAAATTTTTTCGGTGGGAAAAATAATTTCCGCCGGGCGCAAACGTTCGAGTTCCGCGAGCAACGCGATTTCATTTTCCAATTCGGTCGCCAAAAAATCGCCGGTCGTCAAATCCACGAGCGCGAGGCCGAACACTTTTCCGCCCGGACAAATCGCGGCGAGAAAATTATTTTTTTCGGCGGCAAGAATTCGTTCGTCGAAATGCGTGCCGGGCGAAAGAATTTGCGTGACTTCGCGATTGACCAATTTTCCCGGACGCGCGTCTTCGGTTTGTTCGCAAATGGCAACTTTTTTTCCCGCGCGCAAAATTTTTCCGATGTAAGCATTCGCGGCGTGAAACGGCAGACCGCACATCGGCACGCCGTGGCGCGCGGTCAAGGCGAGATTCAAAATTTGCGCGCCGGTTTGCGCGTCTTCAAAAAACATTTCGTAAAAATCGCCGAGGCGGAAGAGCAAGATCGCGTCGCGCGGCAGTTCGCTTTTGATGCGGCGATATTGCGCCATCATCGGCGTGAGTTGGATTTCGGCGGCAGACATTGCGGCGGGAAATCTAGGCAGAAATCGTGATGAGGTCTAAATTAAATTTGTAGAAATTGTCGCGTATAATTTTTTTGGGATTAAAGTCAAGCGATGAAACGGCTGCGCTATATTTTTGAAATTTTATTTTTCGCCGGAATTTTTTGCGGCTGCGCGCAGGTGCAAAATTCCCCGCCGACGGTTGCCGACGGCCCGGACGCAAAGAAAATTGAATTGTGCAACAATGCCGCCAGTTTGCTTTACGGTTTGTTGGACGAAGAAAAAAATGTCAGCAAAGTCTTGATCTTCAAAGGGAATTCCGCCGCGCTCGGCCAGCTCATCAAAGCGATTTCAAAAAGCGCCGGCGACGGTGAAAAACAATTGGCAGCAATGGCCAAAAACGATTCCGCGCTGAATTTGCACGCGCTTGAATTACCCGCCGGCGAAAAGGCGACGCGCGCCGCCATCGCCAAAACCCGGGAGCATGAACTGCTTTTTTCCTCCGGCGAAAACTTTGAATTCACGCTGCTGCTGACCCAAGCCGAGGCGTTGAGTTACGGTTCGCATCTGGCCAAAATCGCCGCAGAAAATTGTCCGCCGCCAGTGGAAGCGCGGGAATTTCACGCGTTTGATGTCGCCCTGAACGATTTGTTTCAGCAAGTCCTCGCGCGAATGCGGTCACTGCCGCCGAAATAATTTCAGCGCACGTCCGGTGCGATGTGCAACTCGCCTGCGCGGTCGAGGCGCAAAATTTCCGCGCTATAACCGCTGCGAAAATTCGGATGTTTGAATGGATAGCCGAGTTCCATTTTTAACTTTCGGTTTGAGACGCGTTTGTTGGTCGCGCCGCGTTTGCGCGCTTCCAAATTTTCCGGTTCGGACGGCGGCGGATATTTTCCGAGCGTGCCCGCGAGCCAGACCAGAAAATTCAATTGCGAAACCGGCTCGTCATCCACAACGTTGTAAATTTCTCCCGCGCGTCCGCTTTTCAACGCGGAAATAATGCAGCCGACCACGTCATCGCGATGAATCATGTTCAAAAAACGCGCGCCATCGCCATCAATGCGCGCCTCGTTTTTCAGAAATTGTTTGAATAAATGCCCGCGATCCGGCCCGTAAATGCCGGCGACGCGCAAAATGACCACCGGAAAATTTTTTTCCGCAAACGCGGCGAACAAAACTTTTTCCGTCTGCACCAAAACTTTTGAAGTTTCCGCAAGCGGTTCGGTCGGGCTGGTTTCTTTGACTGGCGAACCGTCGTCCTGCCCATAAACGCTCGTGCTGCTGGTATAAATAAATTTTTTTGGCGGCGAATTTTCGAGCCATGCCATTAAGTTTTTGGTGCCGCGCAAATACGTTTCGGAATAATCCGCGCCGTTGGCGGCGACGCAATTGACAACCCAGTCAAAATCGCGCGGCAATTTATTTAATTCTTCGAGTTTTGTAATGTCGGCGAAGAGTGGTTGGATGCCGGCGGATTTTAATTCGTTTGCCCTGGCGGAATTTCGGCGCAAACCAAAAACTTCATGGCCGAGCCGGACCAATTCAATTCCGAGCGGCAAACCGACGTAACCGCAACCGACAATTAGAACACGCATTAGAATTTATGATTTATGATTGCTCCGCCAGAGCAGTTTCAGATAAATCGTAAATCAAAAATCATCAATCGTAAATGCTTGTCAGTCCATCACCGCCGCAAAACGCAATCCGCGCGTGCTGACGCAAATTTTTTTGAAGCAGAATTTTTCCATGATGATTTCGCAAATCAGCACGCCGGTCAAAATCACGTCCGCGCGCGATTTGGGCAGACCGGAAATTTCTTTGCGCTCGGCCAGTGGCGATCTCCAAAGTTTTTTGCGGTGCGCCACAATTTGGTCAACCGTCAAAACTGCGCCGTCAATTTTTTCGCGGTCAAAGCGGTCCAGTTTATTTTCCATGCGTGCAAGAATGTTCGTCGTCCCGCCGGTGCCGACGAGTTGAATGTCGCCGGTTTCATTTTTTAACGCGGGTTCGAGTTGCGGGCGCACTTCACGGCGCAAAAAATCTTTCAGCCAATTATGGCAGGAATCGAATTCAAATTTTTTCGGCGGATCGCTGTGCGGAAATTTTTCGAGCAAGCGCACGGTGCCAAGCGGAAAACTTTGCGCGAAATTTATTTTTCCGCCGCGACCCAAAATCAATTCCGTGCTGCCGCCGCCCACATCCAGCAACAGCAGCGGTTGATTTGCCATTTCTGCGCCTGTGGTGACGCCTTGAAAAACCCATTCGGCTTCCTGGGCGCCGGAGATAATTTCCGTTTCGAGATGCGCTGCGCCGCGAATGGCCGAAATCAGTTCTTGTGCGTTCACCGCGTCACGCGCGGCGCTGGTGGCGATGACGCGAACGGCCGCCGATTTTTTTTCGCGCGCGATTTTGGCAAATTCAGCGACGGCTTCGGCGGTGTGCGCGATGGCGTCGGATTGCAGTTGCTGCGTTTCGTAAAAGCCTTTGCCCAATCGTGTCTGCCGGCTTGCTTCATGCACCAGTTGCACGTCGCGGCCATTGACATCCGCGATCAACAATTTGATCGAGTTGGTGCCCACATCAACGACGGCGCGGCGAATTTTTTCCATGCAGCGGTCAAATTACAAAGCGCCATGAAAAATGCCCAATTGAAAAATGTTACATTTTTCCTCTCAGCAATTTCAACCGTTCAGCCGATGCGGAAGGAAATTTTTTGGATCAAAGCTTTTCCGAAACTATGCTGCAAACGGTCGAGAATTTCCTTGCGGCGATAACGCACGATTTCCGAAAGCCAGGCGCTGCTGTCCACGTTCACGAACAGCGTGCCTTTGTGCAAATTGGCCGGCTGCGCGTGCGCGACGATGTTCGGGTCGAGCAGCGAATTCCAGACTTTGACGATTTCCGCCTCGCCTTGTCGCGCGTCAATCCGTAAATCTTTCAACAGTTTTGGAAGCACTTCGCCCGGTTTCCGCGCGCGAACCGCTTTGGCAATTTCAATCGGCGCGAGGTCAACGCCGCGCCACTGGGCGAGAACTTTTTGACGCGCGGAAATTTTTTTGGGCGGCGGCATTGCAAAAATAAAATAACCACAAAGGCAAAAAGAACACGAAGATTTAATTTCGCTTTGTGACTTCGGATCTTTGTGATGAAATCGGCTGGTGAACATTACGAATTTGAATCCCGACACGGACATCGGCGCGAGCGCGTGGCTGGTCGAGATTGACGAGCACCGGATTTTGCTCGACGCCGGAATGCATCCTAAACGCGAAGGCCGCGCCGGGTTGCCGCTGTTCAACGCGGCGAAAACAAATGAATTGGATGCGATTGCGATTTCGCATTGTCATCACGATCATGTCGGTGCGCTGCCGGTGGCGTTGCGACATTTTCCCAAGGCGCATGTTTTGATGACGGAGTTGAGTTATTTTATCGCCGAGCGCGTCTTGCATAATTCCGTGAACGTGATGACGCGCCAGCGCGATGAACTGGGCATCCGCGAATATCCGCTTTACACGCACGATGAACTGGATGACATCGCGCCGAGATTTCAAGGCTTCAAATACAATCGCGAGATCGAATGGAGTTCGTTTCAAAAATCGCGCGCGGGTCTGCCGTCGCCGACGCTGGAATTTTTTGACGCCGGCCACACGCTCGGCTCGGCGGGCATCATGGTGCGCGGTAAAAAGGAAACTTTATTTTATACGGGCGACGTTTGTTTTCACGACCAGACGATTTTGCGGAGCGCACGATTTGAAGACGTGCGCGCCGACGTTTTAATTTTGGAAACGACGCGCGGCAATCGCGAAGCGCCAAAAGATTTTACGCGCGAAAAGGAAATTGAACGATTGGTCGCGGCGATTCACGAAGCACAAAAACGCAAAGGTTGCATTTTGATTCCGGCATTTGCGCTTGGCCGCACGCAGGAAATGCTGGCAATGCTGGCGCTGCTGATGCGCGAGGGAAAATTGAAGCCGCAGCCAATTTATATCGGCGGTCTGGGCCGCGTGTTCACGGAAATTTACGATCTGGAGGCGCATCGCGCGCATCGCCAGCACACGAATCTGCAATTGCACGAGGCGCTGAATCTCATTGTCCTGGAAAAAGGGCAGGCGCAAAACATGAAGTTGAGTGGCGGGAAAATTTTCGTCATCACGGCGGGCATGATGAGTGAAAACACGGCGGCGCATGATTTGGCGATGCGGATGGCGGGCGACGAGCGGCAATCTATTTTCTTTGTCGGTTATGCGGATCCGGATACGCCGGGCGGCAGATTAAAAGCGGCGAAACGCGGCGAGACCTTTGTGTTCAGTCCGAGTGCCGGGCGCGTGACGAAAAATTGCGACATGCAGGATTTCGATTTGACGGCGCACGCCAACCGCGACGAGTTGCTGGAATTTGTCGGGCAGGTTTCGCCGCGAACGGTTCTGCTCGGCCACGGCGACGAAGTTTCCCGCAATTGGTTTGAAGAAAAAATCCGCGAACGCTGGCCGAAAATAAAAATTTTCCAGCCGCAAGCAGGAAAAATTGTTGCCGGTTTATAAATTGTTGCCGGTTTATAACGGATGGTTTGATAGAATAAATTACCGTATCAACCATCAGGTTTTAATTCTTTATTTTCAGTGTCCGCTGGCGGGACCCATGTTGACGATGTTGCCGAGGTTGAAGATGGGCAGGAACATGCAGATGACCATGCCGCCAATGACGACGCCCAGGAAGACGATCAACATCGGTTCGATGAGCGACATGAGGCCGGAGAGCGTCGCCTCGATTTCTTCGTCAAGAAAATTGGAAACGCGCTCCAACATGCTGTCAATGTTGCCGGTCTGTTCGCCGGCGCTCAACATGCGGATGACCATGCTTGGGAAAATGGGATTTTTGCCGAGCGCGGCGGAAATGCCTTCACCGCGTTCAATGTCCACGGAAGCCGTTTTGATGGCTTTTTCCATGACGACATTGCCGACAGTTTGCGAAACGATTTGCAGGACTTCCAAAATCGGCACGCCGCTGCGGATCAATGACGAGAGTGTGCGGGTGAAACGGGCGAGGCAGATTTTATGCGCGATGGGTCCGAAAACCGGCAGCTTGATGCGGCGGCCATCCCAAAATTCCCGGCCGGTTTTAGTTTTGAGAAAATAGAGCCAGCCCCAGATCGCCGCGCCCACCACAATGATCAGGTAAATTAAATAATGCGTGAGCAAGGTGCTGATGTTCATGAGGAATTGCGTCGGGCCGGGCAGTTGCGCGCCGAAACCGGAATAAATCTCTTTGAAAGTGGGAATGACTTTTACGAGCAAAAAGGTGGTGATGCAAATGGCGACGACCGTCACCGCCGTCGGATACATGAGCGCGGTTTTGACTTTTTTGCGCAGGCGCTCGCTGTTTTCCAGATAGGTCGCCAGACGCGCCATGATTTCTGAAAGCAAACCGCCTTTCTCGCCCGCCGCGATCATGGAAACATAAAGTTTGTTAAAAGCTTTGGGATGTTTATGCAAGGCCTCGGAAAAACTTTCGCCGCTTTCCACGCGCGAACACACATCGCGAATCACATCGCGCATGACTTTGTTGGCAGTTTGCTCGGCGAGCGCTTGCAAGCCTTGCACGATGGTGATGCCCGCATCAATCATCGTCGCCAACTGGCGCGTGAAAACCACCAAATCGGCCAGCGCGATTTTGCCGCCGCCGGTTTTGCCCTTTTTGCTGATTTTTTCCTGGATGGAAACCACCAGCAAACTGCGATTGAGCAACGCCGCAATGGCGGCCTGTTCATTCATGGCGTCCACGCTATTGCGAATTTCGCGGCCCGTGGCCGTTTCCCGGGCGGTATAAACAAATGATGGCATAGCGGTATATCTGGTAACTGGTTCTTTAATAAAAAATTTTCAGCCAGATTGCAAGCCTGCAATCTGTTTTCATAATTGATTAAGCACCAATTGTTCCAAGCCGCAATCAATTTCTTATTTCAAACAAATCACTTAAACGGCCATTTTTAGCGCCCAAAACTGACTCAAATTGATACAGCGACCGCACAAAAAGTGGATTAAAATCATCAACGATTTCACAAGTCGTTAAAATAAAGAAGTTTGCAACTGAAAAATTACCTGAAAAAAATGATTGTCAAATCGTTGGGATTTTTCTATTTTCATCTCAATCGCACTGTATCAGTGCTTGTGGGCAAACAGGTTTTGTTCGCAAACAGGTAAAACAATAATTAACAAACAACATCGGAGGAACCAGATGAAGTTTAATAAATGGACATTGGGTCTGGCGGCAATCGGGGTGGTCAGTCTCGCCTCGGCGGCTCGCGCGGACGAAAAAATGAATTCGCTGCAAACAGCGCTTTCCAACACAACCATCAGCGGCTACGTGAGCGCATCGGCCAATTGGGCGATTGCTCCCGGCGGCGGGAATAATGAGTCTTCGCCAGCGGGAAGCATTCCTTTTCAAGGACAGTATCCAAACGGAACTCCATCAAAGCAGGATGGAATTAATTTGGACGTGGTGAAACTATCCATTTCCAAACCTGAAGATGAATCGCCTTGGGCTTCTGGCTATCAAGTTGATTTATTGTTCGGTCCGGACGCTGTTAATTATAATGCTTCAGCGAATGCTGTCGGGGGCCAAAGCCAAGCTCACTTCACGGGTGAAAATGGGTCTGATTTCGCCATCAAACAAGCCTACATCACGTTGCGCACACCCGTTGGCAATGGCATTGACTGGAAAATCGGCGTGTTTGACTCGCCGATCGGCTACGAAGTTTTTGATGCCGGCAGCGATCCCAACTATACCCGTTCCATCGGTTATTCAGTTGAGCCAACGGAATTCACCGGCGTTCTCGGAACTTATAAATTAAACGATCAATGGTCGTTTTCGCTCGGCATGGCCAATACTTTATCCGCCGGTATCAATGCCCGCGATAATCAATCGGGCTTTAATAATGGTGCTGGCAGCGACTGGCACAAGACATTGCTTAGTTCAGTGACTTATTCGGCACCAAGCTCATGGGGTTGGGCGGCTGGCTCTTCCATTTATGCCGGAGTTGTTTATGGCTTCAACACTGGGTCTGGAAACACAGGCTACCAAGGAGGTTATCAGCAAAATTATTATTTGGGTGCCACGATGAATACTCCGTGGAAACAGCTTACCTCTGGTTTCGCATTTGATTATGTGCGTAATAATGGAGGCGGTGACCAAGCAGGTGGCGTAGATGGATTTCGAGATGAACAAGATACTTATGTTATCGGATTATATGCCACATACAAAGCTACGGATAAATTAAGCCTCAATGGTCGCGCTGAATATGTCCACAGCGATTTCAATGACAGCGGAACCGATGCTGCATTTTCAGGCCACGGGGATGGCTACGAAGTCACTGGAACGGTTGAATATGACTTGTGGGCCAATGTGATCACCCGCGTTGAAATGCGTTATGACCATGACAATACCTACAATGGATCTGGCGAGCATGTGGATTCTTTGGGTCTTTACGCCAATGTCATTTACAAGTTCTAATTTGATTTAGAACCTTTCGCCCCTTTCGGCCAAACCGAAAGGGGCTTTTTGTTTCCCACCATAAAAAATTTCTGCATAATTCCGCCGGGCCAAATGCAATTTATCCGGGACATTTACAAAAACAAACGCGCGGCCAAGCAGCCGGTCATCTCGTTTGAATTTTTCCCGCCAAAGACCGACGAAGGCGACCTGCAACTTCTTGAAAAACATATTCCGGCTTTATTCCAAACCCTGCCGGATTTTTGCTCCGTGACTTACGGCGCCGGCGGCAGCACCCGCGACAAAACGTTGATGATCGTTGACCGCATTCAACGCGAATATAAACTGACCGTGCTCGCGCATCTTACTTGCGTCAACCACACCCAGGCTGAAGTTCAGGCCGTGCTTGAAAAAATTCGCGCGCTCGATTGCAAAAACATTCTCGCCTTGCGCGGCGATCCGCCGGGCGGCGGCGAATTTCAAATCACGCCCGGCGGTTTTGAATACGCCTCGCAGCTGGTAAAATTCATCGGTCAATCCGGCGATTTTTCCACCGGCGTCGCGGGTTTTCCCGAAGGGCACATCGCCAACAAAATCGGCAAGCACGATGATTGGCATCATCTGAAAGAAAAAGTGGACGCCGGCGCGGACTTTGTGCTCACGCAATTGTTTTTTGACAACGCCGATTATTTTGAATTCCGCGATTTTGTGGCGGGCAAGCTGGGCGTTCGCGTTCCGTTGGTTCCCGGCATCGTCGCCATTTTAAGCGCGGCCCAAATCACAAAATTTACGCAAATGTGCGGCGCAAAAATTCCGCCAATTCTCCGAAAAAAACTGGACGAACTGGGCAACGATGACGAAGCCGCCGCTGAATTTGGGATTGAATATGCCACGCGCCAGTGCGAGGCATTGCTGCGTGCCGGCGTTCCGGGACTGCATTTTTACACGCTCAACAAATCGCGCGCGACCATTCAAGTTCTGAAAAATCTTGGGCTGGCTTAAAACAGCGTCCCGGCAATTTGGCCCACCACGCTTAACGGTCCGGTATCTTCCAGACTGTCCGCCGCCTTGTCCAATTTTTGCAACGAAAGCTTGGCATTTTTATAAAATTCCTGATCGTTGACGAGTTTGCCGACGGTGCCTTTGCCTTGGTTCACCTTTTGTAAAACCTGATTCAAATTGGTCATGGAAGCAGTCGTGGCATTGTAAAGGGCATCGTCGGTCACCAGTTTGCCGAGCGTTCCGCGTCCGGCGCTGACGCCACTGACGACTCCGCGCGCTTGCGCAATGGTGTCCTGCAAATTGGTGACCGTGCTGATCGCTGAATTGTAAAGCGCCTGGTCATAAATCAATTTGCCAATGGTGCCCTGCCCGGCGGAAATCTGGCCGGAAATATTTTTAACATTCGCAATCGTCGCGCTGATGGGCGCGCTGTTTTGCTTGATGAAATCCGTCAACGGGCCAAGCAAATTATCAATCTTATCGCCGGTAAAAGTTTTGGTGATGTTTTGGATGCCGGTCGCAGCGTTGTCCAGTTTGGACATGATGGCATTGAGGTCGGGCTGCTCTTGCGTCTCCAGCACCGCGCCGTCAACGGCCACCGGCGCTCCCGCAGAACCAAAATTGACCGCCACAAAATTTTGTCCCATGAGGCCGGTGAATTTGATGGTCGCCACGCTGTCCGTTTTTACGGCGGAACGGGCATGAAGTTTCATGGTGACACGCACTTTTTGATCGGCCAGCGAGATTTTTTCGACTTTCCCGATCTCAACGCCGGCCATTTTCACGCTGTCGCCCACTTTCAAATCCTGCGCCGTGTCAAATAAAGCGTTGACGCGCACGCCATGCTGAAAAAAATCCGCGCCCCCGAGCATTTCCATGATAAAAATGGCGGCGAAAACGGTGAGGACAACAAAGATTCCGAGTTTGGTTTCAAGTGAATTTTTCATAAGTTTTGATGGTGGGGAGCGCGTTTGAAATCCGCGTGCAAAAATTTCTGGACCATGGGATCGTTAAAATTTTTCACTTCCTCGGGCGTGCCAATGGTCACAATGCGGCCATCGTTGATGATGGCAATGCGATCGGCAACGCCAAAAACCAAATCGCGGTCGTGCGAAACCACCAGGGAAGTGACGTGAATGGTTTTTTTCAATTCCAAAATTTCTTCGCCAATGACGATGGCCGACAGCGGGTCGAGTTCGCTGGTCGGCTCGTCGTAAAGAATCAATTGCGGATCGCAGGCGAGCGCGCGGGCGATGGCGACGCGTTTTTTCATGCCGCCGGAAAGTTCGCCGGGCATTTTATTGGTGACATCTTTGAGTCCAACGGCCTCGAGTTTTTCAGCGATAATTTTCTGAATTTCTTCCGGCGATTTGAGCCGGTGTTCCGTAAGATATAGGCCGACATTTTCGCCAACTGTAAGGGAATTAAACAGCGCGCCGGATTGAAAAACGAGGGCCATACGATATTTGGCGGCGATTTCAGCCGATTGCACCGGCTCACCGTTGATCAAAATTTCACCGGCGTCCGGCGTTTCCAGACCGATGAGGTGTTTGAGCAAAACACTTTTGCCGCTGCCGCTCGGCCCCATGATGACAAAAATTTCGCCCGGTTGAACATCGAAATCAATGCCCTTGAGCACTTCCTGTCCGTCAAAACTTTTGCGGAGGCCGCGAACGTGCAGGCTGACACCGGAATTATTTGTGGATTCGGTCATTAGTTCAATAAAACGCGGGTGAGCACATAATCAAAAATCACGATCAGCACAATGGAATTGACCACCGCCTTGGTCACTGAACGCCCGATGCCGCGCGGTCCGCCAATGGTCGCCAATCCTTGATGGCAGGAAACCGCGCCGATGATGAGCGCAAAACAAAAACTTTTGAACACGCCGTTGGCCACGTCCGAAAGCCGGACAATATCGCGCAGGTCGGAAAAAAATGCTTGAAAGGGAATGGCCACATGGCTGTTCATTTCTGCGACGACCGCGCCGCCAAACCAGCCGATCAAAATCGCAAAGACGACTAACATCGGCAACGCGATGGCAATCGCGAGGATGCGCGGCAAAACCAAATAATGAATGGGGTTGATGTTCATTGTTCGCAGCGCGTCAATTTCCTGATAGACGCGCATGGAACCGATTTCCGCCGCCATGGCCGAGCCGATGCGCCCGGCGATCAAAATCGCCATCATCACCGGCGCGAGTTCCTTGGTCACGGCGATGCCGACGATTCCGCCCACGGCGCTCGAGAGGCTGCGTTCCACCAAAACCGGCCCGGTCTGCAACGCCAGAACGCCGCCGATAAAAAATGACAGGACGCAGACCATCAGCAGGCTCGCGTTGCCGATCTCAAAAAATTGGTCGAACACTTTTTGCCGCTGCCGCCACGCAAAGGGCAGCGCGCGCAAGGTGCGCCAAAACAGCAGGACGATTTCTCCAATATTTTCAAACATAATTTCGCAGGCTCTTTATTTTGGCGGATGATGCGTGTGCAAAACCGGAAGGTAAAACAGGCGCAACTTTTTCGTTTCCGAGTCTGATTGATACTGGAAAAGACCGAATAAGAGCGAGCACTTTTTACTCACCGGCGTCGCCTCGCGGCGATACAAATTCCACAAGAGCGACTGGCTGCGGCTATCGGTCTGGAGATTTTTTTCCGAACGCCAGATGGACCAGAGCGGCGACCAGTTGCGTTCGATGCGGTCATTGGTGGGCAAAATGGGTTCAAGCAACGCCAGGATTTGCAGCCGCGTGTTGCCATTGAAATCGCGATGCCAGGTAAAAAACGGCCACATGTCCACGCGCCGCCGGTCTTTTCCCGTCCCGGTATTTTTTTCCACCGTGTTTTCAAACAGATAAAACATGATGCGCGTGCGCCGTTCATCCAAAGGGTCGGAATGAATTCGATGGTAGCGATAAACGGGCCAGAGATAAGAATCGCTTTCAAGTATATTGTTATGCGATTGGCTGAACAACGGCCAGACGCGCGAAGTGGTTTTGCCCTCGCCGCGCGCAAAAATGACAAACGGCCACGGTCCCTGCCATTCATGATATTTTTTTTCGCGCTCATTAATCCAACTGAAAAATGGCCAAAGCACGGTGGTGGACTCGCGCAACGGCGAACGCAATTGAACATAAAATGGCAATAGGGCCCAGAATTTTGATGGATCGTCAGTGCCAATGCCCTCGGCAGATTTGAAATAAAATGGCCAGAGCAAAAAGAATTTATCATGGCCGGGAACGATTGAGACATCGCCAAAACCGTTGGTGCTGGTGGTCACAATTTTATGTTCGTGTCCGGCCATCGGCCAGAATTGCCAGCCGAACAAACCGTTGCCATACTTCAAATGAAAAAATGGATATAAATAATTATCGGTGACCACGTCGCGTTTGGTGGTCTGGCTGTAAACCGGAAACAGGACAAAGAAAATTTTGTCGCGGAACAACCGGTTCTGGAGATGGCCGTAAAAAGGGACGAGCGCGGTGTAATTGTTGGCCGCTGCCGGCGAGCGTTGCTGAAAATAAAATGGAAAAAGTGTGAACCGCTTTTCTTCACCATCATTTGGATCCCGGCCGCCCGCAAAACTGATCAGTTCAAAAAGTTGCCAGCGGTATTCCTGCCCGTAGTATTCGTATGTCAGCAGCGGATAAAGAAAATCATCTTCGTGCGATTCGACTGCGGGGTCTTTATCGCTGGAAAAAAACGGCGGCAACGCCCAGGTTTTTTCCGAATCTTTTTGCTGGTCGTAAAAAAGCGGACCGAGAACTTCCGTGCGCTGGCCGGATTCCAACATTAGTGGAAATTGATCGAACAGCGGTCCGGCATCGAAACTTGCTTCCGCCAAACAATTTTGAAAACACCCAAATCCAAAAATAAAACATGCAATCGCCAAATGAATTTTTGATTTCAAATCGAAAATTTTCCTGCCGGATGAGAGCCAAATTTGAGTCGAAGTTTTCAATTTTCGTTATCGTTACAGAAAATGGTCTTGGGTGGTTTTCAATTCAATTCACTCGTATTTAACATTCAGATTGACTTTTAAAGAATTACGCATTATTTTAATTCAACTTGAGGTTTTACCTCGGTTCCTCCTGATCCGATGTTGGCATTTATTTGTCGGCATCGGGTTTTTTAATCAATTGATGTTTTCGGCCCAGCAAATTTAACAACGCCGGCAAAAATGTCAGCGCGGCGATCATGCACGTCGCGATTCCCACGGACATCACGCAGCCCAAGCTGTGGATGCCGCGATGCTTGGCAAGGATCAAACTGCCGAATCCTGCGATGGCCGTCAATCCCGACACTAGCACGGCTTTGCCGGTGCTGCGCGATAAAATATCTGGCGTATGTTCCTCGGCAAACCGGTTGAGAATCTGAATGCCGTTGGTCACGCCGATGCCGAGGACCAGGGGCAAGGTCATGATGTTCGCCGGGTTGAATGGAATATTAAAAACGCCCATCAAACCGACCAGCCAAAGGGTGCCGATGCCGACGGGCAGCAATGCCAAAATCACCGAGCCAAATCCTCGAAAATGGATGAACACCAAAATCGCAATGGCGGCGAGCGAATAAAGCGCGGCGCGTTCGTAACTTTGTTTCAGCAGCGAGGTGTATTCGTAAAGTTGCACCGGCGTGCCCGTCACGTCTGGATCAATGGCGCGCAGTTCTTCCACAAATTTTTTCTGGTTGGCCCGCTGCCAGATGTTGTTTTTTGGATAAACCTGCAGCAATAATT
Organism: Verrucomicrobiia bacterium; assembly: GCA_036509895.1. Taxonomy (GTDB): domain Bacteria; phylum Verrucomicrobiota; class Verrucomicrobiia; order Limisphaerales; family UBA11358; genus UBA11358. The sequence continues at coordinate 57,920 of DATCEV010000061.1, forward strand.
TTCCGGTCACGCCGACAAACCGGTCGCGCAACACTTTGGGCAAATCTTCGAGGCGCAGGGGCGCGCGGTCGTCCTGATTTTGCAAGGCTTCAAAAGTTGCGCGCACGTCATCAAAAAGCGCGCGCTGAAATTCCGCAAGTTTGGTCGCATGCGCGGCGAGCGTGGCGGCGTTGCCGGCCAGCATGGCCTTGCGCAAATTGTCAATGGCCTGGCGCAACGTCATCATTTCTTTGGCCAGCGCCGGCTCATCCGGCTGCACTTCATCGGCCGCCGCACCGAGGTAGCCATAAAGATAATAAAGCGTGCTACTCAAGGCATAGAGGTTCACGGGCCGCGCGTCGGGCGACTTGAATTGCAACGGCGTCACTTCCTGTTTGATCCGGCTAATAATTTTTAATTTTTCACTTTGATTGTGATTGAAAAAATCGGCGACGGATTCCACGCCGTCATTGGTCGCCACCGTCGGCAGTTTTTTTATTTTCGTTTCCAAAGCAATCGCATTCGTGAGCGAATCGGCGATGACCGCTCCGTAAAGCACGGATTTATCGGCGGAATCAATCAGCTTTTGCTCAAACACCACGGCAGGCAAACCCGCGCTTTGCATATCCAAGAGATTGTAATCGAAATGAACCTTGTTCAATTGCGTCGCCGCCAGAATGCACAGCGTTATGACAATGCCGGTGACAATCGCGGGGCGTTGCAGCCAGAGATTTTCGATGCGCGCGCGCGCGGCGGATTGCCCGACTTTATGGTCAATGACATTTTGCCGCCCGCGCAGCAACAACGCCGGCAACATGGTCATCATCGGAATAAAACAAACGAGCAGACCGCCCCCGCAAATGATTCCCATTTCCTGAATGCCTTTGAAATTCGTCAGCGCCATCGCCAGAAACGCGCCCGCCGTCGTCAACGCGCCGACAAAAATTCCCTGCCCGGTGAACATCATGGCTTTGGTCAGCGCTTGTTTCGCGGTTTTGCCGTGGCGCAATTCTTCTTCATAACGCGTGACCAGATGCACGCCAAAATCAATCGCCAGTCCGATCAAAATCGGCACAAACGTGATCGTCAAAATGTTGAGATGCCCGACGGTGGCGGTGGCGTAAGCCAGGGTGTAACCCAGACCAATAATCAGACATAAGGTGGCTTTTACCGGACGGCCGGTTTCGTTGTAACCGTAAATAAAAATGAGCGCGCACAAAATCAGCGAGACAATGCTGGCGAGCGTCATGTCTTTTTGCGACTGCGCCATTTCATCGTGTTCCAACACCGGCTCGCCGGTCACGCCGACATTGACGCCGCTGACTTCCGATTGAGTTTTTTTTATCAATTGCCGGATGCGTTCGACGGCTTTGCTGTTCAAGTCCTCGCTCGCGGCGTGCGCGGTCACGAGAAAAATTTTCCCTTTGGCAAAGGCGAGGTAAGATTGCGCCGCGTCTTCCGTGTTGGTGTCAAACAAAGTGGTGACGCCCGGCGAGGGCGGCGTGCCGGGCATTTCCAAATCGTCGCGGGCTTCATTGACGATGCGGGTCAACGCCGGCAATGCCCCGGCCAAAGATTCCGTTTGCGAATTTGCCGAGCGCCGCGCCGTGCGAAATTCCGTGTTGATCTGTTCAAAAAATGAAACGAGATTGGTCGTCTGTGTGAATTGCCGGATGAACGGCAAATCGTCTTGCAACGTTTTTTCCAGCGAAACCAAATCGGAATCGGACGCCAGCAGCAACGCCTTGGCGCCCATGTTTTTCAAATCCTTGTCGTAAAAAACATCGCTGAACACATTCGTTTCGGCCTGAAGTCGCGCGCCAAGCCGTTCGACGAACTGGCGATTTTTCCCGAGGTTGTCACTTTCAACCACGACCACGAGATCGTCCTGCTGCGGAAATTCCTTTTTGAATTCGAGAAAATTGTGCTGATATTTTTTGTTCGCGCCGACCAGATCATCGCGGTTGGTGTCGAATTGCAGAAATTTGACCGTGTAAAGAACACACAAGACGAACAGCAGCAGTTGCGGGTAAATAAACCAGCGCGGATGGCGGCAGACCGCCGCCGCCAGTTTGCCCAGCAGCCGCGCGAGAAAAGAATCTGCGCTTAAGGCCTTCATGCTTCAGGCGTGCCGTTCACGCGTTGACCGCCTCGACATAAACCGCCGTGCCGTAACACAAAACCTCCGTGATGCCCGGCGCGATTTCCGTGGCGTCATAACGCACGCCGATGATGGCGTTGGCGCCGAGCTGGCCGGCGTGAGTGATCATGAGGTTGAAAGTATCTTCGCGCGCGCGTTCGCAAAGATCGGTGTAAATGGAAATATTTCCGCCAAAAAGACTTTGGATGCTCGCGCCAAAATTGCCGACGATGGAACGCGAACGCACGATGATGCCGCGCACGACGCCGAAAGATTTGGCAATGCGATAACCCGGCAAATCAAACGCCGTGGTCGTCAACGGATGTGTCAGATTCATGAATTAAGATTGAACACGAGCGCGCGCGTCCGCAACAGCGAAAATTCCCGGCTCATGGCGACAAAAAAGAAAAGGCCGGCAGATTTCGCAGCACACCGAAGACCAGCGCCAAAACCAGGAACGCCCATAAAAAATTGGGCGGAAAATTCAGGCGCACCTTGGGATTTTTTATTTTGCGGATGGCGAAGCAAATTCCCCAAATCGCGGCGAGGGCGAGCGCAACCACAAACAGCGCATTGTCATGCAACGCGCGCAAAAATTGTCCGTGCAGCAAGGCGTGCGTCGCCCGCGTCGCGCCGCAACCGGGACAATTCAAGCCGGTCAATTGGTGGAACAAACAAATGGGGAAAAATCCGTGGCGCGCGGGGTTGAAAAAAAATGTCACGGCGGCGATGCCCAGAAGCGCCAGGCCCAAAAGTGCGCCGGTGAAAATGGCTGACGGATTGGTCGGGGAAATTTTTGGCGGCGTTTGCATTGATGCGCGCAGGTGCCTTCAAAAATTTCTAAAATGCCAGACGGCATTCGGCGGATGAAACGCCAGATTCAACAACACCAGAACAAAAGTTAGCGCCAGACTAGCGATGGAAAGGATCAATCCGGCGATGGCCAGGCTGCGGCCTTCATACAATTCGGGATGCCGGTTGATTTGCGAGAGCGCGATGAGCGAAAAAACAAGGCCGAGGAGGTTGAACGGAAATCCGCCGCAACAACAAATCAACGTCAGCGACAGAATTCCAAAAACCAATCCGGCGGTCGCAAAAGGATTGGTTTTGGCCATTTGGCCGGCGGTGGAAATTCCGGGTCTGGGCGGCATGATCCGCGGCGGATTGCCGTCCGCAAAATAATCCGCAAATTCCGGCAGCAGGCCGACGAAGCTCCAGTCTTTTCCGCCGTCCACAAAAATCGGCGTCCGCCGTTCGGCGCGGCCTTCGGCAATCCATTGCTTGACCTGTTCCGCCGTCGCCGGGCCGTATTCGCGCCCGTCTTCGCCGATGATTTTGTAAATCGCATTCATTCGTCTTCAACTTCGCCGGTGGCGCCTTTGATGTCCGCGCAAACGCCGCGTTTGGCGTTCGCCACAAAGTCTAGCATGATTTTTGCCGCCGGACTGGAAAATTTTTCTTTTGCTTCGGCCATCGCCGCGCGTAAATTTTTGCCGCTGCGAAACAATAAATGGTAAAGCCGTTTTAACTCGATCCGTGCTTCAGCCGAAAAACCCGCGCGCCGCAAACCCACGACGTTCAGCCCGCACATTTCGTTGATGTGCTGCACCATCGTGAACGGTGGCAAATCCTGGCTGACCCCTGAATTGCCTTGCATCATGGTCAGCATGCCGATGCGGCAGAACTGATGCACGCCGCAGTTGCCGGAAATAAACGAGCGATCTTGCACGGTCACATGGCCGCCCAGCAGCGCGCCATTCGCAATGATGATGTGATCGCCTAATTGCGAATTGTGCCCGACGTGACAATTCGCCATCAAATAATTATGCGAGCCGATCAACGTCTCGCCGTCAGAATGAGTCGCCCGATGGATCGTGACGTGTTCGCGGAAAACATTGTTATCACCCATCCGCAATCGCGTCGGTTCGCCTTTGTATTTCAAATCCTGCGGCGCGTCGCCGATGACGCCGCCGGCGTGAAATATATTATTCGCGCCAATTTTTGTTTCGCCGGTCAAATAAACGTGCGGACCGACAGCGCAATTTGCCCCCAACTCAACGCCTGCATCAATCACCGCATATGCCGCGACGCGAACGCTCGCGTGCAATTTCGCCTTCGGATGAATGATGGCGGTTGGATGAATCATTTTTTACGGCCACAGATTCACATAAATTTGCACAGATTGAAAATGAATTTGAAACTGCCTGTCTGGGTTTCGTCCGTGTCCCTCTGCGGCTAAAAATTAGATGAAAAATATCCCAACTCGCGCAACGAGCAATACTCCTTCGCCCGTTCGCTCGTCGCGCGGCCAATGATGACGTGGTCAATCACTTCAATCTTCAAAAGTTTTCCGGCGCGAATCAAATCACGCGTCACCTTGATGTCCGCATCGCTCGGCGTCGGGTCGCCGCTCGGATGATTGTGAACGAGCACAATCGCGTGCGCGTTCGCCGCAATCGCACTTTTGAAAACTTCGCGCGGATGCACCAAAACCGTGTCGAGCGTGCCGTCGGAAATTTCCTCGACGCGAATCAGCTTGCGCCGCGTGTTCAATAAAAGCACCTGCAACGTCTCCACATTTTTCAACAAATTTTGCTCGCGCAACAGCCCCACGACATTTTCAGGATTGTCGAGCAACGGCGATTCGTATTGCAGCTCGCCCGCCATTTTTCGCGCCAGCGCAAAGGCGGCCACCAGCGTCACCGCTTTGTCGCGACCGATGCCGCGCACTTTTTGCAAATCCGCGACTGACGCCCGCGCGAGCAAATGCAGCGTGCCGAATTTCTGCAAAACCTGCCTGCCGACTTCGACTGCGTTCGCGCCTTTCAAACCGGTTCGCAAAAGAATCCCGATCAATTCTGCGTGGCTCAAAGCGTCCGCGCCGAGCGCCACGAGCCGTTCGCGCGGGCGTTCGCTGGCGGGTTGATCTTTAAGAGTCATTTACGATTTATGATTTACGATTTACGATTGAACCGCATTCCGGGAGCCGTGAAAATCATAAATCATCAATCGTAAATCATAAATGGAAAACCTCACGCCCTCGCAACGACGCGCCGTCGCCGCGCGCGGCAACGTCCTCGTCATGGCGGGCGCGGGCACCGGCAAAACGCACACGCTCGTCGCGCGCTGTTTGACTTTGATTTGCGAAGAAAATGTTTCGCTCGACGAAATTTTAATCGTCACTTTCACCGAGGCCGCCGCCAGCGAAATGCGCCAGCGCCTGCGCGACGCCCTGGAAAAAACCGTTAACCTGCAACCGGCAACCTGCCACTCATTCGTCGCCGGACAACTGGCGCTGTTCGACGCCGCGCACATTGGCACGCTTCACGGCTTTTGCCTCAAACTCATCCGCGAACATTTTCATGAGCTGGGCCTCGATCCGCAAATTTCCATTTTGGACGAAGGCCAGATGCGTTTGCTTGCCGCCGAAATACTCGACGAACAATTTCATTCGCATTACGAACACGAAGATGAGTTTTCAATCGCCGTTCAGGATTTGATCAAAATTTATGGAAATGGCCGCGACGAAAAAATCCGCGCGCTGGTTTTGCGCCTGCACCATTATTCGCAAGCGCGGCCTGATGCGGAAAACTGGCTCGCCCGCCAAATCGAAATTTTTTCCACGGCCGAGCCGGTGCAATGGCGCCAATGGTTCGCCGAAGCCATTTCAAACTGGCGCGACGAATGGCTGCCGACGCTCGAAGATTTGCGCGCGGCAAATCTCAAGGCGGCTGAAGGTTTGGAACTGTTCAATAAATTCAATTCCCGGGAAGCCTTTCAAAAAATTGTCGCCGCTGATGAAAATTGGCCGCGCGGAAAGAAAACTGTTTTGCGAAAACCGCTCGAAGATTTTTTTGATGATGCGAAATTTTTGAACGCGCTCTTCGCTTCAAAAGAAAACGATCCGCTCGCCGAAGATTGGCATTGGATTCGCAATCACATGAAAACGCTTTTGCGATTGGCGCAAGAATTCGGACAAAATTTTTCCGAACGCAAACTCGCCGACGGCGTTTTGGATTTTCACGACCTTGAACAATTTGCGTTAAAACTTCTCTGGAATTTTGAAACGGAAAAACCGACGGAAATCGCCGCGCGCTGGCGCGAAAAATTGCGTTTCATTTTCGTGGACGAATATCAGGACATCAACGCCGCGCAGGACCAAATCATCTCTGCGCTCGCCCGCGAAAATTCAAAGGCAAATCGTTTTCTCGTCGGCGATGTGAAGCAAAGCATTTATCGTTTTCGCCTCGCCGATCCGAAAATTTTTCGCGATTACGCAAAAAACTGGCGCGGAAAAACAGAACAAACCATTCCGCTGACAGAAAATTTCCGCAGCCGCGAATCGCTTTTGGATTTTGTGAATTCGCTTTTCGAGCCGCTCATGCGCGAAGAAATCGGCGGCGTGAATTATGACAACGAAGCAAAATTGAAATTCGGTTCGCCGGAAACGCGCTCCGAATTTTCCCGCGCCAAAAACCCGGCAATAAAAACAGAATTGCTTTTGCGAATCAAAAATGGCCGCAACGAAAGTTCTGAATCCGAAAACGGCGATGATGATTTGGCGGATTTGGAAGAAGCCGAAAAGGAAGCGCGGATGCTCGCGTTGCGATTATTGGAATTAAAAAATTCCGGCCATGAAATTTGGGACGACGAAAAGAAAATTTGCCGCGCCGTTGAATGGCGCGACATGGCCATTTTGCTGCGCGCGCCGTCGGACAAAGCGGAAATTTTTGCGAAACAGTTTGCGCACGCAGGAATTCCGCTGGTCGTCGCGCGCGGCGGATTTTACGACCGTTCGGAAATTTTGGATTTATTGAGCTTGTTGCAACTGCTTGATAATCCGCTGCAAGATGTTCCGTGCCTCGCGGTTTTGCGTTCGCCGCTCGTTGCTTGTTCATTGGATGAGCTGGCGGAAATTCGGTTGACGGCAAAAGGGCATTTTTGGTTCGCGCTCAACTCAATTCAAAATTCAAAATTCAAAATTAAAAATGAAACGCGCGAGAAAATCGGAAAATTTCTAAAGCGTTTTCACGCTTGGCGAAAAGTCGCGCAGCAATCTTCTTTGTCGCAATGTCTCGAAACGATTTTGGCGGAAACGCATTATGATGATTGGCTCAAATCGCGCCCGCGCGGTTCGCAATCCCACGCGAACCTCGGGCGATTTTTGAATCTCGCGGAAAAATTTGACCCATTTCAGCGGCAGGGACTTTTTCGCTTTTTGAAATTCATCGAGGCGCAACGCGAAATCGAAGCCGGGCCGGAAGCCGCGCCGGCGGCGGAAGAAAATGCCGTCCGCTTGATGAGCATTCACCAAAGCAAAGGCCTGGAATTTCCCATCGTCGCGCTCGCGGATTTGGGAAAGAATTTTAACGAGCAGGATTTGCGCGGCGAAATTATTTTGGACGAGCAATTTGGTTTGTGTCCGCGCGTCCAGCCGCCGCAAACCGGTTCGCGCTATCCGGGCTTGTCCTATTGGCTCGCGCAAAAAAATCAGCGGCGCGAATTGCGCGGCGAGGAATTGCGGCTGTTTTACGTCGCGCTGACGCGCGCGCGCGACCATTTGATTTTGGTCGGCGGCGTTTCGGAGAAAAAATGGGAAACGGTTTGGAAAAAATCTGAACCGATCACCGTCCAAAAAATTTCCGGCGCGAAAAATTATGCGGACTGGCTTGGGCTTTGGTTTGGAAATCAGATTCAAAGTCCAAAATCCAAAGTTCAAAGTGAAACGCAGGGTGGGTTTGAAAATTTAAGCTGGCGAATTGTGGAAGATGCTGAATTGGCTGAAAAATTTGCAATCCGAAATCCAAAATCTGAAATTGAACCGCCGGCGCTTGAGGCAAATTCAAAGGAGAAATTGCGCGACGTTTTGAATTGGAATTACGAATTTGAAAGTGCGACGAAGCGCGCGGCAAAGACTTCGGTCACGGCGTTGCGGCGGCAGGCGGAGGAATTGGATGAGGAAGCGGAACAAAAGTTTCAAGTTTCAAGTTTCAAGTTTCAAGAAAGACGGCTCGCGCGGACGTTCGCCCCGCCAAAAGAAAATCAGAAATTGAAGGCGGCGGACGCGGGCGTGGCGGCTCACAAATTCCTTGAGCATTTCAAATTTGCCAGCGCGGGAAATTTGAAATCGCTGGCCGTGGAAGCAAAGCGATTGGAAACGGAAAATTATTTGTCGGCGGAAGAAATGGCGGCTTTGAATTTGGAAAGCGTCGCGGCATTTTGGAGTTCGGATTTTGGAAGAAAGATTTTGGAAAATCCGGCGGGCGTGAAACGTGAACTGCCTTTCACGGCGCGATTCAGCGCGCAAGAACTGGATGAAATTCTCGGAACGAAGTCGGACGCGAATCTGCAAAACGAATTTGTGATCGTTCAAGGGGTGGCGGATTTGGCCGTGTTTTTGCCCCAGGAAATCTGGCTGGTGGATTTCAAAACGGACGAAATTCGCGCCCCTGAATTGGCGGAAAAAATCAAGCGGTATGCGCCGCAATTGAAACTTTACGCGCGGGCGCTGGAAAAAATTTATTCCAAACCGGTCGCAAATTGCCTGCTCTATTTTTTATCGGCGCAACGAACGGTGGAAATTTAATCCAGCGCTTGAACCGGAAGTTCTTCTTCCAAATTTTCCCGAACCGGCAAGGCGGCGGGAGCGGATTCTTGGGCGGACTGCGGCGCCTTTTCTTCGCGCACGCGCACGAGCGCGGGGCGCAGAAGTTTTCCTTGAAACGTGTAACCGGCATGGACGGTCTCGGCGATGAGCGCGCCTGCCGGCGCTTTTTCTTTGCTGCCCGTGATTTGATGGCGCTGGGCATCGAAAGGCTCGTTCGGGTCGGCGGCGAAGGAGGTGAGTCCGATGCGGCGCACGATGTCGCGGCAGGCGTTTTGAAATTGCGTGATCGGTTCAAGCAGTTTTGCATCGCCGGAATGAATGACGGCGGCGTGCAATGAAAAAATATAATCCATGAGGCGCACGAGCACTTGCAGCCATTCGGTTTCGCCGCGCCGCATTTTTTCCACTTCCAATCGCAGCGCGGCTTTTTCGCTGTCATTCATTTTTTTCATGAACTCGGAAAATTCCTTCACTTCCGCGCTCATTTTGTCCGCGATGCGTTTGGCGGACGCGACGGTTTTATCGGAATTGCCCTGAACGATTCCTTGAAAGGCTTCCCATTGATTGGTGGCGGAAGAAATTTGCGCGGCGATTTTTTCGAGATTTTCAATCTTTTCGGAAACTGCGCCGAGCGCCGTGACTTCGACAACTTTCAGGAACGCGCGATAATCGAGAATGAACGGCAGACAGCCGACGATCGCGCCGAGCGCGGAAAGCGAGATGCACAAAATAACGCCGCCGGTTGAGATCGGATGCGGCGATTTCCAAACGGTGAAATAGGCGAAGGCGAGCAGCAGCGCATCGCCGGTCAAAAATGGCCATTTGGGAACTTTCCAGTCGGTCGCGTCATTCATTGGGATGAGTTTCGGAAAAATCGCGCGCAAACGCAATTCGCTTTCTCCTCGACTAACGCGGCGCGCGCCGAAATCTTTTGCGGGTGCGCACCTGCGTCATTTTTAATCCGGCGGCGCGCGGCGAAAAAGCCGCGCGCTTCCGCCGTCATCTTGACGAGATTGCTTCGCAGTGCGCGCTGAAAGCCACGGCTGCCGCCGGCGATGCGCGACGGCTGGCGGCGGAAACTGTCGGCGAAGGTTTTGATTTGATTGTGGCGGCGGGCGGCGACGGAACCATCAACGAAGTTCTCAATGGCATTGGCGATGCGACCAATGGATTTGAACGAGTGCGACTCGGCACTTTGCCGCTGGGAACCGTGAATGTTTTTGCGCGCGAATTGAAAATTCCATCAAAGATTGAACGCGCCTGGGAAATTTTACGGCGCGGACGCGAAACGAAAATTGATCTGCCGCGCGTGGAATTTTTTGCGCAAGGCGTTCCGCAAAAGCGGTATTTTGCGCAACTCGCCGGCGCGGGGCTGGATGCGCGGGCGATTGAACTGGTGAATTGGCGGCACAAGAAAAAAATCGGGCCGCTGGCTTACGTCATCGCCGGATTAAAAGCGTTGCGGGAAAAGAAAGCAAAAATCGTTGTTCGCGCGAAGGGCGGAAATTTTTCCGGGGAATTGATTTTGATCGGCAACGGAAGTTTTTACGGCGGGTCGTTTGGAATTTTTCCGGCGGCGGATTTGCGCGATGGATTGCTGGACGTTTGCATTTTGCCGCGCGTGGATTTTCTGACTTTGCTGCGTTGCGCGCCGAGTTTTTTGCTGCGCCAAAAATTGCCGGAAAAAGGCGTGCAGCGTTTTTGCGCGGCGAGCTTTGAATTGGCGGGCGATTCGCGAACGGCCTTTGAGCTGGACGGCGAGTGGGCGGGAAATTTGCCGGCGACTTTCTCGGTGGAGCGCGAAAAACTGCGCGTCATTGTTCCGTGAAGCCTTCAGCGCAAACCGCGCTTGCCTTCAGCAGATTTTCGATTATTCTTTCTGGCTCGCGTCCACTGAATTAAAACGGCGCAAGAAATTTATTTATGGCAACAGCAAGTGATCTTCGCCGCGGCATGGCGATCAATTATAACGGCGACATTTCGGTCGTCCTGGACATGCAACATCGCACGCCGGGCAACTTGCGCGCGTTTGTGCAGGCGACGTTGCGCAGCATTCGCACGGGAAAATCTTCGGACGTGCGGTTCAGCTCGACGGAAAAAATCGAGCCGGTGCCGATGATCACCACGAAGATGGAGTTCAGTTACAAAGACGGCAAAGATTTTGTCTTCACGAACCCGGAAAATTACGAGACGGTGACGCTGGCGGCGGAACTGGTCGGGGATGACAAAAATTATCTCGTGGAAAACGCGGCGGTGACGGTGACCTTTGTGGATGATAAAGCGGTTTCCATCGAACTGCCATCGAATGTTATTTTGACGGTGACCGATGCGCCGGAAGGCGTTCGCGGCGATTCGGCCAACAATGTGCAGAAGGCCGTCACGATGGAAACGGGCATCACGGTGCAGGCACCGTTGTTCATCAAGACGGGCGAGAAGATCAAAATTGACACGCGCACGGGCAAATACATGGAGCGCGCGTAAAATGGTTTGAGTTGAAAGTTGCAGGTTGAAGTTTTTGACCTGCAACTTTCAACTTTCAACCTGAAACCACTTCGGTTATTTCTCCAGACGATCCGTATGTCAGCGCAAACCAAGGGAGAAAAAATGTTTCGCGGCATTGCCGTTTCCGCCGGCATTTGTCGCGGGAAAATTCTCGTCCTGCATCGCGCGCGCCATGTCATTTCCAAACGCGAATTGCCCGACGAAAAAATTGCGCTGGAAGTCAGCCGCTTCGAAAAAGCTCTCGTCCAAACCCGCCAGCAAATTTCCGAGGTGCAGCGCAAGGTCGTCCAAAACATGGGCGCGAAAGAAGGCGACATTTTTGAGGCGCACTTGTTGATGCTCGAAGACCGGATGCTGGTGGACGAAGTCATTCGCACGATCAAGGAGCAAAAGGTCAATGCCGAGTCTGCTTTTCACGAAGTGTCCGAGCGTTACGCCGCCGCGCTGGCGGGCGTGGACGACGAGTATTTGCGCGAGCGCGCCGACGACATGCGCGACCTGACTTCGCGCGTGCTGGACAATCTGCTTGATGTGCAGGATGAATTTGACCTGCGCCACATCGCCGAGCCGTGCATTCTGATCAGCCGCGATTTGAGTCCGTCCACCACGGCGCAACTTGATAAAAAATTTGTGCTCGGTTTTGCGACGGACATTGGCGGAAAAACTTCGCACACGGCGATCATGGCGCGCTCGCTGGGGATTCCCGCCGTGGTCGGATTAAAAAATATCAGCGACGAGATGGACACGGGCGATTATGCGTTGCTCGACGGCTACAATGGCACGGTCATTCTCAACCCCACCGACCAGACGCTTTTTCAATACGGACAACTTTCGCAAATCAAAGCGTCGCTGGAAGAAAAACTCCAGGAGATTCGCTCCCAGCCCGCTGTCATGCTGGACGGAAAACCAATCCATCTTTCCGCAAACATCGAAGACCAGAACGACATTGAAGCCGTCATCAAATACGGCGCGGAAGGCGTCGGCCTTTTCCGCACGGAATTTTTATTCATCAACCACGAAAAAACGCCGACCGAAGAAGAGCAATACAAAGTCTATCGTGAAGTTGCCGCCGCGCTGAACCCGCATCCGGTCATCATCCGCACGCTCGATTTGGGCGGCGACAAATTTGTCTCGCATCTGCAACTCGCGCAGGAAATGAATCCATTTCTGGGCTGGCGCGCCATCCGTTTTTGCCTCGCGCAGCCGGAACTTTTTTGCGCGCAACTCCGCGCCATTCTCCGCGCCAGCGCCAGTGGCAACGTGAAGATGATGTATCCGATGATTTCCGGCCTGGACGAATTGAACCAGGCCAACGCGCTCGTTGAAAAATGCAAAACGGAATTGCGCGCGGAAAAAATTCCGTTCAATGAAGAAATGAAAATCGGCGCGATGATCGAAATTCCATCCGCCGCGCTCATCGCCGGCACGCTCGCGCAACATGCGAAATTTTTCAGCATCGGCAGCAATGATTTGATCCAATACACGCTCGCCGCCGACCGCACGAACGAAAAAGTTTCGCACCTTTACGAGCCGACCCATCCGGCGATTATCCGCCTGATAAAAATGACGGTGGACGCCGCGCATCAAAATGGAATTTGGGCCGGCGTGTGCGGCGAAATCGCCGGCGATCCCGCGCTCGCGCCGTTGCTCATCGGCCTGGGCGTGGATGAATTGAGCGCCGCGCCCGTCATCATACCGCAGGTAAAATATATCATCCGCCGGCTCAAATTAAGCGAAGCGCAGGCGCTCGCGGAATTTGCGCTGCAATGCGAATCACCGTCGGAAATTTACGCGCGCTGCCAGAAACTCGCGCGCGAAACCGCGCCCAGCCTTTTTGAAAACAAGACTTGAACCACGAATGGACACGAATCAACACGAATGGATTTCCAAGAGAACACAAAGTTGCTGCTGAAAGAGGAAGTGTTTCAAATTGTCGGCGCGGCGATGGAAGTATTGAATCACATTGGCCATGGCTTCCATGAAAAGCCTTAGGAGAATGCGTTGGCAGTTGAATTTGGCCTTCGCAAAATTCCGTTTTACCAGCAAAAATCCTTTGACCTGCATTACAAAACTTGCAAAGTGGGTGAGTTCATTCCTGATTTAATTGTATTTAATACCGTGATTATGGACACAAAAACCATTGACCGCATAACCGATTTCGAGCGAGGACAGATGTTGAATTATTTGCGCATCACCAAATTTCGCGTCGGAGTCCTGTTGAATTTCAAAAATTCCAATCTAGAATGGGAGCGTCTGGTGCTTTGATTCGTGTTTATTCGTGTCCATTAGTGGTTAAAATAAAAAATGAAAGTCATCATCCTCGCCGCCGGATACGCCACGCGCCTTTATCCGCTCACCCTCACGCAACCCAAACCGTTGCTGCCCGTCGCGGGCAAGCCGATGGTCGAGCACGTCCTGGATAATCTCGAACCGATTGGCGGCATTGACCGCGTGTATGTCGTGACCAACGCGAAGTTCGCCGCTCATTTTCAGAAATGGTCGGACCACTATCGCGCGACGAAATCAAAATTGAATTTCACCGTCGTCAACGACGGCTCGACCGACGACACCAATAAACTTGGCGCGATTGGCGACATCCATTACGTCCTTAAAACGCAAAATGTGGACGACGATTTGATCATCGTGGCCGGCGACAATTTATTCAGCGAAAAATTGAGCGCGTTCGGAAAATTTTGCCGCGAAAAAAACGCGCCTGTCCTTGCGCTTTACGACGTGGGCAACCTGGAAGAAATAAAAAAATATAATTCCATTTCCACCGACGCCGCCGGACGCATCACTTTTTTTGAAGAGAAACCAAAAAATCCGACGAGCACGCTCACCGGCATCGCGCTTTATTATTATCCCAAATCCACGATTCCGCTCATCCGGCAATACATCGCCGAGGGCAACAATCCCGACCAGCCCGGACGCCTCGTGCAATGGCTTTATTCACGCACGCCGGTCTTCACCTGGCGCGTGCCCGGCCTGTGGTTCGACATCGGCTCAAAAGAAACGCTGGAGGAGGCGAATCAAATTTTTGCGAAGTTTTGATTTGCGCGCGACAATTTTTCTTCAGTCCCGCGCAAAAAAAGTTGTTCCCCGCCGCTGTCGCTGGCATTTTGAGAATGGCAACGTCAAATGAACAACGACGAACATTTTCAATTTCAAGATTCCGGCAAACTGGCGGCGCATCTTATCGCGCACATCAACGTCAAACTCGCGCACATCGGCTGTCAGCCCGTGCCCATCAAAGGCGACGCGGAATTCGCCGAAATCGCGGCGGCCATGGCCGGCCAGTCGCGCGAAAAAGACCGGCTGCTCGGCCATTATTTGTGCCCGGTTGACCAGCGCATCCAGACTTTTCTCTACGATTATTTTCAAGACGTGCCGGTGACAAAATTGCCCGCGCGGACATTCGTTCTCGACCGGCCCGGACTCGCGCGCATTCTTTCGCTGCCGCTCGACCGCGACGAATTTCATTCGGACATCATCAGCTCCTATCGCGTCGCGCAAGGCGTGCTGCATAATCCGCGCAGCGACCGGCGCACGACGGCGGGAATTTTTCACGTTGCCGAAGGCGGCCTGCCGATCCCCGACGACAAACTCGGCGTGCCGAAAATCACCTTCGCCAAAATGCTCGCGCTCGCGCTCAATCCGCCTCGCGAACTGATGCAATTGCCGTTCACCGCGACGCAGCCGAAACCGGCGGAATGTCTCGTGTCACTTTTATTGCGCCCGCTGGTTTGCCCGGAAGTTCCGGGATTCACGCCGGAGAAAAAAATGGAAGTGCGTTTTTTTGTTCCGGGAAATCTGGTGAGCAATTTGGATTTTGTCGAAAGCATTTTTGGAAATGGCGGCGATCCGTTGCTGCCGGAAAATGACGCCGCGCTGGACGTGGAACATTGGACGGGTCATTCCGGCTGCATCATTCTCGCGCCGCATCTGGTCAAGGCCACGAAAAAATCCGTCGGCCTGCCGCATTGGAACGACGCGACGGAACGCCAGCGCCGCGACGGAATGTGCTGGAAAAATGACGACGAACTTTACAACAGTGGCAACGCTTTCAAGCTGACTTGCCGCGACGAATCGGGCGTCATTGTCACGCTCATCGCGGACAACTATTTCGGTTACTGCAAAAAAGAAGTCAAAACGCAAATCAGTTACGCCGCGAATCTTTTTGGCAATTGCGAGGAAGAACACGCGGGCGGCGCGCTCGTTTTTCCGGCGTTCGATCTAGGCGAGGAATTCAGCGGCGACGCGCACGTCCGCCGTTTGGGACATAATTTTGCGGAAGTCGCAAAACTTTATGCGGAATTGATGGACTTGCAGCCGGAAGGTTACGGCATTGACAAAAAATTCCCTGAAGTTTTTTACGTTCCCGAAGACGCGCATTTTGATTTGCAAGAGCAGACGATTTCCTGGACGAACAAAAAAGGCAACAGCGTCATCAAATTGCAATCAGAAAAAACTTACGTCCGTCCGTCCGGCTACAAAGTGCGGATGGAAAAACCGCCGGGCGCAAATCGCGCGTGGCGGCTGGTCGGCATCGCGGCGGAAGGCTTGATGTGCCACAAACCCTGCACGGTTTCGGGTGGCGGCAAATCGGAAATTTCCAAGTCCATCACTGACGCGATTTTGACTGGACCGGTTTTTGTCGCCGATTTGAAAACCGATTTTGATCGCGTGAGCGAATTGATTGACCGCGATTATTCGGATCGCTTTTTGGATAAAACGCGCGTGGACAAACGCACGGTGCTTTCGCCGGAACGTTCGCTCGGTTCGGTCATCAAACTGCTCACGCCGGACAAACGCGAATTCACGCCAGCTTACAATGCCTGGGCGGAAACCATTCCGCAATATGTCAAGGAATTGGTTTTCGTCGTCAAGCGTTGTTACAAACCGGAATGGGGCGGCAACTGGCGCGAACATTTCAGCGTGGACATCATCAACGGCACGCCGGGAAACGAATTGAAATGCGACAATGTCACGCTGGTCACAACGCGCCTGCGCGTGGGATTTGAAAAAGACGGCGCGTGGCGCACGTTCGGTTTGCGAAAAGATTTTCATCCGGCGGCAAAAGTTCAGGCGGAAGATGACATCACCGCCTCGACGCTCGTGCCCGCCAACGCGCTCGAAAATTTGTCCGGCATGGATAAAGGCGCGACGTTGAAATTTGTGCAGAATTGCGAACAGCGTTTGTTTCAACGGCCCGACGAAGCGATTCATCGCGGTTATGACAAACAAACGGAATCGGATTTTGCGCGGCTCGACAATTTTTTCTCCAATTACGAGCCGCTCACGGCGAAAGACGCGCAGGAAATCATCGGCGACGCCATCCGCTTTTTTCAATTCACCAAACCGATGCGCGTGCTCATCCGGCAATTCGCGCAAATTGGCAAGCCGACGTTTTTTGTTTCGTCCGCGCACCCACGCATCGTGGACGGCAAGCCGAGCAAAAAT
The DNA here is from genome assembly GCA_036509895.1 of Verrucomicrobiia bacterium. Taxonomy (GTDB): domain Bacteria; phylum Verrucomicrobiota; class Verrucomicrobiia; order Limisphaerales; family UBA11358; genus UBA11358. The sequence continues at coordinate 74,608 of DATCEV010000061.1, forward strand.
CCGCGTTACCTGCAAAAGCGTCCCGACCTGGTTCACCCTGTTGAAACTTATCTGGCGGAATTGGGCGCGCGTTTGCGCCGCCGCGTGCCGCCGGGAAAAGCGGTTTTCGCGCCCGTCAATTCCGTGCTGCCCGGACGCAGAAATAATCCGCCCGAAGCCGGCATCCGCTCGCTCGCCTGCTACAATCCGATTCATTATTTTGAATTGCCGGAATTATTCATGGAATTTATTTGCAGCATGACCGGCAAATCGCCTTCGACGACCGGCGCGGGTTCCGAAGGCGCGCTGACCAAAGGCCCGTTCAACGCGCTGCCGCCGATCATTGATTTGAACAACGCGCTCGTCGCGTGGATTCTCACCGGCCTGAACGGTTTCATCACCGCCGCCGGATTTGTCGGGCCGAAAGTGCGGGTGGATCACGACATCAGTCTGCTCGTGCCGGAAGTTTTTTGCCGGATGGTTCCCGAAGAACGCGATCCGAAAAGTCTGATCGCCAATCATCTTTTGGAAAAACTTGAAGACTTCGAGCACAACGGAAAAAAAGTCCTCGCCAGCCGGCTCGGCTATCGGATCAACATGCGTTTTGTCCACGCCTTTTTTGGCCGCGTCTTCAATCATCCGCACGCCGTTTTCACGCGGGAAATGTTGAAGCCAGAATTGCAGGATATGGAAATTTTCGCGGACGGCATGGACAACATTGTCACGACGCAAAAACGTGTCGCCAAAATGTATTTCGACGACGGCAGCATCGCGCAGGCATGCCCGCCGTTAAAGGCGTTGCTTCACATCATGCTGAACGATGAATGGGAAGGAAAACATCTCGACCATCCCGACGTGCGAAAACTTTTCACGCGCGAAAATCTTCTGGCCGGCGATTGGTATGCCGCGCGGCTTGCGGCCAAGCAAAAAATTGACCGCGCGCTGTGGAAACGCCACGCGGAATATCTGGAACATTTTTTGAAAAAGCCAAGCCACGAAGATGTCGCCGCGAATCTCGGCGTCGCCGACCGTCTGGCCGGAGCGCGAAAAATTTTAGACGGAATCGAATCGCCGGATTATCTGAAAAAACTTTCCGGCACGCTCGGCGCAGAACCGATTGAAAATTACTTCGTTTGAATAGGAGCGCGGGTAGCTCGCCTGCGTATTCAAGATTATCCGGCTAATTTCAGAAACGCGGTGGCTTGGCCCGAACATGTCCTACACGCGGGCGAGCCGCCCGCGCTCCGATCAATTGATCCGTTCCGCGATTTTATATTTGAACATCCGCTTTTTCATCCAGCGCACGGCAAGCAAATCATAAAACGATGCGAACAGGCGATTCCAAACTCCGTAATTACTTTGCCCGGCGAAACGCGGATGGTTGCTCACTTCAATTTCTGTAACGGTGTGGCCTTCGAGCTTGAACAGTGTCGGCAAAAAACGGTGCATCCCTTTGAAAAATTTCAGGTTCTCGATGCACTCGCGTTTGAACGCGCGATAAGTGCAGCCCGCGTCAGAAATTTGCTCGCCGGAAATTTTGTTGCGAACCCAATTGGCAATCCGCGATGAGGCGATGCGAATAAAATTATCGCCGTCGCCGCGCGCTTTCACGCGCGTGCCACAAACGCAGTCGAAGTTTTTCAACGCGTCCAGAAATTTCGGCAAATCCTTCGGGTCATTTTGCAAATCGGCGTCGAGCGTGAAAAGATATTTCCCGCGCGCAGCTTTCAAGCCCGCGAAACTCGCCGCGCTCTCGCCGCAATTGAACGCAAATTTTTGCACGCGAATCCGCGAATCTTCCGCCGCAAGCTCTTTCAAAATTTCCCACGACTTGTCCTTGCTGCAATCGTCGGTAATGACGACTTCGTAGGAAATCTGCAACGACTCGACTGCCGCGCGAATCGCTTTGACGAGTTCGCGCAAATTGCCTTCCTCGTTGTAACAAGGAATTACGAGGCTGATTTCGGGAGAATCAAGGTTCATCGGTTGAATAGGTGCGAGAAAATTTATCAGGAAATTTTAGCGTCACGCGCAATCGCGTTCGCGAGTCCGGGTTTGATATTTTGATTGCCGTGAACCGGCACGCTGATGATTTTCCATTCGCCTGATTTGCCAAAAATATGATGGCTTCCGTGAATCCGCTTAAGCGACCAGCCTGCTTCATTTAACCGACGGCAAAGTTCTTTGCCTGTGATCGGCTTCATATCGCTAATTCGGTAATTTCCACTTCCGGCTCGGGCGAACGTCCTTCTTCGCGCATCACTTCGAGCCAGCCTTGCGCGGCTTCGCGCAAATTAGCCTGCAATTCCGCTTCCGTTTCACCTTGCGAATAACAACCCGGCAGCGAAGGCACTTCGCCCCAAAACCCGCCGTCCTCGGACTTGTGGATGATGGCTTTTAATATCATGAGGTTCTTATACTCCAAATTGGAAGCGCGCTCAAGGCACGAAATTATTTCTTCCCGTAAAATTCCGCAATCGCGTCGCAAACTTTATCTGCCGCGTCCAAAGCCATTTCGCCGTGAATCGGCAATGACAAAATTTCTTTCACGGCTTTTTCGGTCTGCGGCAGTTTCGGAATGTAAGGAAACAATCCGACAACTGCGGGTTGCAAATGGTTCGGCTTTGGATAATGAATTCCTGTTTCAATATTTTTCTCCTTGAGAAATTTTTGCAAATCGTCGCGGCGTTCCGCGCGCACGACATACATATGATAAACCGGCGTCGCCCATTCGCGCACGGGCGGCGTTTGAATAATTCCTTTCAATCGTTCATCGTAACGCGCGGCGATTTTTCTGCGTTGTTCGTTGAACGCGTCCAAATGTTTCAACATCACGCGGCCGATCGCGGCGTTGATTTCATTGAAACGCACGTTGTAGCCGGTGAATTCGTGATCGTATTTTCCCTGGCGACCGTGGTTGCGCAACATCCGCAAACGGTCGGCGTAATCAATTTTATTTGTCGTGATGCAGCCGCCATCGCCCAGCACCGTGAGATTTTTCGACGGAAAAAAGCTGAACGCGCCGAAATCGCCCATGCTGCCGACAGTTTTATTTTTATATTTCGCGCCTTGCGCCTGCGCGCAATCTTCGATGACCCACAAATTATTTTTCTTCGCGATGGCGAGCAGTTTGTCGTTGTCAAGCGGATGGCCGTAAAGATGCACGCCGATGATGCCGACGGTGCGCGGTGTGATGAGCGATTCGACGTGCGCCAAATCCATGACGTAAGCGTCGTCAATGTCCGCAAACACCGGCTTCGCGCCGAGATGGATCAGCGGTTCCATCGTCGGAAACGCCGTGTGGCTGGGCACGATGATTTCGTCGCCCGGCCCGATGCCTTGCAACTGATGCAAACAATAAACAATCATCGTCCAGGAACTGCCGAGCACGCATTGCGCGGTGCCGGTGTGCGCGGCGAGTTCTTTTTCAAATTCCTGCGATTCCTTGCCGAGAATATATTGGCCGGAACGAATGGCGCGCAGCGCGGCTTCCTCGACTTCGGCGTTCACAAAACATTTTGATAACGGGATTTTTTGCATAAATTATTTTGACAGAATGACAGAATTTTCAGAATGATTTTAGAAAGTCCGTCCGTAAATTAATTCTGTAGCATTCTGTAATTCTGTCTAAAGTTGAACCGCTTTGCCGGTCTTCACCGATTCCAGCGCGGCGTTCAAAACGCGAACCGCATCGTAGCCGGATTTTGCATCGGCGCGCGGCGCGTTTCGCGTTTTGATGGAATCAATGAACGCGCGCAATTCTGCCAGCAACGGTTCTTCCGGCGGCGTTTCAATTTGCGTCACGACACCTTCAGTCGCCTTGAAATCTTTTCCGCCAGCAGGCGCGTGCGTGTTCGCGTAGGTTTTGATTTTGTATTGCGCGATGTTGTAATCACAAACCGCGCTCAACTTGTCGCCGCAGACGATGACTTCGCGAAATTTGCCGGGAATGAAATAATCATTCTCAACCGTCGCCCAGGTTTTGCCGTGCGCAGTTTCATATTCGAGCGAAACCAGCGAAACATCGTCCATGCCGCGATTCATAAAATCGTGATGAATCGCCAAAACACTTTTCGGCAGCACGCCGAGAATAAAATTAAACAAATCCACGAAATGAATGCCGTCGGCGAACATCACGCCGCTGTCGTTGCGCGGACGTTTGAAGCCGCCGAAATGACCGCGCAACATATTTACTTTGCCAAAATCGCCGTTTTGAATCGCGTCGCGCAGCCAAAGCGTCGCCGGATCAAATCGCAAAATGTGGCCGACCTGCAAAATGCGTTTGTGCTTCTCGGCAAGTTCCGCGAGCGCTTTTGATTCTTCGTTCGCGAGCGTCAACGGTTTTTCGACAAAGACATCCTTGCCCGCTTCAAGAAATTCTTTGCACAGCGGAAAATGCGTTTGCGCGGGCGTGACGATGACCACGCCGTCCACTTTGCCGAGAAAATTTTTGTAATTGGTCGTGAGCCGTTCGGCGGGAATGCCGAGTTTGCGCGCGGGTTCGAGTTGTTTCTCGCCGACTTCCGCGACGTAAAGTTCAATGGGCAGCGAATGAAGATTGCGCAAATGATTTGCGCCCCAGCGACCGAGACCGAGCAAAAGAATTTTCGTCATGTATAAAGCCATAAGTGTTCAGAAAACGAAGGGTGCCAGCAAGAAAAACCTTCAATAATTTTAATGCGTTCAAGGCCGGCGAGGATAACTTAAAGCTCAAAGTCCTGGCGAAAAAATACAACGACCTAAAAAAATCTGGAATGCGCCTGGCAATTTGAGTATTGGCTTGCGGCATAAATGTCCTCGCGCCTGCAAATCGGCCATTTGATTTTTATATTCGCGCAACCAATCGCAACTGCCTTGAACCGCCAGAAAAATTCCGCAAAAATAGTTTTATTCGTGGGCGATTTGCGGCTGGCCAGCCGGCTTCGCGTTTTGCTCGGCAAAAATTGGGCGGTGGCGCAAAGCGACCGGTTCGATTTGGCGAATGCCGGAAATTTTTCGCTGATCGTATTTCCGGAAAAAGAAATTTATCATTTCCTGAATCCTCGTTGGAAAATTGAGCCGGCGGCGGCGCAATATATTATGCCGAAGAAAAAAGAATTATGGCGGGCGTTAAAGTCGAGGCGCTTGCCGGAAAGCCTCGCAAGCCACGAACAAAATATTTGCCTCGCCATCCGCAAATAGAACCACCATAAAATTGCCGGAAGGCAGCTTAACCCATCCAGTCCAAATCCGAAATTTTGGCTGGTTGCAGATCAATCGTCTGGCCGGCAGCGCGAAGGTGAAGCATGGGCGTGGCTCCGTAAAAAGATGCCCATTGCGAAAAAGTGCTGGGAGGACCGATGATAAAATCGCATTTGGACAATGCGAGCAAATCAACTATTGGCAACGCGTCGCCCAGCGCGATTTTTAAGCCGGAGAATTCGTCGGCAGAACGCGGTTCATCGCTGCAAACGAAAAATGCGGCCTGGCGCGATGGAAATTGAGCGGCAATTTCCCGCATCCAGGCGACGTAACGCGCGACGGGGAAAAAATATCTGCCGCCTTTCCAGCGGCGATAATCGCCCTGGCGGATGTGAATGCCGATGACCAAATCCGAATTGCCGCGCAAAGTTTCGATGGTGGCACCGGCGGCTTTTTCAAATTCGTCCAGCGGCTGAAAATAATCCCGGATTTTTTGCGCATGGCGCTGGACGAGCTTGGGCGCGCGCAATTTCCAGGTGTGAACAAAAATGATTTGCGCGCCGCCGATGCGATTTTCAAATGATTCTTTTTCGAGATTGAGATTCAATCCGCTTGCGCCGGGCATTTCGCGCAACAGGACGGCGGAACTTTTTAGGAATGGAATCCGCCGATGTTGCATAGCGGCAAAACGGAAGGCGTGATTGAAAATCCGGGTTTTGCGAAGAAGTTCCGCCACGCCGGGAATCAAGTCGAACCGGCTTTTGTTTTTTGCGACGGGATAACGACAATAAATATCGGAGCGCGTGGTTTTGAAAAATTCCGCGTAGGAATGAAAGGCGGCATTGAAAACCTGGCAGCCGCATTCCTCGGCCAGGGCAATGGCGTTTGCGAAAAGAACCAGGCGGTTGGCCAGCCGTCCGGCGCGCAAAGAGACGATGATTTTTTTGCGATGGGTCATGCCTGGTCCATTAAAAATTTGAGTGATGCCATGATACCGGGGGAAGATTGCGCGGCGAGCCGGAAATTATTCGTTTGCCGTTGTCGGTTGAAAAACTCCAGACTCACGAAATGCAAACGGCCAGGGAAACGACCAATTACGTTTATCATTTGTATGGCGACGAGGAATTTTTTTGGACGGAGGCTTTTTACAGCATCGGCACATTGCTTAAAAAAATTGAGCCGCGAAATTCGCGCGTGATCGTTTTTACAGATCAACCGGCGCGGCTTGGTTCGCTGCCGGTCCTTTGCGAAAACATTGCCGGTGAGATTGATAAAATGAAAGGGCCGCACGGCTATGGTTATCGCGTGAAATTGTGTTCGATCTTGAAATGCGCCGAAGCTTTTCCCGGCAATATTTTTTATCTGGACTGCGACACGATTGTGACGGGAAAAATTTCCGAACTGGCGGCGCAACTTGCAAACGGTCGCGCGTTCATGTATCGGCGGGAAAAACTCGCGGGACGATTTCCGCAATTTGAGGGTTTTCAAATGCAGTTTCCCGACGGCTCAAATTATAAATATGGCGCGGAAGCCTGCATGTTCAACGCGGGCGTCATCGCTTTGCAGCGCGAGGACGCAAAATTTTTGAAGACGGCGCTGGCGATTTGTGATGCGTTGTTGCGCGAAAAAAGAATAAATCATGTCTGCGAACAATTTGCGGTCTCCGAAGCGCTGCGGATTTCCGGCTTGAAAATTCTGGAGGCTGATAAAGTCGTCGCGCATTATTATCGGAGCAGCGCGAAAAAATTCATGCACGACAGATTTTCCAAATTTAATGCGCAGTTAAAAAATGAGCCGTGGAATTTTGACCGGCCCATTCCTTATTCGTATCCGCGAGTGCAAGCGGCCAAGCTCCGGCGAAAATTTTTCCCATGAAAATCAGCGGGTTCACTTTTTTGCGCAACGGCCAGAAGCTTGGTTATCCCTTCGTTGAATCCGTCCGCTCCATTTTGCCACTCGTGGACGAGTTTGTCATTGCGCTGGGCCAGAGCGAGGATGACACGGAAAAAATGTTGCGCGAAATCGGCGATCCGAAAATCCGCATCATCCCGACGCAATGGAACGAGCGCATTCAAAATAATTACAGCCTTAAGGGTTTTGTTTATGGCCAGCAAAAATCCATCGCGCTGTTTAATTGCACGGGCGACTGGGCGTTTTATCTGGAAGGCGACGAAGTGATTCACGAAAATGATCTGCCGAAAATCCGCGCGGCGATGGAAAAGCATTTGAACGATCCGCGCATCGAAGCGCTGGCGTTTGACTATCTGCATTTTTACGGCAACGCGAAAACGTATGCGTGGTCGCCGCGCTGGTATCGCAGCGAAGTGCGCATCTTGCGCAACACCATTCCGGCCTGGGCGCCGAAAGGATTATTTTTCACTGTGCTGGAAACGCAAAAGAAAATGCGCTATCCGCGCGCGGCGCATTCGGGCGCGACGATTTATCATTATGGCTGGGTGCGCAGCGAAGCCGAAATGACGGCCAAATTTACTGACGTGCATAATCATTGGCGCGGAAAACAATCCCGCCCGATCCAATACAATCAAATTGATCCGGCCACGCTGCGACGGTTTGCGGGAACGCATCCGAAAGTGATGCAGCATTGGCTCACGCCGGCCGAAGATGTATTTCTGGCGGATGCGAATTATCGTCTGACCTCGCGCGATAAGAAACATCGGCTCATGTTAAAACTTGAAGCGTGGTCCGGTTTCAAGTTCAACAAAAAACATTATCGTTTGGTGGCTTAAATGGAGCGCGTCTTTTCCGGGAAATCAATTCGCAGCCAATATTTCGTTCAATCGGAGTTTGCGTCCGTTCTGCTGGCCAATAATTTGACGGGCGCGGATGATTTTCTGGCTCTGAAAGGCGGCGCCGTGGTGCGCGCGGTGCCCGGCCGGACAACGCGGCGCATTGAGTTGAAATCTCCCGGCGGTTCGAGACTGATCACTTATTTGAAATGTTATGAATGTGCGCCCACTGTTCTCTGTCGCTGGCCGGGTTTGACTCGTCGAATAATAAACGAATCATTGAATGAATGGCGGCAAATCCAGAATTTGCGAAAATTCGGCTTGCCGACGGCAGAGGCCATTGCCAGCGGCTGGCGGCAGGTTGAAAACGGCAGGATTGATGGTTTTATCATGACCGCAGAAATTCGCGGCGCGAGGTCGGGTTATGATTATTGGGCGGCCAACCATTCTCAATCGCGCCATTTGATCCAGCAGATTGCGGACCTGGCGCGGCGATTTCATCAAGCCGGTTTTATCCACAAGGATTTTTATCTCGACCATATTTTTATGGCGGAAGGGAATGGCGAAGTGGATTTGACCTTGATTGATTTACAGCGGGTTTTAGGGCCGGGCAAATTTCGAGAGCGCTGGCTGCTGAAGGACTTCGGCTCCTTGCTGTATTCATTGGAAAAAGCGGGAGTAAAACGCGGCGGATTGCTGCGGCTGTTCAAACTTTACAAAGGAGATCATCCATTGGGCGCGGTCGAAAGAAAATTTCTGCGGAAGGCATTAAAAAGAGCGGCGTGGCTGCATGGCCGAAAGCCAAAGTATGGCGAGCCTGAATCAAAATGAGAGGATTTGCGACAGTAAACAATTCTGTCTTAACAATAAATTTGAAATAACATTGACGAATCAGTCCCGATTTTCTTTTTCCAAACAAGCATACCAGTTGATGGAAATATATTTTCGCAGACCTTTCGTTTCCACGAGCCTCAAGCCGCCGCGTTCCGCCTCGCGCCGGAGTTGCCAATGAGTGATGGGCCGTCCGTTTTGCCTCCGACCAAAACAAGTTCTTAGGACAAATTTTCGCAAGGCCGTTGCGCTCAACAAATGGTGGAATGAAACCAGCACCCAGCGACGAGTCACGCGCGCGGCCTCGGCCAACATGCGCTGGCGAACCAAAGAATCAGCCTGATGATGCAAGATGCGCCAGATGATGATACAGTCAAAGGAATTGTCCGCGAACGGCAGTTTTTCAAGGTCCGCTTCCACAAAACGAATCACGTTCGGATTGCCGGCAGCCTCATTTTTTGCCTCTTCAATCATGTGGCTGGAAATGTCGCCGCCAGTGTATTGAAAGCCGAGTCCGGTGATGTTGTCGATCATGCGCCCCGTGCCGCAGGGCAGATCCAGGACATGCGCTTTGGGCGGCAATTTTTTCAACCACTCCTTGATGATGGCGTCTTCGCGGCGATATCTGGCCGTGTTCACAAGATGCCGGGATTGCCGATAAAGCGCGGCACTTTCGCGAGACTGCCATGCGCGCTTGGCTCTTTCGGCGTGAGCTTCTCCGTTCGGATGGAAATCTTGATCTGGTGTTTTGTTTTCCATGTTTCTAAATTATCAAAAACTTCGCCGTCCCAGCAACTTGTTCCGTATTTTGCAAAGCTGCCGATAAACCGAACGATTATAGAAACGGCTCAAACGCCATTTTATCTTGATTTGAGGATTCGCATTTCCCAAAGAAATGGGCTTTGTCTCGGGATTTATGCCAGCCTTCTCGCAAAGTTTCGGGAAAATTTCATTTTTGGCAAATTCGTATAATTCAAGATCCAGCCGGTTGTGTTCCCGCGCCAGTTCCATCAATTGCGGATCGGCCTCGATGGATTTTTTGATGGTGTTATCGGCGGCGACCCGGCGTTTTTGATACTGTAGATTCAATTTGCCGGGATAAATACGTTTCAAGACCTGTAGCGAAAGATCGAATTTTTCCGTCAAGCCCACAAAAGAACATTTTTCCAGAAAATATTTTGCCTTGTCCAAATTCCTTTCGCCCGCCATCAATTTTACCTGGAGATTTTCCAGCTCGCCATCCGTGCGCAAAGCCTCGGCAAATCCCGGAGCCGGCCGGCCCTGTTTGCGATTGACGAGAGTGCGTTCCTGATATTGGGACAACACGCGCGCAATCGGTTCACGCAGAAAGGTGATGTGAAAAGGTTCCGGCACTGACAACGCCAGCGCATTTACCAGGTTGTGTCCGGCCAGACTTTTGAGGCGGGGAAAAACTTTTTTTGCAAAATCAAAATCTGCCTGGTCGAAAGGTTTTCGATTTGAGTGACTGGTATGATCGTGGAAAGAAGCATGGTTGGTGTGGCAATAGGAAAAGCCAAAACTATTTTCAAGGATGAACTGAAAAGAACTGCCGGCGGTTTTCGGAATGTGAAGAAAAATAATCATTGCAAAATATTTAATGCCATTCAAGCAGTTTTCAAATTCAATACCTGTTCAATCGTTTCCAAGACCGCGCCAATTTCAACCGTCAAAATAGATTGTCCGCTCGACGATTTGACCGCCCAGTCTGCATGTTGAAACGGATGTGTGTGGACGCGCGAATTGGAACGCATCAACATCACCACGCGCCGGCCCAGCGCAACCGCAAGGTGCAGCAATCCCGTGTCGCCGCCGACAACGAGCGTTGAAAGTTTCATCAAACCGGCGGAAATCAGCAATGGCGAACCAGCCGAAACTACAAATCCCGCCGCCCGGACGGATTCCAGCGCGGCGCGGTCGGCTGGTCCCCCGCCAAAAATAATTTGCAGGCCGCGCGATTGAAAATACGCCGCGAGCTCCAAATAATTTTTCAACGGCCAGTTTTTTTTTGTGGCGCTGGTCAAAGGCTGGATAAAAAGCGTTGGTCTGGCGGCATCCAAATTATTTGCCGCAAAAAATTGTCGCGCCTTTTCCAGCGCGTCCTCCGGTAAAATAAATCCGTTGACGATGCGGTCAATTTTCAAGCCGCATTGTTGAAGCAAAAAGAGATTTGCTTCCGCCGGATGCAGTGATTCCAGTCGCGTGACGCCCTGCGAATAAGCCCAGCCGCGCGGCGGATGATAAACATTCCCCCAACGTTCCGGCGCGCCGCTCCACCACGCGAGCAGTTCCGTCTCGCCATAACCCTGAAAATCAATCACGCGCGAAAAATTTCGCGCGCGCAATTCGCGCAACAGTTTGAAAGTGGCGGCGCAAGCATTTGCGAAATTTCCCGCGTGATAAACTTCACGATCAACGGAAATGATTTCGTCAACGTCCGAAAAGCCGCGCAACAACGATGCGTATTCTTTTGAAACCAAAAAGTGAAGTTTCGCGCGCGGAAAATTTTCTCGAACCGCCCGGACGGCGGGCAGCGTGAACACAATATCGCCAATGGATTTGAGGCGGATGAGCAGAATATTTTCCTTCGCGGGCATTTCCTTATCCGTTCAGCTTATCCGTCGCCGCTGCCGGCCGCAAAAAAATTCCAGCGCCACAAACTGCTCGCTTTGAATTTTCCGTGACCGCATTATTTGCGCGGAAATTCATGCTGGCATTTTTATTCAAAGTCTGGAGTCTGGCCAAACCCTATCGCTGGCGGCTTTTTTGGGGCGTGTTGACCGGCGTCATCAGCGGTCTTTTGTCACCGTTGATGATCGCCACGGTGATGTTTGTTTATGGCGCGGTCTTTCCAGCGCCGGACGCAAACGGCGCGGTGCAATGGCCGATGAAACGAATGCCGCGTTTCGCGCAGCACTGGTTTGAAAATGTGCGGGTCGCCCTCGAACACGGAATCCATTCGCATCCGTGGACGGTCGCGGCAGTGATCGTGGCGATTCCGGTCATCATGTTGTTGCGCGGAATTTCCGGTTACCTGAACGTTTATTTTTTGCAATGGACGGCCAGCCGCACCATCGCCGATTTGCGCACGCGGCTTTTCGCGCATCTACTGAATTTGTCCGCCGGTTTTTACAATCAAAATTCTTCCGGCCAGCTTATTTCGCGCGTGATGAATGACACCGCCGCGCTCCAAAATATTTTGAGCAACGCCACTTCCGTGATCGTCCGCGACCCGGTCACCTTGATCGGCGTGCTCGGCTGGCTGTTTTATGAGCAGCCGAAATTGACTTTGATTTCCCTCATCGTCCTGCCGGTTTGCGTCATTCCCATCGCCGTTTTCAGCCGCAAAACGCGCCATTCCAGCCGGCGGATGCAGGAGCAAACCGCCGAGCTGACGCAAATCATGAGCGAAGCTTTCACCGGCCACCGCATCGTCAAAGCTTACAATCTCGAAACCATGGCGGCGGAAAATTTTCGCAAAACCGCGCGCAATTCCGTGGGCCATTACATGCGCATCGTCCGCGCGCGGGAAATTCCCGGACCGTTGATCGAATTTTTTGGCAGTTGCGGCGTCGCCTTGTTGCTCTGGTATTTGATAAAATTTTCCCAATCCCATCCGAACCCCGCCGATTTTTTACAATTGGTCGGCAGCATTTTCGTCATCTATCTGCCGCTGAAAAATCTTACGCGGCTGCAAAATCAAATCATCCAGGCGCGCGCCGCCAGCGAACGCGCCTTTGCCCTGATGGCCACCGAGAATTCCGTGCCTGAACCGGCGCAACCGCGCCTCCTGCGCGCCGACAATGCGGACATCCAATTCGACCGCGTCAATTTTTCCTACGGCGAAAAAATCGCCCTCCACGAAATCAATTTGCAGATCAAATCCGGCCAGCTCGTCGCGCTCGTCGGCGCGAGTGGTTCGGGCAAAACGACCCTCTCGAATCTGCTCCTGCGGTTTTACGATCCGCAGCGCGGCGCGATTAAAATTGGCGGAACAGACATTCGCGAATTTTCCACGCGCGATTTGCGCCATCAAATCGCCGTCGTCACGCAGGAAACGGTTTTATTCAATGACACCATTCGCCGCAACATCGAACTTGGCCGGCCCGGCGCGACGAGCGAAGAAATCATTGCCGCCGCCAAACACGCGCACGCGCACGAATTTATTCTGGAAAAACCAAACGGTTACGAGACGATCATCGGCGAAAAAGGCGTGATGCTTTCCGGCGGCCAGCGCCAAAGAATCGCCATCGCCCGCGCTGTTTTGCGCAATGCGCCGATTCTGATTTTGGACGAAGCGACCAACGCGCTCGACACGGAATCCGAACGCGCCGTGCAAAATGCGCTCGACGAATTGATGCAAGGCCGCACGACGCTCTGCATCGCGCACCGGCTCTCGACCATTTTGCACGCGGACCTGATCGTCGTCATGAATCAAGGGCGCATCATTGAGACTGGCAAACACGATGACCTCGTCAAACGCGGCGGCGTTTATCAAAAACTTTACGAACTGCAATTTCGGGAATGATTTAATTCGCTAAAAATAATGAGCAAACGCCGCCAGCGGAACGAAAGGGATTGGCCGGATTGGGAAAATTTGCCGGGAAATCACCGGCGATATTGGTTTCGCAGGCAGGGACGCGAATGGGGGCTGGCAAATCCTTCAAGGAAGTGATTTTTGATCCGAAAACACAGCTTGAAGAAACCATTCGATTGTGGCAGGAAATATATGACGACAATGGCAAATTGGTTGAACGCCATCAAAAATATCCGGCAGATACCGGGCATCAAAAATTATGACAACAAAAGTGGATTGCGCAAAAAAAATCGCGGCTTATCTGGCCAGCGAAATTTCCCACGAAGAATTGATCGAATGGGCGGACGCCGCTTTGATCAAAGGGCTGTCCTAGATAACGCAAAAATGTGTTATCAAAGGTGGCATGAGAAAGAGTCGCATTAGTTCTGGGAAGCAGCGCAAGCTGATGGAGCATTTTGTGGCCGGGACGACGGCACGCACGGCGGCGGGTTTAGTG
>DATCEV010000062.1:0-77121 GCA_036509895.1 Verrucomicrobiia bacterium
AGGCCGAACTCGAATGGTGCGTGGCGCATGATTTGACGGTTTGCGTGAACGAAATCCACAACGTCCGTGCGCTCGCAAAAATCGCGGCGAAGTTCGGCAAACAAGTTCCGGTCCACGTCAAAATTCATACCGGCATGAGCCGTTACGGTGTGCGTTGGGACGAAGCGTTGCCGCTCATCGAAAAAATTGTCGCGGAAAAGTCGCTGTCGCTCGAAGGCGTGATGACGCATTTCTCGCAATCGGATGAAACGGAAAAAACTTTTGCCAATCTCCAGTTCGCGCGCTTCAACGAAGTCTTACGTGCGCTGGAACAAAGAAAAATTTCCGTGAAGTTGCGCCACACCTGCAACAGCGGCGGCTTTCTCGATCTGCCGCACGCGCATCTGGACATGGTGCGCGTGGGCATTTTGCTTTACGGCGTTTTCCCGTCGCTGGTCTGCCGGAAAATTCCCGGCATCGAACCGGTGATGTCGGTGAAGGCGAAAATCGCGGCGATCCAAAAATTAAAACCCGGCGAAGTCGTCGGCTACGGAATGCGTTACACGGCGGCGAGCGAGCGGCGCATCGCGATTTTGCCGATTGGTTACGGCGACGGTTTTCCGCGCGTGCGCAACGAAGGCTGCGCGCTCATTCACGGCCGTCGCGCGCCGCTGCTCGGCGGCATCGCGATGGACGCGCTGATGGTGGACATCACGGATATTCCGCAGGCGCAAATGTGGGACGAAGCGGTCATCATGGGCCGGCAAGGCGGCGAAGAGATCACCGCGCGCGACATCGCGAAGCTGAAAAATTCCGTGACCTACGACGTGCTGACAAGCTGGCGGTTGCGGCTGCGCAGAAAAAATGTGAATGGTGAACAAAAAGCCGCTCGCTAATTTGAAGCGGCAGAGCTACGCTGAATTCATGGTTGAACGAGCCAAAATAAAAAGCTTCTGCAATGCGGTGGCGAAGCAATTTCGCCCGCGCAAAATTATTTTATTTGGTTCGTATGCCTACGGCAAGCCCACGGAAGATTCCGACGTGGATTTGCTGGTCGTGATGAACCGCACGCGTTATCGCGGCGAACGGATGTCGGTGCGCATCCGGCACGCGGTGGATCGTAATTTTCCAATGGACTTGCTGGTGCGGACGCCTGCGGATGTAACCAAACGATTGCGCTGGGGCGATTGTTTCATCCGTGAGATCGTGGAAAAAGGCAAGGTCATGTATGAAGCTGCTGACGCTTGAATGGGTTGAAAAGACCGAGAACGATTTCAAGGTGGCCACGCAAATTTTGCGACGGCGCAAGGAAATTGTCCCCGACGCGGCGTGTTTTTTCTGCCAGCAATGCGTTGAAAAATATCTTAAAGCAAGGTTGGTGGAATCGGGCATTCCATTTCCCCGCAGCCATGATTTGCTGCAACTTCTCAAGCTCTGCACGCAAGTCGAGCCTTTGTGGTCGGCTTACGCAAACATCGTGGATGCCATGACGGATTTTGCGGTGGACTTTCGTTATCCCGGACACTCGGCGACATTGCGCCAGGCAAAACTTGCCTTGAAACATTGCCGCTCATTGCGCGCGGAAGTGCGACGCAGTCTGGGATTGAAAGTTTGAATGAAACTCCTTTTCTCCGAACAAAATTCCGATTACGAAAACTACCAGTTTCCGTATGCGGTCTGGGCGTTTCCCGAAACAGGTGAGACGCCGGCGGACATTTTTAACGCGGGCTTCCTGCCATCGTCGCGCAATCTGGACCGGTTTTATCTATGCCGGCAGGTGCGCGTGAATCTCGCGAAATTCAAGCCGTCGTCCGAGAACCGCCGGATTTTGCGCAAGGGCGCGGGGATTGACGTGAAGCTCGTGCCGCGTGACAAGTTCGATTACACGCCGGAACGCCGCCAGTTTTTCAAGACCTACGCCGACATCAAGTTCGGCAAGGACGTGATGACCTTCGAGCGGCTCGACGCGCTTTTTAATTCGCCGATTATTTCACATCTGCTTGTCTTCACGGATTTGGAAATGGAAAAAGAAATCGGCGTCGCCACAATTTATCTCGAGGGCAAGTCGCTCGCGTTTTACTACTACGCGTTTTACGACCTGAATTATTACGCGCGCAACCTCGGCATGTTCATGATGACCTCGGCGGTGGCGCTGTTCGCCGAGCGCAGTTGCAAAAATCTTTACCTCGGCACCTGCTATTCGGACAACGCGCTCTACAAGACGCAGTTCGCCGGCGCGGAATTTTTCAACGGCTTCCGCTGGTCGGACGATCTGGACGAACTGAAATTCATCATCCAGCGCGACAAAAAGGATTTGTCCCAGCACCTGCTCGAAACGGAGGAATTCCGCGAAAAGTTTTACGGCGGCGATCTGGAAAAAATGACGGACGCGGGCGAGTTCCGGGTGAAGGTGAAATAAAATCACTTCGTGCGTCTGCGCCATTCGCGGCTGATGCCCCGATGGATTGCGGAAATCAAAACTTGATCCGCACCCCACTTCTGATCAATTGATCATGCGTGCCGAATAAGAAAACCACGCGCAAACCAATCCCGCTTTATCGCCAGAAACCGCCGAAAAAATCCAACGGCGATTTTGTCCATGCCGAAATAATCCCTACGTCGCACTTTGCGCTCCGCGAAGATGGAACGATTGCCGTTGAACGACGCGATGAAAAACGCGCGCCGACTTTGGAATTCCGCGATGACGAACGGCAATTGTGGATTTACCACGGCAACTCGCTGGAACTTCTCGACGCCATCGCCGCGAAATATCCTGAAGGACGATTCGACGCAATTTTTGCTGACCCGCCGTATTTTCTTTCCAACGGCGGCATTACTTGTCACGCCGGAAAAATGGTGAAAGTGGACAAGGGCGATTGGGACAAATCTCAAGGCGCGAAAGAAAACCACAACTTCAATCTTGAATGGCTTAAACGCTGCCAGAAAGTTTTGAAACCAAATGGCACGATTTGGATTACCGGCACGCATCACGTCATTTTTAGTATCGGCTACGCAATGCAGGAACTCGGCTTCAAAATCCTCAACGACATTGCGTGGGAAAAACCGAACCCTCCGCCAAATTTAAGCTGCCGTTATTTCACGCACTCGACTGAAACAATTTTGTGGGCAGCTAAAAATGAAAAGTCCAAGCACGTTTTCAATTATCAGGAAATGCGAAAAGTCACTGGCAAGCAGATGAAAACTGTTTGGCGCGAAAAAGAATTTCCGATTGGCGAAGAAGAAATGCCGCTCATTTGGACTTTGCCCGCGCCGAGCAACGGCGAAAAAAGTTTTGGCAAACATCCGACACAAAAACCTGTGGCGTTAATTGAACGCTGTGTGCTGGCTTCGACGAACGAAGGTGATTTGATTCTCGATCCTTTTCTCGGTGGCGGCACAACAGCCATTGCAGCGTTCAGAGCAAAACGCGGCTGCGTTGGAATTGAATTGGACGAAGCGCACGCAAAACTTGCGAAGAAACGCATCGAAGAAGAAATCAAAACGCCCAAAGATTTATTTCACTGAATTATGGAACGCGAAGAAGCATATAAAAGATTGAAAATGTTGGAAGGGATTGATCTTCGCCCGCTCGCGGACAAACACAAAGTAACCGTTTGGCTGAATGAAAAATTAAACAAAGGTTGGACGGGTCATGTCATCGAGCGTTATTTGGAATTGCCGATCAATTCTTCGCAGTCGCCAAACTTTGGTTCGTGGGAATTGAAAATGGTTTCGCTCAAAAAATTGAAGTCCGGCGTTGTCGCAATTAAAGAAACGATGGCGATTACAATGATTGATCCGGTGAATGTTCTCGCAAAGCCGTTTGAAGAAAGTCATCTGCTGGCAAAATTACGAAAGGCAATCGTGTGCGCGCGTTTGTTTGAAGGCCGCCAAGAATTACGTTCGTGTCTGGTCAAAGTGGCAACATTTGATTTGGGCAATGAAGAAATCTATGAGCAAATAAAAGCCGATTACGAACTTGTCCGCAAAACAATCAAAACGAAAGGTTTTGAAGCGTTGACTGGAAAAATGGGCGTCTTGGTTCAGCCGCGAACCAAAGGCGCGGGTCACGGCAGCACGAGCCGGGCGTTTTACGCGCGAAAAGCTTTGGTCAGCAAAATTCTTGGAATGGAAATTAAGGAGACTGTTTAATTGCAGCCGGCAAATTTTTTAAGTCGCGGAAATTCTAAACGTAAATCACGCCACGCCAATTTGTCAGCCTGCAAATCTGTTTTGGTTTGTTCGCGATAAAAGCAAAACGCAAATTCCCAAGCGTGGTTTTCTTTGGGAGTCAATTTGGCAATTCGCTTTTGCATTTTCATGGGTTGAATAGATCAAAATTGAATTTGTCCGTCAACTTTTATTCGAGGCTGAATTCCGTGCGACGATTTCCATCAAGCCTTATCGCGCGGCTTTCGGTTTGACGGCGCGGCGCGGTTGCGTTATCCACTAATCATGCCGAAGAAGGGCGAACCACGTCTGGACACCTGCTGGCGCAAGTCGCGCATCGCCGCGCGGATTTTGCTGCGCGAGGAGGCGGGCAGGCTCACGCCCCGCGACGTCGCGCTGGGCCGCAAGTTCGCGGCGGATTACGAAGTGCTGCCAAGATTGATTGACCAAGCGGTTCATGGAATACGCGGAAAAAAATTTAGACTGGAACGGGAACGCCGGGCAAAGGCTTGATGAGCTGGCCCGCGCGCTGCCGCGTTCGCCGCGCCTCGAACTCACCGTTTTCGGCTCCGCGCCGCTGCAATTGCTCGTCGAGCGGACTTTCTTAAGCGAGGACATTGACATTTCCCCGACGGAAGACGCTTATGATTTGGTGGCAAAAATCGTCACGCGGCGGATTTCGTGCAGGAATTTTTCGCCCACGCCGTCGCCGATGAAATTCATGAATTTTTTCATCTGGCAGTCTGTTTCCGTTTGAGCCTTTTCTCGCTAATGACTACGATGCGCGCAATGTTTCACGCTCAATTCATGCGCCTCGCCCTTCGCCTTGCCCAACGCGGCTGCGGCGCGACTTCGCCGAATCCGATGGTCGGCGTGGTGCTGGTCAAAGGCGGCAAAGTCATCGGACGCGGCTGGCATCGGCGCGCGGGTTTGCCGCACGCGGAAATCGAAGCGTTGCTCGACGCAAAAAAAAACAATTTCAATCCGCGCGGCGCGACCCTTTACGTCACGCTCGAACCGTGCTGCACGCATGGCCGCACGCCGCCATGCACGGAAAAAATTATTTCCGCCGGCATAAAAAAAATTGTCGTTGGTGCGACCGACCCGAATCCAAAACACGCGGGCAAAGGTTTTGAAATTTTGCGGCGAGCGGGAATTGAAGTCGTTCATGGAGTTTTGAACGACGAATGCACCAAGCTAAATGAAACTTTCAATCATTGGATTGTTCAGCGCACGCCGTGGGTCACGGTCAAAGCCGCGATGACTTTGGACGGGAAAATTGCCACGGCGAGCGGCGAATCGAAATGGATCACGGGCGAAAAGGCGCGCGCGCTGGGAATGAAATTGCGGCAATGCGCGGATGCGATTTTGGTCGGCGTGAATACGATTTTGGCAGACAATCCGTCGCTGACGATTAGGCGAGTCCAAAGTCCAACGTCCAAAGTCCAAAATGAAAAAAAACTTCGTCGGATTATTTTGGATTCAATGGCGCGAACGCCGTTGAACGCAAAAGTTATCAGCGATGAATTTGCAAAATTAACGACCATTGTGGTTTCAAAAAACGCGCCAAAAAGGCGAATCGAAACGTTGGCGAAAAAGGCGAAAATAATCGTCGCGCCGACAAAGAATTCAAAATTGAATTTGAAATGGATTTTGAAAAAACTCGGTTCGGAAAATGTCACCAATCTTTTGGTCGAAGGTGGCGGCGAGGTGAACGCTTCATTTTTGCTGGGCGGTTTTGCCCACCGGGTCGCCTTTTTTTACGCGCCAAAAATTTTGGGCGGGCGCGAGGCGCGCAAAGCGGTCGGCGGCGCAGGCGTGAAAAATCTGGCGGAGGCGATCCAGCTGCGCGAAGTGGAATGGAAAAAAATCGGCGATGATTTGATGATGACGGCCAGCGTGGTTGCACGTTAAAAGTTGAAGGTTGCGGGTTGGAAAAACTTGCAACTTTTAACTTTTAACCTTCAACATAGTTTAATGTTCACGGGAATTATCGAAGAAATGGGCGCGGTCGAAAAAATCGAGCGCGGCGCGAAATCCATTTTGTTGACCGTTCGCGCAAAAAATTCCGCGCGCGGTTTGAAGGTCGGCGGCAGCGTAGCCGTGAACGGCTGCTGTTTGACGGCGACAAAAATTGCGGCGCGCGGGAAATTCAAATTCATTCAATTCGATTTGCTCGCTGAAACGTGGACGCGGACAAATTTTCAATTTCTCAAAATCGGTTCGCCGGTGAATTTGGAACGGCCTTTGCGCGCGGGCGGCGAATTGGGCGGCCATTTTGTGACGGGACACATTGACGGCGCCGGGAAAATTTTGCGCCGGGAAAAATCGGGCGCGGATTTGGTTTTGGAAATTTCCGCGCCGGAAAATATTTTGCGTTACGTCATTGAAAAAGGCTCGATTGCGATTGACGGAATCAGTTTGACGGTCGCCGGCGCGGGCAAAAAAAGTTTTTGCGTCTGGATCATTCCGCACACTTTGAAAGTGACGACTTTGGGCCGAAGAAAAATCGGCGATGCGGTGAATTTGGAGGCGGATTTGCTGGGCAAATATATCGAAAAGTTTCTCGCGAAACGTTGAAGGTTGATTTGCGGGCTGGCCGGATTGGTTGCGTGAATTTCCGCGCCGCCTTGGAATAGTTATTTCTTAAATTTTTTTGAATCTTTCTCATTGCCACATTTTTGGACAGCTGCTTTGAAAATGGGACAATCGTGAGTTAAATGACGCACGAAATTGATTTTAACCGCATAAAGTTTGTTTCGTTCTGCAAAATTCCACTTCGGAATTAAAAATGCTTGGCCAAGGAGACCGGGCGCAAACACGCCCGAAAACAAAACTATTATGATACGATTGGCGTCCGCATTCTGGCATGGCGGATTGAAAAATGGCCTGGGCACGATCTCGACGGAAAGCGGCGCTTTGAAACAGGCGTTGTTTTCCTTCGGCGGTCGTTTTGAGGGTCAGTCGGGCGTCAATCCCGAAGAGTTGCTCGCGGCGGCGCACGCGGCGTGTTTTTCCATGGCGCTGGTCAATGAATTAGGCAAAGCGGGTTTGACCTCGGAAAATATCCGGACGGCGGCGGCACTCAAACTGGAAGAATCAGAAAATGGCTGGACGATCACGCACATTCATTTGGATGTGACCGTGAAACTTCCAAAGGCAAAGAAGGCCCCGTTCGAGGCGGCGGCCACGGCGGCGAAGGATAATTGCCCGATTTCGCGTTTGCTCAACACGAAGATCACGCTGGACGCAAAATTGGAAATCGGGGATGAACCGGAAAAAATCCGGCAGCCGGAATTAATCCCCTTGACCAGACCGTTGGTTCCGCAACCGGAAGAAGCAGAGCTTGAATCGCCGGCTTGAAAAGCGATTGCGGGAATTTTCACATCATCAGGCTTGCTCTTGTTTCGGGTTTGGCGATGCTTTCACCCTATCAAATTCAATTTCCAAAACTTTTTAACGGCGCGTGACGAAATGTTTTATGAATCCTTATCGTCAATTTATTTCTGAATTTTTCGTTTTCATTTTTGCGTTCATTTTCTCCTTTGGCGTGTTCGCGCGCGAAAACACGCTGCTGGATTCGGATTGGAAATTTCAATTGGGCGAAAGCACCAACGCAGAAGCGGTGAATTTCAATGACACCAACTGGCAAACGGTTTCGATTCCGCACAATTGGGGCTGGGAAAACGCGCAGCAGGGAAAAGATTTTTATCGCGGGCCGGGCTGGTATCGGCGTGGATTGAACATCGTGCCGGAAACTGGGAAAAGATATTTTCTGCGGTTCGAGGCGGCAAGTTTGGTGGCGGATGTTTATTTGAATGGAAAATTTCTCGGCGAGCATCGCGGCGGCTTTGGCGCATTCTGTTTTGAAATCACGACCAATCTGTCCGCGAACGGCACAAACGCGCTGGCAGTGCGCGTCAGCAATGCGTGGCAGCCGGACATCGCGCCGTTGAGCGGCGATTTTTCGGTTTATGGCGGGTTGTATCGCCCGGTGCATCTGATCGTGACGGGCGAGGAAAATTTCACGCCGGTGGACCACGGTTCGCCCGGCGTCGCGTGGTTGCAAACGAGCGTCAACGAAATTCAAGCAGTGCTGGACGTGACAGCGCAAATCTCCAACGGCACAAAGCAAAAGCGATCGTTGACACTCATTGCCTATTTGTTGGACGCGAACGGGCATATCGTCGTCAGCAACAAAGAATCAATCATCCTCGCGCCGGACGTGACGGCTCCGTATTGGCTGCATGTTGCCATGCCGCACCCGCATTTGTGGAACGGACGCAAAGATCCGTATCTTTACAAGGCAGTTGTTGAATTGCGTTCGGCAGATGAGGTTGTGGATTCGGTTGGGCAGCAAATTGGCTTGCGCTATTATTCGGTTGACCCGGACAAGGGATTTTTTTTGAACGGCCAGCCGTATCATTTGCACGGCGTGGATAAACATCAGGATTGGCAGGACAAAGGCTGGGCGGTTTCCGAAGCCGATTTGGACGAGGACATTTCGCTCATCAAGGAAATGGGCTGCACGGTGGTCCGCTGCGCGCATTACCAGCACAGCGATTATTTTTACAGCCTGTGCGACAAGGCGGGAATTTTGGTCTGGGCGGAAATTCCGCAAGTAAATGAAATCAATCCATCGGAACAATTTGAAGAAACCTCGCGCAACCAGTTGCTCGATCTCATCCGGCAAAATGTGAATCACCCTTCGATTTTTGTCTGGAGCCTGTTCAATGAACTCTGGCCCGGCCGGCCTGACCCGCATCGCGAATTGCAGGATTTGAAAATCATCGCGAACGGCGAAGATCCGACGCGTCCCACCATTGCTGCGACAAGCAATAATGGCCTGCCGCAAATGAATAAAATTCCCGATCTGCTCGGCTGGAATATTTATCCGGGCTGGTATTCAAGTTGGGGAACGAAGGACGATTTTGGCGCGGCGCTCGATGAGCGCCGCGCAGACAGCCGGCGCGGCGGATTTTGCGTGAGCGAATATGGCGCGGGCGCGAACGTGACGCAACACGAGCAAGATCCGAAACAACCGAAGACCGACGGCCAATGGCATCCCGAAGAATGGCAGGCCATCGTCCATGAATCGGCCTGGGCCGCGATGAAGGAACGTCCGTTCGTTTGGGGGACGTTTGTATGGTGCATGTTTGACTTCGCCGTCAGCACGCGCCATGAAGGCGGCATTCCCGGACGCAACGACAAGGGCCTCGTGACTTACGACCGCAAAATCAAAAAGGACGCTTTTTATTTTTACAAGGCCAACTGGTCGGACGAATCAGTGCTTTACATCACCAGCCGCCGTTTCACCGAACGGACGAACGCGGTGACGGACGTAAAAATTTATTCCAACGCGAAAAAAGTGGAATTGCTGATGAACGGAATTTCACAGGGCGAAAACAGCGGCGGGACAAACTGTGTTTTTATTTGGAAGGGCGTGAAATTGTCGTCTGGAGAAAATCATGTTGAAGCCCGCGCGGAACGTGACGGGAAAAATTTGAGCGACAGTTGCGTCTGGAT
Source organism: Verrucomicrobiia bacterium (assembly GCA_036509895.1). Lineage (GTDB taxonomy): Bacteria > Verrucomicrobiota > Verrucomicrobiia > Limisphaerales > UBA11358 > UBA11358. The sequence goes on from DATCEV010000062.1 coordinate 9,676, forward strand.
GTTGGGCGATGCCAACGGCAAAAACTGATGCACTGGATTCAGCCGATGGCACTGCGAATCGCGGCGAATAAATTTTTCCCGGCTTCCGGCTCGACGGGCTTGCTGTCTTTGCCATCGGGCTCTTCAACCAGTTCCGGCGGCAATTCTTTGAGAAACCGCGACGGATGGCACGGCATCAACTGGCCGTATTTTTTTCGCGCCGCGCAATGGCTGATCGTCAGCAATTGCATCGCGCGCGTCACGCCGACATAAAACAATCTGCGCTCCTCGTCGAGCGTTCCTTCCGTCGTCGAGCGCGTGTGCGGCAGCAAACCCTCTTCCAAGCCGACGATATAAACGCGCGGAAATTCCAAACCTTTACAACTGTGCATCGTGATGAGCGTCACAGCATCGCCGGAATTTTCCTTTTCCTCCTCGCGCTCCGAATCGAGCGTGATGTCTTCCAAAAAAGTTTGCAACCGGTCGGCCAGCGGCGCGGTCGAGCCGCCAAAATTATCGAGCGTCGCCATCAATTCGCGCAAATTGCGAATGCGATTTTCGCCGGCTTCGGGTTTTTTTTCCGAACGGCGCAGTTCATTGAAATAACCGATTTCGTCCAGAAATTTTTCGCTCCAAAGTTGCAACGGACGCGGCGAAGAAATTTCCTGCTGCAATTGCGCGCGCGTTTGCTCAATAAATTCGACAAACGCTTCAATGCTTTTGCGCGCGGGCGTTTGAAACGTCATTTGCACCGCCGGATTTTTCATCGCGGCGAAAACCGAACCTTTGCGCTCGTGACTCGCGCCGAGCAACCGTTCCATCGTCACGTCACTCAAACCGCGCGCCGGAACATTGGCGATTCGCAAAAGGCTCACGTCGTCGTGCGGATTGATGAACATTTTCAAATACGCGATGAAATCTTTGACTTCGCGCCGGTCAAAAAAACTTTGGCCGCCGATCAAATGATAACGCACATTCGCCTGGCGCAACGCGGTTTCGAGCGGGCGCGATTGCAAATTCGTGCGAAACAAAATCGCGTTGTCCGACCACGGCGCGCGCCGCGCCAGCCGCGCAAATTCAATTTGTTCGACGATGTTGCGCGCTTCGTCTTCGTCGTTGTTGTAAGCGCGCAAAATAATTTTATCGCCGTGGCCTTTGCTCGACCAAAGTTGTTTTGGACGGCGGCGCGCGTTGTTTTTGATGATCGCGTTGGCGGCATTCAGAATCGTATTCGTCGAACGATAATTTTGTTCGAGCTTGACGATTTTGACTTCGGGAAAATGTTTTTCGAGGTCGAGCAAATTGGCGATTTCCGCGCCGCGCCAGCCGTAAATGCTCTGGTCGTCATCGCCGACGACGCAAAAATTCCGGTGCTTTTCCGTGAGCGCGTGGATGAGTTGAAACTGCGAAGCGTTCGTGTCCTGATATTCGTCGGCCATGACAAAACGATATTTTGCGCGGCAGATTTCCAGCACGTCGGGATGTTCGGAAAAAAGTTTCAGCGTGAGCAAAATCAAATCGTCAAAGTCCACGGCGTTGCAGGCGCGCAATGCGGATTCGTAACGCGAACGGATATGTTGCGCCAGCGCGCGAACGCTTTCGTCGGCGAACGCGGCGGAATTTTCGCCGCCGTTTTTGAACCGGCTCAACAAACTTAAAATCGCCGCCGGATCGGTTTTTTCGCCTTTCGCGGAAATCTGCGCGAGAATTTTTTTGACCGCGCCGAGTTGTTCCGATTCATCGTAAATGACAAAATTGCGTTTGTAGCCAAGTCGCTCGATGTGCTGGCGCAAAATGCGGACGCAAAGTGAATGAAAGGTGCAAATGGTTGGTCGAGAGTCGAGGGACGAGGGTCGAGGGCCGCGCAGCTCGACTCTCGACTCTCGACTCTCGACCCGCTTCGGCAGAAGCCGGTTCACGCGCTCCTGCATTTCGCGCGCGGCTTTGTTCGTGAACGTAACCGCGAGAATGTTCGCGGGCGCGACGCCTTTCGCGATCAAGTGCGCAATGCGAAACGTGATGACGCGCGTTTTGCCCGTGCCGGCACCGGCCAGAATCAAAACCGGGCCATGCAGCGTCTCGACGGCGAGGCGTTGCTGCGGATTGAGTGAATGGAGATTCAACACGGGCGCGCAGTTTAATTTTCGCGCCGCGCAAAGCAAGCGCGCGGAAAAACTCATTTGATTTTAATATGATTTGCGCGATGCTGACAAAATGACCTTGCCTAATGCGCCTGTCACTTTGAGCGTCGAACAGATTGCGGAATTCAACCACAAGCTTTCCGAATTTCGACATGGGTTGAACAATAATCTTTCGCTCATCACCGCTGCCGTCGAACTCATGCGCCGCCGCCCCGAAACTGCGCCGCAAATGTCAGAAACGATCAGCGAACAGCCGCGCAAAATTGTCGCGGCGATTTCCGAATTTTCCGGCGAACTGGAAAAATTGCTGGGAATCACGCGGCCTTAAAAAAAAGTTTTTACCTTTGGCCGCGAAAAGGCGTCTGGCATATTCGCGCGCAATGGAACCAACCGAAGCGGAACTGATCGCCGACGTGCTGAAAGGCAATGCCGCGAGTTTTGAGCCGCTCATCCAGAAATATTCCCCGCGCGTTTTTGCAACGGCGCGGCGTTACGCGCGGCGCGAAAGCGAGGTCGGGGACATCGCGCAGGAAGTCTGGCTCAAGGCGTTTTCAAAATTGAAAAGTTTTCGCGGCGAAGCGCCGTTTGAACATTGGCTCATGCGGATGGCGGTTCACACCTGTTACGATTTTTTGCGCGGCCATCAGCGCAACCGCGAGTCGTCGTTCAGCGAATTGAGCGAGCCGGAAACCGACTGGCTGGAGCGTTTTGTGACCGCGCCGGAATCCGCCAGCGAAAATGCGGACGCGGCGAAACTGCTGATCGGGCGCGTGATGGAAAAACTTTCACCGCCGGCGCGGCTGGTGATCACGCTGCTGGAAATCGAGGATCGTTCCGTGAAAGAAATTGCCGCGCTCACGGGCTGGTCGGTGCCGCTGGTGAAAGTCCGCGCGTTTCGCGCGCGCGCGGAAATGCGAAAAATTCTTTCAAAAATGGCCAAAGACAAATATCTGTGAGTGTAACCGGACACGGCAGGCCGGCGTCCAATAACTGGAGCAATTATGAACCTGGCTGAACTGGAAAAAAAGCTGATCGCCGCCGCCCGCGCGAATGCGCCGGACGACTGCGTGCCGTATGCGTTTGAAAAGCGCGTGACGGCGTTGCTCGCGGCGCGGGTTGCTCCGGACAACCTGGCGTTGTGGGTTCACGGACTTTGGCGCGCGGCGGTTTCGTGCGTGGCGATTTCGCTTTTGCTCGGCGCCTGGACTTTTTTCAATCCGTCGGCGGGCACCACGACCACAACTTCAACCGACCTTTCTCAAAATTTTGAGAACACGCTGCTCGCGTCGGTTGATCAAAGCGACCAATCCCAGTGAACTCCTGGAAAGTCATTTTGGCGACGGTCGTGATTTTTGGCGCGGGCGTTTTGACCGGCGGCTTTCTGGTGAATTGCGTCCAGCATTCCTGGCACGATCATCGCCCGGCAAATTTCATGCAACACGCCCAAATGGAAGATCGCGAACGCGATCAGCCGCCGCATTTGCCCGAACCGCCATTGGCCGAACGCGTGGGCAAACAATTTTTGCAGCAATTGGACAACAAACTTCAGCTCACGCCGGATCAACATGAAAAAATTGAAAAAATCATCGCCGACGGGCAGGAACGCAATCATGAAATCTGGACGAACGCCGCGCCGAAAATGCGAAAAGTGATGCAGGAAGTGAACCAGGAAATCCGCGCGGAATTGAAACCGGAGCAGCAGGAAAAATTTGAAAAGCTGGTGAGACGTTATGCGCCGCATCATGGCACGAATGCGCCGCCGTTTTTTCCGCGCACCAATGCGCCGGGCGATTGACTTTATTTTCCGTTGAGCAGCGCGCCGATTTTTTTTCGCAATTCGCGCGTCACAAAATCCACCGAGCGGTTTGCATCCACAATTTCAAAGCCGTAGGTTTTTTGCAATTTGTGAAAAACGGCCTGCATCGCGGTTTGATATTTCACAAAACTGTCAAAAACATCGCGCGAAAGACCGATGTCCAAACCGCTTTCCCAATAATCCAACGTCGCATTTTTGGCGAGGTTGCGCTGCACGAGTTCTTCCGGCTCGACCGACAAATAAAAAACCGCATCGGGTTCGAGCGCGATGCCGTAAAGATTTTTCAGCCATTTTTCTTCCAGCCCGCGAACCATGTCGCGCGCCATGAGCGTGTAAATATAGCGGTCGGCCAGCACGATGAAACCGGCTTTGAGCGCGGGCAAAATGATATTTTCCAATTGGTCGGCAAAATCCGTCGCGTAAAAAAGACCGAGCGTCGTGTGGCTCAAAATGTTTCCGTTCTGCGCTTTTTCCAGTTCTTCGCTGACGAGGGTAGAACGTTTCAGGCCGACTTGCACGGTCGCGTGGCCGCGCGTTTCCAGCCAGTCCACAAGCCGCGCGATTTGCGTGGAACGGCCCGAACCGTCCGCGCCTTCGACGACGATGAGTTTGCCGGCGAGATCGGATAATTCAATCTGCGGAATCCCGTGACCGTAAAAGCGGCGGACTTTTTTTGCGGAAGATTTTTTTTTCATGCCGCTGAATCTCCTTCCAACTCGACGGTGGTTCGGTCGTTCTTGCCGGTGGATGGCGGCAACGGCAACGGACTGCGCCGCTTGAATTTTGTCAATTCAATCCGCGCGCCGACCAGTTTGCGGACGAGCGCCTGCTGTTTTTCCACGTGTTCATTGGCGTCCATGACCAGAAAATTAAATTCGCCGCTCATCGCCATGTATTGCTCCAGAATGCGCCCCTGAAAAATGCGAAAGCTTTCATACGGATCGGTTGAAAGCCGCAAATCCATGCCCGCCTCGAAAAATTTCAATTTTGGACGGCCGTCGAGAATCCGTTGCAACGACACTTCCAAATCTGCCTTGAAAAAAAACGTGAGGTCGGGCCGCGCGGCAAAACTGTAAAGGCCGCGCACCCATTCGGGCGGACAGCCGCGCACCACGTCGCGCCCGAACGCGGTGAAAATATAACGGTCACACAGCACAACATAGCCGGCGCGCAAGAGCGGCAGCAAATGGCGTTCGTAACGGTCGGCAAAATCCGTCGCGTGAATCAGGCTGAAGGTCGTCGGCGTGAGCAATTCGCGTTTTTTGCCTTTGCTCGTGGCGGATTTGACGAGTTCAGAAGAATTCCATTCGCTGAAATAAACCTTGATGCCCTCGGCTTCGAGCCAGCGTTTGAGCAGGTAAATTTGCGTGGACTTGCCGGAGCCGTCTAGGCCTTCGACGGCGATGAGTCGCCCTGGAAAATTTAGTTCGGCAAAAGTTTTCATAATTGCGCGGCATTTTGCCGACAGCATTTCTAATTCTACGAAAGCTGCCTCAAGCCACAAGCGCAACTTGGATCGGGCAAATTTGAGTCTCCTTGTGAAAAAAATCACAAATTAACTTGCCGGAGTTTTTTTCAGGAGTTAGGCTGATTCGTCTCTGTTTTGAGACGCGCAAAATTATGCGAACTGAAAGCGAAATCGGCTACAATTCAAAAATCGAGGGCGACGTGGTCGTCACTACGATTGACGCCGCGCTGAATTGGTTTCGCAAAAATTCCGTCTGGCCGATGCCGATGGGTTTGGCGTGCTGCGCGATTGAATTGATGGCTGTTGGCGCGAGTCGTTTTGATATTTCCCGATTTGGTTCCGAAGTGATGCGCTTTTCGCCGCGGCAAGCCGATTGCATGATTGTCGCGGGCACGGTCACTTACAAAATGGCGGCGGCGGTCAAGCGCGTTTGGGATCAAATGCCCGAACCCAAATGGTGCATCGCGATGGGCGCGTGCGCTTCGACCGGCGGGATGTATCGCAGCTACGCCGTGCTGCAAGGCGTGGATCGGATAATTCCCGTGGACATTTATGTGGCCGGCTGTCCGCCGCGTCCCGAAGCGTTGCTCGATGCGCTGATGAAATTGCAAAATAAAATCAGCAAAGAGCCGGTGCTTGCGGATATGAAACTGTTTCATTTGAAAAAGGAAGAAGCGGCTGTTTGAACTTGAACCGCGAATGAACGCCAATCAACGCGAATTCTCTTTGGACACGAATTTCACAAATGTTCACCAATTATTTTTGGCGAAATCCAAATTCGTGTTAATTCGTGCAATTCGTGTCTGTGTTTTTGATTCGCGTCCATTCGCGTTCATTTGCGGTTAAATTTTTGTTGTGAATTTTTTGGAACAACTCAAAGAAAAGTTCGGCGATTTAATCTCCGAGCCGACGGAATTTCGCGGCGAAATTTCCGTGAACATTTCCGACGCGGAAAAAATCGCGGACGTTTGCGAATTTGCCAAAAAAAATCTTGGCTTCAATTATCTCGTGGATATTTCGAGCCTTGATAATTACGGCGACGACCCGCGCTGGACGGTCGTTTATCATTTGCGCAATCTGCAAAATGGCAATGAAATCCGGCTTAAAACGGATGTCAGCGAAGAACGGTCGAAATTGCCGAGCGTCATCGGCGTCTGGAAAACGGCCAATTGGCACGAGCGCGAAATCTACGACATGATGGGAATTCATTTTCGCGGTCATCCCGATTTGCGCCGGATTTTGATGTGGGAAGGCTATCCGTATTTTCCGTTGCGCAAAGATTTCCCGCTCGCGGGCAAGGACAGCGAAATGCCCGGCGTCGCGTTTTCCAAACCGTCGCCGATGGAAGGCGGGCCATTCGTGACGGTTGCCGGCGGAAATTCCGCGCAATCGCGCGAGCCGCGCATCCGCATTCCCGAAACGGACGCGATTGAAACCATGTCGCATTTGGAACGGCGCAAAGACATTCAAGAAGCGCACGGTCATCCGAAAGGGCCGGGAACGATTGAACGGAAATGATAATGACAAAACATCAAGTGTCAGTAGCTGCTGAAGCCTTTGCAGCAGGCGTTTTTGCCCAAGCGGGTTGTGATGTGTCAGTGCAATATGGCGCAAATCAGCCGGGTTACGATTTGATTATCTGCCGTGAAAAAAAGATTCGGAAAGTTTCAGTAAAGGGAAACAAAGATGGTGGATGGGTTTTGGCTATCGGGCATAAAAAAATAAATCCAACTTATTCGGCAACAATTGATGCTTGGTATAAAGAACAAGACACCGAGACAATTTTTGCTCTAGTGCAGTTCAATCATATTGCTATTGGCAATATGCCTCGCATTTATCTTGCCACACGCGATGAAGTCGCCAGTCACATGAAGAACCAAGATAATGGCGATGGAGCAGCCACTTTATATGAAGATTATTTGAAGACAAAAGGAAAAAATAAAAATTTCCACAACAAAATTCCAGACGCTTGGTTGTTTAACGAAAGCCGACTTGGAAAATTCATTTAAATTTAATGCGCACCATTCAAGACATCGAAATTCCAGATTCTGCTGCGCGCAATGCGGCGGTGATGGAAGAATTGCCGGACTTTCAGGACGAGCGCATGGTGCTGAACATGGGTCCGTCGCATCCGGCCACGCACGGCGTTTTGCGAATTGTTCTGGAACTCGACGGCGAAGTCATCACGAAAGCTGATACCGATGTCGGCTATTTGCATCGCGGCGACGAAAAAATCGCCGAGAACATGACCTACACGCAGTTCATTCCTTACACCGACCGGCTGGATTATCTCGCGCCGCTGGCGAACAACGTCGCGTATGCGCTCGCCGTGGAAAAACTGCTCGGCATTCACGATCAATTGCCGCCGCGCTGCCAATACATCCGCGTCATGGTCGCGGAACTCGCGCGCATCTCGGCGCATTTGCTCGGCATTGGCGCCTTCGCGATGGACACCGGCGCGGTCACGGTTTTTCTTTTGATTTTTACCGAGCGCGAAAAAATTTATGATCTGGCCGAATCCGTTTCCGGCGCGCGGTTCACGACGAGTTACACGCGCATCGGCGGCGTGATGCGCGATTTGCCGCCGGGCTGGTGCGCGAATGTGAAAAAGTTTTGCGAGGAATTTCTCGTGACGCTCGCCGAAGTCGAAACCTTGCTCACACGCAATCGCATTTGGGTGGATCGCCTGCGCGACATCGGCCATATCTCGAAAGAAATGGCGGTTGATTACGGCTTGAGCGGCCCGAATTTGCGCGGCAGCGGCATCGAATACGATTTGCGAAAAAACCAGCCGTATCTTTGTTACAAAGATTTGGAATTTGATATTCCCATTGGCACCGTTGGCGATTGTTACGATCGTTACATGGTGCGCATGGAAGAAATGCGCCAGTGCGTGCGCATTTTGCGTCAATGCCTCGAAAAAATTCCCGGCGGCTGGGAAAATAAATCGAATGAACCGGTCAACGTCGCGGACGGAAAAATTATTTTGCCGCCGAAACAAAAAGTCATGACGAAGATGGAGGAATTGATCCATCAATTCATGCTCGTCACGGAGGGCGTGAATTGTCCGCCCGGCGAAATTTATTTCGGCCACGAAAATCCAAAGGGCGAACTCGGTTTTTACATCAACAGCAAAGGCGGCGGCGTGCCGTATCGCATGAAAATCCGTTCACCGAGTTTTGTGAACTTGAGCATTTTGGGCGAGCTGTTTCCCGGCCACATGATCAGCGACGTGCCGGTGATTTTGGGTTCGATAGATTTTGTGATGGGCGAGGCCGACCGATAATTTTTATGAACCACCAAGTCACCAAGGCACAAAGTTTTGAAAAGAAAATTCTTTTCTTGATGCCTTGTTGGTGAAAATTAAAATGAATTTGACGCACACAGAACCGATTCCGAATCCGCTGCAACATCAGCGCGATTTTGCCGCGTCAACCGCACTGGATAAAGAGGTTGACGAATTGCTCACGCATTATCCGGAAAAACGCGCGGCGTCGCTCATGGTGCTGCACGCGATTCAAGATCAGTTCGGTTGGATTTCGCAGGAAGCGGTCGAGTGGACGGCGAAGAAACTCGAACTGCAGCCGATCAATGTTTTTGAACTCCTGACGTTTTATCCGATGCTGCGGCAGCAGCCGATGGGCAAATATCAGATCAAAGTTTGCCGCACGTTAAGTTGCGCGCTGGGCGGCGCGTATGAATTGCGCGAGCATCTTTGCCAAAAATTCGGTTTGGATCCGCGCGCGCACGGCGCACTGACGTCGAAAGACGGAAAGTTCACCGTCGAATTCGTCGAGTGCCTCGCCAGTTGCGGCACCGCACCGGTGATGATGTGCAACGACGATTTTTATGAAGGCGTTTCGCAAAAAAAAGCGGATGAAATTGTTGGAAAGTGCAAATGAAATGGTTGCCCGACGTGGATTTGAACCACGACAAACAGATTCAGAGTCTGCTGTGCTACCGTTACACCATCGGGCAAGACGGGCAGATTAGGCTAGAGAATTTTATTTGAGAGTCAAGTTGCTGATATGGCGCAAGAATATAAATTGATTTTGAAACATGCCGATGAACCCGGTTACACGCGGGACATCGAATGCTATTTGCGTCACGGCGGCTACGACGCGCTGAAAAAAGCGCTCACCATGCAGCCGAAAGATTTGGCCGACGGCAAAAAACAGTCGCCGCAGGAACAAATCCGGGACGCAGTGAAAACTTCCGGCTTGCGCGGTCGCGGTGGCGCGGGATTTTCCTGCGGGCTGAAATGGAGTTTCGTGGATCGCAAAAGTGGCAAACCGATTTATCTGATTTGCAACGCCGACGAATCCGAGCCGGGCACGTTCAAGGATCGGCAAATCATGTATAAAGACCCGCACCAATTGATCGAAGGCATGGCCATCTCGTGTTTCGCCAACGACGTGCATCTTGCTTACATTTACATTCGCGGCGAAATGGTGGACGGCGCGAAAATTTTGAATCAGGCGTTGAAAGAAGCGCGCGCGGAAAATTTTCTCGGCAAAAATATTCTGGGCAGCGGTTATGATTTGGAAATGCACGTTCATCGTGGCGCAGGCGCTTATATTTGCGGCGAAGAAACCGGCCTCATCGAATCGCTCGAAGGCAAGCGGCCGTATCCGCGCATCAAGCCGCCGTATTTTCCGGCGATCCTCGGCTTGTGGATGTGTCCGACCATCGTCAACAACGTTGAGACGCTTTGCAACGTGAAACATATTGTTGAAATGGGCGCGGCGGAATATGCGAAGCTCGGCACGCCGAACAATACCGGCACACGCATCGTCAGCTTGAGCGGCCACGTCAAGAAACCGGGCTATTACGAAATCGAAGTCGGCAAAGCGACGATTGGCGAATTGATTAACGATCCAAAATTCGGCGGCGGACTTCGCGACGGAAGAAAATTGAAAGCAGTAATTCCCGGCGGTTCGTCCGCAAAAGTTTTCAAGGCCGGCGAAAAATTCAAGCTCAAGAAAAAGGACGCCGAGGGCAAAGAGATTCTGGTCGAGACCGACATGTTGGATCTGCCTTACGATTTCGATTCGCTGTCCGCCGCCGGTTCGATGAGCGGTTCCAGCGCGATCATCGTGATGGACGATTCGACCGACATCGTCAAGGCGCTCGCGAATATTTCCGAATTTTACGCGCACGAAAGTTGCGGCCAATGCACGCCCTGCCGCGAAGGTTCGCTCTGGATGAGCAAGGCGCTGCATCGCCTCACGCACGGCGAAGGCCGCGCGAGTGACGCGGATTATCTCGTGAAAATTGCCGACAACATTCCCGGTGGCCGCACGATTTGCGCGTTCGGCGAAGCCTGCTCGTGGCCCGTGCAAAGTTTTGTCGCGAAGTTCAAAGACGAATTTGTCGCGAAAGGCAAAGCCGACGAGGAACGTCGCGCGAAAGAAAATGTTCAGCCAGTGAAAGCCACGCCGCCGGAACGGCATGAATTGGCGACGGCGCATTGAAAATGTCATGCCAAAACTTTATGAATATCTTGGCATTTCGATTGATTTTTATTCGAATGAGCACGAACCAGTTCATGTGCATGGCAAACACGCCGGACGCGAAAGTCGGGCGGAAATCATTGTGCGGAACGGACGCGTCATCGGCATCGAATTTGGAAACGTGCCGGGCAAACGCCCGCTGGAAGGACAGAAATTGAAAGATTTTGAAACGCTTGTGAACGCCAAAGCGGGAGAAATTGTTGAACGATGGATCAACTTTTTCGTGCATAATGTTCGCAGCAAGCCGGAAATTATTACGCGCCGGATTAAATGAAAGAAATCGCAACAAAATATCTTGAAGTCGTCGAAGCGAAATACGTTTCGGTCTACAAGTTATTGCTGACGTTTAACGACGGCACAGTCCGCGCCGTTGACTTTGGCCCGTTTCTTGAGAAGGCTCAAAATCCAGACACAACCGACTATCGCGACTTAAAAAAATTCAAGAGCTTCCGCATTGAATATGGCGATTTGATTTGGGGCGACCACCAGATGATTTTTCCGGTCATGGATTTGTATCACGGAACAATTCTCAAAAGCGAAGAACTGGCATATCAACTGAACGACCGTAGCGCGGGTAAAAAATTGCACGCGCCCGTCAAAAGTATTTCTTACAGAAAATCGCCGAAGCGCAAAAAACTTTTGCAGCATGTCTAACAGTTCAACAACTGAAACGAAATCCGCCTCGCCGCCGATTGAAAAAATCAAGGTGAAGGTGGACGGTCGCGAAATTGAAGTGCCGAAGACGATGCCTGACCCGATTTCCGGCAAGCCGATTCCGACCACGATGATTCAGGCGTGTGCGCTCATCAACGTGGATGTGCCGCATTATTGTTATCATCCAAAATTGCCGGTCGCGGGCAACTGCCGCATGTGCCTTGTGGAATACGGCACGCCCGCGCTCGGCCCGGACCGCAAACCGGTTTTGAATCCCGACGGCACGCCAAAAATCGCGAAGTCGCCGCGTCCGGCCATTGCGTGCGCCACGCCGATTTCGCCCGGCATGGAAATTTACACTTCGACCTCCGGCGTGAAACAAATGCGCGAAGGCGTTCTGGAATTTCTGCTTATCAATCATCCGCTCGATTGCCCGATTTGCGACCAGGCCGGCGAATGCAAGTTACAGGAATACTCGGTGGACTACGGTCAAAGCGCGAGTCGCTTTGTCGAACCAAAAGTTCACAAACCAAAAGCCGTTGATCTCGGCCCGCGAATTGTGCTCGACGACGAACGCTGCATTTTGTGCACGCGTTGCATTCGATTTACGAAAGACGTTGTCGGCGACGACGCGCTGGGCATTGTCAATCGCGGCAGTTACAGCACGCTCACGGCATGGCCGGGAAAAGTTTTCGACAATAATTATACGCTCAACACCGTGGACATCTGCCCCGTCGGCGCGCTCACGTCGAAGGATTTTCGGTTCCAGATGCGCGTCTGGTTTTTGAAAGAAACCAGGAGCGTTTGCACGAGTTGCGCGACGGGTTGCAGCATCATCATCGGCTCGCGCGAAGAAAAAGTTTATCGTTACGAGCCGCGGCAAAATGATGCGGTCAATTCGACGTGGATGTGCGACGCGGGTCGGCTGAATTACAAATGGATTGGGCGCGAAGACCGGCTCACGGAAGTCAAAAGGCAAAAGGAAAAAGGTAAAAGTGAAAAGACGACTTGGACGGTTGCTTTGAACGAGATTGCAGAAAAATTGAAAAATGCGCCGCAAGGTTCCGTTGCAATCGTCGCTTCGGCGCGACAGACGAATGAAGAACTTTGGTTGATTTCAAAATTGAAAGCGAAGCTCGGCGCGATCAGCGATTCCGTTCCGCGAATTGGCGAAGCCGACAAATTACTCGTCAGCGCGGACAAAAATCCGAACAGCAATGGCGCGCGACTCACGGGAATTTGTTTCACGGAAATGGGAACGAATTTGCCGCAAATCGCAAACGGAATTTCCAGCGGAAAAATTAAAACTTTAATTGTCTTCGGCGAAGATGTGACGAAGCACGGCATCGGCGCGGAGTTGCTCGGCAAATTGGAAACTTTAATTGTCAGCGACATTTTGCCGAACGAAACGACACGCGCGGCGCATTATCTTTTGCCCGGTTGCGCGCACGCGGAAAAGCGCGGAACCTTTACAAATGTAAAGGGTCGCGTCCAAAAATTTATGAAAGCCGTCGAGCCGCCCGGCGACGCGCGTGCTGAATGGGAATTTTTGCACGATTTGGTTTTCAACGTCACCGGCCAGAACGGGTTTCTGACGATTGAAGGTTTGTTTAACGAAATGGCGAAGGACGTTCCCGCGTTCAACGGTTTGACGTGGGCTGGTCTGGGCGACACTGGAGCAACAGTAAAAATTTAATGGACTGGAATTTTATCATTTTCAGTGTCGTCAAAATCGCGATTGTCATCGGCGCGGTGCAGACGTTTGCGGCTTACGCGGTTTTGGCGGAGCGCAAAATTTCGGCGTGGATTCAAGATCGCGTGGGGCCAAATCGCGTCGCGCCGCCGTTCATGAAATACGTTCCGATTCTCGGTCCGGTTTTGACGCGCATGGGCGTTTTTCAGCCGCTGGCCGACGGCTTGAAATTCATGCTCAAGGAAGATTTTACGCCCGCCGGAGTTCGCAAGGCGTATTTTTGGATCGCGCCGGCCATTTCGATTATTCCTTCGATGATTGTCGTCGCGGTGATTCCGTTCGGCTCTTACATCGGCCATCAAAAAATGGTCATCGCGGATTTGAACGTGGGAATTCTTTACACGTTCGGAATCGTTTCGCTCGGCGTTTATGGAATCGTGCTCGCAGGTTACGCGGCGAATTCAAAATATCCATTTCTCGGCGGCATTCGTTCGAGCGCGCAAATGATTTCGTATGAAATCGCGATGGGCATGAGCGTGATTCCGGTTTTTCTCATCGCGAGCACTTTGAATTTAAGCGCGACCGTCAACTGGCAGGCGCAACACGGCTGGCTGGTTGCGTATGCGCCGCTGTCATTTATCATTTTTCTCATCGCGAGTTTTGCCGAAACGAATCGCACGCCGTTTGATTTGCCGGAAGCGGAAACGGAACTCGTCGGCGGCTATCACACCGAATATAGTTCGATGAAATTCGCGCTGTTTTTTCTCGCCGAATATTCCAACATGGTCGCTGCATCGGGCATGATGGTGACGCTGTTTTTCGGCGGCTGGACGCTGCCGTTTTGGGGATTGGATCAACCCGCGCATTCTGTCGGCATTGGCGTGGCGCAAATCGTCGTTTTCATTTTGAAAATGTTTGTGCTGATGACCGTGTTCATCTGGGTGCGCTGGATGTGGCCGCGTTTTCGTTACGATCAATTAATGGATTTGGGCTGGCGCCGGTTTGTGCCGTTGGCGTTGGTGAACATTTTGATAACGGCAATAATTTTATGGATGCGCGCAAGTTAAATTTATGCCAACGGTTTTGCGAATCAAAGGCTATCGAATCGGATTTTACAGTTCGGATTTCGACGAGCCGCTGCACGTCCATGCTGATAAGGCGGGCCATCAGGCAAAATTTTGGCTTGAGCCGTTGCAACTCGCGAAGAATGCCGGATTTTCGCGAAACGAACTCAATAAAATTTATGACATCCTGCGCGAGAACCGACAGGAACTTTTAAGAAAATGGAATGAATACTTTAGATGACATTCGAGTTACAAAAATAAGCAGCACGCGTGACACATTGAAAGTGAACTTCAATGACGGCCGCGCCGTGCAATTGCCGCTGATTTGGTTTCCGCGATTGTTCAACGCCACTCAAGCACAGCGAAATCATTATGAACTGTTGGGCAAAGGCTACGGTGTTCATTGGCCGGACGTGGACGAAGATTTGAGCGCCAAAGGTCTTGCACTCGGCAAACCGTCCATCGAATTTATCAAATCCCAACGTCAGGAAATCGCCGCATGATCGTAAATCGCAAACCATTGACGTTTTGGGAAAAACTTTATTTGCCGGCAATCATCGGCGGAGTCAAAGTCACGATGCGCCACGCCCTTTCGCACTTTTTCGTGCCGCTCGCATTGGTGAACATTTTGATAACGGCAACTATTTTGTGGATGAAATCGTGATGACAAAATGCCAACGGTTTTGCGAATTCGCGGGTTCAAATTTTTTTTCTTCAGTCAGGAAGGAAATAAACCGGCGCACATTCATGTCAACAAAGGCGGCGGCTCGGCAAAGTTTTGGCTGAGGCCGGTAAAATTGGAATACAATGATGGATTTAAAAAACAAGAATTGCGCGCTATCATTGAAATATTGGAACGACACGAAGCAGAATTGATTCAAGCGTGGAATGAAATTGAATAAAGAACCGCGAATTCAAGATGTGATGACGACGGACGACCGGATTACGGTCAGTTTCGACGACGGTCGTATTTTGTCTTTTCCGCTCAAATGGTATCCGCGCCTCGTCCGCGCCACGCCCGCGCAGCGACGCAATTGGCAATTGCTTGGACGCGGTTACGGCGTGCATTGGCCGGACGTGGACGAAGATTTGAGCGCCGAAGGATTTTTGAAAGGCTGGCCGACGCGCGAATATCTGCGCTCGTTCGAACCGGCAAAAAAGAAAGAAGAAATTTTCGCATGAGTCTTGTCGTAAATCGCAAACCGTTGACGTTTTGGGAAAAACTTTATCTGCCGGCAATCATCGGCGGAGTCAAAGTCACGATGCGCCACGCCTTTCGCACTTTGTTCGAGGGCAAAAAAGTGACGATGGAATATCCCGAACAGAAATGGGCCGTGCCGGCGGATTATCGCGGCGCGCCGTATCTCGTCAAGGATCAGGAAGGCAACACGAAATGCGTCTCGTGCCAGCTTTGCGAATTCGTCTGTCCGCCCAAAGCCATAAAAATTATTCCGCCCGGCCCTGTTGGAAAAATTGCCGACCGGCCCAACGCGGAAAAAATGCCGCAGGAATTCGAGATTAACATGCTCCGCTGCATTTTCTGCGGCTACTGTCAGGAAGTTTGTCCCGAAGAAGCGATTTTTTTGCAAAAAGATTATTCGCTCACCGGCCTCACGCGGCAGGAAATGATTTACGACAAAGAAAAACTTCTCGCGCTCGGCGGCGTCAGCCCCGGCATCGAGAAATGGAAACACAAAGCTGAAGAGGCCAAGGAACAAGAGGATTTTCCGGTAAAAGTTTAAGTAACCACGAATGGACACGAATCAACACGAATCTTTCTTAAGACACGAATTTCACGAATTGGCACGAATTCAAAAAATAATTCGTGAAAATTCGTGCAATTCGTGTCGAAATTTTTCGCGTTCATTCGCGTTCATTCGCGGTTTGAAATTTTAGAAAATGGATTTATCCAACATTTTATTTTACGTCTTTGCCGCGCTCACGCTGTTGTGCGGTGTGCTCGTCATCGCGAACCCGTTCAGCCGCAATCCGGTCACGAGCGCGATGTTTCTCGTGCTCACGATTATTTCCATGGCCGGACTTTTTGTGTTGCTGCACGCATTTTTTCTCGCAGCAGTGCAAATTCTTGTTTATGCCGGTGCCGTCATCGTGCTGTTTTTGTTCGTCATCATGCTGCTGGATTTGAAAGAGGAATCGCGCCGTAAAATAAAAATTTACGGCGTCATTGCCGGCGTGATTTCTGTCGGCGCGATTCTTGCAATTTTTCTGAAAAGTTTGCGCGCCACAAATCTCCAGCCGCAACCCTCGCCGTCCATCGAAGGCGGAACCGCCGCGCTCGGAAAATTATTATTCACAAATTACGTTTTGCCGTTTGAAGTCGTCTCAGTGCTGCTGCTCGTGGCGATGATCGGCGTGATTTTGTTGAGTAAGAAAGATTTGAAATGAAATTCGTTGAAGCGTTAAAGAGTTTAAGCGTTGAAGCGGCGCGCGTTGCCAACCGCTTTAACTCTTCAACGCTTCATCGCTTTAACACAAAATAAAATGCCCGTTGGACTCGAACATTATTTGACCGTGAGCTTCCTGCTCTTTGCGCTGGGATTGCTCGGCGTCATCATGCGGCGCAATCTGCTCGTGATTTACATGTCGCTGGAATTGATGCTCAACGCCGCGAACCTCGCGCTCGTCGCGTTTTCGCGCTTCAACAACAAACTCGACGGCCAGGTGCTGGTATTTTTCATCATCACCGTCGCGGCGGCGGAAGTCTCGGTCGGCCTCGCGCTCATCGTCGCGCTTTATCGCCGCCGGCAATCGGCGCACGTGGAAGATTTGACGAGCATGAAACTTTGAAGAAATGAAGAAACATTCAACATTCAACATTCAACATCCAAAGCCGAAATTTCGGCGCGCGGCTTCGTTGAATGTTGGGAGTTCAATGTTGAATGTTGAATGTTCACGGCTCAATTGATGAAATACGAACTTTTTCCCTGGCTGATTTTGTTCCTGCCGATTTTCGCGTCGGCAGCCATCACGCTTTTCACTTTACGGTCGCGCACCGTCAGCGCGTTTCTTTCCGTCGGCGCAGTCGTTGCCAGCTTTGTTCTTTCAATTATTTTTATCAGCGCGAACAGTTTTCATCCCGCCGTCACGGAAATTTCTAAAAGCTGGTTGAGCATCGGCGATTTGCAAATTGATTTCGGCCTCAAGCTCGACGCGTTGAGCCTGATGATGCTGCTCATCGTCACCGGCGTCGGCGGCGCGATCCACATTTATTCCGTCGGCTATATGCGCGGAGACAGCGGCTTCTCGCGCTTCTTCGCGTTCATGAGCCTGTTCACGTTCTCGATGCTCGGCATCGTGCTCGCGAACAATTTCATCGAGATGTTTATTTTCTGGGAACTCGTCGGCGTTTCGAGCTATTTGCTCATCGGTTTCTGGTTTGAAAAACCCAGCGCGGGCGACGCCGCGAAAAAAGCGTTCATCGTCAACCGCCTCGGCGACTTCGGATTTCTGCTTGGAATTTTAATGGTCTGGGGAATTCTCGGTTCGCTGAATTTTTCCGTTCTGCAAAATTCAATTATCGCAAATCCTGTTGCGCTCGGCGCGATGGGAACAATCGCCGGTCTTTTAATTTTCTGCGGCGCGGTCGGCAAATCCGCGCAATTCCCGTTGCACGTTTGGTTGCCTGACGCAATGGAAGGCCCGACGCCTGTTTCCGCTTTGATCCACGCCGCGACGATGGTTGCCGCCGGCGTCTATATGCTCTGTCGCACTTTATTTTTATACAACGCTGATGCGTTGCAAGTCATTGCCTACATCGGCGGATTCACCGCGTTGCTCGCCGCGCTCATCGCCGTCCAGCAAAACGACATCAAACGCATCATCGCCTACTCGACGCTTTCGCAACTCGGCTACATGGTCATGGCCGTCGGACTTTCCGGCCCGACCGCCGCGATGTTTCATTTGACCACGCACGCATTTTTCAAAGCGCTGTTGTTCTTGAGCGCCGGTTCCGTCATTCTCGCCGTGCATCACGAACAGGACATTTGGAAAATGGGCAACCTGCGCTCGAAAATGCCGGTGACATTCTGGACATTTCTCGTCGGCGCGCTCGCGCTTTCGGGAATCTGGCCGTTCGCCGGATTTTTCAGCAAGGACAGCATTCTCGCGCAAGCTCTCGCGCAGCATAATTATATTCTTTTTGCCGACGGCGTTTTCGTCGCCGGTCTGACGACGTTTTATATCTTCCGTCTTTTCTTCGTCGTTTTTTGCGGCGCGGAAAAATCCGGTAGTGGCGCAGGCATCTTGCCTGCGAATGGCGGGCTGGAAGCCCACCCTACTAACGAACCACACGAATCGCCGCTCGTCATCACATTGCCGCTGATCGTGCTCGCCATTTTCAGTTTGATCGGCGGCGTCATCGGCATCGAAGCAATTTACCGCTACAATTTTCCGGGCGAAGCGGAAAAATCCGCCGGATTCGCCGCAACACTTTTTGCGCCGTTCACTCATTCGCCGCTCGCCGCTTCGCTGGGCATTCTCGCATTTCTCATCGGCATTGTTTTGGCATTCGCACTTTACGCAAAAGCTTCAACCGATCCGCTGCCGGCAAAACTTGGCGGCCTGGCGACGGTGATGCGCAACAAATTTTACTTCGATGAACTTTACGAAGCGACTTTCGTGCGCGCGCACGATTTCATCGCCGCGATTTGCGATTGGATTGACCGCTGGCTCGTCGAAGGTTTTTGCATCGGCGCGATTCGCGGCGGCACGGATTTGAGCGGACGCGCGTTGCGCCTCATGCAAACCGGCAACTTGCAAACCTACGCGTTCCTGTTCGTGCTCGGCGTCGCCGTCATATTATGGCTCGTTTTGAAATAGATGAAAATTGTTCCGCCAGATTTGTTGAATGAAGCCGTTGAGCGGTTGAAAAATGAATTTCAGCCGGAAGAAATTTATTTGTTCGGCTCGCACGCATGGGGCGCGCCGACGGATGACAGCGACATGGATTTTATGGTCATTATTCCGCAAAGCGACGAACGCCCGATCCGCCGTGATCAGCGCGCACAACGTTGTTTGGGACGAATGCCGATTTCCGCCGATATTTTAGTGCGCACGCGCCCCGAAATAAATCGCGTGCGCGAAGTGCGCGGCAGTTTGACGCATGAGATTTTGGAGCGCGGGCGGAAAATTTATGGATGAAATCCGACGACAATTTGTGCGCTCATGGATTATGAAAGCTGAAAGTGATTTGAAAAGCGCCCGTGTCTTGAGCGGCGATCCTGAAGGACCGCTGGACGCTGCGATTTATCATTGCCAGCAACGCGCGGAAAAATCTGTGAAACCATTTTTGGTTTTCAAAGGAATCACTCCGGAGAAAACACACGATGTCCGGAAACTTTCAATCGAAGCGTCCGCGTTTGAAAAAATTTTTGAAAAATTAATTACCCCGGCGGCTGCGTTGACGCCTTATGCCTGGGAATTTCGGTATCCCGACGATTTGGCCGATGTCGAACCGACGCGCGAAGAATTTGATGAGGCGCTCCAACAAACTCGGGAGATTTATAATTTTGTATTAAGCATATTGCCGAAAGAAGCGCAGCCAATTTCTAAAAATTAACTGATGTCCATTTTAACTTACATCGCAGGTTGGCCGATTGTCGCGGCGCTGGCGCTGATTTTTGTGCCGCGCAATTATCGTGTCGTCATCCGCTTCATCGCGGTTTTGGCGACGCTTATTTCTGCCGTGCTCGCGATAAAAATGTTTTGCCAATTTGTTCCCGGCGCGAACGGTTTTCAATTCGAGCAACAAATTCCGTGGGTCACTTCGCTCGGCATCAGCTATCACGTCGGCGTGGACGGCTTGAACGTCGGGCTGATTTTAATGGGCGCAATCGTCGGCTGTGCCGCCACGCTCTGCTCGTGGGAAATTCAGACGCGCGAAAAAGAATTTTACATCCTGCTGCTCGTGATGAGCGGCGGAATTCTTGGCGCGTTCGCGTCGCTCGACATGTTTTTCTTTTACTTCCTGCACGAACTCGCGCTCGTGCCGACGTTCATCATGATCGGCGTTTGGGGACGCGGCGAACGTAAAAATTATGCGACGTTCCAGATCACGATGTATTTGAGCATCGGCGCGCTCATTGCGTTGATCGGTTTGATTGCGCTTTACTTGCAAAGCGGCGCAAACACTTTTGACATTCCAAAATTAATTGAGCACGCGAAAGCAAATCCGCTTGCTGTCAACGCGCAAAATTTCATTTTCCCGCTGCTGCTGTTTGGATTTGGAATTTTAGTTTCGCTCTGGCCGTTTCATTCGTGGGCGGCGTTGGGTTACAGTTCCGCGCCGTCGCCAACCGCGATGATTCACGCCGGCGTTTTGAAAAAATTTGGCCTTTACGGTCTGATTCGCATCGCATTGCCGCTGATGCCGCAAGCCGCGCACAGTTGGATGAATGTCATTTCCTGGCTTTGCATCGGAAACATTTTGTATGTCGGCTGGGTCGCGATGCGCCAGCGCGATTTGAATTTGCTCATCGGCAATTCCAGCGTCGCGCACATGGGATTTATTTTTCTCGGCATCGCGAGTTTGAATTTAATCGGCGTGACGGGTGCGGTGTTCATCATGGTCGCGCACGGATTTTTGGCGGCGCTAACGTTTGGCCTGACCGGTTACATTTATCAAAAAACCGGCACGCTCCAAATCAGCGAACTCGGCGGACTTTGCCGTCCGCTGCGATTCATCGGAACCGTTTTGGTCATGGCCGCGATGGCCGGCTGCGGTCTGCCCGGTTTCGCAAATTTTGTCGGCGAAGTCACGGTTTTTTTCGGCGCATGGAAAATTTTTCCACTCGTCACGACGCTGGCGATTTGGGGCGCGCTGATGATCGGCGCAATTTACATGACACGTTTTATCCGCAATGTTTTGCACGGACCGGTTCCTCAAAAATTTACGAATGTCACCGATGCGAGCAGTTCGTGGCGCAAATTACCTTACGCTCTGTTGCTCGCCGCTCTGCTGGTGTTCGGCTGTTTTCCAAAATTGCTCACGGAACAAATCAAACCGGACGCGCAAAAAATTGTGAACATGGCGAATCCGATTTTAGAAAAACAAAGTATGGTTGCCGTTTCTGAAATCCGAAATCCGAAATCCGAAATCCGAAATTGATGAATGCTTCCTTGATGACTCTTGAAATTTGTGTGCTGGCGCTCGGCTTCCTGCTGCTGCTCGCGGATTTTTGGATGCCTCCCGCGCGCAAAAAATTTCTCGCTTATTTCGGCGCGACGGCGCTGGCCGTTTTACTGGCCATCAGTTTCAGCGGTGACGGAATTTGCAGCCATTTCGGCACGGCGTTTCACGGCGCATTTGTCGAAGACGGCCTTGCCCTATTTTTCAAACGCTTTTTCCTCGCTGCCGCCATTCTCGTTTTATTTTTGTCGGCAGAATTTGCCGAAAAAATTTCCGCAACAATTTCTGAATTTTATTCCCTGATTATTTTTGCGCTGGCGGGAATGCTCTTCGCCGCGTCGTCCAACGATTTTGCGATGCTGTTTGTTTCCATCGAACTCATCACGGTCACATTTTATGTGCTCGTCAGTTTTCAACGCGCGAAAATGCTCTCGCTCGAAGCGGGCGTGAAATATCTTATCATCGGCGCGTTGTCATCAGCCTTCATGGTTTTCGGCATCGCGCTGATTTGGGGAACGACCGGCAAAATGAATTTCACGGAACTCGCGCAAGTCGCGCCGCAATTTCTCGACAATAAAATTTTTCTGATCGGTCTTTTATTTTTGCTGGCCGGACTGGGATTCAAAATCGGCGTGGTGCCGTTTCAAATCTGGGTGCCCGACGTTTATCAAGGTGCGCCGACACCGACGACGGCTTTTCTCGCCGTCGGCTCCAAAGCTGCCGGATTCGTTTTGGTCATGCGTCTTTTATTCACGGCAATTCCGGGCGTCGCCGCGCATTGGCCGGATTTTTTAATCATCATTTCGGCGGTGACGATTCTATACGGAAATTTATGCGCGATTCCGCAACGCAATTTGAAACGGCTGCTTGGCTATTCCAGCATTGCGCACGCGGGCTATTTGCTGCTCGGCGTTTCCGCGTTGAGCGCGAGCGGACAATCGGCGGTGATGTATTATTTGGCGGGCTATTTGTTCACGATCGTCGCGGCGTTCACCGTCATTGCATTGGTCATGCGACATTTGGACGATGAAGATATTTCCGCGCTGGCCGGATTAAATCAACGCTCGCCGTTACTGGCGGCAACGATGACGATTTCAATGGTCTCACTTGCCGGCGTTCCGCCGCTCGCCGGATTTTTTGGAAAATTTTTATTGCTGCGCGCGGTCATTGAACAAGGCGCGGCGAATCACGCTTATTATTGGTTGGCATTCATCGCCATCGCCGGCGTCGTCATTTCTTTTTATTATTACTTCGGAGTCATCCGCGCGATTTACTGGAGCAAGAGCGCGCCGGACTTATCGCCGATTCCTCTTTCGGGCGCGGTAAAATTTTCCATCGCCGTTTGCATCGCGGGAATTTTCTGGCTCGGAATTTTCCCGGACACGATTTTGAATCTCGCCAATCAAGCCGCACAGGTTTTCGGTAAATAATTCTAAACTGTCCGCATCTGCACGGCGTCCACGATTTCCGTGCCGACGGAAATCGCGCCAATGATGACGGCGGTCGCGCCGGGTTGCAGCTTGCCTTGTTCGAGCAGGTTTTTCAGCGCGGATTCAATTGTATTTTGCGGGTCAATAAAATCGAACGGCATCACGAAAGCGATAACACCCCAGCATAAGGCCATTTCGTTTGCGGTTTTTTCACTTTCACACACCGCATAAACCGGCGAATAATGCGGGCGCATCCAGCTCGCATATTGCGCCATGCTGCCGTGGCGGGTGAACACTAAAATCGCCGCCGCTTTTAATTCGTTGGCCATGACCACGGCGCTCTTCACCAGTTTCTGGCGCGCGTTCGTCAATTCAGCAAAGTCATGAAATTGCGCGCTGCCGCTGCGTTCGATGCGCATGGCGATCTTGTCGAAAACTTCGATGCACTTGATGGGATATTTTCCGACGGTGGTTTCGCCGCTCAACATGATCGCGTCCGCTTCTTCAAAAATCGCGTTCGCCACGTCGGTGACTTCCGCGCGCGTCGGCATCGGCGATTCGATCATGCTTTCGAGCATGTGCGTGGCGACGATGACCGGACGGCCGATGCGCAGGCACGTTTTGACAATGCGCCGTTGCACAATCGGCAATTCTTCATAGGGAATTTCAATCCCCAAATCGCCGCGCGCGACCATGATGCCGTCGGCTTCCTTGACGATGGATTCGAGATTGGCAATCGCCTGTTGATCCTCGATTTTGGCGATGACCAGCGGTTGCGGTTTGCCGGCTTCAAACATTTCGCGAAGCTGAAGCAAGTCGCGGGCTTCGCGCACGAACGAGAGCGCGATGAAATCCACTTCGAGTTCGAGGCCGAGCTTCACGTCCTTGATGTCTTTGGACGTGAGCGCGGGCAAACTGACTTTGACGCCGGGCAGATTGATATGACGGCGGCTGCCGAGTTTGCCTTCCGTGAGAACTTCGCATTCAACCTTGTTGCCGTTTTTGGCGAGCACTTTCATTTGGATCGTGCCGTTGTCAATCAGCACGACATCGCCGACGCTGATGTCATTGATGAAATTTTCGTAATTCACATCCACGGAATGCTGTTCCAGATCGCGCTCGCCGCGCACGGTGAGCGTGAATTTCTGGCCGGGTTGCAAATCCAGCGGCACGCCCAGATCGCCGGTGCGGATGGCCGGACCCTGCGTGTCCATCATGATGCCGGTGAAATTTTTGCGCGCGGCGGCGGCGGCGCGAATGTCTTTGACGACGCGGCGCACCCACTCGTGCGGCGCGTGCGACATGTTGAGGCGGAAAATGTTGACGCCCGCGTCTATAAGCTTGCCGATCATTTCCGCCGAATCAGTGGCGGGGCCGAGTGTGGAAATGATTTTTGTCCGGCGAACAGTTCCTCGTTGCATGGGAAAAAAATTGCAAATGCGCGGCGCAATTAAAAGTTTAATCGAATTGATTTTTTTGCCTTTCACCGGGCAATTCAAATGAGACTTGCCAGCGCGAAAAAATGAATCCATAATCTGTGACAATTTTATGGCCGACGTCGCAAATAAATATCCAGAAAATATCGCGGGCAAATACTACGTGGACAACCAGTGCATTGATTGCGACCTGTGCCGCGAAACCGCGCCCGACAATTTCAAGCGCAATGATGACGGCGGTTATTCGTTTGTCTATAAACAGCCGACCACGCCCGACGAAGAAGCGCGTTGCAAAGAAGCCAAGGAAGGTTGCCCGGTGGAGGCCATCGGCGACAACGGCGCTTAATCCGCAAAAATTTAACAAAAAAACTCGCAGAAAAAAGCCTGCGAGTTTTTTTATTTTTCCGGCTTTGGCTTTTTTGTTCAAGCCGCCGTGGCAATCGTCGGCTCCAGCGGCAGTGAAACGCGCACGACGCCCGCATGGCCGGATTGCGGCGGAACAATTTCCAGTTTGCCGTGATGCGTCTCGATGATTTTGCGGCTGACCGTCAGGCCGAGTCCCAGGCCGACATTGCGCGTCGTGAAAAACGCGGAAGGAACTTTTTTCGCGGCTTCGGCGCTGAAGCCGGACCCGTTGTCCTGCACTTCAATCTGCAAATCCTGGCCGCCGCCATTTCCCGGTTCGGTGTGAAGATGAACGTCCACGGTCGGCATTTTGGGATTTGCCTGCAACGCATTGAGCATGATTTCGGAAAGCGCGTGCTTGAGCGCGGCGCGGTCGCCGGTGAGGTTGATGGGCTGGCCGGATTTTTCGTATTGCAATTTCGCCGCCTCGCCCGGCTGATGTTTGCGCGCTTCCTGATAGGCATCTTCAATCAATTTTCCGACCGGAAAAGTTTGCTGCTCGAGGCTGCCTTCGCGCGCGAGAAAACGCATTTGATTGACCAATCGCGTGACGCGCTTGACGCCGTCGGCCAGCGCATGGTCGAGCGATTCGCGGAATTCCTTGTCGCCGTATTTTTCCGCGAGCAATTGCTGGTGCGTCGAAAGCGGAACCATCGTGTTGCCGATTTCGTGCGCCATGCGGTCGGCCATGGATTTGATGAGCCGCAGATTCGCCGCTTCCACTTCCAGATTGCGCAACTGTTCGGTTTGCGTCAGGTCTTCGGCGGTCAATAACGCGGAAAAGGGAACGGCGGAATCGCCGCGTTGAAACGGCAAAATGTTGATGTTGTAAATCGTGCCGGAAGAATTTTCCGGTTCGTAACGAAAGGTCGCCAGCGCCGCGCCGGTCTTGAGCACTTGATAAATTTTTGCGCCGAGCGCCTGCGGCAGATCGCTGAATTCCAATTCGTCCGTGCGTTTATTTTTATGGCCGAAATGCCGGCGCGCGGATTTGTTTGCGTGCAAAATTTTGAGATCGTGCCGGACGACGATGCACGCGCTGGCCAATTCGCGCAGCACGTCGGTCATCATTTCATTGCTGTCGGCAATCTGGTTGTGCAGCCAGATATTGCGCAGCGCCAGGCCGAGTTGTTCGAGCAAATGAAAAATCAATTCCAATTCCGCGTTGACCAGCGGTTCGCCCGTCAGCCGCCCGTCAAAAACCGCCAGCCCGACCATGCCGTTGCGGTCGGCGATCGGCACTGCCACTTGCGCGCCAAGAATTTCAAACTCCTTTTGCGTTTCGGCATCGGCGCGCGCCGGCTCGCTGTCGCGGCGCAAAATCCGTCCGAGTTTGCGAATCTGGCCGCCAATGCCCGAGTCCAGCGAAAGTTCAAAATGTTCGAGCAACCCCGGCGAAAGCCCGATGGCCGAAGCCGCGCGAAGCTGGCGGCTGTCTTCCGGCAGGGAAGCATTCGTGAGCGCCGCGCACGAGCGGTTCAAAAAAATGGCGGCGCGGTTGATGCTCAAAATTTCACGGAGAAAAGATAAAAATTGTTTCAACATCGCCTCGCCGTTGAGCGAATAAGTGAGGATGGATGAAAAATCCCGCAGCACATTGAGCGTTTGCGCGGCGTTGACGGAACGGCTGGCGATTTCGGACGATGGAATAAATGTGTTTTGCGGCGTTGACGGGACGATGGAAAGAACGCTCTCGCCCGGATTTTTTTCCAGCCGTTCCAGCAGCGTGTTCAAAAGGCGGCTGCGCACGGGCTTGGTCAAAATATGATTGACGCCGCGCAAAAAAACTTCTTCTTCCCACGCCGATTCACTTGCGGAAGCATAAACGATGACCGGCGACTTGGCGTCATGGCGGCGCAGGCGATCCACGACCCACACGATTTCCACGTCCAGCAAATCCGCGTCCAGAATGGAAGCCGTGACCAGGCCATGCGCCAGCAGCGGTTCGGCCTCATCCACGTTCAGGCGATGGACGACGCGATAGTGTGCCGCGTCCAATCCTTCACGGATTGTTTCCGCAAAATCAGGATGATTTGACAAAACCAGGATGGTTTTCATCGCACGTCAAAAGAAAATGGTTGTTATCTGATTACCGCAACCGAAGGCAAATAATCCACCACTCCCGCCGTCCGGTCAAATTCAATCTTGCTGTATTTGAATGATGATTGCCGGTTGTAAATTCCATTGTCCATTCAGGACGAATCAATTTGTGCATCAAATCCAGACACTGCGTGTCTGGCTAATTTCCATCGTCGCTCCGCGACATTTCCCAAAGTAGCGCAGGTGTCCCGCCTGCGCTACTTTCCCTTTGAAAATCCGTGCGCCGGGATTTGCCTTTACCAAGTCATCGTCGCCCTGACGGTGCAGGAAATCCTGGACGAACCGATGGCGAAGAAGCTGGTTTGAATAAGTAATGCCACTTTTAATTTGTGTTTCCATCGGCTGAAGTGTAAAAGTGCGGCCACCCTAAAAACCCTTTATGAAAACTCTGATTCCAAACCTGTTCCTCGCTCTGGCCTGGCTGACGCTGCCCACGCTCGTGTCGGCGCAATTTAGTTTCACGACCAATAACGGCGCCATCACCATCACCGGCTATAACACGCCGCCGGTCTTAACGTGGTCATTCCCGCCGCCACCAACGGCTTCCCCGTCACCAGCATCGGGGAGGAGGCGTTTGTCGAGAGCCTCCTCACTAGCGTGACCATTCCCAACAGCGTCACCAGCATCGGGGATGGGGCGTTTACGGTCTGTGCCAGCCTCACGAGCGCGACCATCGGAACCGGCGTCACTAACATCGGGGAGGGGGCGTTTGCCGGCTGCACCAGCCTAACGAGCGTGACCATCGGCAATGGCGTCACCAGCATCGGGATTCAGGCGTTTTACAATTGCCGCAGCCTGACGAGCGTGACTATTCCCAACAGCGTCACCAGCATCGGGGAGGGGGCGTTTTTCGAGTGCACCAACCTCACGAGCGTGACCATCGGAACCGGCGTCACCAACATCGGAGATAATGCGTTTGCCTACTGCATCAGCTTGACGAGCGCGACCATCCCCGACAGCGTTACCAGCATCGGGGATCAGGCGTTTCGCGGCTGTTCCAGCCTGACGAACGTGACCATCCCCAACAGCGTCACCAGCATCGGGGAGGTTGCGTTTTTAGAGTGCACCAGCCTCAAGTCCGCTTATTTTCAAGGGAATGCGCCACCTGATAATGGAAACGCTTTCTCCGGTGACCCTGCAACAGTTTATTATCTGTCTGGCACCACTGGCTGGGGTCCGACCTTTGGCAGTGTCCCAACGGCGTTGTGGAATCCGCAGGCAAATACATTGAGCTTCGCCAGCGGTCATTTCGGGTTCAACCTCACGGGACCCACCAACGCGGTCATCGTGGTGGAAGCCTGCACCAACTTGTCCCATGCCGTGTGGCTACCCGTCGCCACCAATACTTTCTCCGGCAGCGGCACGTCCGCCTTCAGCGATTTCCAATCCGGCGCTCATCCCACCCGTTTTTACCGCGTGCGCTCGCCGTGAAAAGAACGCTGGCAGCCCCGCAAATTCCGTTCCGCGAGACGCGAAACAGTGCCACCGGGATGGTCGCGCTCCCCGTCGTTTCCGCCTTATTTTCGTAGGAGTCGAGGTGACGAGACTCATTTCAAATTCCGGCTTTTGGATTTTTTAATCAGAGACTCCTCACGTCGTCTCCTACATAAATGGACAACGTGAAATTAGCCAGACACAGCGTGTCTGGTGCAGGCCGACGAAATCAATGTCCTGAAGGGACATCGGAAAACCTCCGGCCAATGCCATCGTGTCTTCCGGCACGAAAATTATCAGCCAGTGGTTCAAATAATGGCTTCCGCCCGATATAGCAATCCGGTTCCGCGCTTAAAATCATCCGCTGGCGAGCAATTTTTCCCAAAGTCCATCGTTCAGCAACGCTTTTTGAAGAAAATCAGCCTCGGTGGGCGAGGTGGCGAGCGACTCGGATTTGAGCGGCAGGCGCAACGTAAAAGTCGTGCCCACACCGGACTGGCTTTTGGCGTCAATTTTTCCGCCGTGATGATGAACGATAAAAAAGCAGGCCATCAAATTGATGCCGTATTCGGACGGCGCGCTGCTGCTGGTGATGAACGGATCAAAAATGACGCTCAAGGCTTCCTGCGGCAGACCCGGCCCGTTGTCTTTGATTTGCAAAACAATTTCCGGGCTGGTTCCCTCGTGCAATTCCGCCGTGAGAGAAATTTTACTGCCCGCCGGCAACATGGAAAGTTCATCTTTCAACAATAATTCAAACAGCCGGTAAAATTTGGATTTGTCCGCGCGCAACGTCGGAAGCGAATCGGGAATTTTATTTTCAATCTCGATTTTGCGCGCGGCAAATTGTTCCTGGAACATTTCCAGCGCGGCACCTACCGCTTCGTGCAATTTTACTTCATCGGCAAATTGCGTCGCGGAATTGTTGTCCGACGACGTCCGCAAATCCGTGAGCAACGTATTTATTTTTGCGATCTGCGACTGGACATTTTGATGGTAGTCCTTCCAAAAATCAGGATTGCGCAAACCGTTTTTGCTGGCGCGTTCCTCGTCCATTTTCGCGGGCGCGAGGTCGAGAAAAGTTTTGACCGCGACGAGCGAATTGCGGATGTGATGGCTCAAGCCGGCGGCGAGCAGGCCGAGGCTCACGATGCGGTCGGCGATCATCATGTTCCGCAACACGGACATTTTTTCGAGCAGCAACTGGTCGCGCTCGCCCTGCACCATGAAAAATTCCAGTCCCTGCCGCAGCGTGAGTTCGAGTTGCGGCGGATCCCACGGCTTGGTGATATACTTGTAGATCGCGCCGGTGTTGACGGCTTCAATCGCCGCGTCCATGTCGGCAAACGCGGTGACGAGAATCCGCAGCACGCGCGGGCGGAATTGCCGGGCACGTTCCAAAAGCCAGACGCCCTTTTCGCCGGGCATCCGCTGGTCGGTCATCAGCAGGCCAATGTCATCGGCATTTTTTTCGAGCAATTTCAGGCCGTCCTGCGCGCTGACGGCGGTGAAAATGCGGAAGGTATCGCCAAAGGCGCGCGCAAAATTCGTGAGCGATTTTTCCTCGTCGTCCACGTAGAGGATCGCAAATTTTTTATAGTCGTAAAGATTTTCCATGTTCAGGTTCCTGTTCCATTTCGTCGGGCATTTCATCTTTCGTCGGAAAATCGAGGGTGAACTCGCAAAATTTTCCGCGTTCGCTCTTGACCGAAATTTTTCCTCCGTAACCTTGCACGATACGGTAACAGATGCTCAAGCCCAATCCCATGCCTTTGCCGATTTCTTTGGTCGTGAAAAACGGGTCGTAAATTTTGTCGAGCGCCTTGGATTCAATGCCCATGCCGTTGTCGCGGATAATAATCAGTCCCCGGCCGCCCTCGACGCGGCCTTCAATCCAGATGGTCGCGCGCTGGCCGTCCGCAAAGGTTTTCTCGCCGAGCGCGTCAATGGAATTTTGAACCAGGTTGACGAGAACGTGAATCAATTTATTCCGGTTGGCCCAGATGATTTGATCCGGCGGCAATTTTTGTTCGATGTTCACTTTGTCCTTCCATTCGCCGGCCAGAAAACGCAGGGACGCGGCAACGACATCCGGCACATCCACCGGCTCGCCCGTGCCGCCGCCCGGATGCGTGAACGTGCGCAGGTCGGAAACGATGTTGCGCACGCGCTTAAGCCCTTCCTCGACATCGTTGAGAATCTCCTCGTATCCGCCGCGCTGTTCCGCCGGGAGATTTTTGGTTTTATTGCGCAACGCGAACAAGCCGGTCATGGTGAAATTCAGCGGGTTGTTTATTTCATGGATGATGCCCGCGCTCAAACGCCCGAGCGACGCGAGTTTTTCCGACTGCACCAGTTGCATCTCCGTTTCCTTGATCTGGTCAATGGCCGTGGTAAGCGCGTGATTTTGCCTGGAAAGTTTGCGCTGATAATGATGCGACTCGACCAGGTTTTTGATGCGTGCCTGCAATTCGGTGGATGAAAAGGGCTTGGCCAAAAAGTCATTGGCGCCCATCGCCAGCGCGTTGAATTTTGTTTCTTCATCGGCGCGCGCCGTCAATAAAATGATGGGAATTTTCGCGGTCGTTTCGCGCTTGCGCAGTTCGCGGCAAACTTCCAATCCGTCCATTTCCGGCATCATCATGTCGAGCAAAATGATGTCCGGCAAAAATTGTTCCGCCTTTTCAAAGGCTTTCAATCCGTCCGCCGCTTCGATCACTTCATAATCTTTGTCCAGTTCGGACACTAAAAATCGCCGCATATCCGGCTCATCGTCGGCCACGAGCACGACGGGACGTTGATTGCCCAAAGACACTGATTTGATATTGCCGGGCAACGCGGCGCCCGCCGGAAAAAATTCCGCGCGCCGATACAGATTCGCCAGCCATTCTTCGGAAGTCGCCGCCGCGCCATTTTCCGAAGCGCCGATTGCCCCGGCTTCGAGTTGCGACGGCGCTTCGGCTTTTTGATATGGCAAGCGCACGATGAAAGTCGCGCCTTTGCCTTCCTGACTTTCCACGGCGACGGTTCCACGCATCATTTCCACCAATTCCTTGACGAGCGCCAAGCCGATGCCGACGCCCTGGAATTTTCTTTTTGACGAACTGTCCGCCTGCCAAAAACGGTCGAACACAAACGGCAGATTTTTTTCCGCGATGCCCACGCCCGTGTCCCTCACGGCTAAAATAAAATGGTCATCCTTTTTGTCCGCGTGCAACCAGACGCGGCCTTTGGGCGGCGTGAATTTCAGCGCGTTGAACAAAAGATTCAGGACAATTTTTTCCAGTTTGTCGCGGTCGGTCAGGATCGAATCCAGTGCGGGATCAATTTGAGTTTCCAGGGCGATGCTTTTGTCCTCGGCCACTTGTTTCACCGCCGACGCCAGGCCTTTGATGAAACCGGAAACTTCGAGCGCTTCATTTTTGACTTCCATGCGCCCGGCTTCAAGGCGGATGAGGTCGAGCAAATCATTGATGAGTTTGAGCAGTCTCATGCCGTTGGCCTGCATCGTGACGAGCATGTCGCGCGCGTTGCCGTCAAAGGAACGGTCGAAGCGGCGCAGCAACGATTCGAGCGGCGAGAGCAGCAGCGTCAAGGGCGTGCGCAATTCGTGGCTGACGTTCGCAAAAAAACGGCTTTTGAAACGATCCATTTCGACGAGCTTGCGGTTGGTGTCCTCGAGTTCCTGTTTGTTTTTTTCAATTTCGCAGCGCGAAATAAATTCGCGGATGCGGATGCGCGTGTGAAAATAGGCGCCGGCAATAATGGTGGCTTCGGTGGAGATCAAAAAAAACAAATTGTTGATGATCAGTCCGAAATTGGTCGAGGAAAATGAAGACACGCACGCGCCCAAATAAAGCAACAAAACCAAAAACACGCTGACCACGCTTTGCCAAAATGTCCAGTCCAGCACGACGGCCAGCACGAGCAGCACGAGATTCAATCCGGCGTAATAGGGCGAAGCCGCGCCGCCGGTCGTGTGAATCATCCAGGCGATGGTGGCGGCGGGCGCGAGCAGGATCAGGATGCCTTGCGCGCGATAATATTTTCGCCCCCATTTATTTCCCAAAAGCGGATAGAGTCCCGCCATCAACGCCGAACACAGCAGGCGCAACCACAGAAACGACCTCGCCACGTCGCGCGGATAAAGGCAAAAATCCAAAAAAGCGAACAGCGGCACGAGCACGACGCCGATCAAGCAGCCCAGCCGCGTTTTACGAATGGTCAATTCCCGGTCGTATTCGCGGTAAGCGGCTCGAAATTCTTTGGGGATGAAATTCATGCTTCCGGTTTGCGGATGTGCAAAAATAAATTCACGGAAGTCGGTTCGGCGATCACCCGGGTCAACTCCCGGCAACGGTCGGGCACGAGCGAAAAAATTTCCGCGCGATTGCGATAAATCAACTGCCAGTCCAGAATGAACTCGATGAAATTGCGGAACGGTTTTGAATCGTTCATGTTGGCGATCACCATCAGGCCGCCGGGCGTCAATTCATCAAACCACAGGCCGATCAATTCGCGCGCCGTATGCGGCGCGAGATAATCAAAAAGACCGCCGCAATAGATCAGGTCGTAATTTTTGGCGACGGTTTTTTTCCGGGTGGATTTCAAAAGCTCATACACCGAGATTTGGTGCGTGCGGATTTCGGTGCGCCGGGAAAATTCACGTTTGATTTCCGCGAGTTCATTCCCGGCATGGATCAAAGTTTCTTCGTTGAAATCAATCAGGGTGAAAGCGGCGGCGTCGCTCAAAGCGGTTCTTTTCAAAAAATTTTGAATTTCCATCGCCGGGCCGCAGCCGACGTTCAAAATGCGCGCGGTTTTTTTCGCGCGCGCCAGGCGGGCGGTTTCGTTCACGATATTTTCTTCGAGGTGCGCCACGCGATTGCGGACGGATTGCGCCGGCCATTGGCTGACGAGCAAAAGATGGATCAATTTTTCGTAAAGCGAACGGCCTTCCGGCTGGTTCCGATGAATCATGCTCATCATCTCGTAATCGCCGGCGTAACCGATGGGCTTGTGATAAGTGCGATGGCCAAAGGGCGAGCATAAAAATAATTTGTGCCAGTGCTGGCGGACAAAATCCTGGTGCGCGCCGCGCGCTTCGGGCGGCAGCGCGTAAATGATTTCTTCAAAGCGTTCATGCAGGCCATTGAAGGCGGCAATTATTTTTGGGGCGACTTGATTGAGAAGGGCGTGCGCGGGTTCATGGCGGCCATTGGACGGGCGCGGCGCAAATTCCAATTGCTCCAGCCAGTGCCGCACGCCGGTAAGATAAGATTCGACATCCGTGACCAGCACTTTGAACTCCGCCGAAATGCGATAGTTGGCCTGCCAGTTTTGGAAAAAATGATTGTAAGAGGCCAGCAGGTCGGAATCCGATTCGTGCGACGGCAGAAAAAAAGCCGTGTCCGAACCGAGATCGTCCAGTTTGGCTTCGCCAATGATTTGTTCGCCGGTGTTGATCAAATGGCTGACGACGGCGCGTCCGAAATAAATGATCCGGCCTTCCGAAATGATTTTGAACTGGCTCAAGACTTCGGAAGCGCGCAAGGTTGCCGCCGGATCATTGAGCTCGAAAACGACGGCATGGCGCGTCAGGCGCGTCAGCGCGGCGCGCAGTTCCAAACCTTCCGGCGTTTGAAAAGTGATTTCATTTTCACCGGCGCGCGCGGGCGTCGCGACCGCGCGGGCCCTTGCCGATTTTTTTTCAGCGGGGCGAATGGACGTGGAAAGGCGGTTGCCATTTCCCTTGCTCTGGATGATCTGGCTCATTCTCAAAGCCAGAATGAAACATTTTTCAGGCCAAAACAACGTGTTTATTGATGCGTAATTGCGAGGAAAACAGGAGGTTAAGGCAAGGGCGGCCTGTCTTGAAGCCGCAGAAACTGTCCCATTATTTATTTTGCGATTAAATTGTATTTTTGCAGCATGGCGACCAGGGCGGCATTAAATTCCGCCGGCTTTTGCAGCATGAGCCAGTGCCCTGCGCCGTCGAACATCTGATAATCGGTTTGCGGCGAGAGGGAACGGACGTATTTTTCATAGTCGTCATTCCAGAGCGGGCTGCGGGCGTTGAGGACAAGAACCGGCACGTTCACTTTTTTCAAATCCCAATCGGATTGGTTCGGGCCGAACATTCCGAGCATCGCGCCGAACATGACATATTGCGGCGTCTGGAGCATTTCCGCCGTGATTTCATCGCGCAAGGAAGCGGGGCCGTTCGTTCCGAAAAGCATGGCGATAAAATTAATCGCATTCCGACGATAATCAGGAGTGGCAAATTGTCCGATCATGGCCTCGGCTTCAGCGGGAGTTCCGTTGGGCCGCCGCAGCAATCCATCCACGGAAACCAAAGCCGCGACTTTTTCCGGCGCCTGCGCATAGACGCGGCAAATGACGGCTCCGCCCATGCTGTGGCCGATGAGCGTGGCTTTGTCCACTTTCGCATCCTCCATCACCGCCAGAACTGCGCCCGCAAAAAAATCCAGCGTGTAATCGGTGTGTGGCTTGTCGCTTTGGCCGTGGCCGGGCAGATCAATGAGGATGAGCCGCGCCTTGTCCGCCAGCGCGGGAACCTGCGCGCGCCACAAATCCAGGTTGCCCGCCCAGCAATGGACAAAAACCAACGTATGCTGGCCGTGGCCGACGGTGACATAATGGATTTGATTGGTGCCGAACGTGGCGAAATGGGATTCGCCATCGGCCAATGTCTGGGTTTTCTGCGCGGTGGCGCAGCCGGCAAAGGCAAACAAGGTGGCAGCGGTGAGGGCCATGGGGACAATTTTAATCATGCTAGAATTTTTTTCTTGAGATTAAATCGGACGATATTATGCAGACTCAAATGCCGTTCGCAATCATTAGTTTAGAAATTTGAACATCATCAAAAATGAAGGCCGACGGTCACGAACAATGCGTGGCTGCTGAAACCATATTTGCCGTCGGCGGATTGGCCGGCATCCGATCCCGGCGTGGAGGAGGGCGTGCTGCCGGTGACCGTATGGGCCGGGGCGCAACCGAACTGATAGGCGATGTCAAAATCAAAAATTTTCCCATCGTGCCCGGCGCCGATGCTGAAGAAATCCCGGTCCAAGTCCGCCGCCAGCGGAGTATAATATTTATCCGGCACGGAATTCTCATTGAACACATAGCCGCCGCTGACATGCCAGCCGTGGTCAAAATAGCGCGTCACGCCAAATTCATACATCCAGCTTGCCTGCCAGCCGAGATGCACGGGAATGTCTTGATGAAACGGATTGACCACCGCCGGGGGTGATTGCTTGATGGTGACGTTATCGAAACTATTCCAGCCCGTATAGTTCGCGTCAAATTCCACGTTCCATTTGGGCGTGGGCCGGTAGGAAACACCCAGCACAGCCGTCAGGGGAAAAGTAAAACCAGCTTCGGCATTTCGTTGTGTTGGGACGGGATAAGGTTCTCGCTGCAATTCAAAATCCGTATTGCCTTGGAAATTCAAATTTGCCGAACTGCGAAAGTTGGCGCCGAAGGAAATTTTTTTATACGGTTGCCACAGGATGCCCGCGTTGTAACCTATACCCCAGCCATCGCCGGTAAAATTGAAAAAATTTGTTTCTCGCGTCGCTAAATGCAGCAAACCTTGATGTAGATCGAGCTTGGCGTAATTCACCATCACGCCCGCGCCCACCGAAAGACTTGGCAACAGCTTCACCGCCACCACCGGATTGATGGTGATATATTGAAGCGAGCCGCTGATGGCCACCGAACGGAAGCCGGTGTCTTGCGGCCATTTCATGTTTCCACCGTAGGGCGCATAAACACCCAGTCCAAAACTCACCCGTGAATCTTTAGGCGTGCAGGTGTAAAAGATTTGGGGAATAGCGTCGAAATTATCCGAGCTATAATAAGTGCGGCCATGATTGGCGGCGCTCTCCGGCGGAGCATAACTGGGTTCCAGATAGATGCCATAAACGCCGCCGCGAAGATTATTTCCCTGAAGCTGGGTGATGCCCGCCGGATTGTAGTAAATAGCCGATGGATTGTCCGCCGTGGCGGCAAACGCCTCGCCTCGCCCGGTCGCAAAGGCATCCTGATCAGGCAGGCCAAAGCCATTCGCCGAAACTTTCCAGACGGAAACAATTGAGATCAATATTATCAGGCAGAACTGGTTGAGTCGGTTCATAATTCTCGATTCATGGATTCAATCTCGAACGGACTTGGATTGAATATGAGCGATATATAGAAGAGGACAGGATTATCGCAAGCGAAATAAAAAACAGGGAATCATCGGGTGAATATGTCGAGCGGTTGGACTGTGAATTTTGCATTTTGCATTCTTGCCGTTGTAACGTCCTCAATGACTGGGAGATGATGCCTTTGACCCACCATCCGGCTGTTATCCGCAATCCCAATAGTTTGCGCAAGGCATAATGCCAAAAAACAAAGTTAATTTTAGCTTTACTTTATATTATCAGGAGATAAGCTCTCGGCCATGAAACATTTATTGCAATGCCTTGGTGTCAGCTTGTGGTTCGGATTGTTTGTGCTTCCGGCGCACGCTGCCTTCACGTCGCTCTACGTTTTTGGCGATGCGCTTTCAGCTACGACAGATGGAGCGCCGTCGCCATATTATTATGGAGGTCGCGATTCC
The DNA here is from genome assembly GCA_036509895.1 of Verrucomicrobiia bacterium. Taxonomy (GTDB): domain Bacteria; phylum Verrucomicrobiota; class Verrucomicrobiia; order Limisphaerales; family UBA11358; genus UBA11358. The sequence goes on from DATCEV010000062.1 coordinate 46,585, forward strand.
AACGGTCACGTCTGGGTTGAGGTGCTTGCCAAACGACAGGGACTGAACTTTAATGACGCTAACAATGATTCCTACTATGATCATAACAGTGCGGAATTAGTGAAGGAACTCATTAATTTCAAAGCGCCGCCAGATGTCTCGACCGCTTTATTTGTCGTCTGGGTCTGCAATGCGGATACCTTTGATGCGGCGCAGAATCATGATGATTCACTCCAATGGACGCTTGCCAATACCGTATCGCAATCCAATCATTTGCTGATCATCACTACTCTTTACGCGAAGGGCGTCCGCAACCTGGTCTTGCCGAATGCCGTGGATATTTCCGAAATTCCCGCATATAATGAATCCAATCTGGCGAAGGTCATGAGCGCGGGTTGTATTGCCTATAATGCCGCCCTGGCCAATACCATCAATCAGGCCAGACTCCTGTTTCCTGATCTGAACATATACGCTCCGGATTATTGCACCCTGCTGAACAATGTGCTGACGAACCCCGACGCCTATGGTTTGACCAATGCTCTCTATCAGAAATTTAGCATTGACGCATTAAGCGACCCGACAATAAAAAACTTAACCCTGAATGGTCCCGGCACCAATTACATCTTCTGGGATCCGCAGGACCCGACGGCGAAACTGCATGAGATAATGGCCGATGTCGCCCAGCAGATCATTTCACCCGTCCAAATCAACGGGCTGACGGTGTTCAATGGCAGCAACGAATTGGACGTGGTAAATATGCCGGTGGGCCTTAACGGATTTGTGGACGGCTGCACCAATCTGACGCAACCAAACTGGACGACCGTCACCAACATTGCCGGCACAAGTCCGTTGCAATCCCTTTTCGTCAACGCAGCACCCCTTCCTGCTCCAATAGCCGCGAGCGGCACGGGCGGTTCCGGCTCCATTGATCCAAACAATACGAATAATGTCGGCGGCACCTACATTCCGCCCTTCAGCCCGGCGCAGTTTTACCGGCTGGACTTTCCTTATTCGTGGAGTTGGCCGTAAGCCGCCAAAATCGCCTTCATCCGCTGGGATGAATGCGTGATCCCGAAACGCGGGCGAAGCTGGAAATGGAATTGCTCTGTAGAAATCATTTCATTAACACCGCGTTTTAACGCGGTGAACCACGAACGTGCCCAAGAAAAAACCGTTTAAACGGTTTTTTTCTTCGCGCACCTTTCGCACCCGGCTCAAGCCGGGTGTTAATGAGAAGTTTTCTATAAAGCAACCCGCTGTCAAGAAAACAGGCCGGTCTTTTTAGACCGGCCTGAAAGAAAACAAGGAATAAATACGATAAGTTATACCAATTACGCGATGCGATTCCGGCGCAAAATCCGCAATGTGCTCAACCCAAAAGGCAACAGCAACATTGCACCCGCAATTATTGTCGTAGGTTCGGGAACGGAAGATATAGTAATTGAGTCGATATTTGCACTGGCGGGAATAATGGCGGCAGCGTTATCCCAATCGCCGATTTCAACCCCGGTTTCAAAAACTTCAAGCTGACCGAAAGTTGTAGTCCCGTATGCCGTGCCGTCAAGCGTTGACAAGGTATCGCCCCAGTAGTCGTCTGAAGACAAGGCACCCGGATCATTATCATAAAACACATGAATTTGAGAAGAACCGTTTAGAGTCGGTCCGCCGAAACTGACAACCCCGATCAAACCGCTGGTGTTGGGGTCAGTGAGATAGGTGAGCCAATAAGGCGGATTTCCATTTCCACCGCTTGAACTGAAAAGGCTATAGCTGGCATCGAGTGCGCTTAAAGTTGACAACGAGGACGTGGCGAGGGGATTACTGGCTCTGACGTAAACTGCGGGAGCATCGCCATTGAGACCGGAATCGGGAGTAGTAAGCTGCGCCACGTCCGGTGTCCCGGCGACATATTGCGCATCGCCAGGATCGCCACTGTAATGCAAACTGTTAAGATCGCTGCCCGAAATGGTAATTGATGCGTTGGCGTTCATTGCGGCGGTTACCAGTCCCAACAGGACGATGGGTGTGAGCAGGAGTTTCGACGTGGATTTCATAATTTCTTTGTGTTGCTATTTTTAGTTTTGTTTCTTTGACTTACTGAATGCCGTCTTTAATATCAAACTGACAACTTTTGGTTATCCATTTTTGGTGCATCATTACGCCGCGCGATTCCGGCGCAAAATCCGCAGCGTGCTCACGCCAAACGGCAGCAGCAGCATTGCGCCCGCGATTATTGTCGTCGGCTCGGGGACTGGGCTTTCGATTGTTCCTTGAACAGTGCCTAGCGCTGGGTTTGAGAGATTTTGAATGTATTCTCCAACAAAACTTGCTTCAGTTTCCGGGAAACCAGCGCTAGGAAATCCGGCGGCAGGCCCCGCCGTTTGAGTAAGAGTTCCGTCAGCAACATAAATTGGTCCCGTGCCGGAAAATAAAACAGTCAAGGCTAAAGTGCCTGAGGAATAACTGTAATCGCCAGCATTATATGCGTGATCGCCGTTTGAGTCATAAAAAATACGATATACTCCCGTATAATCCACAGTCGTGCCAACAACAGAGCTCACAACCCCGCTCAACATGAACTGATACATATTCAAGTCTGAACCAGTGATCGTCGGATCGCCCGGTCCAGGAACATAGCTCGCGAAAGAACCATCTGCCACATTAAACGTGTCACCCACTTGCGCCCCGGGTTGAGTGTTGCCCGTGCCCTTGGCATTTGTTTCAGCCGCAGGATCTGTTACGGCTATAATTCCGAAGCACGCTTGAGCCATCCCCAAACATGACACAGCAGTGCCGACAAGTAGGATTTTGTTAAATTTCATAGTATGATTTGTTGATTTGTTTAGTCGTTAACTTTTTACCTTTTAAATAAATAATAAAATATGCTGTTTGATATCAATTACGCGATACGATTCCGGCGCAAAATCCGCAGCGTGCTCGCACCGAGAGGCAGCAGCAACAGCACCCCGGCGAGGATTGTTGTGGATTCAGGAACAGGAACCGCAGCCGCAGTAAGCGCAGTGGCTTGCCCACCATCTTGAAGGGAGGCGGTGGCTACTGAAAAACCTTGTAAAGCACTGTCGATAATAACAGTAGATGAATCTCCCGTTAATAAATCAGTTGACCAAGTAAATCCTACGGTGCTCCCGTCAGAAAGAAAGTTCGCAAGTAAAGCATCTGTCCCTGATTCATTGGCAACACCCACTGAAGTGTTATATTGCCAGCCATTCAAAGACAATCGATCCACGCCGCCGTCCGTTACATTTAAAATGTATTCAAACGATAAGCCACCCAGAGTGTTATTCGGATCATTAGAATAAACCTTTGTCGTTAATGTTCCGCCAGGCGGAGTTCCAGATGGAGGAACTGAAGGTAAAAAGACAGATGTAATTGTGTCTATCAGAGTCGCCCCGGAATCAATGCTGTCAGTCCCTATTGGGGAAGCACCGGTGCCTGGAGTCAGTATTGATAAAGATGCCTGAACATTGGGAATAATTGCCAAAATGGCGACCCCGGCCACACTTGCTATTATATTTCGTATTTTCATTACTTTATCTCGTATTCCTTGTAAGTCTTTCACTTTTTGGACACGCGGATAATGCGAATAGTGCTCGCGCCCAAAGGCAGCAATAACAACAGGCCAGCAATTATCGTCGTCGTTTCCGGAACGGCCACAACTAGTGGCGCGGGGCTAATGCCATATAATAATTCCTGCGGCGGCTCACCATCGGAATTGCCTTGATCAAGCGGGTTGGGCACAAAAAGATCACCGGTGTAGGTCGCGGTGGTAAGGTCGCCCAGCCAGGCATTCGCTTCATTAACAGCGGCGGCATCGCCACCGCCAAAGGTGAATCGTCCTCCCGTGAGCTTGCCTCCGGCGTCGGTATTGTAAAGCACATCCCATATCGCCAATTGAAGAGCGGCTTTGTCAGTAGTGCTGCCGGAAATGGTGAGGACTGACTCGTGAGTATAGAACAGTTCGGCAGCATTTTGAATGGCCTGACTGGCGCTGGTCAGATCGGCGGTAGCACTGGTTTTACCGGCATTATCAGCGCCCCAGGTGGGATTTACTCCACTTAAACCTGTGAAACTGGCTGGCGAGTTGTAAGTATAGGTGGAACCCAAAACCAACGTGCCTTGAATATCTGTGCATACTGTATAATACGTTAAAGGCAGACTGGCATCGGGAGTGGGACTGGCTGGCTGTGAAATCAAAATGCCGCCTGCCAAAGCGCCACTGATACTTGTGCCATCAATGGCAACATTAAACGGTTCGAGTCCTCCGCTCGCAATCGTGAAACTGACAGTGGCCCGCGCCTGATTTGCCACCAGCAACGCGGCCACGCCCAATCCGAGCATCTGGCTTAACTGTGAAAATTTTCTCATTTATTTAATTTTCCCCTGCAATTGCTGGAGATTATGCGTTTTTTCAGTCGGTTCAACTATCTGACTATGAGAAAGTATATCAAAATCCAAAAACAATGCTATCCATTTTTGGGACATCTTAGTTCACTTTTGGGACATGTCTATTTTTGAGGCAAAGTTTATCGAAACGCAGTTATTGTCTCATAAACGGGATTATGCACTTTACAACCTGGCATGTTTTATCCGCAGATGACGCAGATTTCGCCGATTAAAATCAAGAAATCTGCGTTCATCTGTGAAATCTGTGGATTCAAAGCACAAAAGTTCCGACTCATAAATGAATAAATCTTGCCTTTGCAAAGCCTGACGTTACATTGGCGACGCGCAAAGCCCGATTGTTTCAGATGCGATTTTGGGTCGGCGCGCTCCAACATTTGCCGATGTCATATATGATTAAATTCGTAAAGAGCCTGGCGTTCGCGGGTGTGCTGATGGCGGGTTTGATTGGCATTTGCGCGAAAGCGGATCCCGTCTTGACGACGCTGGCAACGTTCGCGGTGACGAATGGCGCGAGTCCCATCGGGCAGTTGGTGCAAGCCTCCGACGGTAATTTCTACGGGACGACCGCTGCGGGCGGTGTTTATGGACGCGGCACCCTTTTCCAAATGACGCCGGCGGGAACGCTGACGAATCTTGTCTCATTCGACGAAACGAATGGCAGCGATCCTAAAGGGGGTTTGACCTTGGGAACCAATGGCGATTTTTATGGCACGACTTATTCCGGCGGTGATGAAAATTTTGGAACCATTTTCAAATTGACCGCTTTTGGCGCATTCACCAATTTGTTTTCTTTTGATTTCAATAATGGCGGCTATTTGCTCGCCGGACTGGATTTGGGCCAGGACGGCAATTTTTACGGAGCGGCTGCGATTGGCGGTTCCAATTCCGCCGGCACAATTTTCCGATTCCATACGAACGGAACGGTGGACACGCTTTTTTCTTTTAGTTTAGGCACCACCAATGGCGACAGTCCTTATGCCAATTTGGTTCAGACAAAGGACGGCAGCTTTTACGGCTCAACGTATCAGGGCGGCGCCGATAACAACGGCACTTTGTTCCGAATCGCAACTGACGGGACATTTGAAACCCTGCATTTATTTACCGGCATCCCTGATGGTTCAAATCCTTATGCCGGGCTGATACAGGCGAACGACGGCGTTCTTTATGGCACGACTTATTCCGGTGGCGCGGAAAATTTCGGAACCATTTTCAAATTAACGACCAACGGAGTTTTTTCCACATTGTTTTCGTTCAGCGACACGAATGGAGCCAATCCGCAAGCCGCGTTAATTCAGGCTGGCGATGGCAGTTTTTACGGCACGACCGCAAACGGCGGGATTTATACCAATCAATTCGGCACCGGCTATGGCACCATTTTCAAATGGACGACCAACGGGGTTTTTTCCACATTGCTCTCATTCAATAATACAAACGGAGCCAATCCGCAAGCGGCCCTGATATTGGGCACGGACGCCAGTCTTTATGGCACCACGGCCAACGGTGGCGCCAATGGTAGCGGAACAGTTTTTCGCCTTGAGATAACCTCTCCGCCACGACCGGTCTTCCAATCAATTGTGCGGACTGGCAATTCAATCACCTTCGCATGGAGTTCACTCACTGGTTATTCCTACCAGATTCAATGCCAAACCAACCTCGCTCAAAACGAATGGAGTAATTTAGGAAATGTGATGCTGGCCACAAATATAACATCAAGCAGTGTGGACGATATTGGATTAGAGCGGCAGAAGTTTTATCGGGCGGTTTTGTTGCGTTAGGCTTGGAAGAAGTTGCAGCGAATCGGAAAATATATTAGTAATCCGCCGGGGATAAAAATTGCCGGTGTGGCGAAATGGCAGACGCACAGGACTTAAAATTGGATTTTGACCACTTTTAAGCGGTTTCTTCTCGTTTCAATCAATGCGGGTTTCACTATTGTATTTATTGATTAAAACTCATTTTTAGGCGATTAAAAAAGTGTTTTCTAGGGCTTCGATCCCAAGTGGCAAAGTGTAGCAAAAAGTGTCGCAATTTTTTATCTATAAATTCCCACTTTTTTGATTTTGGAAATTTTTTGATAAACAAATTTCATGTGCTCTTGGTTGCGGGCACTTTATGGACTTGGGCGAACTCGCCCGCGCTGGCGCGGTGATGAAATTCGTCAATTGATTCTTGGGTGAGATATTGCCTGCCAGCGATGTTGACAGTTTTTAGCCAGCCCTTCTTGCGCCAGCGCCAGGCCGTGCAAGGAGTCACGCCAACCTGATCCAGCCATTTGGACAAACTGATGACTGCCGCTGCCGCATGGTTCATAATTGTTATTCCTTGATAAAAGTGACGGTGACGGCGGTGATATCCGGCACGCCCCGTTCAAATGTTTCGCCGCACTTTCCGAATCCATTCTTCATCGCCATCGCGACACCATGAGTCATCCAGAACTTAAACTTGTGTTGTTGACGGGTGCCAGCGGTTACGTCGGCGGGCGGTTGCTGGTCGAATTACAGCGGCGTGGCATGGCGGTTCGTTGCCTCGCGCGCCGCCCGGAATTTCTTGTGCCGAAAGTCGCGCCGGGAACCGAAGTGATGGCGGGCGACGTGCTGGTTCGTGACAGTCTTGCGCCGGCCATGCGCGGCATGGAGACAGCTTATTATTTGGTGCATTCAATGGCGGCAAACAATTTCGAGGAAACGGATCGTCTGGCCGCGCGCAACTTTGCGGAAGCGGCGCGGGATGCGGAGGTTCAAAGAATTATTTATCTCGGCGGCCTCGGTGCCGGCAGCGAACTCTCGTCGCATTTGCGCAGCCGTCAGGAAGTGGGAAACATTCTGCGTTCCACCAACGTGCCCGTCACCGAGTTTCGCGCTTCGGTCATCATCGGTTCCGGTAGCCTGTCCTTTGAAATGATTCGCGCGCTGGTTGAACGCCTGCCAGTGATGATTGCGCCAAAATGGGTGGCGGTTCCCGCGCAGCCGCTGGCCATCAATGACCTGCTGCAATATCTCATCGCCGCGCGTGATGTGAGCGGACGGGAAAATCAAATTTTTGAAATCGGCGGTCCCGACCGGGTTTCTTATGGTGATTTGATGCGTGAATATGCCCGGCAACGCGGCTTGCGACGGCTGATGATCCGCGTGCCGCTGCTCACGCCGCGATTATCCAGCCTGTGGCTCGGTCTCGTGACGCCGCTTTATGCGCGCATCGGGCGCAATAAAAGTCCAACCTAATTCGATCAGCAACGGGTCGAGAAATTGCGTGCGAGTGTAAGCCTCTTTCCGTTTGCAAAGACCGTCATAATCTTCCAGCCAGCGGGCTTTGAGTTTTTCATAAATTGGCCGCGCTTCATCAAGGGTTGGAAATCCCTCTGACTTGACAAAATGCTGATTAAGATAATTAAGAGAAAAAATGCCCCGGCAGACGAACGCCGTGGTCTGTTCGTCATGCTGAATTCCCAAAGGCAACTGGCTTCCTTTGGAAAAATGCTTTTCTGACTTTGACGGCATGACGCGAAGCGTAGCAAACGAACTCACAGCGGCGCAAGAACGCGCCAAAATGCGAAGCATCACATTTTGAACCGGGGACGTTTCGAGCCGGAGCGGATTTTCGCCGGCGTGATGCCTTTGACGGTCAACATGGCCTCGGCGACAGCCCGCATCTGCTCGTCCACCGCTTTCGGCGGAAGGATTTGCGCGAAGCGGCCTTTCATCTGGTCAATTCCGTCCGGCACGTCGGATTCGCCAAAGCCGAAGAACTTTCCGTTGCCGCTGCGGATGATGGGCAGGAATTTCTGCTTCTGCCCGTCGCGCGCTTCGCCCATAAGAACAATCACCTCCTGCCGGTCGAATGCTTCGGACGGTGGTTCGGTCATGTCGAGTTTTTCACCCGGCTTCGCGCATTTCATCCAGGCTTCCAACGCCATGACGGCGGCGGTGGCCGCGTGCGCGATGCACATGAGGCGCGCGGTCGTGGCGAAATCGTCCTTTGCGTGTTCGTCGGCGAGATTGTCCGGGATGAACATAAATGAACCGTTCGCGCCAATCAGGAAAAGTGTCGGCGGCATCCGTCCCATGTCGCGCATGGAAAAGTTCGCGTAATGCTCGGCGTTGACGAGCAGGTCGTCGAGCGATTCCGGTTTCGGTTTTGGCTGCACACGGAAAGTTTGAATTGAGAAAGGACTGGACGCAAACGGAATTGGACATTTTGCGGACAGTCGGCTGACACGGAAAGTCCGACGACAGGAACATGGATTGAACACGGTTCTGGATTGTCCGAGGGCAATCGTTCAATATTTTTGCGGAATCGTCAGATGGCATTTAACACCGGCCTCGAATTAAACCAGCGTTTTGAGCCGACGATCCAAATCTTTCCGGTTGATGAGGTCAATCACTTGCACGCGGTCGGGATGCAAACGGAACAGCAGCCGGTAATCCGAACCAATCCTTTGCCGCATCACATTTGGCACTTGCTTGAGCCGTAACGCGCCGACGAACGCCGCCGGTTCGCCAGCCGCCAGCCGACCGGCCATGATGATGGTCGCGCGGGCGACGTGGCGTGGAATCCCGGCGAGCGCCTGCTGAAATCCCTTGGGAAATTCAATCAGCCGCACCGAATGGATTTCCGGCGCATCCTGCGGCAGCAACAATTCCTCTTCGCGATCCGCCGCCTCGGTTTCATCGGATGTCGCGGGCGCGGCGTTTTGCTGGAGCGTTTCCAGGTCGGTGTGCGCCTTTTGCAGTTCGCGGCGCAATTCATTCCGCTCGTGATGTCGTTCCTTGAGCGCCGATTTCAACTCCTCCACCTTCCGCCGCAATTCCTTCAACGCCTGTTCGTCCACGGGCGCGGGCTTGGCCGTCGGTGCAATTTGCGTTGGCGTTTCGCGTTTCTGTTCGCGGTGCAGAATTTCTTTCTGCAACCGTTCCAGCGAATCTTTCAACTCGCGCACTTCCTGCGCCTTCACTTCCAGCGAGCGTTGCGCCTTTCGCAGTTCCGCCGCTTCTTTCGCGTCGCCGACTTCGTGTTCCGACAATTTCTTGTCCAGCAAGTCGCTGAACGGGTCGTCCGGCGGCAGGTTCAGCCGGTCGCGAGCGAGCAGGAGTTGTTCAAACGAGGCGAGCGCGCGGTCTGGGGGCACCAGCGGAAAAACGCCACGGTAAAGCAGGATGCCCAGCGCGGGGAACTTGGAAAACGTCACGCCATAGGCCAGGCCCAGCAAATCTTCCATGTCTTCCGTCTGCAAAATTTTCCGCGCGTTTTCCTCGATCAACTGCAGGCAGCGGGCGGAATCGTCACCGGCCAGCAGCAGCCGGTAATTGAAATCCAGGTCGGCCTCCGTGAAACCGTGCGGCACTCGGAGACGCATCAGCCGTTCCGCCACGTCCCGGCGTCCGGTGCGGCCAGCACCGAACATGACGTGTTCCCAACCTTCTTTAAGCGCGTCAGACCAACCCAAAATTTCCAGCGCTTCAACCGCGCGGTCGAGCAGGTTGAACGCGACGAGCCGCAGAAAATAAGTGTCCCGCAGCGCGGCGGGAATTTTCGCGGGATTCAACCGGGCCATTTCAAACGGCTCGGCCTTGTCCAGCCGTTCGACGGTGAGATGTTCCTCGATCTGCGCGTATAATTCCTCCTGCGTCAGCCCGGCCACGTCCGAGGAATGGTGCAGCCGCTCCTCGTCCTTCCCGATGCAGCAGTGCTTGTATTTTTTGTCGCTGCCGCAATGGCACGGTTCGTTGCGTCCGAGACGCGGCACGGCGCGGCGCATGGTGTTGCCGTCGGCCAGCGTTTTCTTCGGCTTCTCGGCCACGAATTCCAAGACAGATTCCGAGTAGCCGACCATGACATTCTTGCTTAAATCCAGCGCCTGCCCTTCAAGAAGTTTCCATTTCACGTCGGGTATGTCGGAATAACGCTGCCGCAGCAATGTGTTCAACCCGGCATCTTTCGTCCGCGCCGCGAGCGCCCTCAAAAAGCCAAGAACGTGCAGGTCGGTTTGGTCCATGCTGTTCGGTTTCAGTTTCCGGGCCACCGTCCGCGCCAGCGGAATAAGCTTGTCCGGCAAGACCCCGCCGCGATGTTCCTCGCACCAAGCCGCGATCAGATGGAGCGCCGCCGCCTCGCACACTTTGTCCAGCCGCGTCGTCTCAATGGCGGTCAGCAAATGTTCCGGCACGTCGCCGTGCATCCGCACCACGATTTTGCCGAGCCAGCGATGTTCGGGAAACATCATCGCCCCGCGCGCCAGATGCCGCGCGTCCAGCCGCCGTTCCGCGCCCGCCGCCGCCGACAGCACATACATGAATGACTTGATGTTATTTGCCGCCACCACTTCGGCGATCAATTCATCCAGCGCCGCGTCATCCGCTGGCAGCAGTTGGATCACCTGCCGCACGATGGGCTGGTGAAACTGCGTCTGCTCGATCAACTGGCGCAATTCAGTTTGCATGGTTCACAATTTTCCCTGAAAAATTTTGGCCGCCAACCATCTCATGTTACACATGGAAAAATTTTCACATTGCCCGGCGTTGACGGGTAGGTCATCCAATGATTCAGGTTTCGGCTTTGGCTACACACGGAAAGTTTGAAGCGGGAACGGACTGGACGCAAATGGAATTGGATATTTAACGGACGATGTGAAGCCGCTCGGTGGACAGGGACAATTCGCGGGCAGGGACATGGACTGAACGCAGTTTTAGATTGTCCGAGGATATGAAAAGTCCGTGTCCATTTCATGTCCGTAACCAGTCTGCGTCCGTGGACATGGATTGCCCCCGGATTATCCGCGTCTGTTGCGCGAATTGTTTCACGGATGTTGCATGGGTTGTTGCGTGACTTGTAGTGTTGAAAATTGCACGCCTGTTGCTCGGACTGTTGCGTGCGTGTTGCGTTGGGGGTTGCGTGGCTGTTTCATGCCTATTGCGCGGACTGTTGCGTCAACTACTTCGCGATTTGCCAACCGGATGCCAACCCGACTGTTTCGTGATTTGCTTCGCGGACTTCACCGGCAATTGCCCGGACATTTACCAACCGTTGCGCCAGCCATTGCGCGGACATTCATCGTTGTAGCGTGAGATGTTTCCCGGCAACTGCTCGGACACTGCGCGGCAGTTGCCCGGCTGCTTCGCCGGACGTTGCGCGAGATGCTTCGCGACTTGCCAACCGTCTGCTTCGCGTCTGCCAAGCGGAATGCTTCGTGCCGCGCTTCGCGTAATGCCGACCTTGATTCCATTAAGGGGATGGTGTCTATCCAAAATGTTCCGGTTTTCAATTTCTGAAAACCGCCGCCATTTACATTCGGTTGAACGCATCAAATTGGGTGATGATTGGCGCAGTGAACGTCCGTTTCTGAAATCGGAGCGGACGAAGCGGCTGTGGAGTCGCGGGATTTTGGAAACGGACGTTGACTGCGCTGCCGTCTAGGTTCAGTTGTGAGGCGATTTGTCTGTCCGGTTTCCGTCGCTGTCAGCCGGAAAGCCGGACAGTCAAAGCGCTGGGCATTACATCAAATGGCTTTTGATTTTTGTAGCCCTATTACAACTGCTGCTCCCGAAATTGAGGAGTTCCAAAAATTGCCGGAGGGAAAAGCCCACGGTTACGCCCATTGGGACATGGCGCGGGCAACCTGCTTGAAATTGGTGATGCGCCATTTCGCGCCGTTGCCCACGAGTGAAGCACGCCGCTGAAGTGCCGCTGCCGCCTTCGGACTGCGACGGGCTTTGCGAGCAGTCGTCATGCGGCTTTGCGCTTCCTGCCGTTTTACTTCATTGAAATCCACCGTTTTCACAGACCAATTCATATTGCAGTTAGGGGTAAGAAGCAAGTTTGCAACAGCACTGGACGGACGTTTCTGAAATCCGAGCGGACGAAGCGGCTGTGGAGTCGCGGGATTTTGGAAACGGACGTTGACTGCCCTGCCGTATAGGTTCAGTTCAGAGGCGATTTGTCTGTCCGGTTTCCATCGCGTCAGCCGGAAAGCCGGACAGTCAAAGCGCCGGTGATTCGCCAAAAAAACTGTGACGGATTGAGTTGATGGAAAAGTCCCCCGCAATTTCCAAAGTCACATAATGGAGTTTGAAATCAATCTGGCCGGGTTGCAGCCAGACCGCTTTTCCGACATGGGCAATCCATTTTCCATCCGTTTGATAAGGTGACTCGTGGATATGCCCGCTACAGCCAAGCAACGGTTGATTATCAGTGGCGAACTGAAGCACCGTGGGTGACCCGACACGTTGACCATTGCCGCAAATGTCCATGCCCAATTCCGTTGGCGGCTGATGAACCATCCAGATGCTCCGCCGCATTTCACCTTCGGCCAACTGATTTTTTAGCCGTTCCAATTCCTGTTTTATGGACGGTTTGGCGGAAAGATGTTCCACCAAACTTTTCAACGGCACAAATTCGCCGTGTTCATTCACGGTCAGTCCTTCGCCACAAAATTGTTCCGGGCAGGTCAGAAATTTTTCATCCGGCACGCACCAGTGTTTGTAGCCGAACGGATAATCGCGGACTTTGTTCATGCCGCAGAAAATCAATTCCTCTTCGCGATGAATCCGTCCATTCAAATTGATGCACAGCCCTTTGGCCTCCAGTTTGTCGAGCAACGGCTCAAGAATGTGAAAATCATCGTTACCCAAATATGTCAATACTGTGGCTGAGGCACTGCGTTTCATTTCCCGGAAATAAGTTCCCATTTCTGAAAAGAATTTTTTCTGCGCCGCATAACCGCCGGTTTTCGGCAACAGGTCGCCAGCAATTAAAATGAAACGCGGCTTTTCTTGGCCGACGATTTTCACCAAATCCTTCCACTTGGGAATCCACTGATGCAGGTCGCTGGTGACGAGGATTTTCATTTGAATCTTGAAAATTATTGATCTTTCGGCCAGTTCAAAGTCAGGCGCGACGGAAAAAAACGCGACGGTGGAATTCTAAAAGCCGCAGCGAAGAATGCGATTCGCTTGTCAGTCACGGCAGAACGGCGGGTTTCAATATTGGCAATGATGTTGCGGCTTATGTAACACCCAAGCACTTGCATTCTGGCGGCGAGAAATTCCTGTGTCCAGCCTGCTTGATAGCGAAATTTGGCAATATTTCGTCCGATGATATTTGCATTTCGTGGCATATATCCGTCCTGATTTATTCCTTTGCTCAATCCTCCGGTCGCTCGCCGCTCGGTGCCATTTTCACCAGCTTGGGGTCAAACTGGCCTAGCACCGTGACCAAATCGTTTTGTGCCGCCATGACTTCACGGATGTTCTTGTAGGCCATCGGCACTTCGTCGAGACCGGCGGAAATCAGCGTCACGCCGCGCTCGCGAAGCAAACGGTTCACGTCTTTCCAGTTGAATTTCTCGTTCGCGGATTTGCGGCTCATCGTGCGACCCGCACCATGCGATGCGGAGTTCAGCGATTCAGCGTTGCCCTTGCCGCTCACGACGAATCCCGGCGTTGCCATCGAGCCGGGGATAATGCCGAGCACGCCTGCGCCTGCAGGAGTCGCGCCTTTGCGATGCACGATGACCTCGCGCTCAACGCCGCCGATGACGTGCTTTTCTTTCCACGCGAAGTTGTGGTGGTTCTCCAAATCCAGCAGCACCTGCGCGCCGAGATGTTCCGCGATGTGACGATGGATACATGCGTGGTTCGCCGCCGCGTATTGCCCCATCAATTCCATCGCGTTCCAATATTCCTGGCCTTCCTGCGAATCCAGCGACAGCCACGCGAGACGTTTCAATTCGCTCGGCAGATCAGGAAACTGGCTGAACGCAATCTTGCTGTAATGATCGCAAACCGCCGCGCCAGTGCCGCGACTGCCGCTGTGCGACAGAAGTGCCACATAAGTTCCCGCTTCGAGGTCGTTGATCTTCGAGTGCGCGGTAAAAATTCCGAACTCCACGAAATGATTTCCGCTGCCGCTCGTGCCGAGTTGCGACCACGCCTTGTCCTTGTTCTGCTTTGTGATCGGGCTGACCGACCAATCCGCATCCAGCACGTCATGCACTCGGCGATCCTTGAAATTCGAACCCACGCCGAAGCGTGTCTCCGTCTCGATGGCGCGCGTGAGGCGATCCTGCTTTTGCTCCAGGTCGCGCAACGGAATATCCAGCACCGTCATCTTCATACGGCACGCGATGTCCACTCCGACGGCATAGGGAATCACCGCGTTGTCCGTGGCCAGCACGCCGCCGATGGGCAGGCCGTAGCCGACGTGCGCGTCCGGCATGAGCGCGCCCGCGACCGACACCGGCAACAGACACGCTTTCTCCATCTGCATCACCGCGTCGTGTTCGAGACCTTCGCCCCACTGCCGGTATTTCACCGGCTCGGTGCGGGGCGGCGGCGGTGCATTGAGCAACGCCTTCGCGAACTCGCCGCGCAACGGGTCGTCCACGAACGCCGACGGATTGGCGAGAATGTCTGCGACCTCCTCGTGCAACCGCGACTTGTCGCCGCCGCCGAGGATGAATTTGGCAATAAAATCCGTCGCGCGGCGGGTCGCCTGTCCCAAGGGCACGCCGAGACGGAGAAAATCTTTTGTGTTCATTATTGCAATTCAACGTTCACAGTAGGGCGAGCAGCAATGTTGAAATTGCTTTTTGCTCCCACAAACGCACGGGTCTTCTGGCTTTGGAAATACATGACCGGGTGCTAACGAAATTCTCAGTGCACCCATTGCCTTCATAGCATTTTCCATCTTTGAGTCCGCCTCCCAATTGCCTTCCAACCAGAGAGCCGTGTCAAAAACTCTAAATGGATCATTCAATTCGATTGCAAAACCAATGGCAGAAAAAGCTTTTTGCCTATATTTCTCTGCGCTTAATCGAGCGGCGAGTGTCTGGCGAAGATGCTCAATGTTTATCATTCGGCCAGCGGTGACCACGAGAATCAACTCCTCGTCCACGAAAACGGCACTAGTCATTTGACCCGCATCGCGCGGGCGCTCACGAAACTGTTTTAAGAAATAGTTGAGCCGCTGAATGCCATCCTCTGAAAGGTTAAGCAGCGAAAACGCAATCCAACGTGCACTCTTATCATTACGATCGCGAAGCTCTTGCAAGAGCGATCGAATTTCGTCAGGAATTTTCAGACGGATGGTTGGAGCTTCACCCCGACCTTCTCGCTCCACATTTTTCCACTTATCAAAACACTCTGACCCGCCGGTTAGGGCGAGCACCGAGAACTCCTTTCCGTCGTCTGGCTTTCGCTCCCAAAATTGAGAAGGATGGAGTCGTGTATCCAAATATAGGCCAAAGATGTCAAGCTCATCACCGCGAATATTTTTTCCACTTCGTTGGAGATCTAGTCTGCGTTGAATGTAATGTAAAAGCACATCCGGGCCTTCGCAGAAGCGTGTGATGATGTCGAAGTCGGCCAAACTCACAGAAAGCGGATAATCTCCTTCCTTGAAAAGATTAAGAACTTTGAGATTGGCAAGTTGTGTCGTGAGGTCTGCAAGATGGTGCAGTGTTACCGAAAGCTTGAAAACACGACGCAAATGTTTGCCGGCAACACGCAACTCTCGCTTGGTCCGCTTTTCCCGAAAAACAGCCATTGGAATAGATGCAATATAGCGAGATGCTCTTTGTGCTTGATCAAAGGCGTTAGCAATATTCTTTTCCAAATCCGTGCGCAGTCGCCCGAAATCGGAATGCGCAACATCTTCTCGGAACTGGCATCCCTTCGCTTCTACAAGAATCAGAAACGAACCCCAACTGACTGCTGCATCCAACTCCGTCTCGCCGCCGGGATTGTTCGGGTCAGGATAAGTCAAACCACCAAAGACAAATTCCTTCGGAAACACTCTGGTCAGCAATTCGACAACTCGGCCTTCCATCCAGCGTGTTTGGTTCGGCAGATAATGTTTGTTGTAAAAAATCTGATCTGACCTAGCCACTCGGTCGGCGGCAGCAAAAAGTTCATCGAAAACGCACGACCAGTCGAACATAAGCAACCGGTCGCCCGGCAATACGAAGATGGGACGACTTTTGACAAGGCATGGCTCAGTCAACTTCAAACACGTTTCTGGAGTCAACCCAATCAACTTGATTAGCGCCAACCACTCTTCTGCAGTCGGTGGTTGTGACATCCAACCGAGTTGATTGCGCGAAACAGGGAGGCCGTCGGAGAAAGCGACACTGAACAGGCAAGCGAACTTGGTTTTCCACTCATCTAAGTCAGCAGGGCCTGTGTCTGTTTGTTCAATGGTTGGCGAAATGGGCCTAGGACCGATTGTTTTCAAAACTGCCGCTCTCGTCTCATCCTCATTTCGCATCATTTGCTCGTGAATGGCTTCAATCAATTTCAGAGCACGTTGAATCCCGATTCCAATACGCGATTGAAACCAATCTTCAAAAGGTCCTTGAATGTTCTCGATTTCGGAACGGGTTTGGTCTGGATAAGCTGACCCACGAACACCTTCGCGATGTAGTCGCATATGCACAGCGATGTCGCCGAGAGCGCTATCAGCTTCCGCTCTCGCATCAAACATTATCTCCATCGTCCGATTCATTCGGATTGGTTCAAACAAATCAATTAACGCCTGGATTGCGTCGGGGTCACGAAGCTGGGTGTTGCCAAAATGTGGGAATAAAAGAAACGCCGCCAATTCAATTAAGGCAGGGTCGGGGTCACACCATCCGTCCTTTTGCCATTTGTGTGACCATTGACCAACAAGATACACGGCGTAACTGACGAACGCGTGTTCAGCATTTGTTTGCGCAAGGTGTTTCTTGAATTCACCAAGTAAGCGCTCGCCTTCTTCAGAGGCGCGACTTGCGATTATTTTGGTATCAAGGATTTCGCTCACGTTGAATTTTTACAATTTTTTGAAAAGGAGAGCGAGCTTTGACACTCGCCCTCCCGTTGTTTCATTCATTGAGGAACAGTTTCCATTCCGCGATGCCGTGGGCGTTGCGGAGGAGCGCCGTCACCGGCAGTTCCTTCGGCGCGCGTGGCTCGTTGAGCAGCTTCAAGCCGGCTTCGTGCGGCAGGCGGTTGCCCTTGCGGGTGTTCACCTGCTTGCTCGACCACACGAGGTTTTCCCATGTGTCCGGGCCGCCGCGCGAGCGGGGCACGACGTGGTCGAGGCTGCCTTCGTCCGGGCGCAGCACCGCACCGGTGTATTGGCAGCGGTTGCCGTCGCGCTCGCGGATGTTCTTCGCGCAGAGTTTCGGGCGCTTCTTCGGCACGCGCGCGTAGTTCACGGCCACGATGACGGTCGGCACGCGGATCGCGCCGTGAACGGTGCGCACGGCGTTGTCGCCGTCGCGGACGGGCAGCGTGATCCATTCGTCCCAACTAACGGGGCGAATGTGGTTCTCGCCTTCGATCTCCAGCGCGGTCGCTACGTTCGTCGCCATTTGGCAAAATGCGTCCGCAGGAGTGCGAATGTTGATCGCCTGCCAGTTGCGGTTGAGCACGAGCACGATGGTCTTGTTTAATATGTCGGACATAAATTTTTTGGTGTTTGTTCTTTATTGAAATTGGTTGCCTCGCTCGGCCTTGCTCCGAGTCCTCCGGTGTCAGAGACCGGCGCACTTCTAGTTATGCAACGAGGCATTGAATGGTCGCCCGGGAAGGTTCTGCCCCCTCGACTTCTGGGTGTAGGCCAGACGCGATACTATTTCACCACCGAGCGAAATTGGCTGCGGGAGCCGGATTCGCACCGGCAACTGCGCTTTCAAAGAGCGCCAAGTTGCTATTACTCCATCCCGCAATAAATTGGTGGCCCGCCAGGGTAACGCGCCCTGTTCTACGGATTAAAAGTCCGTTGCATCACTTTAATGCTTGCAGGCCAAATTGGTGCTCGTGGTCAGATTCGCACTGACACTGGCGACGCTCTCGACGTCGTGCCTCTGCTGGTTGGGCTACACGAGCAAACACCTCCGGTTGGTCTCTTCCACCAACTAGATTTCCTCAAATGAGGTCGCTGGAGCTACTTTGCGCTCGGAGGTGTAAAATGGTCGGCGTGCCGGGTATTCCCGCTGAAGCCAGTTGCCGTGAAATGGTGGGCATGAAGGGACTTGCACCCCCAAGGCTGCCAGATTCTGAGTCTGGACCCTCTGCTGTTCGGGTTTAACCACATGCCCGTGAATTGGTGCATCCGGCAGGACTCCCACCTGCAAACTCTCCGTTCGAAGCGGAGGATGATAATAATTTCACCACGGATGCGAAATGGAGCCGACGGAGAGACTTGCACTCTCGTGGGGCAATGCCCGGCAGTTTACAAAACTGCTGCTGTCGCTGCTGAGCCACATCGGCAAATTGGTGGGTCGCCTCGGATTCGCACCGAGTTCTCGCCGGTTAAGAGCCGGGACTTCACTGTCAAAGTTTGCAACCCGTATCGCGACGCGAAGGCGGAGTTGAACCACCGCAGTCAGGCCTGTGAAGTCCTGACCGGCACCGGTGTTCGCGTCGCGAAAATTGGTCGAGCATCAGGGTATCGCGCCCTGTATTCCGGTTTGGAAGACCGGCGTGTATCTCTCAACACCTATGCTCGTTGGAATCCCGTGCTGGAATCGCACCAGCCTCTGCGGTTTTGCAAACCGCCGCCTGAACTGCTCGGCCAATGGGATGGAAATTAAAGTGCGAGCGAAAGTTTTCACCTTTGCCCGCATTGTTATTCGGTTTTATCTTCTTTAGCATTGCGTGCAGGCGCACCTGTTTTCAGCGGCACGAAACCGCCGGGCACGCCCAACACCAATGTGTTTCCCGCGTTGTGGGCCGCCGTCAGCGACTGCATCAAGCGCAGGTTCTGCAATGCCGGATTTCCGTCGAGCAACCGCGCGGTATTGGCAAGATTACGCAACGAGGCGCTTTCGCCACGGGCGCGTTCCAGCGCGGCCTGACCTTCCTGCTTCGCCTTTAGCACATCGGCGAAGGCGCGTTTCAAGTCAGGTGGGAACATCACGTCCTTCACTTCGACAGCGAGGACATTGATATTCGGAGAGTGGTCGTCCCGGCAGGTAACGCTCCTGCGTCTTCCGGTTATCAGCCGGGTGCTCTGCTTTTGAGCTACGGGACGTGGCGGAAGGCGTCGGTAATGCTCCGACCTCGGCGATGCCGATCTTGTTTTCGAGACAAGTGCAGCCAGCTTATATCTGCCTGCCTTCCAAAATTGGCTGCCAGGGTTGGACTCGCACCAACACCGTGCGGTTTAACAAACCGTCGTGCTACTTTGACACCACCTGGCAATGGCGCTGCCGGCAGGATTCTCACCTGCATCGTTCCGTTTAGAAGACGGATGCCTCATATATTCGACCACGGCAGCAATTTGAAATTGGTCAGCGCGGCAGGAGTTGCACCTGCGATCCCTCGGTCCCAAGCCGAGTGCGTTGGCTGCTACGCTACGCGCTGATGCTCCGAGCGATTTTAAGAAACGCTGGAGTGGAGAAACGCGATGCCGAAACCCTGGGCATAGACATCGCGGTAAGATTTGAAATTGGCGCTCTCGATGGGACTTGCACCCACACTCTTCCCGCAGACAACGGGCTGCTTTTCTATTCAGCTACGAGAGCGAAATGGTGGGAAGTGCTGGTAACGCTCCAGTCGTCGCTTCCGGTTTTGTTTTGCGACACCCGATTTACAGTCGGGCAGCCGGAACACTTCCCATATAGATATTGGTTGCGGGGGTGGGAGTTGCACCCACAGAGGTAGAGCTTATGAAACTCACCTGAATCTCATTCTCCCCGCAATTAAAATTGGTGGAGTCGGTGGGTAACGCTCCCACATCAACTTGCTTGCAAGGCAAGTGCATTGCTTGTCTGCCACGACCCCGGAAAAAATTTATGATTTTGGATTTACGATTTACGATTTGGCAGGCCGCCGTGGTGCTGCCCCACGCTCGCGAAGTTTTGGAAACTCTGCTGCACGGCTGGTGCGCGGCCTGTTTTGAAATCGTCAATCGAAAATCATAAATCGAAAATGGAATGGTGCGGTTGCCGGGAATCGCACCCGGACGTGCTCCTTGGCAAGAAGCCATTCTGCTGTTAAATCACAACCGCGAAATTAAAAGGGCCGGGAGCTTTGTGCTCCCGGCCCGTGCCATTTCAATAAAGAACAAACACCTCTTGGTGATCTATTCGATCCCAACCCGCGGTTTCACGGCGGCTGTTTCGGTGTTTATGGGCACACCTCCTGCGAAGCCCTTAAATTGTAAATTCGGGTTAAACCATGTCGGCGCACTTTTCGGCAGTCTATGGACAGACCCCACCGGTTGAGAACCTCGGCTCTCTTGCGTCGTTTTTAGTTTGTCGCTGTCTGACATCATTTAGACGTCGCTGTTTTCTTGTTCACAGATTACCACTCTTTCGTTTGGTTACTTTCACACTGCCAGTTATGCAGGGAAATAAAAAACCCTGCTTACCTTCCAGTAAGCAGGGTTAGAAAAATCCTATTTCGATTCTTTACCTGCTTACCGTGAGTCTATCCAAATTGGTTTCCGGCTTTTGCCCAGAATACGCGATGGATAGGCCAAGGCTAAACACACAACCCTGGCTTAACCGGCTATGACGTGTCGCTTTCGCGACCGACATAATCGGCCAACTCGTGGTTGATATGTTTAAGCAAGTTTTCATCGAACGGGAAGACGAATACCATATCGGGATGGTTACAGTCAAGTTATATTCTGAAGAATAGTGAACTTTCTTTCAATCATTGCATCTTGATAAGAAGATAATCAAGGAGTGTGAATGCCCTTTCTGCAATTGTTCTCTACTCTGTGTTCAACAGTCGAAAGAGTTCCGTGCGCGAGATGAGAAACTTCCCGCGCAGCGCCCGGCACGCCTTCAATTTCCCCCGTTGGACGAGCCGATAGACGCTGAAATAATCCAAGCCCAGCATCTCGGCGGCTTCGGGAATGGAATAGGCGATCCTCTGATTTGGCGGTTCGGTTGCATTTGATTCGCTGGCATTCATAATGATTTGCTGCATTATGCCATTGTGCGGGAAAAAGGTTGTGACGGCTTCATCACAACTTTTCATTTTTTCAACTCGGCAAAGATTTCGGATACATTCACCGCCAGAACGCGGGCAAAATAAAAAATGTGGTTGTCCCGGATGCAGTGACTCTGGCATTCCATTTGAGCGAGCACGTCACGGCTGACGTCCAGCCCGTCGAGTTGAAGCCGCATAGCCAGCTTGGATTGTGAAAGGCCACGAGCAGATCGCAGTTTACGAATCTTCGGCCCCACCATATTTTTGGTGCGGTCAGATGGATTTTTTGTGAGCGTCGCAGACATTGCAAATTGGCTACTTTCTCATCATTGACCGTCTATGGGCACAGGCTGACCGTTCTTTCTCCCGTTCTTCGTCCGCCAATATTGCATGATTTCTTTCGAGGCTCGAAACAACCAATGGGTGTCGTGTTTCAGTTCGCAAAGGGTTGCCGTGGCAAAATGTTTGTTGGCATTTTGAGCTGGCTGGCCAAGGGGCTTTAGCAGTCCCGCCGCAACTAAAATCGGTATGGCGTGCGGCGCAAAACCAAGAAACCAAGCGGCTTCTTCAGCCGTCAAACGCGCCGGTATGTTTCGGAGGTTCAAAAATTGCAGTTGTGGTGAACTCATTTAATCGTCAGTCAGAATGTTTCGATTTTGCAGCGACACGAGGCGCATTTTCCCATGCGAGGATTGCCTGTTTGCGAACCTGTCCCCACCGATAATCACCAATCACACCTGTTTCACGAATCACGCGATGGCACGGAATGAGATAGGCCAGCGAATTTTGTCCCACGGCTGATCCCACAGCACGGGCGGCGGTCGGTTGATTCACGGCTGCGGCCAATCCTCCATAACTCGCCAGTGTGCCGCGTTGAACTTTCAACAGTGCCCGCCACACGCGCACTTGAAACGGAGTGCCACGGACGAAAGCGCGCAAGCGCACTGGTGAATTTCCAACAGTCGTCCGATTAAAAATGCGATTGGCAAGCTGGCTGGCAGCGGTGTTGTCTTGTTGCAATCGCGCTCGCGGCCATTGTGCTTTCAATGTGTCCAAAGCAGCTTTGTCACCCGACTCGACAAATGAAAGGTGGCAGACACCCCGATGACTCTCGCCCACCAGACATTTGCCAAACGGACTGTCAGCGAAGCCGATGGTAATTGTCCACCCTTCACCGCCTGACTTCACTTCACCGGGTGAAGCGGCCTCCAAGTTGACGCACAGATCATGCAGGCGGCCTGGGCTGGAAAGCCCGGTATCCAAAGTTGCATCCAGAACGCTTTTGCCCTGCCGAAGCATTTCCCGCGCGTGAGTGAGCGTGAGACATTGCAGAAAATCTTTTGGCGTGATGCCCGCCCAGGATGTGAACAAGCGATGAAAATGATGCTGGCTCAAACCGACACGCCGGGCGAGCGTTGTCAGGTTTGGCTGGTCGGCGTGGCTTTCATCCAGATACCGGATGACGCGCGCAATCCGTTCGTAATCGTTCATATGGGAACTTTACCATGAGGAGACAACACAACCACCCGCTTCTTGCTGCTAAAGTTTGCGTTTTTCCGCGTGGCGGTATCCCGATTTGGTGGACAGGGTGCTTATGATTTTGCGCAATTGCCGGAAACCTTTCAATAAACTTGGTCCGGGCTGGAGAATATGTGCGGATTTGATTTCATGAACGCGGCCATTGCGAACCGCCGGAATTGCATCCCAGCCGGGTCGCTGGCAAATTTCATTGAAGTTGACTTTCTTGCCGCACCAGCTTGCGATGATGATGTCCGGCTGACGGCGGATGATTTCATCACCGGTCACAACTCGGTCGGGCGCGCGTGAGTGGTTTCGCAATTCAGGAAAAATATCTTTGCCGCCCGCCGCCTCAATCAATTCACCCGCCCAACGGATGCCGCTGATGAACGGGTCGTTCCATTCCTCGAAATAAACTTTCGGGCGTTTTGATTTACGCAAACGGCTACTGAAAATCTCCGCGCGCATTTTGTCCGCGAGTTTTTGCGCCAGCGCTTCGCGCCCAATGACGCGGCCAATCAACAAAATCGTCTCGAAAATTTCGGCCAGCGAACGCTGGTTGGTCGCCAGCACCGTATGCCCGCGCCGGATCAATTCTTTCGCCGCCTCCGCCTGCACATCGGAAAATGTAATAACGAGATCGGGCTTGAGCGCGTCCACCTTGTCAAAGTTGACGCTGGAAAATCCGCTGACACGAGGTTTGCGCCTCACGGCAGGTGGTTCAACGGCGAAGCCGGTGACGCCGACAATCCGGTTGCCACAACCGAGAGCATAAATAATTTCTACCGCCTCGGCACTCAAGCAAACGATTCGAGAAGGATAATTCTTTGCCACGCAGGACGAATAGCAGGTGGGTTACTGTGGTGCAAACATCGAAATCATTTTCATTTTTTGCAAAGCTTGCAACTTCGCCGCTCCGAATTCCGCTGGGCTGACAGCTATAAATTTTCAAAAGTCGTGGATCAGTATGTTCCAAAATGGAACAAACCGGACTCGGCAATCTGGAAAAATGGGCCATGAATCATTTTGTTCAACGCTTGAACATTAAGTGCGGCGATTTTTGGCAGAGTGGGTGATGAAGGTGCATTGAGCCATGTGATTGACTCGATGGGGCGGCAAGACGGGAGCCGCATTTTGTGTCCCAAAGACAACTTTGGCGATTCGCCTTCGCGTAAAATAACAAAACGAAAAATGAAAATATTCGGGAAATTAAAAGTTGTTTGGAAAACGAACAAAGCTTTTTTGCAAAACAGATAATGTGGCGTTTTATGTTCACAGCCATTGCCCATAAGAATCTGGCCGATGCCGAGAGCTACTTCGACGAGCATCTGGCACAGAACGATTATTACGCCGCCGGTGAAATCCGACCCGGCCAGTGGATCGGCACGGGCGCGGAACGATTGGGTTTGAGCGGGCAGGTCACGCGCGAACAATTCCACGCGCTTTGTGAAAACCAGCATCCGCAGACTGGAGAACAACTGACCTTGAGACAGAACGCGAAAGACCAGCGCCGGGTGTTTTTCGATTTCACCTGCTCACCGCCCAAGTCCGTGTCGGTGCTGGCGGTGACAATGAATGATAAACGATTGGTGGCGGCGCATGAGGAAGCGGTGCGTATTGCTTTTGGCGAACTTGAAACTTTCGCGGCAACCCGCATTCGCAAGAACGGCAGCCAGTGTGATCGCATGACCGGCAATCTGGTCGCTGCCGCGTTTGTCCATGACAGTTCCCGCGAACTTGACCCGTTGTTGCACACGCATTGCACCGTGTTCAACGCCACATTTGATGAGCGCGAACAATGTTGGAAGGCGCTTCAAGCCCGACCGATGTATGACGCGATCCGCTATGCCACGGCGGTATATCGGAATGAACTGGCGCAACAAATTCTGGCCATCGGCTATCGCATCCGCTCGGCGAAACACGGTTTTGAGATCGAAGGTGTGAATGACGAGGTGTTGCAGAAATTTTCCAAGCGCGCGCAGCAGCGTGACCAGGCAGTGAAAGAAATGGAACGAAAGCTGGGTCGCAAACTTACCAACACCGAAATTTCCCATGCGGTGCATCAAAGCCGCGCGAAGAAACTCAAAGGCATCTCAACCGCTGAAGTGCGTGAACATCAACTGGCTCAATTATCTTCGGATGAAGTGCAATCGCTCCGCAGAGTTTCGGCATCCGCACGAATTGGACGAATCTTATCGGATTCAAACAACGATCCTAAAATGCTGGCGTATGCCATCGCTCATGTTTTCGAGCGCAAGTCCGTCGCGCCGGAGCATGAGTTGATGGCGGTTGCGCTTTCGCGGCGTCCAGGCGAAGTAAATTTGCCCAGGCTAAAAACAACGGTGAGTCAATCGCCGGATTTGGTGCGAACACAACATGGTTTTTCAACGCGACAGATTTTGGCAACGGAACTGGCGTTGATCCAGACGGTCAATGCCGGATGTGACATGGTCGTGCCGCTGCACGCGAATTATCAACCTGCCAGATGGCTCGGCGAAGACCAGCAACGGGCAATTTTGCACGTCCTAAAAACCAACGACCGTATCACCGGCATCCGTGGACTGGCCGGCACGGGCAAAACCACGGTGCTGCGCGAACTGGTCAACGCCTGCGCTGAAGTGAAGATTGAACCGCTGTTCTGCGCGCCGACAGCGGCGGCAACGGAGGTTTTGCGGAAAGAAGGATTTGAGGCGGTTACGCTGCAAAGTTTGTTGCAATCAAAACCCGCCCTATCCAAAAGGCAGTTGGTTGTCCTCGATGAAGCCGGTGCGGTCGGCATTGACGACATGAAACGGCTGTTTGAGATGGCCGGTGACGCGCGCATTGTTCTGTCAGGCGATACGGGCCAGCACGGTTCGGTGGTGCGTGGTGATGCGCTGCGAATTTTGGAGCAACAATCCAGTTTTCAATCCGGCCAGTTGACTCGAATCCGTCGTCAACGTCGTGCCGAATATCGCAAAGCCGTCGAACTGGCGGCACAGAAACGAACAACTGAAGCGTTCGCACAACTGGAACGCATGGGAGCGGTTGCAGAATTTCCAAATGACAAACTTCACGACTCGGCTGCGCAGGCGTATCTGAAGGCGTTGGAACGGAACCAATCCGCTCTGCTGGTCGCGCCAACGTGGAATGAAATCGAGGCGGTGACGGAGAAAATCCGTGACACATTGAAAACATCCGGGCGTCTGGCCGATGATGAAAATGAATTTCAGATTTTTGATTCACTGTCGTGGACGGAAGCGCAGAAGCGCGATGCGGGGCAATATCGTCCCGGCATGGCAATACAATTTCACCAGCGAAAAGCCGGTTTTGACAAAGGCGAAACGGTTGCTGTGGCCGCCGTCGAAAATGATTCAATTAAAGTTCAACGTGCCGATGGTTCTGAAAGTGTTTTTAAGTTGTGTGCAGGCTCCGCCTGCTTTGATGTGGGGGAGAAACGGAAATTGAAAGTCGCCGCCGGAGACAAACTGTTGCTGCAATCCAATTGGCAGAAGAAGTTTGTGAATGGCGAACTCGTCGAGGTGCGGGCGATTCAAGGCGATTTGGTTGTGCTGGCCGATGGCCGGGTGATTCCAGAAAATTATCGCACATTCACGCACGGCTACGCCGTCACGTCCCATGCCGCCCAAGGCAAAACGGTGGATGAAGTTCTGGTCGTCGCGTCATCGCGCTCGTTACCCGCCGTCCATCAGGAACAATTTTACGTCAGTATTTCGCGCGGGCGGGAGCGTTGCCGGGTTTTCACCGACGATGCTGAATTGTTACGCTCGCACGTCACCCGTTCCAGCGCGCGGCTGGCCGCTGTGGAAATTGTTCCGCACGTTGACCGGCAGAAATTCATCCAGAACATTTTGCAGCGCGGCAATCGTTTCCTGAAACAATTCCGCCAGAGCGTCACGCAATCCCTTTCGCCCCGTAAAAACATCCAACAAACCCATGAATCATCCTATGAACACCAACGCCAACCCCGACGCGGTATCCGCGTCTAGCCCGCACAATAATCTTTGTTTCGACATCGATCCCGCCGTGGCCGCGCTCAACGCGCTTGCCGACGATGAACGCAGTTATCAACTGCCTTACGCGCAATTCCTGTTTGCCGAGTGGACTTCCAATCCCGCGTTGGAACGCGAGCCGGACGCCCCATCCGAAAAATTAGTAATCCGGTTTATCAAAGCCGAAGTCGTGGTGCTGGGCAGCGGCCTTAAGACTCTTATGCGGGGGATTCAAAAGTATGAATTGAAGTTTGTGAAGTCGGCTGACCGGCGTTATGCCGCCGCGTTGAAAACCCATAGCATGGCAATAGGTTCACCATCCGATGAAGCTACGCGATAAGCTGGAATTTTCTCATAGGGTAAAACCCTACTGCGAATTACGACGGCCACCGCCCGCCAATAAAATCAATGCCGTAATAAATTGCCAGCTTGCCGTCTCTGCTTTGGTAGTGGGTCAGGGCAATTTTCAGGCGCGTGACAAATCCAGCCGGAGATTTTGTTGAATCTGCTTACGCCAAGTGTTCATCACTTGTGCCTGTTCCGCATAGTCCGGCCATTTCGACACGGCGGCGCGGACTTCCTCGACGATGGCTTCGGCGCGACCGCGCTTCAGCAGGGCACTCTTGGCGCAGGCACGAAAATCAGCCAGCGTAAATCCATCGCGCTTGCCATTCATTGTCATCTGATGCCGGGCAGTCCAGTCGCCGGTCGGATTGTAACTGTAAGTCACGTCGAAGGCGGGTGCGAGCGACCAGCTACCAGCCTTGTCCATCAGGAAGGCGATGTTCTTGACGTGGTCGTCTTGATTGCGGGCGATGATGTAAAATGCCATTCGCCGGAACTGTTCTTCCACCGCTTCCATCGGCAGATTCAACTGGCGGATGACCAGCAACGCCTGTTCGTAGGCATACGCGCCCGCGTTGTTAAAATCAAAATGCGCCAACGCGCACAGCGATTGCATATGCAACTTCTCACCGCCGTCGAGCCGGTCAAAACGCCGCGTCATGAAATGCCGCCGTCCGTTTTCTTCGAGCAAACGGCATTCGCTCATCGTGATGCCCGCCGCCTTCGCCATCAAATAATATGCGTATTCAATCGCGCCGTAACCTTTGGGGTCTTCGAGTTCCTTGTCCTTGTTTCCGGTGACGCCGTCAAATTTCAGCAGCCAGTAATCGAATCCTTTTCCCGCCACGATCTGTCCCGAACGCACTTCGTTGGTCTCGCGATTCCAGGCGATGACCGCCTTTGCCCGCGCGCCACCGGCGGAAGTGCCGACTCGCAGGATGTCATTCAAAGCGCTTTTCCGGCTCGCGCTGGCAAAAGTGGTTTTGAGATTTTTACGATGGGTCAAGACTTCCGACGCCAATTTGACTAGGGCATCAATCTCAATCTTCTTCGCCTGCTGTGGTTTTGGCCCGATGGACGGCGCAAATTCCAGCGCGCCCATGCCGCGCGCACCGATGTAACAAAGGCGCTCGACCGCATTGAAACTGTCGGGCGTCCGGCCCTGCGTCGCCAGCCACGCATCAATCAACGCATTGCCGAATCTGTCCGGCAACGAATCGGCCAGCAGACCGGGCAAGCCGTGAAAAGTTCTTTGCGGCAAATCCGAAAAAACATACACCCGATCATTCAAGGGCATTGTGATGGGCGAAACTTCGATCCCGCTCTGTGCGAACGCCGGGTCATACTCAAACGCGGCGAACTGGTTTCCGTCTTCTAGCGAAACAGCGCCAATAGTTCGTCCCCAAAGTTGAACTTCGGCCAGTGTCATCGTTCATTTCCCCATTGCCATTTTTTGGCTGAAGGTTTGACCGCTTTGGTGGTGGAAGCACGCTGACGTTTCCGGCCAGCCATTTTCAATTGCGCGACCGGGCTGGGCACTGGTTCCGGGATGAGCAGATCGAAACGCTCAATCACGTCAAGCACACGACACACTCGAATGAAGCCGGACAACTGGGTTGCCACCGCGCCCGCTTCCAAGCGCTGCACTGTGTTTTTCGAGACGCCAGCCTCTTTAGCCAATTGAAGTTGTGTAAGATTCCGCTCCAAGCGAATCCGGGTCAGCCTCCCGCCTAATTCGGTCAGAACAGTCTCATCTGTCGCTTGTTTGGTTATTTTCACAACGCACCATATATGGTGCATAAAGACTTAAATGTCAACTAAAACACCATAAAAGGTGTTTTAATTAAAAATCAAATTGCCACCAGCACCGGACTGAAATGAAGCCGTGCCGCCTGAATCTTTGCGTGTTCATTGTTCAAATGGCCATAGACCTTGCCGATCAGCACGCCGCCGTCCTTGTGGCCGACCCAGCGCGCAATCGTCATGTAATCAATCCCGCTCATCACGCAATAGCTGATGAAAAAATGACGGCAGTCGTGGAAGTTGAAATTTATCAGGCCGGATTTTTCCCTGGCCAGCCGCAAACTTTCCATGAATGTCTTGGCGTGCGCGTCCTTTTCGCCGCGCTGCGGGGAAGGAAATAAAAATTCCGAATCGGGCGCGCGCCGTTTGGACATCTCCTGCAAATGCTCTTTCAATTTTTGGTTCAAGTCCACCACGCGAATTTCGCGGCCTTTGTTTAATCCATCCGCTCCGACCGTCAATTGACCGCCCTGCCAATCCATGTCAGCCCATTTGAGCCGCAACGCCTCATTGCGTCTCGCGCCGCTGTAAGCCATCAGCAGGACATAATCCGAAAATTCACGACCGTTCTTGGAAACTTCCAGCGCCGCGTCGCAAATTTTATCAATCTCGGTTTGCGTGATCAAATTGCGCTTGCGCGGCGTCCATTTCAACGGACGCAGATTTTCCGTCGGCAAAACTTTTATCCACTGGTCGTCAATCGCCCTTTTCAGGACATTGCGCAAAATGATGATGTCAAGGTTGACCGTTCGCCCCGATATTTTTCCAGCCTGCCGCTTTTCAATGAAAGAGTTTATGTGAATGCGGCGGATTTTATCCAACCGCAATCCGCCGATGTGCGCGGTCCAAAGTTTGATGGCTCCCCGCTCTTTTTGGATCGTCGAGGGACGCTTTGCGTCTGTGACGGTGTCAAAATAGGCCAGGTATTGCGCCGCATAATCGGCGAACTTTGGGGTGCGCTTGAGAACCGGCAGATCATTGCGCGTCCGGTCAACGTGAAGCGTTTTTAATTGCTCCTGCGCCTGCGCGACGGTCTCCGCGCCTGCCAGCGGCACCCATCGGTTTTCCTTGTCGCCGCCATCGGTCTCCATGGCGATGCGCGCGACGAAGGTTCCGTTGCGTTCCCACAGCCCGCGAATCGGCTGCTTGCGCCCGTTGAGAACCTTCTTATACTGGTAGCGCGAATGAGAATTGCGACGAACAACGATGGACGGTTTGCTTGCGGTAGCACTTGCTTTCATACCCTGCAAGTGTCGCAATTAGTGTCGCAATGTCAAGTCGGGAGTGATGGACAACAAAAAAACTCAATAGAATCAAGGTAGCCGGTGTGGCGAAATGGAAGACGCACAGGACTTAAAATCCTGGGACCATAAAAAGTCGTGCGGGTTCGAGTCCCGCCACCGGCACCAATTTGGAAAATATAGCGGTTCAAATCAACCTTGGCACATTCAGGCCAACGGCCTGAACCATCGTAGCCGAGGGCATCGCCCTCGGAATAAATATCCAATGTTCCTGCGCCCTGAAAGGGCGATCCCTATCCCAACCCGTGTTTGGTT
>DATCEV010000063.1:0-2515 GCA_036509895.1 Verrucomicrobiia bacterium
TTCCCTTGCGCGCGGCGGCCAGATAGCGGTAAACCGTCTGCCGTCCCAAGTCAAAACGTCGGGCAGCCTCAACTTTGGAACCGCCATCATTGACGAACTTCACCACCCGTTCCCGTAAATCCAACGCATAGGCTTTCATGCTCCCAACTCTATCACACTATGTCCCAATGTCAATGTGAAACTCTATAGTTGCCAGAATGCGAAGAAGCATGGCCAATCGAAAGAAGAAAAAATTTCCAAACAAATCCGGCTCGAACAATTTTAAGTCCTTGAGAAAATTGCAACCTGCATCGGCGAACATCCTCAAAATGCGCGAGGCAAAAGATTCCTGACGGTTAATTTTTTCCGAATGCTTTAATCATTTCTTCATAATGCTAAAATCGGTTGAATCATTCTTGATTTCCACAATTTTTGAATCGCCAATCGTGAGACTGCCGTGAACGTTGCCGGCGATCCACAAACTATGCCGGTCTTTTGCTTCCAAGCCATAATCGGGAATCTTAACATTTTTAATGATGGCATTTGAAAGTGTGCCTTCGCGCCGATCTTTTTTGCGCGGGCCAATGACGCTTAAGCCATCAGAAATACTGCCGGCGATATTCAGGTCGCGCAAGGTGACGCCGGAAATACTGTTGCCGTCGAGGCACAGTTGCAGCGCCGCGCGCCAACCCCATTCGTGATCCATGCCGCCGCAACGAATGAGATCACAATTTTCAACCATCGTTGTTCCGCTAAAGTTGTTGTCAACCTTTTCATTGGCGACCGGAAAAGTAGTGCTGATGAGAATGCCGCAGCCGTAAGAAATATCCGTGAACCGTGAATCTTCGATGCGATTGCTTTGGCCGCCGTAAAGCGCGCCGCCATTGGCGAGAAAAGGCAATTGCCCCGTGCAATGGCGAATCACATTGAAGCCGGGAGAAAATTGTTGCGGCAAAAAAACGGCGGGCCACATCGCAAAACAATCGTCGCCGGTGCCGCGCGTGGCGCAATTTTCGATGATTGAATTTCTCATGCCGACGCAGAAATTGATGCCATCGGCGAGCGTGTCGCGAAGGCGGCAACTGTCCACGACCAGATTGCTGGAATTCATCAGCCACAGGCCCGTCTTGGTGTGTTCAATCCAAAGGCGCGCGATGCTGGAACGGGTGCCAAAAGAACCGGTGATGCCGTCGTTCTCTTCGCTATCGTTGCGATAGTTTAATTTGCCGATGATGGCGAAATCGGCCAGATGAATGTCATCGCCGCGCCCCTCGAAACGGACGCGGCCATGAACCTTCAAATTGTAAAGCGCCGCGTCGCCGACAAAAGCAGTCTGCCACATGCCCGCGCCTTGAATGGTTGAGTGGGAAGGCAGATTGATGTCGCCGGTGATTTTGTAATTGCCGGCGGGAACCCAGACGATTTTATTTTGCCCGCGCGCGGCGGCGAGGCACTTTCGCAAAGCAGCGGTGTCATCGGTCTGGCCGTTGCCGCTCGCGCCAAAATCCAAAACGGAAAGTGAATTTATTGGCGCAGCCAGCGGTGGCGCGACATTTTCCAAATCCACCAGATCAATGACGCAAAACGGCGCGGAATCGTTTTTGTCTTTTTGCAAACGCAGCGCGTCGCCTTTCTTGACCGATAAATCTTTCACCCGGACTTCATCAAAAAAATTTCTCGGAATGCCGGCTGCCGGGCCATTGGTGAAAGGATAATGCCCATACAAATAGGAATAACGGGACGTGACCGGAATTTTTCGCAAAAATTTTCCGTTCTTGAAAAGATTGATGGTGGAGTCAATGCCGCCGCCGACGGGCGCATCGGGCAGACTGTAGCGCACGACGATGGCGTTGGCCGATGCGCGCGCAGTGAATTCCACATATTGCCCGGCGGCAGCGAGCTGGACGCATTTCTGGCCGGACGCTTCCCAGGCGACGGTGTTCGTGCCGGACTTCATTCCCGACAACACCGCGCCGGTGGTCTTCATATTCTCCGCTTCGTAAGTTGTCCAGGGCAGGTCCGCGCCGCGATAGGCATGGGCGCAACCTAATGACGCGCTGAAAAGAAGAAGGGCAGGCAGCGCCCGGAGATTTTTTGGCCTCAACATGGCGCGGAGAAACTACAAGCCGCCTGAACGAAACACAATCGTTTAAGAAAACAAATCGCGCGCCCGTGAATTTTTCCGCAATTCATTCGCGCCACCGGCTCGAACACGATCCCCGGTATTTAAGAGTCCAAGCCAAGAAACCAATCGCCAGATTACCACGGAAATTTTCATCGCGGATCAAGGCGGAGCCGAATTGGTTTGTGAACCTGAAACATTTCCCAAATTTTTTATCGTCCAAGGAGGGCGAATAGATTCCGGCGCATTCGTTCCCAAATTCTTCAGCGCGGTAAAATATAGCGGTTCAAATCAACCTTGGCACATTCAGGCCAACGGCCTGAACCATCGTAGCCGAGGGCATCGCCCTCGGAATAAATATCCAATGTTCCTGCGCCCTGAAAGGGCGATCCCTATCCCAACCCGTGTTTGGTT
>DATCEV010000064.1:0-117673 GCA_036509895.1 Verrucomicrobiia bacterium
CGCTTCCATATCCAGACAAAACAGACGCAGCAAAAGCCGGAATTTCTTCGCAGAAATTCGGGAACGCCGAAAATACCGGTTTCGCATTGTCATTATTGCTTTTATAGCGTGTTTGCATGTGCTTAACTAGTCTTGAACCTAAAAAATTTATGAACCAGGCATTACAAGAAAAAATTGAATCGGAACAATATCGCAAGGACGAACCGAAATTCGGCGTCGGCGATTCGGTGAAAGTGCATACCAAAGTCGTCGAAGGCGACAAGGAACGCATCCAGATTTTTTCCGGCGTCGTTTTGGGCCGGCGCGGACACGGATTGAACGAAACTTTCATCGTGCGCCGCATCAGTTACGGCGAAGGCATCGAGCGCATATTTCCGTTGCATTCGCCGCGCGTGGATAAGATTGAAGTCGAGCGTCACGGTGCAGTGCGTCGCGCCAAGCTTACTTACCTGCGCAAACGTCTCGGCAAAGGCGCAACCTTGGTCAGCGAAAAGAAAGAAAAAATTGCGGCCCCACCGGCGGCAAAATAATTGCGGCGATAAATTTCACGAGGGCGAGGCGCAAAGCCTCGCCTTTTTAATGTCGGTTTGGTTTGACAACCTGTTTCAGCTTCTCTGTCTGAAAATTCAATTTTAGTTAAAATAGGATTGGATAACCCCCAATTCAGGGGGTTGTTACAGTAGCTTCCTCTGTTAGCGTCTTTAAGGTAGCAAGCCTTTTGAAATTTAGGCGATTTTTGTCAAAAAAAACCTTATGGAAGTTATAATTCGACCCGACGCCACTGCTGCCGCCGATTTGGTGGCGCGGATGATTGCCGGGGAATTGCGGAATAATCCGCGTCTGGTCTTGGGTCTGGCCACGGGTAACACGATGGAGTCGGTATATGCGCAGTTGGTGTGGATGCACCGTAAGGAAGGACTTGATTTTTCGGGCTGTCGCACTTTCAACCTGGATGAATACGTCGGGCTTTCAATCAACCATGCTAATTCCTACCGGCGTTACATGAACCATCATTTGTTTCTACAGGTCAACATTGATTTGCAAAACACATATATGCCCAATGGCATGGCGGCGGATTTGGCGGCCGAGTGTGATCATTATGAACGGCTGATCGTCAAGCATGGCGGCATTGATCTTCAATTGTTGGGCATTGGTCAAAATGGCCATCTGGGTTTCAACGAACCATTGTCCGCTCTACGCTCGCGGACGCGGGTGAAAATCCTTTCGCCAGTGACGCGCGCCCAAAACGCGCCGCTTTTTTCAAGCGCCGATTTAGTTCCGCATCGGGCGATCACCATGGGCGTCGGTTCAATTCTGGATTGCCGCCGCTGCGTTTTGCTGGCTACCGGCGAAGAAAAAGCGGCGATTATCGCCAAAGCGGTCGAAGGTCCGATTACCAGCATGATTTCAGCTACGGCATTGCAATTGCATCCTGAATGCGCATTGATTCTGGATGAAGCCGCCGGAAGTTTGCTGGGAGAATCGGCTTATTACCGTTGGACTTTTGAGAACCAGCCGGAGTGGGAACCGTTTAGGGATTTAACGAAAAACGGATCCTCGGCTAAACATCAAGTGAAGAAACAGATCGTTGAAGCAACTTCTGACGTTTGAAACCAGCCACATTTAACCTGGCGGCAGGCGAAGGCTTCTTCAAACTGCGTAATTTTGTGAAATCTTTTATTCCCTAAACGAGCAATTACGAATTGACGTTTGCAGACAAAAGCTTTTTCATAAAAACCGATGTCCAAACATTCCAGGGCAACTTCTGCGAAAGTTGAGTCCGCTGAACAGGTCAACGAAGGCAATTGGAAAGAACGTTTGATTATTCGACGTTATCGCTTTCCGGCTTCAGATGAATCAGAAAAGGATTTGGCTGCGCGCATTGATCATGGCGGCGTGGGTTATTTTTTCCCACTCGGCACCCATGACCGCGCGCTGGCTGCCACCAAGGCCGCCCGCATCCACCAAACGGTTGTGAAGCAAGGTTGGAACAGCGCCTTCAAGCATTTTTCACGCGAGTTAATCGTAAGTTTTGAATGGTGTATGAACCCGGTATTATGGACTTACACCACCATTCATACCCTGGTGAAAAAACACGCGAATGTGACCTCTGAGGCTTTGCCGCTCAATCCCAACCGGCAACGCATTTTAATAGTCGAACTGGATGCGGGCATTCGCCGCGCTTTATGTTGGAGCGTTGGCCAGCAAGCCGGATTTAGCAGCGTCCCTTGTGATTCGGTGGCAGCCTATAATCATGCCCTGGCTCTTCATAAGCCGCGCATGGTTCTTTTGAATCGTAATCTGGCCGCACGCATCGGTTGCAAATCCATCGGCACCATCGCCCCCATTCAACCGGGAGTTCCGGCGCTTACTTATTCGGTGCATATGGACGGCGATCAAATGTTTGTTTCCACGCCCGGCGGGGCCGGCGGATATTTGATCAAACGCGTCCAGCCGGATCGGTTGTTGGAACCGATTCTTAATGTCGCCAGCCGGTCGGAATTGATGACGGATGATTTGCTTTTACGCGTTAAATATTATTTTCAAGAACTGCTTCAACTTCATTCCAGCCATGATTCGGCGCTGGCCGCTTTAACCCGCCGTGAACGCGAAGTATTGACGCTTTTAAGCAAAGGCTGCGTGGATAAGGAAATTGCGCAGGCCATGGGCATCAGCGTCTGGACGGTGCATGGACATATCAAAAAAATTTTTGAGCGGCTCCATGTGCGCACCCGCACTGAAGCCGTCATCCGCTATTTGGAAAAATAAAATAATCCGGAGATGTTCAATAAGGCAAAAGACCGTGCTGGCGGCCTTGACCACCCCCAATACAGGGGGTAGACAGATTTGGCATAATAATTAAAGTGGAACCAGAGTGAAGAAGCAACATTCAAAAACTTAACCATCATGACTATGAAATCGTTCAAAAAAATAACCGCATGGAAAAAGAAGCTGCTGCCATTCGTGGCGCTACTTGTATTATCAGGCATTCGCACGGCAGGCGCTACGGATTACCCCGGCACCATTTTGGCGGATCATCCATCCGCCTATTACCGTTTTGAAGAATTGCCGGGCGCAATCACCGCAGCCGACTCTTCTCCCAATAATGTGACCGCTAATATCTTTCCTAACAACGAGAGCATTTACCCGCAATTGGGTGTGGCGGGAATAGATACCAACTCATTTCTTTTCAGCGGCGGCAGTTCTTCAGATTTTGCCTTCGTGGACATTCCTGCCAGCCAATATA
Organism: Verrucomicrobiia bacterium; assembly: GCA_036509895.1. Taxonomy (GTDB): domain Bacteria; phylum Verrucomicrobiota; class Verrucomicrobiia; order Limisphaerales; family UBA11358; genus UBA11358. The sequence continues at coordinate 3,248 of DATCEV010000064.1, forward strand.
TCACGCCGGTGGAAAGTAATGGCACCACTCCCGCTCCTTTTTCATGCGAACTGTGGGTCCAGCCCACCGGTCAACCGGCCTCCTATTCAGTCCCGATTGAAATGGCGCAGTATCCAAATGGTTGGAACATCTATGTATCGGGGGCGGACGCAAACGGAGGGACCAGTTATTTCTATTTGAACATGCCTAACGGAGTTCTATTTCAAGGTTTTCCCGACTTTCCAATCAGTTTTCCCAGCCAATGGTACCATCTGGTGCTTACCTACGACGGTGCCAGCGTAATGTTCTACATCAACGATGTGGCGCATGGCCCTTACGCCGTGAATTATGTGCCCGCCATCGGAACCGATGCTCATGTTGGTTCCGGACAAGGTGTTGGATTTTTACCGTTTATTGGCGGCGTGGATGAAGTCGCCTTTTACACCAATACTCTAAGTGCTGCCCAGGTTCAAACTCACTATGAAGTGGGAACCAACTCCTTACGCATAGTGCCGACTGCTCCTTCGCTTTCATCCGGTGCCGGTCCTAATTCAACAACCAATTACGCAGGCCTGCCGGTTTCCTTTTCTGTAAGCCCTGGTGGCACGCAACCCTTCCATTATGAATGGCTCGAAAATTCCGTTCCCGTCGGCCCGAACGCCCCAACATTGAGTTTCACCGCCCATTATCCTGCGGACAACAACGCGAACATTCAGGTCATTATCACCAATAATTACGGGTCAGCCACTAGTGTCGTAGCAACGCTCTCGGTATTAACAAACGAAGTCATTGCCGGCCAACCTGGCTCCATTACCCGCAATGTAGGCAGCTATGCGGCGTTCTATGTAACGGCTTACGGGGCGGTGCCCATCACTTATCAGTGGTCAAACAGCATTGATGGCGGCAATACTTTCACTGCAATTCCGGGTGCCACCAGCGCTGCCTTATGGTTGACCAATGTGCAATCGGCTCAAAGTGGCTACCAATATGCAGTCAGTGTCAATGGGCCATTCACTTCTTCAGGCACGACCCCGGCCATACTGAACGTCCAGGCCAGGGCTGTTAATGTCCCACTCACCGGTTATGGGGCCATTGTCGCGGCAGACAAGCCGGTGGCTTACTGGCGTTTGGATGAATCGAACGGCAGCGCCACCGCAGTTGATGCCGTCGGCAGTTTTGACGGCACATATACTCCAAACGCTGGCAGTATCATTTACGGAGTCCTGCCGCCGGGCATTCCGAATGATGCCGATCCCGCAGTGACTATTGCAAACGGGGCGACGATTCAAATTCCGTTTGCACCGGAGCTTAATCCCACCACGCCATGGTCGGTTGAAACGTGGGTTAATCCCTCATCGCTTGGCGCCAACGGAGGAGATTATCGGGTAGTGCTTTCGTCCGAGTATAATCTATATCCTAATCCTTACAATGGCTGGTATATCTACCAGCAGCCGAATAACACGTTTGCTTTTGTTCCCGAGCCAGGAAATGTGTTTCTTACCGCAGGCTCGCTCGTGGCGGGCAACTGGTATCACCTGGTGGTTACCGATGATGGCGCCAATTTTAACATGTATATAAACGGTGTTCTGGCGACTGCACCATTGCCCGTCGCTGGAGCAAACTATATTCCAAACGGAGCCGGGGTGAACCCGGATGGAACCGCTGGAATTACCCCCGGACTTGGTAATACTGTTCTGGGTCAGCGCACCGACGGGGCTTTTAACACGTTTGAAGGCACGATAGATGATACGGCCATCTACAAATATGCACTAACTCCGCAACAAGTTCAGAACCACTTCTTGAATACGACTCATTTGTCCATTTTAGGTTTTGGCAATAATATTGTAATCTCATGGCCAGTAGGCACGCTTCAATCGTCAACCAACGTGAGCGGTCCGTATACTGATGTTGGCGGCGCGACTACACCTTTTTACACAAATTCGGTAACTGGAACGGAAAAATTCTTTCGCGTCCACTTGCAATAAGCCCAGGTGCGGTTAATGCATTAGGCCGGAGCACGCATGCTCCGGCCTAAATCTAAAAGTATTAAAATGGAAAATCGCACTCATATAAATGCTTTCAGTTCAAAAGCAGTGCGCCGCAATCCTGCTGGTTTTACCTTGATTGAACTTCTGGTTGTCATTGCCATCATTGCGATTCTGGCAGCCATGCTTTTACCCGCGCTTGCCAAAGCCAAAATGCAGGCATGGCGTGTCAAATCCGTAAACAATATCCGACAACTTCAGATCGGTGCAATTATGTATGCCAATGATAACGGAGGCTTCTTACTTCCCAACGCTCCGTTCAATCCACCTTCCCCCGGCGCAAAAGCATGGGTTGATGTAAGCACTGCAGCTTATGAAGAGGGAACCGGCAACCAAATTGGCAATACCAACATGGCCCTTTATACGGACGCCCTCCTTGCCCCATATCTGGGTAACCAACTGGGTGTTTACAAATCTCCAGGAGATACAATGCCGTCATCCAATGGCCAGCGGATTAGAAGCTATTCCATGAACGGACAGATGGGGTGCGCATATCTAAAAGGAAAAATAAATTTTGACTCCCCAGCGATTCAATATGTGAAGGAATCTGATATTACTCATCCAGTTCCTTCGGACGCCTTTGTGTTTTGCGAGGAAAATCCGCATACCATCAATGATGGATATTTGGAAATTTTCAGTCAGCCTGCCACGGCTCAATTTCCAGATGTCCCGGCGGCATACCTTGATGGAGCTTGTGCATTTTCATTTGCCGATGGTCATGCCGAAATTCATAAATGGATGACGAGCGTGCTTATAAATGTAAAAGCTCCGATATACTACATTTTAGGAGGCGGAACAAAAAATGCCGATTGGCTATGGTTTTCCCAACACGCCGCCAGCAATCCGAATTAGTAGGATTTGCCGCTGTTCCAGATGGAGATCCAAGACGTGGTTCGTCTTCAACCCCGATTATGTTTAAGCAAAGTGTGGCAACAAAATATAAGTAGGCTTTACTTTGACAACTATGACCTGTATATGCGTTTGAAGGCCGGAAAATATTATGAAAAATGGTTGGCGCTAGCTTTGCTGGGTAGCTTTTGCCTGAACCCGTTCATCGCACATGCCGGCTTCTGGAGTATAGCTTACTATCCGGGTTGGGAACAAGCGGCCATGCCCGCCTCCAAGATTGATTTCACGGCGCTAACCCATGTGATCCATTTTTCAATTGTGCCCAATTCCGATGGCACTTTGAACGACAGTGACAATGGCATTTCCTCTGCCAACTCAAGTGACATAGTATCGAAAACCCATGCCGCCGGAAGAAAAGTGCTTATTTGTATCGGGGGCAGCGAATCAGAAAGTTCGTTTCAAGGAGCTACCAGCGCTGCCAACCTGCCATTATTTATAAATAATATCACCAATTTCATGGCGAGCCGGGGTTATGACGGCGTGGATATTGATTGGGAGCCGCTGCCTTCAACCGATGCCGAACAATATACAAATTTTGTGATTGCTTTGAGGTCGGCGTTGAATCAATTTTCTGAACCCAAGTTATTGACGGCCGCTGCCGGTGCTTATCCGCCCTACGGCGATTCTGCCACGGCGGAATATAAGATGTATGCCGGGCTGCAAAGTGCGTTTGACCAGATCAACATCATGACTTACGACCTGTCGGGACCATATGATGGATGGGTAACTTGGTTTAATTCTCCCATCTACAATGGCGGCTATCGCTTTCCGAGCAATGGTAATTTGCTTCCTTGCGTGGACGGAGCTGTAACTAATTTTTTGGTCAACGGAGTAAATTCTGCAAAACTGGGCATCGGTATCGCGTTTTATGGATACCTTTGGACAGACGGCCGTGGCACTTCGCCAACCTGCATTACTCAGCCGAGGCAATCATGGACCAATGCGCCGACAGCCACTCCCATCCGCTACAGCGATATAATGACAGGTTACTATCAAACAAATCTTTATCATTGGGACGATGCTGCTCAAGCGGCTTATCTTGGCATCACTAACGCAAACCCTGAAAACAACATCTTTCTTTCCTACGATGATCAACGCACCTGTCAGGCCAAAGTTAGTTATGCCCGAAATCACGGACTGGGTGGCATCATGATTTGGGAGTTAGCTCAAGACTACACGCCCGGGACAACCGATCCATTACTTCAAGCCGTCAAGCAATCCCTCGCTACTCCCGGCCAAATTAATCTTGAAAATAATGGTAAAAACATTAATTTGGAATTTCCAAGCATCGCCTTGGGTTCTTATCGGGTGCAATGGACCGGAGATTTAACCTTTAGCATTTGGAGCACACTCTTGATTACTAATATTTCTGAAGCGGGTGGACCTCTGCTTATAACGGATTTTGGTGCGTTGACCAATCAAACTCAACGCTTTTATCGTGTCCAAACACCGCCTTGATCATTATGTTTTGGCTTTTTAAAGCCTGATCTAATTTAGATACTTTGGGATTGGCTTTAATTAAATGATACAGTTTTATCTGGTTCGATTAGATTATTTATGCGTGAGTTTAAGATTTTCTAAATATGTTGGAAAGTAATACCGTTACGAACATCAATAAAACAACTTACAACCATTTTCTTCTCCTGGTTGCTGGCTTGGGCGGACTGCTTTACGGCGTGGACGTGGGAATTATTTCTGGCGCGCTGCCGTATCTGGAAGCCACTTCCCGATTGAATTCCGGCCAGCTTTCTTTCATCGTCGCTGCCGTTTTGCTGGGCAGCGTGATCTCTACTTTATTTGCCGGCGCGCTGGCTGATTTTTTTGGCCGCAAAAAAATGATGGTGTTGAGCGGCATTTTATTTGTCGTCAGCATTCCGATGATTGCGCTGGCCAACGGCTATGAAGCGCTCGTGTTGGGACGGTTGTTGCAAGGCATCAGCGCCGGCTTCATCGGCGTGGTCGTGCCGCTGTATCTGGCCGAATGTCTGGGCGCGGCCAATCGCGGCAAGGGCACGGGAGTTTTTCAATGGCTGTTGACCTTCGGCATCGTCATCGCCGCGCTCATCGGCTTGTATTTCAGCAATCGCGTTGATGCCGTCGCCAAACTTGGAAATGCCGCCAAACTTTTCGCGTTCAAGGATCACGCCTGGCGCAGCATTTTTTGGGTGTCGCTGCCGCCGGGAATTTTATTTGTCATCGGCGGTTTCATGGTCGCCGAATCACCGCGCTGGTTGTTTCGACGCGGAAAAACAGATGCCGCCCGCGCCGCATTGCTCCGCTCACGCAGCGAAGCGCAGGCGGAAATTGAATTGCAGGAAATGGCGGAAACCATCGCCGCCGAAAAAGCCAAAACTTCCACCGGCGATAAAATCAAGGAATCCCTGCTGCGCCGCAAATATATCATTCCGTTTGTGCTGGCGTGCATCATTCTCGCGTGCAACCAACTTACCGGCGTCAATTCCATCATCGGTTACAATGCCACGATTCTGATTCAGGCCGGTTTGAGCGATCAACAAGCGCACAGCGGTTATTTGATTTTGACCGTTGTAAATTTTTTGATGACCATTGGCGCGATTGCGTTGGTGGATCGCAAAGGCCGGAAATTTTTGCTCTCGCTCGGCAGTGCGGGCATCATCGTCTCGCTGGTTTGCGCCGGCCTAATTTTTCATCAAACCGAAAGATTGCGCGTGGATTGCCAAAGCGCCTTTCAAAACCTGGTCACGACCAATCAAACCCTCACGCTTGATTTCAATGCTTCTGCCGCCACGAATTTTCTCTCGGGAAAAAGTTTCAGCGACCGCCGCGCGACCTTGATCGTGATTTATTCCTACGGCGATTTTCGCGCGGCCACCAGCGTGGCGCGTTCGGACGATCCCGCCGCCAAACCCATTGAGATCACCCGCGCCGATTGCCTGCCGGCGAACAAAATCGTCGCTTTTTTTTCCAATCCATTCGCGAATCTCGACGCCGCGCGGACAGCTCCGTTGAAAATTGAGAACGCGCTCATCACCCCGGTTCCCAGCGAACGCAACGGCTGGCTCACCGCGATCTGCCTGTTTGTGTTCATGGCTTTTTTTGCCGTCGGCCCCGGCGTCTGCGTCTGGCTCGCGCTGTCGGAATTGATGCCCACGCGCATCCGCTCCAACGGCATGAGCATCGCGCTGCTCATCAACCAGGCCGTCTCGACCACCATCGCCGCCGTTTTTTTGCCGACGGTTGGCAAATACGGTTATTCCACCATGTTCTTCATGTTCGCCGGCTTCACCGTGATTTATTTCGTCACCGCGACGTTTTTCCTGCCGGAAACCAAAGGAAAAACTTTGGAAGAAATTGAAGAACATTTTGAAGGCCGAAAATAAATTTTTCCAACACCGCCCATTTGAAATCTAAAAATAAAATGAAAATTAAAATCGCCGGGCTAATTTTTCTGTCGTTTGCTGCCACGCTGTTTGCCGCCAGCCCAAATACTTTGGCAGTTATACCGTTGCCGCAAAAAGTAGAGATGCACGCTGGCACGTTTAATCTCACCGCCAGCACCCGCATCTATGTGGATCATGGCTCGCGCGCGACCGGGAAATTTTTGACGGAACGCTTGCGCCCGTCCACCGGTTATCCGCTCAAAACGCATTTGAAATTTTTTGGCGGCGCGGCCATTCCCAACGGCATTTTGCTCACCACTAAAAACGCCGATACCAATCTCGGACCTGAAGGTTACGAACTCACCGTTGCCACAAATTTTATCGTAATCCGCGCGCCGACGCAGGCTGGTTTGTTTTACGGCGTGCAAACTTTGTTTCAATTATTGCCGCCGGAAATTTTCTCCTCAAATCTCGTGAGCGAGGCAGCGTGGCAAATTCCCTGCGTTCAAATTGAAGACTGGCCGCGTTTCAAATGGCGCGGATTTATGCTCGACGTCAGCCGCCATTTTTTTGACAAGTCAGAAGTCGAAACGCTGCTCGACGCGATGGCGTTGCATAAATTAAATACTTTCCACTGGCACCTGACGGACGATCAAGGCTGGCGCATTCAAATCAAAAAATATCCCAAACTCACTTCCGTCGGCGCGTGGCGCAGCGGCGTCGGTTTTGGATTTCCATCCAACTCCACCACCGCTTACGGACCGGACGGACGTTACGGCGGATTTTATACGCAGGACGACATTCGCGACGTGGTGAAATATGCGGCGGCGCGGCACATCACCATCGTGCCGGAAATCGAAATGCCCGGCCACGCGACGGCCGCGCTGGCGGCGTATCCGCAATACAGTTGCACCGGCGGCCCGTTCACCAATGGAACCACCGCCGGCGTTTTCAACGGCATTTACGATCCGGCCAAACCGGAAACCTTCACGTTTCTCGCGAACATTTTGGGTGAAGTGGCAAAATTATTTCCCGGCAAATATATTCACATCGGCGGCGATGAAGTGCCGAAAGATACCTGGCACAACAGTCCGGATTGCCAGGCGTTGATGAAACGCGAAGGCTTGAAAAACGAACAGGAATTGCAAAGCTGGTTTGTCCGGCGGATTGAAAAAATTGTCAACGCGGACGGACATTCCATGATCGGCTGGAGCGAAATTTTGCAGGGCGGTCTGCCCAAAAATGCCGCCGTCATGGATTGGATCGGCGGCGCCAAAGAAGCCGCCAGCGCCGGTCACGACGTGGTGATGACGCCGACGGCCTATTGTTATTTTGATTTTTATCAGTCCACCAATCGCGCCGCCGAACCGAAAGCCGCCGCGTGGGGCGCGCCGCTGACCTTGAGTAAAATGTATTCCTTTGAACCCATGCCCACCAATCTGCCGCCGAATTTGCAGTCCTACATTCTCGGCACGCAGGGCAATTTATGGACCGAACAAATTCCCGATTTCAAGCACGCGGAATACATGACTTTTCCCCGCGCGTGTGCGCTCGCGGAAGTCGCGTGGTCGGCCAAAGATTCGCGCGATTGGGACGACTTCATGCGCCGGTTGCAAATTCATCTGCAACGGCTCGACGAATTGAACCTCAATTATCGCCACCTTACGCCACGCGAAAATTAAGATTTGCCGCCAACCCGGAAAATTAAAACATGCCCGCAGTTGTGGGCTTGCTCTGTAGAAATCATTTCATTAACACCGCGTTTTAACGCGGTGAACCACGAACGTGCCCAAGAAAAAACCGTTTAAACGGTTTTTTTCTGCGCGCACCTTTCGCACCCGGCTGAAGCCGGGTGTTAATGAGAAGTTTTCTGCAAAGCATTGCTGGCTCAAGTGAAGGCGCTCAATCAATTAAACAAGTTCTAAAGATTTGCGGCGGAATGCGCTTCCGCCAATTTCTTTTCCGCTGCTTCATTTGTCAACTTTTCACGCGCGCGCAACACGGCCATTTCCACCACCGCCGGATATGCCTGATCCGCTTTCATGCGCGGCTCAACATATTCGATGACTTCAAACAGCAAATGATTTGCCTGCTCATAATTCAAATCCGTGAGCCGTTCAATGTAGCGCGTCGCGCGATCAATCAATTTCAGATTCGACGGCACGACATGGATCATCCTGTTGCCCATCACCCGGCCCAAACGCACCATCGTGCAAGTCGAGAGCGCATTCATCACCAGTTTCGCCGTTACGCGCATCACGCCATTCAACAAAAAATCTGTTTTGGGAACGGGCACAAACAGCGCGATGTCCGCCGAACGGTCCGCTTCGTTGGACGCATCAATTCCAAAAAAAATCAAACCGGTCTTCGATCCTTTTTCCCGCGCCGCCTCCAGTTGTTTGGAAAGAAATTTCACGGATGAATCGCGATCCGACGACGAAAAAATCGCGATGGCGCTGTCGCCGGGCCCTTGCGCGCGAAATCTCGCCCCGTTGATGCCGATCCGGAAGCGCATCAATTCCGCCGAGCTGATTTTCCGCACCGTTTCCAGCGTCCGCGAAATTTTTTCTTCGGTGCCGCCCGGATTTGCCCATGGCTCGCCGGCAAACAGCCTGCGAATTTCTTCCTCATTCCATTCAATGCAGCGCGGTTTTCGTTTCAAGATATTTTCCCACGCGGAATCCGTCCAATCGTCCGGCAAAAAAAGATACGCCCACGATTCCGCCGCGCTCGTCTCGTCAAATTTTCGGAACGGCGGCGTGCAAAACGTCGGCGAACGTTCCGTGGTATCCGTCAAAACATCAATTCCCAGGCGGTCGGCAAAATAATTATTTTTGTGTCCGCCACGATAAGCCGATTCTTCCAACGCGACCAGTTTTGCCAGTGGTTCCAGCACTGCCGGCGACTTCAAGGCCGCCTGTATTTCGGAAAGTTTTTCCAGAAAAATTTTCGGCACGTCCGCCCATTCCAAGCCGATCAAATCGCGCACGACCATTTCCAAAACCGTCAGCAAAACGCAAAGCTGGATGGAAGTCGCCTGCATCCGGGTCGAGCCGGAAATCGCCATCGGTCCGGTCGTCAGGTTTATTTTTTCGACGCGCGCATCCTGAATGATTTCGCGGCTGCGTTCGACCTGTTCGCAAAGAATTTCATCGGGATTATTGTAAATGAAATAAACTTTCGCGCCCGCTTCGACGCCCGCCCACGCCGTGCCGATCACGAATGAAGTTTCGCCGCCTTCGGTGATCGCGAAAACAATATCCCTCGCCGAAATTTCCAGGTCCGCCATCTGCTTTTTGCCGAACGCCGCGAAATCCTCAAAACCTTCCACCGATTTGATGAGCGCGTAATCGCCGCCCGCCATGACGCTGAACGTGCGATTTTGCCAGTTCAATTCCTTGAGCGTGCGCCAAAAACTGCGCCAAACGGAATCGAGCAAAATGCTCAAACGCCCCGTCGAACCGCAGCCGGTGAAAAAAATCCGCCCGTCGTTTTTTAGCGCGCGCAAAATCGTGTCCTTGATTTCGTGCGCGCGACCGGATTCCAAAAATTCGCGGAATTTTTTCACCACGTCGTCGTCCACGTCGAACAATAATTTCAGCGCGGCCACAATGTCCTTTTTTGCCACGCCGCTCAAATTGGCCGTGACCGGATGCGACGCTTCCGTGACCAGCGCGCCGAGTTTGAACTGGCCGCTGATTTTCAGAAAATCTTCCGCCCGTTTTTTGGAAATCTCGCTCACGATTTATTTGTAAAGATTTTTCAAGGCGCTGCGCAAGTCTGGAAATTGAAATTGAAATCCAGTTTCCAGAAAATGTTTCGGCGCGACGCGACCGCCGGCCAACGCCAGCGACGGTTCGCTCTTCATCAAACGCGCGCCCAGTTTCACGGCAAATTCCGGCGCGGGCGGACTCCACGGACGATGCAACGCGCGCCGCAATTCGCGCATGAATTCCGCGTTCGTCGCCGGATTCGGCGCGACGGCGTTGAACGCGCCGGATAAATTTTCACGCTCGATCCCGGCAAGGAACATTCGCGTCAAATCTGCAAGGTGAATCCAACTGATGAATTGCTGACCGCTGCCCGCCGCGCCGCCGAGAAAAAGCCGGGTCAATTTTTCCAAAACCGGCAGCGCGCCGCCGTCGCGACCCAGCACAAAACCGATTCGCAATAAAACTTTGCGCGCGTTGGGCAATTTTGCCGCCTGAAAAGCATTTTCCCAATCCCGGCAAATTTCCGCGAGATTATCCGCGCCGTTGGGAGTCGTTTCATCGCACAAAAAATTTCTCCGGTCGCCGTAAAATCCAATCGCGCCGGCCTGAACCCAGACGCGCGGCGGACTTTTGACATGTTCAAAAGCCAGCGCAAGGGCGCGAACTGAATTGACGCGCGAGGCCGCAAGTTCGCGCACATTTTCGGGCGTGTGCGGACAATTGATATTTTTTCCTGTAAGATTGATCACGGCTTCCGCGCCGTCCAAAAATTTTATCCATTCGCCCAGATGTTCGCCGTTCCATTCCGCTTCGATTGCGCCGTCCGTTCTTGCCGTGGACGAGCGCGTCAGCACGACGATTTCAAAATTTCGCGCGAGCAATTCTTTCGAGAGCGCGCTGCCGATGAATCCGCTGCCACCCGCGAGAACAATTCTTTTTTTATTCATGGCAAGATTATTTTTGCAACGCCAGTTGCGGCACGTTGACCGGCGAAAGCGGATTGATTTCAAATTCGCCGCGCTCCAATTGCCGCAGCCAGTCGGCGATCAAGGCGAGAACGGCGGAAACATTCAAATGCTCATGCGCCGCCGGATATTTTTCAAGATTTGTGTGCGCGAGTTTGAACAGCGCGGCGGCCGGGCGCAGACGGTTTTTTTGCAGATGCACAAACGCGCCCGCGAGCTGGATGAGTCCTTTGTAAAAATTTCCATTCGCGCCGTGCTTGTCCGCCAGCCACAAATTTTCGAGCACGTCGTGCGCCTCGTAAAAAAGCTGGCGATTGAAGCAATCGAAATAACCAAAATAATGCGCGTCGAGTCCCCGACCCTGAAAGGATTCGATCATGATGGCGATGCGCGCGCTTTTGTGGCTCACGGGTTGTCAGCGTTGAAGCCGATTCGCCGTTTTGGCGGTTCGGGTGGTGGTTGCAACAACGGCAACAATTTTCGGTAAACATCCCGCAACGCCGAATCATGCTGGAGCAGCGTCCGGTCAATCTCCGCCAGCCGCTTGAGGATAGTCACGTTGGCGGTGAGTTCTTCGCGCATCTTCACAAAAGCGCGGATGACGTAAAGGCTCATTTGCACCGCCTCCGGGCTGTTCACGACACTCGCTGCCTGAAGCGCGCCGTGCTCGGTGAACGCCTGGACGCTCTTGGAAAATTTCAGCGCCGCCAAGGATGTCACAGTTTGTGATATGCTAAAAATTTCCTCACGGGTCAGGGTAAATGCGAATTCTTCCGGGAAGCGATCAAGATTGCGTTTCACCGCCTGATTTAAGGCGCGGGTTTCGACGCCATAAAGCCGGGCCAAGTCGGTATCCAGCAGCACGCGCTGGTCGCGAATAGTAAGGATGCGAAGTTTGGAAACAATTTCAGGATGCAACTTGGCTCTCATAAATCCCGGATGAAGATTTATCCAAGCCGCCGGAAAGTAAAGCCACGAGTGCGGCGATGCGGGCGCTTTTGTGACTCACGGCGGAAGGTTAAAAGTCGAACGACTAAAAGTGCAAAGCTGAAATTTTTATTTAGAAATAAGCCGGAAAAAACCATTGCTGTTGGATGGCGAAAGCATCAGTTCGTTGTTCAGGTTGGTAAGATTGAGCGCTGGTGTGGCCGTGACGCTCGACCACGAAATCAGATCAGAACTTTGTTGCAAAACAAAATTTGTCGAGGGCACAGTCCAGGAAAGTTTGAGATTGGCAGTTGCAGGCGTAAGATTTAATTGCGGCGTGGGCGTCGTTTGCGAAGTCCAGATTCCACCGTTATAAGCTACCGCAACTAATTTGCTTCCATCGGCTGATGAGGCGACGGAAAACCATTTTTGATTGGGCGCATTGTTTGAAGTCCATGTATTTCCCGAGTTTGTCGAAGTGTAAATGGGGGCCGGGACTCTGGAAAACGCCCGACGCTGCAACCAACCTTGTTCCATCCGCTGAGGACGCGATGCAGGAAAAGGCCGCGTTAGGCGCGCTTGTCAACTGCCAAGTTAATCCTGAATTTGTCGAGGTGACAATCCTGCCATAAGCTGCCGCTAATTTAGTTCCATCGCATGAACAGCAGACTGAAATCGAATTTGGCCCGTTAGTCAAATATGTCCAGTTCGCGCCGGCATTCGTTGAGGTCGAAAGTGCGGAGGGCGGAGGCCCAGAGTAATCCTGGTTAAACCCATTTGCAAATAAGTTCATGCCATCTGCTGATGAGGCAACTGAAGTCCAATTTCCCAGACCGATGTTGTTGGATGTCCAAGTGTTTCCAGAATCCATTGAGGTGTAAATTGCGCCATAAGTCCCCGCAATCAACTTGCTTCCATCCGCTGATGAGGCGACGGATTCCCAATAATTGTTTGGCACATTAGTTTTTATCCAGGTTGTGCCTGAATTGGTTGAAGTAATAATCCCGTTGAGCCCTACTGCCACCAATTTCGTTCCATCAGCCGACGATGCGATAGAAAGCCAAGTGCCGTGGGATGCGTTGTTTGAGGTCCAGTCAGTTCCTGAATTAGTCGAGACGTATATCGGGAAACTGCCGCCTGCCAAATTTCCGACTGCGGCTGCCAATATTTTCCCATCAGCCGATGACGCAACGGATGTCCAATAGTTCGTTGGCGCGCTCGTCTGCGTCCAAGTTTGGGCAAGCGCGGGTTCAACGGTGTTGAACAGGCCGCAAAAAATCATTGCCGCTGGCAGCAAGGTTTTCATCTGAACACTTTCACTAAATCATTTCGCAAAGATTTTGTCGAGTTGATTTTCGCTTCAAATTGACAACTTCCTTGCGCTGCGACACCCTGCGCGCATGTCGAAACCTGCTTTGGGTCGCGGTCTCGGAGCGTTGCTCGGCGGAAATCCGCTCGGACAATCCGCGCCGGTGGTGGCGCTGCAATCATCTGCAATTCCGGCTCCCGCGCCGGACAATCGCGAGCGCGTCCAGCGAATTTCTCTGGACAAAATTCGCGCGTCCGCGCTGCAACCGCGCAAACAATTTTCCGAAGAATCCTTGCGCGAACTGGCCGATTCGATTCGCGAGCAGGGGATTGTCCAGCCGCTCATCGTGCGCGAGCGCGACGGATTTTTTGAATTGATCGCGGGCGAACGGCGCTGGCGCGCGGCGCAACTTTTGAATTTGCCGGAAGTTCCGGTCATCACGCGCGAGGCCGATGACCGCTCGGTGCTTGAACTGGCGCTCATCGAAAATCTTCAGCGCGAAAATCTGAATGCGATTGAAGAGGCGCAGGGCTACGCGCAACTCGCGGAACAATTTCAACTGACGCAGGAAGAAATAGCGTTGAAAGTCGGCAAGAGCCGCGCGGCGGTCGCCAATTCGTTGCGGCTGATAAAATTGCCGACGACGATCCAGAATTTTGTGCGCGAAGGACGGCTTTCGGTCGGTCACGCAAAAGTGATCCTCGGCCTGGCGGACGAAAAAAATCAGAGGCTCGCCGCCGAGCGCGTCATCAAGGAAGGTTTGAACGTGCGCCAGACGGAAGGCTTGATCGCCAAAATGCAAAAGCGCGGTTCGCGGCAAACGGCGAAGCCGGAATGGGTGGCCGCGCCGGTCGGCGATCCGCACGTCGCGGATTTGGAGGCGCGGTTGCGCGAAGTTTTTGCGACGAAGGTGCAATTGCGTTATGCGCAAGGCAAAGGCGCGGTGGAAATTTCATTTTTTAGCGACGGGGAATTGGAACGGCTTTTGCAATTGCTTGGCGTAAAGCAGAATTGAACCACCAAGACATCAAAGCACAAAGTTTTTCTTGGTGATCGTGGTGTCTTGGTGGTTACTTAAAATTGAATTTTAATGATTCTGGAAATTGTAAAATATGGTCATCCGGTTCTGCGGCAGAAAGGCGCGCGCATTGAAAGTTTGACGCCGGAAATCAAAAAGCTCATCGCGGAAATGTTTGAGACGATGCGCGAGCGTCACGGCGTGGGACTGGCGGCGCAACAAATCGGGCGCGCATTGCAATTGACGGTGATTGACGTGCGCGATGCGAAAGATCGTCCATCCATGCTGGAACTCAAAGGCAAACCCGCCGACGTGAACGACTTCATGCCGCTGGTTTTGATCAACCCGGAAATCAAGCCGGTCGGCGAAACGGCCAAAGGCGGCGAAGGCTGTTTGAGTTTCCCGGAAATTTTCGCGGAGATTTCGCGGCCTGAATTTGTGGAGGTGAAGGCGTTGAACGAAAAATTCAAGCCGGTTGAATTTCGCGCGGGCGGCCTGCTCGCGCGCGCGGTGCAGCACGAGGCGGATCATTTGAACGGCATTTTGTTCATTGACCGGATGGAGAAAAAAACCAAGGAGGAATTGCAGGACGAACTGGATGCGTTGCAAGCGGCGACGAAGGCGGAGTTGAAAAAGAAATAATGGCGTTGCCCTCGAATTGGTGGATTGGGGATGATTTTGATAATTACTCATTCAAAAGGGCTTTTGTAAGGCAAGTCTTCTACAATCCAGCTTTTTCGCGAACGACTTCGCCCGCGTTTTTATCCTCGCGCAATCCCAGAAAAACCGGCTGCCGCAATTTTTCATCGCGCGTCCACTCGGAAAATTTTATTTGCGCGACCATTTTCGGTTCCACCCAATGACAGCGCCGCATCTCCGCTTTGGTCACGCCCGCGCCAAAACGTCCGGCGCGTTTTTCCGGCAAATTCGCAAACGAGCAATCGTCACGCGCAATTTTTTTGAACTGCGAATGCAAACTGCCGAGCAGTTTGGAATTGAAACCGGTGCCAACTTTGCCGCAGAATTTTAATTTTTTATTTTCGTAAAAACCGATCAACAGCGCGCCAAAATGTTCGCGGCTGCCTTCGGGATCGGAAAAACCGCCGATGACAAATTCCTGTTCGCGATGCAGCTTGAGTTTTATCCACGCGCCGCTGCGCCGGCCCGCTTCGTAAATTGAATCCTTTCTTTTTCCGATCAAACCTTCGAGGCCGAGCTTTTCCGCCTGCTTCAATAATTTTTTTCCGTCATCGCCCAGCGCAGCGGAAAACCGAACCGTTCCCGAAGAATTTTTGAGCAATTTTTCCAATTCCAGCTTCCGCTCGGTCAAAGGCAGCCGCCGCAAATCTTTTCCATTCAATTGCAATAAATCGAAAGCGTAAAAAAATAGCGGCGGGCGCTTTTGCCCGAGTTCAAATGCCTGAAGCAGTTGGAACGAAGAAACGCCTTTTTTGTCCAGCGCCACAATCTCGCCATCAATGATTGCGTCTTTCGCTTTCACTTCGGCAATGGCGGCGGCGACTTCGGGAAATTTTTCCGAAAAATCTTTTTCGTTGCGCGAAAGCAAATCAATTTTGTTTTCACGTTTGAACGCCAGTGCGCGAAAACCGTCAAACTTGATTTCGTAAATCCAATCGCCGGATTCCGGCGACGCGTCCGCCAGTCGCGCTTTCATCGGCTCGATAAATTTTGGCGGCGGCGTGGAAATTTTTGAAATTTTTTTGCGAATTTTTGCCCCGAAGGAATTTTCCGATTCGCGCGGTTTGGATTGCCAGACCTGATCGCTGGACGACAATTCTTTCATGGTTTTCCCCGAACGCGCCGACGTGTCGTCCATTTTTTTTGAGATCGGCCGCAAGCCTTCGCCGCCTTTGATGAGCAGCCATTGATTGCCGCCACGCAGCCGGACGAGATACCAATCGCCGTGAAGTTTTTTTCCCGCCAGCGTGAAATGAAGTTTGCCCGATTCAAGTTCGCGCGCCGGATTTTCGTGCGCCGTGGAAAAAGTTCCTTGGTCCCAAACCATGACCGTGCCGCCACCGTATTGACCCTTGGGAATCGTGCCTTCAAAATCAATGTAGGAAACCGGATGATCTTCGACCTCGACAGCGAGGCGTTTTTCACCTTTCGCAAAGGGAACGCCTTTGGGAACGGCCCACGATTTTAGAACGCCGTCCATCTCGAGCCGGAAATCGTAATGCAAACGGGACGCGGCATGTTTTTGGATCACGAAACGATGGCCGGAATTATTTTTTGAAAGTTGCGCGCGCGGCTCGACCGTCTTCGCAAAATTTCTTTTTCGGGCATACTCCTTAAGCGCCATGAAAGAAAATAGCGCATCATGGAAAAAAAACCAGCGCGAGAAAATTCGGCGGGAAATTTGTGAGCGCGCGAACAGTTTTTTTGCGCTCTTAATTTGCGCGGCGCTTACACTTTTAAGTCTGCGAGCGCGGGATCGGCTTCGTTGACGACTTTTCGCATTTTTTTCACGGCGGATTTTAAGCTGCGCGCGCCAAACAAGCTGGTTCCGGCCACGAAGGTGTCAGCCCCGGCGCGAGCGCATTCGGCGGCAGTTTGATGATTGATGCCGCCGTCCACGCTGATGCGGTAGGATAATTTTTTTTCGCGCCGCCATTCATCGGCCTGCTGGATTTTCGGAAGCG
The DNA here is from genome assembly GCA_036509895.1 of Verrucomicrobiia bacterium. Taxonomy (GTDB): domain Bacteria; phylum Verrucomicrobiota; class Verrucomicrobiia; order Limisphaerales; family UBA11358; genus UBA11358. The sequence goes on from DATCEV010000064.1 coordinate 20,135, forward strand.
TTTCGTGAATAAATTCCTGTCCGCCAAAGCCGGGATTGACGGTCATCACGAGCAGCAAATCTATTTTGTCCAAAAACGGCTGGACCAAAGAAATGGGCGTGGGCGGATTGATGGCGAGGCCGACTTTTTTGCCGAGCGATTTGATTTTCCAAATCAGCGCGGGAATTTGTTCGCCCAACTCGACGTGAATGATCATTTCATCCGCGCCGGCTTTGGCGAAAGGTTCCAATAAAATTTCCGGCTTGGAACACATGAGGTGAACGTCAAAAAATATTTTGGTGAGCGGGCGAATCGCTTTGACGACTTGCGGGCCAAAGGAAATGTTGGGAACGAAATGGCCGTCCATGATGTCAAGATGCAGCCAGTCGGCGCCGGCTTTGGAGGTGCGCACGGCGTCTTTGCCGAAGGCGGCGTGATTTCCGGCGAGCAATGATGGCGCGATAATCATGCGCAAAGAATAGGGGATGAACGCTGGAAGATGGAAGAGAAATTCAAGTTCGCCTGGATGAAAAAATGAATTGCCGGAAGTTAATTTATTTTTCCATCCAGACAACGGCGCACGGTCAGCGCGAGCGTTTGCGGCTGATAGGGTTTTTGCAAAAAGTTCACTTCGGGTTCAAGCTTGAAATCTTTGCCAACGATGTCGGCGCTGTAACCGCTGGTGAAAATGACTTTTAATTCAGGTTGATCGCGCCAGAGAGTTTCGGCCAGCTCGCGTCCGTTCATATTTTCGGGCATGACGAGATCGGTGAGAAGTAAGTGGATGCCGTCCTTTTTTTCACGCCAGACTTCGACGGCTTTGGCGCCGGTTTCGGCCTGCAAAACTTGATAGCCATATTTTTGTAAAATGCGGGCGACGAGTTCGCGCACGGGTTTTTCATCTTCAACCAGCAAAATGGTTTCCACGCCGCCGCGAACGGTGATCTGGCTCGTGGGCCTTTCGGTTTCAACGGCCTCTTCACCGGCGTAAGGAATAAAAATGCGGAAGGTGCTACCTTTGCCGAGGGCGCTCTCGACTTCGATCCAACCCTGATGTTGTTTGACGATGCCATAAACTGTGGCCAGTCCGAGGCCGGTGCCTTTGCCCACTTCTTTGGTGGTAAAAAAAGGTTCAAAGATGTGCGAAAGATTTTCCGGCGCGATGCCGGTGCCGGTGTCGGTCTTGCTGACGCAGACAAATTTTCCCAGGCGCGCTTCGGGATGCCCGTTAAGGGGCGAGTCATTCAATTCGACAACGGAAATGCGCACGCTCAATTGTCCGCCGCGCGGCATGGCGTCGCGGGCATTGACGGCGAGGTTCAATAAAACTTGTTCCATCATGCCGACGTCGGCTTCGACGATCGCGAGCGACTGGCTGTAATTTAATTTCAGGGCAATGTCCTCGCCCAAAAGCCGTCCCAACATGTCGGTCATCCTGCCGACGATCCGGTTCATATCCAATTTTTTGGGCTGGATGAGCTGGCGGCGGCTGAAGGTGAGCAATTGCCGCGTCAACCCGGCGGCGCGCTCGGCAGCCTGGGTAATTTGCTGGGCGGAACGCGCCGAGGCCTCGTCCAAATCCGATGAGCCGAGCAGGGAAGCATGGCCGTGAATGACCGTAAGAATGTTGTTGAAATCATGGGCGACGCCGCCGGCCAGCTGGCCGATGGCTTCCATTTTTTGCGACTGGCGCAATTGTTCCTCCAGTCGCCGCTGGGTCGTAATATCACGGAACAAACTCAACATCAATAACGGCTGGCCGGGAACTTCCACAAACGAGTGGCTCATTTCAAACATGGCCTGATGACCGTTATGAAGATTATATGACCTTTCGGTCTTGGCCGGCAATTCGCGTCTTAAAAAGTTTTGATGACGAATTTCAATCATCTCCGCCGGCTTTTCCGATCCGGCATAAATGATGGCAAACGATTTGCCTTCCATGGCGGAAGCCTCCATTTTTACCAGGTTGCAAAATGCGCCATTGACGGCGATGGTCACGCCGGTTTCGTCGGTCAATCTCATGCCGTCCACGGAATTTTCCCAGACGGAATGAAAAAGCAGCTCGGAACTTTTCCGCGCGGTTTCGGCGGTGCGGCGTTCGGTGATGTCGCGCACATGCAGCAGCAGCGCGGGCTGGCCGCTGAATTCGATGCGGCCGGCGCGAACTTCCACCGGCGTAATTTTTCCGTCCACGGTCAAACTTTCGCCTTCGCTCAATGACAAAGCCCCGGAAGTCAATTTTTGAAAATCGCGCCGGGCGTTTTCGCGGTGGGCCGCCGGGATAAGATCGTTCAAAGAATTTTTTCCGATCAATTGTTCGCGCGTCAGGCCGTGCAGCACGCAGCCGGCCAAATTGACATCCAGCACCGTGCCGTCCAGGTCTTCCACAAAAATCGCATCGGGCGAATTTTCAAATAGATCGCGAAAGCGCCGCTGGCTCTCGCGCAATTGTTCCTCGGCGCGGACGCGTTCGAGCGCGCCGCTGCATTGGTCGGACAAAGTCTGGAGCATTTCCAAATCGCGCTTCGAGTAGGAGCCGGGCGAATGATTTTGAATGAACAAAACGCCCAAAACGGATTTGCCTTTGCGGATAGGCGCCAGCATCGTGGCGGCGGCTTGCTCCATTTCTTCGACCGACGAAAGCAATTCCGGGCCACGCGTGATGACGCGGCGGATGAGCGCATTGGCGGTCTTGGGTTGGAGCGACGCCGGAATTTCCACGCGCCGTCCTTCGACGGTTGTGATGTTAAGCAAGGAAAAAACTTCGTCGCGCTCGGCGGAATACAAATCCAGCGCGAAATCGTCCCATTGAAAAAGCGCGTCCGCCGCTTCGCAAATAAATCGCGCGGATTCGGTGGCGGTCGTGGCCGAACTCAAGCGATGGCTCAATGTGGAAAAAACCGCATTGCGATGCTCGACCCGCCGGCGTTCGGTCACATCCGTGCCCATCGCCAGCGCGGCAAAACGATTGCGAAAAGCCATTGGACTCCATACGATTTCCACGTCTATCAAATCGCCGCCTTTGCAGCGCTGTTTCCAAATGACCCCCTGTCCGGCGGTTTCGATTTTAAGGCTTTTGTGCTGGCCGTTTTTTTCCGGCGGACGAATATCCATGATGGTCATCGCCAGAAATTCTTCACGCGCATAGCCATAATGCAAAATGGCGGCTTCATTGACTTCCAGAAACGCCAGGGTTTCCAGATCAAACACCCACATCGGATTTGGATTGGTCTGGAAAAGCAGGCGATATTGCCTTTCGCTGTCGCGCAAATCTTCCGCCGACCGCCAGCGTTCCGTCACGTCGCGCGAGTTGATGACAAGGGCGCCGATTTCGGGATCGGCCAGCCGGTTTTGCCCGATGGCTTCCAAATGCCGCCACGAACCATCTTTGTGCCGGTAACGAAATTGAAGCGTGACCGTCCGGCCCGGATCAGCCAGCGCATTGTCGAATTCTTTTTGCGCGTGCGCCAGGTCGTCGGGATGAACGTGGATGAACATATTTTTCCCGACCAATTCTTCGGCGTCATAACCCAGCACACTTTTGATGGATGGACTTTTGTAAGTGACCAGGCCATCGCGAGATAAAATGGTGAGCACGTCCAAAAAATTTTCCGTGAGCGTGCGGAAATATTTTTCACGGCGGACCAGTTCCGTTTCCGCCGAACGCAGCCGCGCGTGCTCCTCGGCTTCCTGCACCGCGCGTTTCACGGCGGAAGGCAAGCGGTCGGGACGTTGCTTGAGAACATAATCCGTCGCGCCAGCCTTCAGGCTCTCAATCGCCGCCTGTTCGCCAATCGTGCCGGAAACCAAAATGAACGGCGTGTGCGGACATTTTTTTTTGGCAAATGCCAACGCTTCCAAACCCGTGAAAGAAGGCAGATGATAATCGGAAATGATGAGGTCAAACGGCTTGGCTTCCACGGCGCGGATAAATTCCTCGCGATTACCCGCCCGCAAAGTTTCAGCGTTCAAACCATCTTGTGCCAATAGCGTTCGGACAAGCTCGGCAAAGTCCGGCTCGTCTTCCAAGTGCAAGATATTCAATCGTTTAGTCATCATTTTAATCGCCTTTAACCAATGAAAATTGGATGTTAATCGTGCCTAAATGAAGCAATAATTGCACCAAAATTAAAGCCGTATAAAACTGTTTTGGCATTGACATCCCATGACATTTGGTTAAATTCGCAGCCTTTAAGCAAACGAAATTTAATTATGCCTAATACCAAGTCAGCCGCGCGTCGGGTCCGCAGCAACGAACGCAAACATCAGCACAATCGCAGCGTCAAATCCAACTTGCGCAATGTGGAAAAAGATTACCGCGCGCTGGTGACCGGCAATAAAAAAACCGATGCCGCCAAAGCGTTGCCCGGCGTTCATTCCGTTTATGACAAAGCCGTCAAAGCCGGCTCCATCTCCCGCGCCACGGCCAATCGCAAAAAAGGCCGCCTCGCCCACGCGCTCAACGGCTTGAAATAAAAAGTTTCACCGTTTCAGAAATTTCCAGATAGGCCGGGGTCAAAAAACCCCGGCTTTTTTTATTTACGAAAAAGACTTGGCAACATCGGTTAAGCAATAAATTATTCATCACCGTTCGTAACCGCAAAGTAATTTCCCAAAACCATCTTATCCGAAAATCACCCCTAGCCACGACGTTTCAGATATTTATGAGGCATCAGGCGCGAACCGTGAAACTGCTGGAAAAACCATTTTTGCCATTGGCGCTCACGCTGCTGCTTGTGGAAGCGCTTCATTGACATAAAGCATTTTCTGAACTTTGTGTCGGCGCGACTTTTGTGGTAAAAATTCTGCGACGTGATTGACACTGACGAAAAACTTGCCGCGTTTTTGCCGCAACTTCGCGCCGCGCCGTGGCTCGCACTCGACACCGAGGCGGACAGTCTGCACGCATATCCCGAAAAAGTTTGCCTCATTCAAATCAGCATCGCCGGCGCGGACAAGCTCGTTGACCCGCTCGCGCCGCTCAATCTTGATCCGCTGTTCGACGTTTTCAACGCGCACGAATTGATTTTTCACGCGGCAGATTACGATTTGCGTTTGTTGCGTAAGCATCATGAATTTATTCCGTCGGCGATTTTCGACACGATGGTGGCCGCGCGACTTTTGGGCGAACGGCAGTTCGGTTTGAGCGCGCTGGTGGAAAAATTTCTCGGCGTGAAACTGGACAAAGGCTCGCAGAAAGCGGATTGGGCGCGGCGTCCGCTTACCGAACGCATGGAAATTTATGCGCGGAACGACACGCATTATCTCAAACCGCTCGCGGACAAATTGAAAGCCGAACTCGCGGCGAAAAACCGGCTCGCGTGGCATCAGGAAAGTTGCGCGCGGCTGATTGACGAAAGCACGCAGCCGCACGTCACGGATTTGGACTCGGTCTGGCGCGTCAAGGGCAGTCACGCGCTGGGTCGCGCGGCGCTGGCCGTTTTGCGCGAACTGTGGCAATGGCGCGAAGACGAGGCGATCCGCGCGAATCGTCCGCCATTTTTTATTTTGTCACACGAAAAAATCGTGGACATCGCCAGCGCGGCGGCGACGAATCATTCCGTCGAAAATTTTTTGTCGCCGCGAATGTCGCCGCGCCGCCGCGACAGTTTATTTGCCGCGATCAAAACCGGACTGGCCTTGTCGCACGAAAAGCATCCTGAAATTTTGCGGCAAAAATTTTATCGTCGGAGCGAGGCAGAATTCCGCCGTTACCGCGAACTGGAAAAAATTCGCAATCATCGCGCGCACGCGCTGGAAATTGATCCGACGCTCATCGCCAGCAAAGCGACGCTCGGCGATTTGGCGCGCGATTGGGACAAGCACGCGCCGGAATTGATGAACTGGCAGCGGGAGTTGTTGAAATAATTTCCAGAAAGTTTTTCCTGCCGTTATGAACCGTTCTACAATCTGATTTCGGCCAGATCAATGTCTCGCTGGATGCGGCGCAGAACTTCGTCGCTGATGACGCTTTCGTTGCGAAGTTGAAGAATGGTTTTGCGCTCTTCCTGAAGCGCTGCGAGCGAAAGACGCTCGTATTCGGAAGAAAAACGGCGGAGCGGCGTGCCGGCATTTTTGGGTTCGTCGCCTTCGACCTGGCGAATGTGGTCTTCGTATTCGATGCGCAGGCGTTGTAGCGCGTCGGCTTTGGCCGGGTCGCGTTCGGCGATTTTGTTAAGATGGTTCAGGGCGGCGCGATTGGCTTTGAGACGCGCTTCAAGCTCTTCTTTCCTGGCCGCGCCATCGTCTTCAACGCCGAGCCAGCGAATCAATAACGGCAGGCTCAAGCCTTGCAACACGAGCGTCGCCAGAATCACCATGAAGGTGAGGAACAAAATCAAATCGCGTTCGGGAAAATTCAGCGGCAGCGCGAGCGCCGCCGCGAGCGAAACGACTCCGCGCATTCCCGTCCATCCAATAATGGTGACGTGCCGCCAGGACGGATAAGGGTCTTTCTCGCGGATTTTTTTGAACAGCAGGCGCGGCAGAAATGCGGAAGGAAAAACCCACAACATGCGGATGATGATTGCGGCCAGACTGATGAACAGCGCGTAATCCACAAGTTTGCCGAACGAATAATCGGATTCAGGCAGCCCTTTCAACACTTCGGGCAATTGCAATCCGATGAGAATGAAAACGAAACCGTTCAGTAGAAATTCCACCATTTCCCAGACCGGTCCGCCTTGTAGCCGCGTCTTGAACGTGAGGATTTCGGGCATCCGCCGGCCCAAATATAAGCCAGCCGTCACGACCGCGAGCACGCCGGAAACGCCCAGCCGTTCGGCGGGCAGATAAGCGACAAATGGTGTCAGGAGCGAAACGGTGATCTCAATCGGCGGATCGTCCACGCGTTTGTGAAACCACACGGCCAGCCAGCCGACGGCGAGGCCGATGAGAATTCCGCCGATGCCTACAATGAAAAATTGTGCGCTCGCGCCCAGCAATGAAAACGAGCCGGTCACGACTGCGGTCACGGCGAAACGATAAGCGACCAGCGCGGTCGCGTCGTTGACGAGGCTTTCGCCTTCCAAAATCGTGACGATACGGCGGGGAATGTTCAGCCGCTCGGCAATCGCCGTCGCCGCAATCGCGTCGGGCGGCGAAATGATTGCGCCTAAAACAAATCCGGCGGCGAGCGGCAGCTTCATGAAATAATGCGCCAGCCACGCGACGATCACGGTCGTGAACAAAACGAGGCCGACCGCGAGCAGCGAAATCGGACGGAGGTTCGCGCGAAAATCCCGCCACGAAGTGAACAGCGCCGCCGGAAAAAGCAGCGGCGGCAGGAAAAAAAGAAAAACCAGTTCGGGATCGAGCCGGACTTTCGGGAGCTTGGGAATAAGACCGATCAACAATCCGCCGATGAGAAACAGGATGGGATAAGGGATGTGGAGTTTGCGCGCCACGAGCGCCAGCACCGCCACGGCCAGCAATAATCCGACAAAAATTTCAATGACGCCGTTCATGCGCCGCTGAACCTACGAGTGAAAAGACATTTTGGAAAGCGGCACATTTATTGTCGGTGATTTTTATCGCACCACTTCAAACGCAAAACCCTTCAAGTATTCCGTTTCGGGAATCATTGGAATAATCGGATGGTCAGGGCTTTGCGAGTAGGTTGCGACACGACGCAAAATTCTTCGCGTGTCAAACGCGGCGGACAACAACGAATCCTGAAACAATTCCGCGTTGACGTGATGCGAACAGCAAAATGTCGCGAGCGTGCCGCCGACTTTCAAAAGTTTCAGCGCGCGTAGATGAATTTCCTTGTAACCGCGCAACGCATCGGGAACGGAAGCACGATTGCGCGTGAACGACGGCGGATCGAGAATGATTAAATCAAATCGCGGAATGACGCGCTCGTGCGGCTTGACGGCAGTATTATTTTTGAGCCAGTCAAAAACATTGATCGCCTCGAACGAATATTTTTCCGCGAGGCCATTGGTCGTTGCGTTGCGTTTTGAAGCTTCAATCGCATCCGCGCTTTGATCCAAAAAGTGAACGTGCGCCGCGCCCGCGCGCGCGGCGTGCAAGCCGAAGCCGCCGAGAAAGCTGAAGCAATCCAAAACTTGCGCGCCTTTGGCGAATTGCGACACGGCTTGATAATTCGCCTGCTGGTCCAGATACATTCCGGTTTTGTGGCCGCCGATCAAATCCGTTTCAAATTTCAAACCGTTCAAGTTGACAGAAATTTTGCCGCTGAAATCGCCGGACAAAACGCCATTCGATTCCTGCAACCCTTCAAATTTCCGCGACGAGACGTCGCTGCGTTCCATGATGGCGCGCGGTGAAAAAATCTTTTGCAGCGCGGCGACGATTTGCGATTTTCGCTGGTCCATGCCGAGCGAAGAAATCTGCACGACCAAAACATCTTCGTATTTGTCCACGATGAGGCCGCTCAAAAAATCGCTCTCGGCATTCACGACGCGGAACGAAGTTGCGTTGGGCAAATGTTTTTGGCGGACGGCAAGCGCGGTGCGGATGCGTTCTTCAAAAAATTTCTCGTTTGCTTCGATCCGTTCCGGCGACAAAACGCGCACGATGATTTTGGATTTGGAATTAAAAAATCCGACGCCGAGAAGTCTTTGGCGATGGTCTTTTACCTGCACGAGTTCGCCGTCCGTGAGTTGTTGCGTGACGCGCAAAATTTCGCCGTGATAAATCCACGGATGGCCGGCGACAATGCGGTCGGCTTCGCCCGGTTTTAGTAAAACAGTTGGTAACGTATCCATAATTAGTAGACAGTTTGCGCCGGACAATCCGGCGCGAGCGTGCATCAAACCAGAAATCGGTTTTGAAGGAAAGCAAATCCCAATGACTGCGCCTACCATCCGCAGGTGTTGGTGGTGACGACCATGGAGAAATAATCTATACCGCCCCAATCCTGAATCCCCACGACAAGGTCGTTCGTTCCTTGATGCAGTGTATTCGTCGGGAAAGCCTGAAAGGCGGACCAAACCGCATCCCCGCCATTATTGTTTCCCGTGCCAATATCGGCGCCGTTGACATACAGCCAATATACGTTGTCTATGGCGATGGAGTATTGCAAGTTCGACAGCACAACATTGCTTGGAATATACAAGGCGATGTGATTCGTCCACGTTGAATAGACGCCGTTCGTGGCGACCGGCCAATAAGTATTCGGCAAGGGATAAAGATTGGGATATTGATTCGTGCCATAGCTGGAAAAGGGCGCCTGCAATCTGACCACCTTGGTCGGGTCGGACAGATTCGTGGCCACATTCCAAAAGGCGTTGGGCGGAATCAAATCGTCGGGATTTTGGCCCACGACCGCCGCTTTATTCGAATCAGGCGATCCATAGGTGACGCCGGACGGGGTGAATTCAAAGTTCACCCTATAATAATTGGTCTGGCCGGCCACGGCGTTGTCATCCTGATAACTTATCCAATCGGTGGTGTAGTAATAATTGGTGGCAATGGATGTGTAGGGGCCGCCGGGATTGGCGGAACGGTAGATGATGAAATCATTGATGCTCAATCCTTCCTGCTGCACCATATTGCTCACGGCGTCATCCAGACTCCAATCCAGTTGCACCGCTGTCCCGAAGGGATAGCAAGTGGCGCTCTCGGCGGTCAGAATCGGTCCTGCAACGACATAGATGTTGACGGTGGCCGGGTAGCTGGAAGTCCACACGCCGTCGCTGACATTGAATTGAAATGAATCAAAGCCCTCGTAATTGGCGTTATTCGTATAGGTGAGATTGGGCGGCGTGCCGGTCAAATAACCATTGGTTGGATTGCCGGTAACGGTGTAAGTGTAATAATTGGTGTCCGCAGTGCAGTCATCATAGTCCGCCGCGCTCAAGGTGATGGCCACCCGCTGATTGGTTCCGGTCATCACGTTTTGAGGATCGGGATAAAGCTGGACATCGCCGACGGTGACGGCGACGGTGCCGGTGGCGGTATCGCCGCAGTCGTTATAGACAACATAATTAAAGCTGTCCGTGCCGGTGTAGTTTGTGCCGGTGGCGGTATAGGTGAGATTCGCCGCCGTGCCGCTCAAAGTGCCATAAGCCGGATTGGAGAGCAGGGCATAGCCCAACGTTTCGCTACAGTTATCCGCCCCCAGTGAGAAACTGTTCGACATGCCGCGACAGGTTTGCAGCGTGGGCGAATAGGCAGAGACGGGGTCGGCAATGATCAGGGTGACGGTGGCGGGCGTGGAGGTATATTGCCCGTCGCTGGCCGTGAAGGTGAAACTATCCTGACCTTCAAAGCAATTCGTGGGCGTGTAAATGACTTCTGGCATATTGTTGGTGTCTAATGTGCCATGTGCCGGCCAAGTCAGAATAGAAAAAGTCAACGATAATTCGAGATAGTCGTGACCTTGCAAGTAAAAAGGCCATGATGTATTCGGGCATATTCCTCGCTCATTATCGCCACGAGCAGTCGGATACACTTCGGGATTGGCGTAGAGGATATTCGTGGCTGAAACGTATGCAGGATCAATCAGATAGTTTGTGTTTTGCAACAACGTCAAAATAATTGTTTGGTCTGGCTTCAATCCATCGTCAATCGGGTTAATGTCAATTTCCGCATAGTCAGGACCGTTAGTGATAACGGCCAAGCCGGTGAGATTGGAATAGTCAATGCCGTTTTGCGCCGTGCCGCCGATGCTGTAATAAACCGTCACATCATTGGTCTGCCCGCTTTCGTTTTGAATGTAAAAACTGCCAATTTGTCCCGGGTCGCTGTTGGTGGGATTCGGCTCAATCGCATATTGGCCATTATAGATTTCCATCACCAAGTTGGCATGATGCACCTTGAAAAAGGCCGTTGAGTTAGTGATGGGAATAGGCGAGAAATCCGCATAGCTTCCGTATGCGTTGGGTAAGATTTGCCCTAAGTCCCAGTTGGTATCTGACAGGTTGGAAGTGGAAAGCAATTGATAATTATCGCCTGTTGGATTGTGCAGGCGCAACCCAATATAGCCATCCTCATTTGAGGCTTCCAACCACAAACCATTGGTGTCCAGCATGGAAGTAAAATTGGATTGAAATGATTGGTTACTGCCATTGGTGGAAGTTTGTATCAGGTCAATTAAATCTGCCATGCTTTCGGCTTGAGATTGCGCGGCAGAGGCCGCCTGCACGCTGCTCATCCGGCTGGCAGAAGACGAGAGTTGGCCGCCAGTGTCATCTACAATAAATTCGTTGCCGACTACCGAATAGATAGGTAGCTCTGACAGATCGGACGGTAACTCTGGATAAGGCAGCGCGATGAGGCCGTCAAGGGTGTCCGTCATCACCCAAAAAGTTCCAACCTCGGGCAAGGAAGCGGCTGTTACCGGCGCAAGTCCCGCTTCATCAGCGGTGGCTTGAACGATGGAATCTGATGCATGAACAGATAGAACTGGAATAGTGAACAATAACAAAACAACCAGCTTGGAACGCCGTTTGAAGACGAAAGCTAAAAGAGCACTTAACCCGACTAAAGCCAAAATGGAAGGCTCTGGAACAACACCTTCCCGAAACCACAAGTCTGTGGAAGGTTGAAAAAATGCTCCACTACCATATAATTGACCATTCGGATAAGTGTTCCCGGGATTCCATATATCCCACGGATCGTCACCAGATTGAACAACTGGCTGAAGGTAGTAAGTTTGTCCGGGAGTTAGTGTAATTGCAGTTGAAAAGTAGAAGTTAGTTACTCCGGGAGAAAACTCTCCGAATCCTTCTTGCATATAAACCGCAGTGGTTGAGCCGAGCAACGTGGCTGAATTGATGTTTGGCGAGCCAGCCAAAATATTTACATAAACTGTTGCTCCATTGGTGCCGTTATTCGGTATATCCCAAAACTCAAACTGGACAAATCCAATCGCCGAAAGTGTTGGAACGAATGATTGGGTCAATGCTTCGGGTTGAATATCAAGATAGTCGCCTGACGTTGACGGTGGAATTGTTGATTGCTGGTCATAAATCAACGTGCCTTGCGCGTGAGCTTGGAGTGAAGTGGCAATCAACATCGCCGCGCCGAGTAAACCGCCGATTATCTTTTTCATAGGTTACTTATCATGTTTCTGCTGATTTCAGGGCTGATTCTAAATCAAACGCGCGAACGACGCAATAAAAATCTAAAAATATTTCACGATATAACGTATCGTTCATGTTTTTGGATAAAAAGCGATGTAATATGCCGTGGCTATTTCCAAAAAAGAGTGGAAGCGGATCAAGGTTTTCGGCGCGAATGTGCGCCGCGAACGGGTTCAGAAGGGCTTGACACAGGAGGAACTGGCTGAAAAAGCTCAAATCGCCACGCGTAATCTTCAAAAAATTGAGGCAGGGGAAATAAACATTCTTGTCACCACTGCGTTTAGAATTCAACTGGGACTTCGTTGTTCGTGGAAACGCCTGATGCCAATTGAATGACGCAAAAACTTCATTTACCAGCGCGGGTTTGAAGATGAAAAGTAAAAGACAGATCAATCCAATCAAAACCAAAGTAGAAGGTTCTGGAACAACGCCTTCTCGAAACCAGAAGTCTTCTGAGCTGAAACCATCGCCGTCCTCAAATACCTGTCCATTGGGATAGGCGTCATAGGTAAGCACTCCTATATCCCATGGGTCATCTCCTGATAAAACGACCGGCTGAAGATAGTAAGTTTGGCCGGAAGTTAACGCAATGGGAGTCGAAAAGTAAAAATTGGTTATTCCGGCAAATCCGAGTCCATCATTCACAAATCCGTTGGGCATATAAACGGGAGCAGTTGAGCCGAGTAATGTCGAATTGAACCCGGACCTGAGGTCTGGTGAGCCAGTCCAAAGATTCACATAAACCGTCGCTCCATTTGTGCCGTTGTTTGCTATGTCCCAAAACTCAAACTGGACAAATCCAATCGCCGAGAGTGATGGAATAAAAGCTTGCACCAGTGGTTGATCTTCTTGAATGTTAAGAAAGTCATTTGGAGTCGGGGAATTTGGCCCCGTGGCCGATTGTTGGTCATAAAGCAGCCCCTGCGCGTGAGTTTGAAGTGAAGCGGCAAGAAGTATTATTGCCGCCATTAAATTTCGGATGGTTGTTTTCATAATTTGGGTTTCTTTCTTGCGGAGCCGGCAACGAAAAGGCGCGAACTTAACGCACCCTCACTCAAGGCACCGCGAAGCGCCTGTCCAGACAGCGCGCCAAGCCGCGCCTGGGCGGCTGGCTGTCTAGACTTTGGAAATTCGCGGTTTCTTGAGTGAGTCCGTAGCCAAAAGCTACGCAAATTATGTTTTGGTTTATTTCATTTGTTTGAAACTTCTCGATGAACGATCGGATTTTCGCAGCGTCATAGAAAATTGCAAGCCAAATCTTTACTTCCGCATTTTTGCTCTACCTTGCCCGATAAAAGCGGGCGGGATAATTCGTCCACTGCGAATCGGTGAAAGTGACATACCCATCAAGATTTGTGACGGAGAACAAGATATTCGTCCAAACCGGCTGCCAGTCCACCAGATTCGTGCTGGCTTCCACAACAAAGGGCATTCCGTTCGTGCCAATGATGGTGAAACCAAAGTTGTTGGATTGCACACTTGCCCCGCCGACAATTTGCGGCGTCCACGCCAACTCTATCGTCGACAATCCGCCATAAGTCGTGTCCCAGCCACTCGTGCCATAATAATAATAAACCGTTGCATTAGTAGGGACACCCCAAACAGTGAAATTATCGACTACTAAAGTCGGTGCATTGCCCAGAAATGTAATGTTCGTCAAGCTAGTGCAGATGTAAAACGAAATAGAATCAATGTTGGCAACACTATCGGGTATCGTCACACTTGTCAGACTGGTGCAATTAGCGAACGCAAAATCACCGAGGTTGGTGACGCTGTTGGGAATGGTATAATTGCCACCAAGCCCTCCGGGAAATTGAATCAAGGTGGTCTGCGCCTTATCGAACAAGACACCATTAGTGCTGCTGTAAGTAGGATTAGCCGCATCCACCAAGATATTCGTCAGTTGATTGCATAGGTTAAATGCAATATCCCCGATGTAGGTGACGCTGCTAGGTATCGCCACGCTCGTCAAACTGGCGCAAAGTTGAAACGCAGCAGATCCGATGTAGGTGACATGGTTGGGAAGGACAATGCTTGTCAAGCTGTCATTATATTTGAATGCATCTTCGCCAATGCTGGTAACAAAGTAGCCATCAATAGCATCGGGAATTATCACCGCGCCGCCGGAGCCATTGTAGCTAGTAATAGTGACTGCGCTATTGTTGAGAGTGTAGGCAAGAGGCGCATCTAACACCTCTGTTGGTAATCCTCCATAGGCTGTCCCTCCCCAAATCGCGCCCCAGCCGCATGTGCCGTAATAAAAATATATCGTTGCCGAGTCATTCGCAAACACATTAGCTCCACCCAAGACTGGCGCATTTCCCAAAAAAGTAATGTCCGTTAAGGCGGCGCAATTCTGAAAAGCTTCATCATCAATATTGGTGATATTAGCGGTTATCGTGATACTTGTCAAAGCACTGCCGATAAACGCCCCTTCACCGACGCTCGTAACGGGATGGTCATTGATAGGAGCGCCAATCGTTACCGTCCTGTCCGTGCCAATATAGCCGGTGATGGTAATGACATCATTGTTGGTCGTGTAAGTGAATGGCACGTCCAGTTCCACCACCGGCAACCCTCCATAGTTCGTTCCCCAGCCACTCGCGCCATAGTAATAATAAACCGTCGCAAGGTCGCCATTAAACACATCCTGTCCCAAATTCGGAGCATTACCCAAAAAAGTAACGTTTGTCAGGTTGATGCATCCATAAAACGCATCGGAGCCGATGCCTGTGACACTGGCAGGAATAGTGATACTTGTCAGATTAGTATATTCTTGAGGCACAGTGAAATCATTGAAATCAATGTCCGTGACGGGAAAGCCGTTGATGACAGGACCTATCGTCACCGCGTCGTTCGTGCCGGTATAGCTGGTGATGATAATAGTTTCGCTGTTGGTAAAGTAAGTAAATGGCACCACACCCAACATCGCGGTGCGAAATCCGTAATAAAACCCGCTCCATCCGCTCGTGCCGTAATAGTAGTAAATCGTCACATGGTTGTCGCCACTAAACACATAACTGCCCAACGTGACCGAATTACCCAGAAATGTAACATTTGTCAGGCTAAAACAATCCTCAAATGCTCCTCCATCAATATTGGTGACGCTATTGGGAATAATAATACTTGTCAGGTTAGTGCAAGCAACGAACGCCCCCGCACCGATATTTGTGACATTAGTGCCAATGGTGATATTCGCTAGGCTGTAGCAATTATAGAACTCAGCCCGGCCGATACTCGTGATACCATTACCAATAACTATATTCGTCAAGGCAGAGCATCCAAAGAACGGTTGCCATGCAATGTTCGTGACACTATTGGGTATGGTGACACTTGTCAGGCCTATACAATCATAAAACGCATCGTCGCCGATGCTCGTGACGCTGTTGGGAATGACGACACTCTTCAGGTTGCCGCAATCCTCGAATGCCTCTTCGCCGATGCTTGTGACTGGATAGCCTTCAAACCTGTTGGAAATAACAATATTGCCGAAAGCATTAGGGCTATAGGCAACATAAGCGGTATTGGTGTCGGAAACAGCGTAGTTGATTTGTGCCTGCGCCGTCAGCGGCAACATCGCCGCCAACGCCAGAAACAGAATCAGGGCTTTGACTTTCATAGGGCTGGCTTTAGCATCGGTGATGCCAGTGGAATTTGCCAATTAATTCGCGGTTTTGTGTTGGGCGGCGCGTGAATTTCACGATTTGCGCGCAATATCCACGCATTTGAAATTGCGAGACAGTAGCCGAAGCCGCAAATTATGCTTTAGTTGTTTTGGTTCTACATCACTTTTTTAACGAACAATTTCAGTTCTACGGTTTTCATCAAAAATTGCCAGCCAAATTTCCATTTTACGTCTTCAATCGGCTGGCCGTTACGAATCCAAACTCTGGCACGACAAGGATTATCCCAAAATCCAAATCCTGACGATTGAAGGATTGTTGAGCGGCAAAGAGCGCGTGGAAGCGCCGCCGCAACTGAATCCCTTCGCCAAGGCGCAGCGTGAAGGCAAAGCGGAGAAACAGACGGAGATGATCTAAAAAATAATGTCTCATGTGTCTTATTTTTAGACATTGTGTTCCAAAAATGAGACAGCCAAGTCAAAAAATTCCGCAAGTTAGACCATAAAAAGCCGGAAATGGCATTTCGTTTCGGCGTTTTGCTTCAAACTTACAGTGTTTTAAGTCAAAGTTACAGTAAAATGCTCCATCATTACAGTAAGTTGAGCCATCATTACAGCGTTTTGATCCAAAGTTACAGTAAGTTGGGTCATCATTGCAGTAAAATGCTCCATCATTACAGTAAGTTGAGTCATCATTACAGTGTTTTGTGTCAAAGTTACAGTAAAATGCTTCATCACTACAGTAAGTTGAGTCATCATTACAGTAAAATGCCTCATCATTACAGTAAAATGGGTCAAAACAAGGCTGTTTTATGCCCCGGCGAGCGAGTAGTTAAGCAATAGGGTTTATTTTCGCCGCGTTTTAGGTTGGCACAAGCGTTGCTAGGTATTTCCTGTGCTACGATAAGCCAGACCATGACGGCGCGGCATCGTTTTTTGATAGGGATGCTAAAAAAGAAATGAAAAAAATAACCCGAGTCGCACTTAATTTTGCGACCTATACTAACGTGCAGTTAAACAACTTCGCCATTCTGGCGATTGTTTGCCTCAAAAACAATGCGTTGTTCCCCAACCTGCCGGTGGCCATTGCGGCGCTGACGGCGCTGCAAACCGCCTTTCAAGATGCGATGACTGCGGCGGGGCAGGGCGGCATCGGCACGGCGGCGGCCCAACAGGAAGCGCGTGAAGCTCTGGTCTCTGCTTTGCGCCAGACGGCGGCCTATATCACCAGTCTCGTGCCGACGCTGACTTTATCGCAGATACTGTCTTCCGGCTTTGACGTGGTCAATACCAACACTACGCCGTATCCATTGACCCAGCCGGGGTTCACCCTGGATAATTCGACGAGCGGACAATTATTTGTCTATCTGCAGGCGGTGACCAATGCCAAGGCGTATCAGCTTCAATACAGCGGCAGTGACGGCGCATGGCAGGAGGCGGGAATTTATCCCAATACCAAAGGGATTGTCCTGGCCAACCTGACGTCGGGGACAATCTATAATGCGCGCATCCGGGCGGTGGGCGGTTCCACCCAATATAGTGAATGGAGCGCAACGGTGTCTATGATGGCTACTTAAGCTATAAGGTCGTCGCGCCGCAATGAGTGGCCGGCGCGCCGCCTTCTCGATTTTTGCGGTTGGACTGTTTCCTTCCGCGACCGGGCGATGGTTCCAGCCTTGAGCACAAAACTATTAAAGACTGGCCGGGCCGTCGCCTGGGTGTTTCCGCAACCGCCGGGAGTTAAAGACTTCCGGCGTTTTTATTTTTTGATCTCCGATTTCAATCGGACGGCTTCTACATCCTACCGGCGTAAGTCCAGCGGCATCGGCGGTGGCTTGAACAACAGAATCCGGCGCGGAATAAGCGGACAGTATGGTAGCGGCAACATGAATCAAATTTTGGTTAAAAAATAAAATCCTTGCGCTTCCGGCTTAAGTTGATTCAACTGGTTGAACAAAAAAATATGAAATTTATTTTTGCATTGTTTGTCGGGCTGGCAGGTTTCGTTTGCGCCAATGGTCAGACCGCTTCGATTTCTTCGCCGGGAATTTCCCCGACCGCAACGGTGGAAACTTTGGTCTGCATCCGGCATGGTGAAAAGCCGCCGGGCGGTCTTGGGCAATTGAATTGTCGCGGTCTCAATCGCGCTCTGGCGTTGCCGGAGGTGCTGCTGAAAAAATATGGCGCGCCGCAATTTGTCTTTGCGCCCAATCCCACTCAAAAAGTGGATGGCGACAAATACTATTATGTCCGTCCGCTGATGACGATTGAGCCGACGGCGATTCGCTGCGGCCTGCCCGTCAACACAGAATTCGGCGACGAGGAAATCAAAGGCCTTGAAAAAGAACTTCGGAAGCAGAAATATCAAAACGCCACTGTTTTTGTCGCGTGGGAACATGGATTCCTCGACGAGTTTGCAAAAAAACTGCTGAAAGATAACGGCGGCAATCCGGCGCTGGTCCCAGACTGGCCGGGAAATGATTACGACACTATTTTTCTGGTAAAAATCATCCGGGTTGAAGGAAAAAAATCCGTGAGCTTTGCCATTGAGCACGAAGGGTTGAACAATTTAAGCGATAAATGCCCGTGAAGCGCGCGGGCGGATTTCTCCGCGCGAAAGATTTGAAAACTTTTACTTGCAAGATTCGTTGATGAGGCGGATAAGTTTATCAAGCCTATGAAAACCAATTTTCCCATCAGCTCCATTCTTCATCAAAAACCTTCCACGCTTTGGTCGGTCGCGCCGGAGGCGACGGTCTTTGAAGCCATCAAATTGATGGCGGATAAAAATATCGGCGCGCTGCTCGTCATGGCGGGCGGGCGGTTGCATGGAATTTTTACCGAGCGCGATTACACGCGCAAAGTGGCGTTGCAAGGCAAATCCTCGAAGGAGACCACGGTGTTTGAAATTGTTTCGGAAAATTGCGCGACAGTTTCGCCGGATGATTCGGTGGAGGATTGCATGAAGTTGATGACGGAAAAACGCGTGCGCCATCTGCCCGTGCTGGAAGGCGGACACGTCGTCGGTCTCGTTTCCATCGGCGACCTGGTGAATTGGATCATTTCCGCGCAGAATTTTGCCATTGAGCAGATGGAACAATATATTGCGGGCGGAGTTTCAGCGTGACGGTGTGAACGGTGTGGAAACTACTTTGCGATGTCGTCCACTTCTTTTTCGTAGTTCAACGATTTTTGGCGGAGACTATCCGTGGCCGAAGATTTTTTAATCACCTGCGCCAGACTTCCGGCGGCAGCGGTTTGAATCTGCATGTGATAACTAAAGGCAAAAACAAAAATGGTCGCGACCAGAAGGAAGTAAAAAATGCCGCGCGCGCGGTAGAAAAAATGATCGCGCCGATCTGCGCGCCGTTTCCGCCGCTTCTCGGTTTCCACCCAATCATGCAATCTGTTGGCCGTGATGTCCACGGCTGGATCGCTGCACTTTTTATGCCAGCAATCAAACAGGTTAAATCCTTGAAAATCCGTAGTCGGCTGGGCGCAACTGTCCCAAATTTAGACGGGCACCGTATAAAAATTCAGTTCAGCGTAAAGTTTTTGAGCTTGCCTGGCGGCAGCGAGCCTTTCATATTCAAATCCAGAAATTCCATGAAAACAAAAATCCTGTCGTTACTCTTCGTCCCGTTATTTTTTACCGGGTGTGCCTCCATCATTGATGGCGGCAGCAAAAGCGTTCACATCAATTCAAATCCAGAAGGGGCAAAGGTCACAATTTCCAACAAGTCAGGCAGGGAAATTTGCGTTCAGACCACCCCTGCCATCGTTACCCTGGAACGCTCCAGCGGATATTTTAGAGGTGAAGACTATAAAATAGTTTTTGAACAGGCTGGTTATTATTCATATGAAACGCATATAAAATCCACCATTGATGGCTGGTATTTTGGGAACATTATTTTCGGCGGGCCGATCGGGATACTCATCGTTGACCCGGCGACAGGCGACATGTTCACGCTGGCTCCCCGCGATCTGAATTTCAATTTAGTGTCATCGGCAATTCCTTTGACGCCCGACGGACTGAAGGCGGCGGAACTCAAGGCCAATCCCGTTTCTATTCCTAAATCAAGATCAGCCAACCCCAGAGCCAACAAATGAACGGGATGTCCCAACGGTTATATGAAAATAACATGGTCAATGGTTCTATGCAGCGCCGCTATTCTGGCTTCAGGTTGTGCGGCGGGAATTACCCGCACAGGCTATCAACTTCCTCCGGGACAAACTTCAAAAGACTTGCCGAGACATTCGATTGCCATTCGCTGTAATTGGAAGTATGCCACCAATGATGTCGTAGTGCTTGGCTCTATTCACGCCTACGATACAGGTTTATCTACTGATTGCGATGAAGCTTATGTCCTGGATATTTTTTGTCGGGAAGGAACCATGTTGGGAGCTGACATCATCAATATCACTGAAGAAAAAGAACCGAACCCATGGACCAGCACCTGCTATCGGGCAAAGGCGGAATTTTTGCGCTTCAAAAACAGGGAAGAAGCTACGAATCTTGTTTCTGACGCCAAATATGCGCCGGAAGCAATCATCGCCCGTTCCGAAAAATACAGCAAACGAAACAAGGAAGTTATTATCGGTGCCGTAGGCGGTGGATTACTGGGATATATTGTCGTCGCGGCAGTGACTGCTCCGAACGACCATTCAAATACCAATTCAGTCACACCGGCAAAGAAACGTCCGTGAATAATTTCGCGCTGATTTTCACAATTTCAAATCCCTGTCCGTCACCACGCCTTCCGACGCGCTCGTGACGTGCGCGGCGTATTTCGCCAGCCGTTCATGTGTTTTTAGGTTTGATCTCGCTCGCCATCGAACCCGTAAGATAATAAGTGACGCCCGTCCGGTTCAATCGGCGCAGGCAATCTGCAAGCAATTCCTGTTCATTCATGCGGCGCGGGCCAGTTTGAGGCGAGCGTGAAGAAATTCTTCAACTTCTTTTTCATTCGCATCTGGATGTTGCCGGCGGATTCCTGCGCGCGTGACGTTGCAGGACATTTCATGGAGGTCCAAAGCGATCTTCAACCGCTGTTCGCCCGTCATCTGGCGGTAGCGTTCAATCTGTTTGTTCAATGCCGTGGCCGCAGTCACGACGCAAGCATAGCCGGTTTGCTCCAACGGGGCAAAATCATTCAGTCTGGCGTAGCGGCGTCTCGGCAGAGCGCCGCATCCTTCGAGAAAATAAATAATCCGGCTTTCTGCCGAAAGTCGCTACGCCTCTTTTGTTGAATCCATGCGCGAGGGAACGGGGAGGTAACCTCGTTGGGGTTGGAAATGATTTTGGACGGATGTCCCAAGGGAAGCTTCTCGCCTGTCCCGCTCAGACCAACCCTGGGCTGATTGATAGAATATCGTTGGAATTCTAATTAAAAAATGCAATATATCGAAGACGAGTTATCGGCGTAAAGCGGTTTGTAAAAAGCAAATTTTGTCGGATAATTTTGACGTGATCCGTCTAGCGAACGGCCATAATTGATGAGACGATTATTTTTCATTTTGATTTTGGTTGTTTTCCAAACAGAGAATTAGACGTTATCTGCACAGACGTTGATTCAGGATATTTTCGGACGTTCGCTAAATGAGCACGGTATTACTTTAGTGGATTGGGACGGCTACATGGCAAATCCGCTCATTAAACTTTACATTCTGCCACCTACAAACGCCATTCTCCCCGGCTCTGCTAAACTCACCGCTAACGGTGCACGCCTTTATTTCGACGGTTCAAGCAAAGTAAGCACCAACGGTCCTAGCACCACTATTTCGTTCACAAATGCGACGGCTATTCCAGTAAGTTTATCAATTTTTCCGGCACACAACAGCCCGGATGGAACTTACACACTTACAATCGTGTTCAAAGATGACAACAATGCAAAGCAGACGAACATGGTGCCGATTCAAGTCATTGACGAGGACACTCATAGCACAAACGCCTTCGTAGTTACGGCAAATTTTGATCGTGACATCACCAGTTTTTTTACGAATTCCACCGCCCGCATGCTGGTCACACAAGCAGCGAATGACTGGACTTATTATTTTACCGGCATGAATCTCGATCCTGTTACTGCCGGAACCGAAAAAACTTATATTTGGTCGAATAATTACGATGGTGGTTACTATTTTAAAAATACAAACAACTACACGGGTTATCTGCTCTATGCCTATGGCATCACCAATGCAACAGATATTTCCGGCGGGGAAGGCAGCTATGCCGGGCCTGTGCAAACAAGTGGTGGTCTGCCATTGACCATGAAACGGTCAGGTGGCTTCGAAGCCAACATTCTCGGCAATTATAACACGCTTGGCTGGCTGTTTTTAACCAATGACAATGATTGGCTTGCTACTGGCAATTTAGGCAATCAGACGAATGATTTTTACTCCATCGCACATCACGAAATCGGCCACGCGCTCATTTTCAATCAGGCACATCCGGGTTTTGCTACCGCTCTTGCCAACGGTGCTTTTACAAGCGCAGCCGTCACAAATTATTACGGCGGACCAGTTCCAATTGATGCATCAGATGATCACCTTACGGGCGTGATTGATCCGGAAAGCGGACAGGGGGCATTTGGCTATGAATATTTCGGTAATATTCCACGCAAACGGTGGACCATGACGAAGATAGACTTGCTCTGTGCCCAAGAAGTGGGCTATGTCCTTCAACCCTCTTCTGCATTTGCTCCGTTTTTATTTCCAAGCAACGCATTGCCTTCGGCAGCGGTAGGAATTCCTTTTGATTGCTCTTTTGTTGCAAGTGGTGGAATTCCATTTTATGACTATGACATTACTGCCGGAAATTTGCCGTCCGGTCTCACGTTGGATTCTTTTAGTGGAGCGCTCACCGGAACTCCAATCACAAATGGCGTATTCAATTTTACAGTGCGTGTTCGTGACTATCACGAAAGCAGTTCTGGTTTAACACAAAACTTTACCTTGAACGTCACCTCGTCTCCGCCGATAAATCTTAACATTTCTGTTATCGGTGCAGGAAATCAAAATGAAGCACAAATTCTTTTTGGGGGAACATTAGGTCAACAGCAAATTATTGAAGTATCAAGCAATCTGTTAAATTGGACGCCTGTTTTAACAAACACATTCAACACCAATGCTTTTCAGTTCAATGAAAGCAATATTTTTCAATTTCCGCAGCGATTTTATCGCTCAATTATTATTCCGTGAAGTATCACAACTTCAAATCCTTATCCGTCACCGCACCAAATGACGCGCTCGTGACGTGCGCGGCATACTTCGCCAGCACGCCGCGCGTGTAGCGAGGCGCGGGTTTCTTCCACGCCTTGCGGCGGACGTTCAGTTCTTTGCCGGTGACTTCGAGCGTCAGTTCGCGTTTCTCGGCGTCAATCGTAATGGCGTCCCCGTTCTTCACGAGCGCGAGTGTCCCGCCGGCGTAGGCTTCCGGCGTGATGTGCCCGACGACGAAGCCGTGACTGCCTCCAGAAAATCTTCCGTCGGTGATGAGCGCCACGTCCTTGCCGAGTCCCTTGCCCATGATCGCGGACGTGGGCGAAAGCATCTCGCGCATTCCGGGTCCGCCGCGCGGCCCTTCGTAGCGAATGACAATGACGTCGCCTTTGACGATTGAGCCGTCGAGAATTTTTTCGAGCGCGGATTCTTCGGAATTGAAAACGCGGGCGCGTCCGCTGAATTGCAAACCTTCCTTGCCGGAAATTTTTCCGACGGCGCCTTCGGGAGCGAAGTTGCCGTGCCTACGTGGTTCAACTTGGGAAAAACTTTTCAAATTAAATTCGTCGAATCAACTCGTGGAATAATTCTCCGCGAACTTGGCGGATCAATCAATCTCAACCGCGATTCATTTCCACGGATCAACCACTTTGCAGCCCATGCGCTCGAAGGGCGCGGTGTCGCGCGTGACGATGCGCTGGCCGCGTGAGCGGACGATGGCGGCGATGAATGAATCGCGCAGGGGCAGCGGCCCGTTCGCTTGGGCGGTGAGTTCTCCCCAAATCGCCGCCGCACGCGAGTCAAAATTCAGCACGCGATATTTCCGGGGCAGATCGGTGGCGAATCTTTTGATGCTGTCGTAGTCCGAGTGGGTCGGCGGCAGACTGTGAAAGCCGCGCCACACTTCGGCCAACGTGATGGTGGTGATGAAAAGTTGGGCCGGGTCTTGAACATCATGCCAAGCCATGAAACCGGGATTGGGTCGCGGCTTCTCCGTCTCGCTCACCGCATTTGTGTCCAGCACGAAGTTCAAAATCGGAAGGGTTTGAATGAATCATCATCCGGCATCCGGGGCGGTTCCCAATCAGTGGTAAAACGAATTGAGTCATGCCACGCCTTGAGTTTTTTCATGCGCTGTTGCGCGGCCGCTTTGCGCCGCGTGGTCCGGGGCGTTTTCGCAATGCCATTCGGCTGCCGTGCGGACAGCCAGCCCAATAATTCATTGGCCTGACGCGCCGACAGCTTTTTAACTTTTCTTACCGCAAGTTCAACCGCGCTCATGAAGAATACGTTAATCAGGAAATTGTTTTGTGCAAGTCGGTTTTGCGCTTGGCGCATCGTCCGCGCGGCTCATCAGCAAACCGCGCGACACCCGCGCCGCTGGCAAAACCGTCACCGGAAATTTGCAAGCCGAGTTTGACGCCGCCGATGAAGATTTGACCGTCATGGACGACCTCACCAGCCAGATCACCAACGCGACCTTCGTTAGCAATTACGAAAACGCGCGCATCATTGTGGACGCCGCCGCGAGCCACGCCAGCCCGACCCCGCCACCCGCACCACCGCATCCGTAAATCAAATTGGCAAACGCAAAGCGGCCTTCGGAAACGGAGGCTGCTTTTTCTTTGGCATGAATCTTTGACATCTCGGCAAACACTTCTCATTATTTGTGTATTGTGAAGCAAACGACACGGTTCAAAAAAAAGATAACGTATCCGCCATTGGCCGAAGCGTATGTTGGCAACATTTTTTGGCGGTTGTTTCAGGGCGACGCGATGACTGTTTTGAAAACACTGCCAGCTAAATCTGTTCATTGTGTTGTCACGTCGCCGCCATATTTTTGGCTTCGTGACTATGGAGTTGATGGCCAAATTGGACTCGAAGAAAGCGTTGATGAATATATCGTCGCAATTAGAAAAGTGATGAGGGAAATTTATCGAGTGCTACATGACGACGGAATTTTATTTTTGAATTTAGGAGACACCTATTATTCTGGAAAAGGAGAATCCCAAGGAAAAGACCGCAAGAGCGCCAAACGGCGCTTTGGCCTTCGTGCTGTGGACAAAAGCGGAGGATTGGGAATTAACTTGCAACGCAAATCCACTATTGGAATTCCGTGGCGAGTTGCTAACAAAATGTGTCAGGACAAATGGATTCTCCGCAGCCCCATCATCTGGCATAAGCAAAAAGGGCTTCCTGAAGCTGTTCTTGATCGTCCGAGACGCAGTTATGAATTTGTGTTTATGTTCGTGAAGCAGCGCAAATATTTTTTTAATCGCGATCCGCTTATTGAACAAAAATTTGATGAAGATGTTTGGACTATTTCGCCGCGAATAAAAACAAATGGCAATGGCACTCTTGATACAGCACCATTCCCAGATGAATTGGTCGAGCGATGTTTGAAAATTGGCTGTCCTAAAAATGGTGTTGTTCTTGACCCATTCAGCGGCAGCGGAACGACAATGAGAGTCGCATACGCAACAAACCGGAGTGCTATTGGAATTGAGCTTAATCCTGAATTCTGCGAATACACTTCAACTAGCATGAGAGGATTACAGGCAAAACTGTTATGAAAAAATATTTCAGCTTTGATCAGATAAATGAATCTCTTCGGCTTCTCGAAGATTACAACACATTTTTTGGCATCACATTTCTCGTTGCGAAATTGAACCAACTGCCTATCGGTAAGACCAAGAAGCTTCATCTTGATGCTGAAACCGACCAGTTTCTAAAAAAGCATTTTCGCCTTAATCCTTCGTCTCAATGGTTTTTTCGGGTTTTCAGGCAAAATGATCGCAGCGCAGATTGGTTGCGTCCTGATTATGCTGGAAAAGGACTTCAATCCGTTAACACGCGTTCTTTCCATAGCGCATTCAATCACACGCACAATTCTCACGATTGGGGATGGACTCCTGAATATGTTTCGGCGTTGTCAAAAAAACTTCCCAGAAAGAAAAAAATACCCCTATTCCATTTGGCTGTGTGGTTGAATCGTCACCAACCGTTTTCAGAAGAGATTACGCGGGCTGACATTGTGAAAAAATTTGTCAGTGAATATTTTATCACTTCAAAAGAGATTGAAGTTTTATTCGATGATTCGATTTCATCTCAATTAAATGAAGACCAAGCATTTTCGGAAACGCCAGTCGCGTGGTCAAAAATTCAGGAAAAGTATAGTGCGCCGCCCGATGCTCTGTCGGAACGAAGCGGGATTTTAAGTTATTTGGAAACAGGCCATATCGGGCCTGCCAAACACGTTGAATTTAATCCGAGCGAACGGCTCAATGTCATTACAGGCGATAACGGGCTAGGGAAAACCTTTTTATTAGAAATTGGATGGTGGGCCTTAACAAATGAATGGGCTGGCCGCGCCGCGCTTCCGCATGATCAGCGCGGTAAGCTTGATGCCTACATAAAATTTCAAATCGCGAGCAAAAATTTCTCGAAACCAATCAGCGTAAAATACCAATCCAAAGAAAATCTTTGGCCTCGGCAGGGCAAAACTCCCACGGTTGCTGGACTTGTCATCTATGCACGAGTTGATGGCTCTTTTGCAATTTGGGATCCGACGGCATTTCATAAACGAGGTTCGGACAGTTCAAAGCCATTGGCGTTGGTTTTATCTCGCGAACAGTTGTGGGACGGTGGTGATCATATTGAAGGGTTAATCAGAGATTGGACAAAGTGGCAGGACAAGCCGGATAAATATCCATTTGAAATTTTTAAGAAAGTTCTGAAACGAATGTCACCGCCTGACATTGGAGACCTTATCCCTGGCGAACCCGTTCGTATGCCTGATGACCGTCGCGAGATTCCCACGCTGGTTCATCGGTATGGAACAATTCCGATTGTGAATGAATCTGCTGGAATTCGCCGTATTCTCACGATGGCATATTTAATTGTTTGGGCGTGGAATGAACACAAAATACAAGCTGACGTGGCTGGCACTTCTCCAGAAACGCGAATGGTGGTTTTGATTGATGAACTTGAAGCTCACCTTCATCCCAAATGGCAGCGCACTATTTTGCCCGCCATCTTGGGAATTGTGGACGATTTAAGTAACGAACTTGCGCTTCAATTGATTGTTGCGACTCACTCGCCACTCGTGCTTGCTTCATGCGAAACGGTTTTCGATCAATCACGCGATAAACTTTTTCATTTAGATTCAAAAATAAATGGCGAAGTTTGCTTCCGTGAAATGCCTTTTTCTGTGCAAGGAAATATAGAATCTTGGCTTACATCTGAAGTATTTCAGTTGAAACAAGCTAGGTCTTTGCCGGCAGAAAATGTGGTCTCAAAAGCTTTGAAACTTCAAGAAGCCAAGACCGTTTCCAAAGATGAAATAGAATCAACAACGAAAGAACTTGCCGAAAATCTTTCCGAAAATGATGACTTCTGGCCGCGCTGGGTGTTATTTGCTGCCAAACATGGCGTCGAGCTATGATAAGAGTTCCTGCCTATCCTGAACCAACTGACTTTAACGCCAGAGTTCGAAGCCGAGGCAAGGCATTTTTGGCCTCTAACCCGAAACCGACGAATGCCCAGTGGAGGTCTAAAGAATTTTGGATGTTATCACATGACCAGCTTTACAATTTGTATGGCGGGATATGTGTGTATTGTGCTTCTTGGACGGCGCGAAAAGATAATTCGCGGTTAGCGCGCAATACGTCCGTTGATCATTTTTTACCCAAGTCAATTTGCCCTGAATTTGCCTATGAATGGACTAATTTTCGATTGTGCCGTTCCCAATTAAATCAGCGCAAAGACGATTCTTTAGATGTCGTTGACCCGTTCGCAATTAACAGCGATTGGTTTCAGTTGGATTTTTATACGTTTCGTGTTCAGCCCAATCCTGCTGCATCAAAAATCGTTCGTAATCGTGTCGAAAACACAATTAACCGTTTAGGATTAAACGATGACGGTTATGTCAAAGAGCGAATTGCAGTAATGAAACAGTATTGTGTCCACGGAGTTCCATTTTCAAAAATTGAAGAGAAATATCCTTTCATAGCACGCGAAATACGACGGAGTGATTTTGACGCAATGCTTAAACCGACTTTTTCCCGTATCTTCGGACGTTCCGGCTCACGAAACTAATTCGTTCAGCGAGCGAGACATTTCGGTGTGGCAAGTTGCGTCACAACTTCAAATCCTTATCCGTCACCGCGCCTTCCGACGCGCTGGTGACGTGCGCGGCGTATTTCGCCAGCACGCCACGCGTGTAACGCGGTTTCATCGGCTTCCATGCCTGGCGACGTGCCTTCAATTCTTTCGCGGAAATTCCCAAGGTGATTTCCCGCTTCTCCGCGTCTATCGTGATGAGTTCGCCGTTCCTGACCAGTGCGATTGTCCCGCCGACATACGCTTCGGGCGTGATGTGTCCCACCACAAAACCATGACTGCCGCCGGAAAAACGGCCATCGGTTATCAAGGCCACGTCTTTGCCCAGACCGCGCCCCATGATCGCGGAAGTCGGGGACAACATTTCCCTCATGCCCGGCCCGCCGCGCGGCCCTTCAAAGCGAATCACCACCACGTCGCCTTTCTTGATTGTGCCGTCGAGAATTTTTTTCATCGCGGCTTCCTCGGAATCAAACACGCGCGCTGTTCCCGCAAACCGGAGTCCTTCTTTGCCGGAAATCTTTCCGACCGCGCCTTCGGGTGCAAGGTTGCCGCGAAAGATGACGAGGTGGCTGTCCTTTTTGATCGGCCGGTCGAACGGCTGGATAATTGTCTGATGCGCCGGATACGGTTTCACGTCGCGCAACGTCTCGGCAATCGTCTCGCCGGTGACGGTCAAGGCGTCGCCGTGCAATAATTTTTTGTCGAGCAGGATGCGCATGAGCGGACGAATGCCGCCGATGGCGACGAGTTCGGACATGAGATGTTTTCCGCTTGGTTTCAGATCGGCGAGCACGGGCACGCGTTTGCCGACGCGCGTGAAATCGTCAATGGTCAGCTTCACTTTCGCGGCGTGCGCGATGGCGAGCAGGTGCAGCACGGCGTTCGTCGAGCCTCCGAGCGCGATGACGACGGTGATGGCGTTCTCAAACGCCTGCTTCGTGAGGATGTCGAGCGGCTTGATGCCGCGCTGCAACATTTCCACGACGGCTGCGCCCGCGCGACGGCAATCGTCCATCTTCGCGGGCGAAATCGCGTTTTGCGCGGAGCTGTTCGGCAGACTCATGCCGAGCGCTTCGATGGCGCTGGCCATGGTGTTGGCCGTATACATTCCGCCGCACGAACCCGGACCGGGAATCGCGCATTGTTCGACGGCGAGAAATTCCGCGTCGGAAATTTTTTTATTCGCGTGCGCGCCGATGGCTTCAAAGACGGAAACCACGTCGAGCTTGCGCGTGTCGCCGGTGATGCAGCCGGGCAGGATCGTTCCGCCATAAACGAACACGGCGGGACGATTCAACCGTGCGATGGCCATGAGCGCGCCGGGCATATTTTTATCGCAGCCGCCGATGGCCACGAATCCATCCATGCCCGCGCAGCCGACGACGGTTTCAATCGAGTCGGCGATGACTTCGCGAGAGACGAGCGAGTATTTCATGCCTTCGCTGCCCATCGAGATGCCGTCGGAGATGGTGATGGTGTTGAAGATGATCGCCTTGCCGCCGGCGGCGTTCGCGCCCTTTTCGGATTCGAGCGCGAGCTTGTCAATGTGCATGTTGCAGGGCGTGACGTTGCTCCACGTCGAGGCGATGCCGATGATGGGCTTGGCAAAATCTTCCTTCGTGAAGCCGACGGGATAAAGCATGGCGCGCGCGGCGGCGCGTTCATCGCCATCGAGCAAAAGGCTGGAGTGCGGGCGGAGCGAGTTTGCAGATTTATTCTTTTTCATCTGCGGAAAACTTTGCCTGAAAAAAGATTCAGCGGCAAGGTGCTTGCGCACGGCCACCGTTTTGAATTGAAAAGCGCGGCGCGTTCGTTCACAGTGGCGTCTTGTCGTGATTTTGGACGGCGCGTGTTCGTTACGGATGTAATCGCGTTCCTGCCCTGCCGCGCCTTGATTTCTTCAGTCGTATCACGAACATCAGAAGGAACGTCAGAATCAGTTCCAGAACAAATGACTGCATTTCTGTTCCGGCTGGCAACGTGCTTCCGAGCGTTGGATTCGTTGGAAATAAAAACTGCAAAACGCCGCTGGCGGCAAATGCGCCGGAACACTGGCTAACAATATAAGGAATCACCGAGCCATCGGGAATCGTCCTGAAAGCCAGAAGGCAGTTGTTACAGCTGGATTGAAGTGCGCTCCTGAAATTTCACCTACTGCGTAAATCATCGCCAGAATCACCAAGCCAAACGTCAGGGCAACGCCGACCTGCGTTATGTTTCCACCGCTCACCTCGTTAAACTTTGATAACGTCCACCAAGTCACAGACGCCCATTTCACCTTTGAGCAGCAGATGCAAGATGCGAAGTCGTATCCGATCCGAAAAAGCCCGGAATTTCAAATCGGCAGTGGATGATTTTTCTGACATTAGTGGCAGTCGCAGGTTTCACCGCGCAACGCTTCGATACCTTCTTTGATGATGATTGGCAGCATGACCAGAGCCGCAACGGGATCAGCCCACCACCAGCCG
This sequence comes from Verrucomicrobiia bacterium, assembly GCA_036509895.1. Taxonomy (GTDB): domain Bacteria; phylum Verrucomicrobiota; class Verrucomicrobiia; order Limisphaerales; family UBA11358; genus UBA11358. The sequence goes on from DATCEV010000064.1 coordinate 50,599, forward strand.
AACAACGCATTGAGAGTCAGACCGCCTAACAGAATGGCCGCAAGATAGGCGCAGATGGAACTTTGTTGCGAATCGGCTTTCATTGCGCGGCTGTTGAGTCGTGCGGCAATCTTCCGTTTGGCGCGAGCAAGCAAGGGCATTACAATCAGACAAAGCGCCGAAAAGCCGATGCCGAAATAACTGACGCTCGGAAGCTGATGCTTCACCAACGATTCAATGGCTTCCCAGCCTACATAAACCGCCAGCAAAAGAAAACTTATGCCAAGCAGCCGGAGCGCGGTGCGCTCACGTTTTTCTCCAAATTCATGATTTAATCGCCAGAGCAAAATTGCGCTCGCAGCAACTTCAATGACAGAGTCCGCGCCGAATCCGATGAGGGCGATGCTGCCCGCCATCACCCCCGCGACAATGCCGCCCAATGCTTCCAGTGAAGTCCAAGCAAGACTGATGTATTCAATCTTCCGCCCAGCGCGAACGTCAGCGGCTGAATCTTTGTCTTGAGTCACGGATTCACAACCGTCGGAAGTGCATTCATCTGGCATATTCTTATTTCAAAAACTTTAATCAAATTTTGAAAGCCTTTCAAGGCTTCGTGGAATTGCCGCTGGCATTGTATGCTTCGCAAGTCTGCGGCCTCCAGGAATTCACGAAGAAGAGAATCAAAGCCTTTTACTGAACGCAGGAGTAATTCTGTTTATGCGTGTTTTTGTTTGCCCGCCGCACCATTGAATTCGACATAAACGCCGATTGGAAATCATTCCGTTGAACTTGGGTTAGAGGGTGGAATTTTTTTAGCCATTCGCAAAATATAATAAACCACCGGCGTGGCGACGAGTGATAGCAATACGGAGATACACAATGCGCCGATGACGGCGACGGCCAGCGGGCGGAGCATCTCCGCGCCCGAACCGATGCCCCACGCGAGCGGCAACATTCCCAGCGCGGCGGCGAGTGAGGTCATCAACACCGGGCGCAAACGGCGATGGCCGGAGCGCACCAATGCCTCGACCAGTTCCACGCCGTCGGCTTCCAATTGTTGAACAAAGTCGAGCATGAGGATTCCGTTTTTGGCGACGATGCCGACGCCGATGATTGCGCCAAGGAATGAAACGATGTTCAGCGTGATCCCTGTAATCCACAGCGCGGCGACTGTTCCGAACATCGCGAGGATTGCGCCGAAGACAATCGCCACCGGCTCGTTGAACGAACGGAATTCAATCAGCAGCACGGTGAAGACGAGCAGAATCGCCGCGAGCAAAACCATCACGAGGTTACGGAAAGATTCCTGTTGTTGCTGGTAAAGGCCGCCGTATTCGACCGTGCCGGGCGGAAGCCATTTATCCTGGCTCAATTTATTCTGAATCTCCTTCATCGCGCTGCCGAGGTCGCGGCCTTCGAGCCGCGCGGAGACGATTATGTCTTGTCGTAAATCATCGCGGATCAATTCAACTTCGCTTGGCTCTTCGCTCACGTCGGCGACTTGCGCGAGCCGCACGACCGTGCCGTTGGCCGAGTGCAACGGCAATTCACGCAGAACAGAAATTTGATCCACGCTTTTCGGCTCCGCCAAAACGCGGATGTTGACGATGCGGTCGCCTTCCAAAACATACGACGCGGTCTGGCCGAGCAGCGCGGTATTCACGGCCTCGGCGATGTCTTGGACGTTCAAGCCAAACCGCGCGGCGTCAGCGGGGCGCACATGGAAATTGATTGAAGGGCCGGTTTCCGTCAGGCCGTCAAACGTGTCCACGATGCCGGGAATTTTTTTGATTTCTTCTTCAACGCGCGGCGCAGTTTGCTTCAGCCATTTCAAATCGGGCGAGAATAATTTGATTTCAACCGGGTCGGGCGTCATCTGCAAATCGCCGACGACATCGGTCAGGATGCCGGGAAAATCCCAGCGGAACGCGGGAAATTGTTCGTTGTAAGCGTGGCGCAATCCGGCAATAATCTCGTCGGTCGAGTGTTTGCGGTTGGGTTTGAGCTTGACCGCGAAGTCTCCCACATACGGTTCGGTGACGAACATTCCCATCTCTGCTCCGAGCCGCCGCGAATAACTTTCCACGTCCGGGTTCGCGGACAAAATCTTTTCCGCCTCATCAAGCTGGCGCGACGTTTCGGTGAGGCTCGTGCCGGGCGGCGCGTGAAAATCAATGATAAAGCCGCCTTCATCAAAGTCGGGCAGAAAATCGGAATCCAACTGCCTGTAAATAAAAAACGATGAAACCAGCACCGCGCCGCAGGCCAGCAGCGTGATCCAGCGAAATCGCAAGGCCGCGCGCAACGCGCGTTCGTAAATGCGGATGACGCGCGGCAGCAAAAATCCATTCTCCAAATTTTGCTCTGTTTTTTTGCGGTCACGGATGAACCACGCGGCCAGCGACGGCGTGAGCGTGAGCGCCAAAACCAACGACGTGAGCAGCGAGACAACCATCGTCAACGCCAGCGCTCGAAAAAAAACGCCCGCGATGCCGGACAAAAACGCCAGCGGAATGAAAACCACCACCGGCGTCAATGTCGAGCCGATGAGCGGTTTCAAAATTTCACCGATGGCTTCTTGAATGCCCGCCAAACGCGGACGACCGGCGGCGATTTTCACGCACATTGCCTCGACGACGATGATCGCATTGTCAATCAAGAGTCCGATGGACGCCGCGATGCCGCCGAGCGTCATCATGTTGAAACTCATGCCGACCAGCTTCATCGCAATCAGCGTCACCAGAACCGTGATCGGAATCGTGACGATGGCCGTCCACACGCTGCCCCAATTTTTCAGGAAGAAATAAAGAATCAGCACCGACAGAATCAGTCCAAAAACAATCGCGTCCCAAACACTGCCCATTGAATCGCGCACGAAAAGTGATTGATCGTAAAAAAACGCGAGGTGCATGTCCGGCGGCAATTCCCGCCGGAGTTGCTTTAATTGTTTTTTCAGCGCGCTGGCGATGTCGAGCGTGCTGCCGTCGGCCTGGCTTTGGACGTTCAGCAGCACGGCGTCGCGGCCTTGCGCGGTCACGGATTGGAAAACCGGCTCCGGCCCGCGCTCGACGCGCGCCACGTCTTTGATTTGCACCGGATGATTGCCGCGAACCATGATCACCAGATTTCCAATTTCCTCCGCCGAATGGACGCGCCCGTCCACCGTCGTCAGATATAAATGATAATTTTCCTCCATCATTCCGGCTGGCGCGAAGAGATTATTTTTTGTCAGCGCGTCGGTCACGTCCGACAAACCAAGACCGTTGGCCTGTAATTTCAGCGGGTCAACAATGACATGAAATTCCGGCTCGCGCCCGCCGGTGATCTCCACGCGCGCCACGCCGGGAATTTGCAGGAAGCGCGGCTTCAATTCATAATTCGCCGTTTCCCAAAGCGACGTGATGTTGCGGTTGGAACTCGTCAGGCTGATGCCGATGATGGGAAACGCCGAGAAGGTCACGCGTTCGATTTCCGTGGAAACCGTCGCCGGCAGGTCGCTGCGGATTTGCGAAATGCGACCCAGCACATAAAGTTCCGACTGCGACATATTCACGTTCCAGTTGAAAAAAACATTGACCTGCGCCGAGCCGCGTTTGGTCGCCGACCGCACCGTGAGCGCGCCGGGAATGTCCTTCAAAGCCTCCTCGATCGGGCGCGTGACGGTCGCCATCATTTCGTCGGCGGGCGTGATGCCGTTGTTTGCGATGATGACGACGCGCGGAAAATTCGTCTGCGGAAAAACCGACGACGGCATCCGCAGCGCGCAAAAAATTCCCGCCAGACACAAAACCGCCGCGATGAAGGTGATGGACAGCGCGTGCCTGGTGGCGAACCGGCCCAAGGGCGAAATGGTGTCGGGCTTCATTTAGAATTTCATCGTAGCGGCGTCTCGGCAGAGCGCCGCAATTTCTTGTTGAACAAAACAACGGTGCTCTGCCGAGACGCCGCTACGATGACAAGAATTGCCTGTCTCATGGATTCACCACTTTGATTTTTGTTTTTTCCGGGAGGCCGTAAGCCCCAACGGTCACGACGGTGTCGCCCGCCTTAAGTTTCGGCGCGGAAACTTCGACCAAACCATTTTCGCGCAAGCCGGTTTGCACGGGCGTTTGCGTTGCCTCGTTGTCTTTGACCAGCGCGATGACGCTTTTGCCGTTTTCATCTGTCACCACGCTTTCAATCGGCGCGGCCAGACAATTTGTGTGAACCGCCGTCGCGATGCGCAACGAAACAAATTGTCCGGGTCGCAAACCGCTGTCTTTCGGCAGCAACGCACGCACCAAAACCGTGCCGTTGTCCTTGTCCACGTTCGGGCTGACGAACAACAATTCCGCCGTCACCGGATGTTTGGTCAAGATTTCGAGCGGCTCGCCGGGCTTCAAATCATTTGCCTCCGACGATGGAATTTCCGCGCTCACGGCGAGCCGTTTCAAATCCATCACTTCCACGACAATCGTCGTCAAGTCCACCGCGTGGCCGGGCTTGACGTTGACGCGCACGACCGTGCCGGACAACGGCGACGTGACGTGCAGCAAGTCCAGTTGCGCCTGGGCTTCCTGCAGATTTTTCAACGAAGTATTTTGCTGCGCGTATAATTTTTTCTGCCGCTCCACTTCCGCTTCCGCCGCCCGCGAATTTAATTCCACCAGCACTTCGCCGTTCGTTACCTGCTGGCCTTCGATGACGTTCACCTTTGTCACGACACCTGCGGACGGCGCGGCCAGTTGCGCGCCGGCGGCAGGCTGATCCGCCGTGGCGGGCGCAGGTTCAACCATGCCGTAACCTTGAACGTAACGATGCAGGGTGGCGAGTTTGAGAACACCCGTCTGGACGGTCACGATGGCTGGCGTTGTTTCATCGCCGCCGGATTCGGAAGCCTCGCCGCGCGATTTCACCAGCGCAACCACGCCCAGAACAGCGACCAAAACCATGACGATGCCCGCGATGATATGTTTTCGGTTCATGGGAAAGAATGGTTGGAATTTTCAATGGAAATTTTTTTGATGACGGCGGCAATCGAATCCGCCGGACGCTGCAACGCGTCTTCCAGCGCACCGAAGGCCGTTTGCAATTTTGCTTCATTGTCGAGTTGCGCGAGCGTCGCATTGCTCAATTCCAGTTGCGCGTTGAGCGAATCCAGCGGGTCAGCCACGCCGACCTCGATTTGGGCCTGCGCGGATTTTTCTTGCTGCTGTTCGGTGGCGAGCAAATCAATTCCAGTTTTTAATTGTTCTTGCGCGACGTGCCAGCCCGCGACGGCGCGGTCAATTTCGCCAATGACTTGCGATTGCAACTCTATGAATTTTGCGGCGGCCAGTTTTCGCCGCGCCTCGGCCTCGGCGATTGGCCCTTGATTTTGGTCAAGAATCGGCAGTTCCAACGTCAGTCCAAGACTCCACTGATTGTCACCCGCGTTGCCGGAATTCCACGCGTAACCCGGACCCAGATGCAAATCGGGATATTGTTTGGCGATTTCCAAGCGCAAGTCGGCCTCCGACGCCGCATAATCGGCGAGCGCGGCGAGAATGTCCGCGCGTGAACGCAACGCAACTCGGCGCGCATCCGCCGAAGTCAAAGTCATCGCTTCCGGCGTCGAAAAATCAAAGCTAAACTTCTCGCCGTCCAGCGCGGCTTCGCTCAAACCGAGCGCCTCGGCCAGATGCGAACGGGCGTCGGATTTTTTTGACTGCGCGTCGCTTAAATCAAGCAATGTTTTGTTCAAGGCGATTTGCGCGATGGTAAGTTCCGGCCGCGAAATTTCACCCGTGTCCAGCCGCTGCTGCAACATTTTCACAATCTGCTGCTGCGCGGAAAATTGTTGCTGCAACAAATCGGCGCGGCGTCCGGCGATTCTGAAATCCAGCAGGCTGGCGCGGACGCCACTGCGGATTTTCCACGCGGCGGAAACGAAATTCCAGCGCGCGGACTCGGAAACCTTTTCGGCTTCGGCCAGACGCTTGCCACGTTTGCCAGCCGTTTCAATCGGCAGATCGAACGTCACCGGCACGAGCCACGGACTGAAATTGCCCGGAATCTGCGAATCATAACCGGGCGTCACCGTGACGGACGGATTCGGCCGCGCACCCGCCGTTTTCAAACCCGCCGACGCGACCAGCCATTGCGCGCGCGCGACTTCAAGGCTTGGATGAAAATAAAAAGCGACGAGCGTGAGTTCCGGCAAATCCCAATTCGTGTTCGGCCAGTTTTTTATTTCGTGGCCGGAATTTTGTCCGAGAAATTTTTTCAGGCCATCGTCATCAAGCCGACGAGACTCCAATTGCGCCGCCGTTTTATCCGGTGAAATCGGCTGCGGCTGGAAATGCGCGCAACCCGCGAGCAAGGTGATTCCAAAAATGATCGGCCAATATTTCATACTGGCTTGGATGCAATTTTATCAAGCGGGAGGCGAACGGTTACGATAGTGATTTCTGCTGGCGCGGATTCGATCTGGATGGTTCCGTTGTGCGCGGAAACAATCCATTGCGCGATGCTCAAACCGAGGCCGCAGCCTTCGATGATATTTTCATGCGCCGGATCGCCGCGAAAAAAACGGCCAAAAACACGCGGCAGAATTTCCGCCGGAATTCCCGCGCCGTTATTGGCGATTTTGAATTCGGCGAAATTGTCCACGCGCCGCAAACCCATCGTGACGCGGCCTTGCGGCTGGTTGTATTTGATGGCGTTGTCGGCAAGATTCAAAAGCAATTGACGCAGCCGATGCCGGTCGCCGCGCACGGAAATTTCCTCGCAAATTTCCAGTTCAACCTTTATGCCGTGCGGCTCGGCGAGGATTTGCGCGTCGGCAAAATTGTCGCGCACAAGTTCATCCAAACGCAATGGCTCCGGCTTCAACGCGATCTGTCCCGCATCAGCTTTGGCGAGTAGCGTCAGGCCGTCCACGATTTTTGAAAGCCGTCGCATTTCGTCGAGCTGGCTCAACAAACGCTCGCGGTCGGCGGGCGAAAGCGATTCGTTTTGCAAGGCTGTTTCTGTTTCGCCGCATAAAACCGTGAGCGGCGTTTTTAATTCATGCGAGGCGTGCAATGTGAATTCGCGGACGCGCTGGAATGAATTGTCCAGCCGCGCGGTCATGCCGTTGAAAACTTCGGTGAGCCGGTCGAGTTCGTCGCCGTTGTTGGTGCGCGGGATTTTTTCGCCGAGGTTTTTTTCGTGGATTTTTTCGACGGTGTCGGTCAGCTTCGACACGGGCGCGAGGGCGCGGCGCGTCAGCCACCAGCCGCCGAGCAATCCCAAAACGACGGCGGGCAGGCCGACTTGGAAAATCATTTCGCCGGTTTCATCCAGCGCGTGCTGCGACGGCTCTTTGCGATGGCTGTGCCGCAGTTGTTCGGAAATTTCCTGATACGTTCCAATGCCCATCACGAGCAGCGACAAAATCAAAATGCCCGCATACCACAGAGTCAGGCGCCGACGGATGGTCATGGCGTTTCCTTTAGCACATAGCCGCTGCCGCGAACGGTGTGCAGCAGTTTGGGTTCAAAATCCGCGTCAATTTTTTCGCGCAGGCGGCGGACATAAACGTCCACGAGATTTGTGCCGGGATCAAAATCGTAGTCCCAGACTTTTTCCAGAATCATCATGCGCCCGCAAAGCCGCCCCGCCGAGCGCATGAGAAATTCCAGCAGGCGATATTCGCGCGCAGTCAATTCGATTTCCGTTCCGTTGCGTCGGGCTTTGTGGGTGACAGTATCCAGCTTCAAATCTGCGACGCTTAACACGATGGATTTATTTTCGCCACCGCGCCGCGTAAGCGCGCGCACGCGGGCCACAAGTTCGGCGAGTTCAAATGGTTTTGGAAGATAATCATCCGCGCCCGCGTTCAAACCTTCGACGCGTTCGTTCACTTCGCCACGAGCGGACAAGAGCAGCACCGGCGTGGAATTTTTCCGCTCGCGCAATTGACGTAGCACGCTCAAGCCGTCGCGTCCCGGCAGCATGATGTCGAGCACGATGGCGTCAAACGGCGTGCTGGCGGCGGCAGTCAAAGCGTCTGCACCATTTGCCACCACATCCACCGCGAAACTCTCCGCCTGAAGCGCCTTGCGGACAAACGAGGCGGTTTTCCTTTCATCTTCAACGACCAGCACACGCATGAATTTATTATTTGCTGAAAACAGACTGTCGGCGAGAAAACTCGCCGCCGGTTCAAGCTATTAAACAACATCGAAATGAATACCGCGTGAACGGTGGATGACAGTTTTGTCATTTCTGACTCCCAGACCAAGCATGACAAAACTGTAATTTTGAAATCATTGTTCTTTCATCTGCGTCTGCCAGAGTGTCCATGCAAATCAACTCAACTTTAATATGAAAAAACTGACCTATCTCCCGCGCGTTTTACTTGGCCTCGGCCTGCTGGCGGGCAATCTTCACGCTCAAACCAACGCGTCCTATAAAGTTCTTGATACGACCCGGCTCATGGGCAGCGGCGGCACGGATTATGTCTTTGCGGACAATGACGGGCGGCGTATTTATGTGCCGCGCGGCAACTCAACGCTCGTTTTTGACCTCGACAGCCATAAATACATCGGCGCGATCACGAACATCAGCGGCCACGGCATCGCCGTGGACACAAAAACGCATCACGGTTTCAGCAGCAGCCCGCAGATCGGAATGTTCGACACGGAGACGATGCAAAAAATAAAAAGCATTGAAGTATCCGGGCGACCGGACGGCATCCTTTTGGAACCGTTCACCGACAAAATTTATATTTTCAGCCATGAATCGCCGAGCATCACGGTGATTGAGCCGAAGGACGGCACAGTCGTCGGCACGATTGATGTCGGCGGCGCAATGGAGGAGGCGCGCAGCGACGGGCGGGGGAAATTATTTGCGGATGTCGAAGACGAGAAAAAAATCGCGGTGATTGACGTCAAAGCCATGAAAGTGATCAAGAAGTTTGACCTGGACGAAAGTGCAGGCAATCCGGGCGGATTGGGATTGGACGCGAAGAATCACATTCTGTTCGCCATGTGCGCGCGCCCGAACGTCTGCGTCGTGGTGAATGCCGACAATGGAAAAACTTTGGCGACCTTGCCCATCGGCAATGGCACGGACGGCGGCGGTTTTAATCCGAACACGATGGAAGCGTTCAGTTCGCAACGCGACGGCACGCTGACGATCATCAAAGAGAACAGTCCGACGAATTTTGTGGTGGAACAAACGGTGCAAACGAAATCCGGCTGCCGGACCTCATCGCTGGACACGAAAAACAACCGGATTGTTTTGATCTGCACCGAACGTCCGCCGGGCGCACCTGTGCCTGCACCGATGACGAACGCGCCCGCCGGTCAGCGGCGTGGCGGCGGTGGACGCGGCGGTCCCGGCAATCTTGACGTCCTGTGGGTCGGCCGTTGATTTCACAATACTTTGGCGAATTCAGCCCAGCTATCCATGGCGACCGCATTTAAACTGTCCGGCTTTCCTGCGTGCGCGAGGAAACCGGACAGACAAATCGCCGCAAACAACCTGAACCGGTATGGACGCGCACAGAACAGGCGTTTCCAAATTCTGCGCCCCACAATTTTTCGTCCGCACCGATTTCAGAAACGCCTGTTCAATGCGGCAAAAAACGGTTGGGAGGCGAGAGCCTATTCCGAATCGCACCGATGGTGAATTTGTTTTTCGGTCAGCTTCATAAGCTCATGGCATCAACGGCGGGCGCCAGCATCATTTTCCATTTGAACGGATTTGTTTTTTATTTCCGTTCGCGCAATTTCACCTCTATTTAATGATGCGAACGAAATATCAATTGTCGGAGTCACATTCCGCTGAAGACTTGATTGCCGCCCAACGTGCCTTGAACAATCAACGCAACGATGAAAATAATGCCCGCAATAAAATATGGCATCGTCGGCCATTGATTTTTGCGCCGCAGATTGCGCCGCCAAAAAAACAGTCCGAACAGAAGCACGACCGATCCGGTTCCCAACCACTTGTGGATGGTCATGCCCGTGACGCCGTTGTCGTCTGACATCCAAAAAAGCCAGCCGGTGATCGCGGTGAACGGCGTGACAATCGTTGCGTAAAATAAAGTCCACCAGCCGGTGTTGCGCAGAGATTCGTTCTTGGTGAAACGACCAAGAATATCGCTGGCGACCGATACCGGCACGAGCGCGGCGGTGAAGTTGACGAGAATCGGATGCAATTTTGTCGCCATGACAAATTGTTGGAGCGCGGAAAGAATTCCCGCGCCGAGAATCGGTTCAACGGTTGTCATATCGAATCGTTCAGTTTTTGATTTCGCCGCAACCCGGCATTTCTTTTCCCAGATAAGGATTGTTGATATTTTTGTCCGCTTGCAACCAACTGGCTTTGGCCATCGGACAATAAACTTCGACGTAAGAATTTTTGGCATGATGGTCGGCCAGATATTTGATGAGTGAATCGCTCAACGGTTTGAACGCGGCGCGCGCCGATTTCAAATCCGAAGCTTTGGCCAAACTTTCCGCTTCCGCGCCAACAACTGTCGGCAACATTTTCATGCTGTCGCCTTGAACAGCTTTCGCAATGGCATTGGCTTCATCAGCCACGCCTTTCAACGAATCGCTCGCCAGGTCGGTTTGAATTTTCAGGTAATGGTCATAGACCGATTTCATCGGCTCCATCAACGCCGGATTGTCGGCAGCGCGCACGTTTGAGTTGAATAATAATCCGGCGGCAGCAGCCAGAAATAGGCTCCTATAAATCTTTGCAAAAATAGTGGCACAGGCGTCTCGCCTGTGTGTTCTTGTTTGACTACGGCAGCAACTCACGGGCGAGACGCCCGTGCCACTACCGGCGCAAAAGCATTTGCAATGATTTGTGGTTTTAATTTTCATCGTTTTCATAATTACTATTCCTTTCGTTTATTTTTTTGTTTTTGGTTATTCGCCGCCGTTGTGACGGAAAAATAGTTTCAGGTTTCAATGCCGTCGCGTTTCAAATCGCTTTCCGGCGCCACGTCGGAAACCGTGCCGGGCGGATGTTGATACCAGCCGGGATCGGAACCATCCGCCGGAATTTCATCGCGCACTTTCAAAATGGTGAACATTCCGCCCATCGTGATGTAACCAAATTGTCCTTGCGCGCCGACCATCGGGATTGAATTTTTCGGAACGGGCATTCCCATGTTGCCCATTTCGCCCGAACCGTTCGCGCCCATCGCCATGAAACCGGGCACGAGTTTCTGCATTTTTTTATTAAGGCCGTTCGTGTCCATGCCGATGACGTTGCCGAATTGATGACCCATTTGATTCATCACATGATGGCTCATGTGACAGTGCATCGCCCAATCGCCCGGCGTGGCGATGAATTCAATCGTCCGCGTTTGGCCGACAGCCACAAGCACGGTCGTTTCCGGCCAGCGCGCCGATTCGGGAATTTGTCCGCCGTCGGTTTGAGTGACAAAAAAATGATGCCCGTGCAAATGAATCGGGTGATGATCCATCGCGCTCAAATTGCCGAAACGAATCCGCACGCGACTGCCCGTTTTGACCACGAGCGGCGCCGTGCCGGGAAAACAGCGCGCGTTCATCGTGAAAATATTGAAGTCCGTCATTTCATTCGGGTCGGGACGGCACGCGCCCACATCAATCCGCCATTCGCTCAACATAATTGCGAAGTCATGATCAATTTGGACTTTCGGTTCGCGCGGATGAATGACGAACATACCCATCATGCCCAAAGCCATTTGCGTCATCTCGTCGTGGTGCGGGTGATACATAAATGTGCCGTGCTGCTTGAGCGTGAATTCGTATTTGAAAGTTTCGCCCGGCGGAATAATTTTTTGCGTCAGACCGCCCACGCCGTCCATTCCGTTCGGCAACAGAATCGCGTGCCAATGAACCGTCGTCGCTTCGGGCAATTTATTCGTGACATAAATCCGCACGCGGTCGCCCTCGACCGCTTCAATCGTCGGGCCGTGGACGCGACCGTTGTAACCCCAGCAATCGGCGACGAGGCCGGACGCGAATTCATGCGTCACCGGCTCGGCGATAAGATGAAACACTTTCACGCCGTCCACCATTTTCCACGGCAACGTCGCGCCGTTGGTCGTGATGACAGGTTTGTAACCCGCGCCGTTTGGCGGAATAAAAGTTTCTGTCTTGCCATTGCTGATTTCCGATTGGTTCAAATCAGCGGCAACAGCATTTGGAATGAGACGCGCAATCAGCGCGCCGCTGGCGGCGGTCATTGCGCCCTTAAAAAATTGACGGCGATTTTGCATAAAATTTCTCTTTTGGTTGAATGATTATTTTCGCATCAGAAGCAGACCGGCGATTGCCAGCACGATGCCGGTGATTCGCGGAAATGAAATTGGTTCGCGGAAAAACAAAATGCCCGCGACGGCCATCAACGCCGCGCCGCCCGCAAGAATCATCGGCACGGCGGAAAGCGGTCCGCCTTTTTGAAACAGCACGAAAAAGAAAATCGTGCCGACGCCAACGCAAATTCCCGTCAGCACGGAATATCCGACGCCGGGCGCGGTGGCGGATTGATTCCATTCGCCGCCAAAACGCAACCAGCCGAGATAAATTAAAATTGTCAACGCCGCCGTCCCTTCGACAACAAATCCGCCCAGGCCGTCGCTGATGCGTTCGGACGCGAGCTTGGTAAAAATTTGATGCAGTCCATAAAGCAGGGCTGCGCCGACGGCATACCAGAACCAGGTTTGCATAATTTTATTTTTCATGTTGATGTTTTTGTGACATGGGCATTGTCATTTGCATCGGCTCCGAATTCATTTTCGCCGGCGTGGGAGCAGCCGGTTCAATTGCCAATCGGCCGCCGACGGCGCGTTCGAGTTCAACCCGCGTAATCCAATAATCGCGCAATGCTTTGACATCCGTTTGCTCGGCGTTTTGTTCGCGCTCTTTGGCGATGAGCAAATCAAAACTGTTTTTCTGCATCGCGTCGTAATTCAAAAGCGTTTCGCCAAGAATTTGTTTCCGCAACGGCAGCAGATTTTTTTGCGAGAATTCAACGGCTTCGCGCGCGGCGAACAATTTGGCTCGCGCTTCGCGGACTTCGGAACGGACATTCACTTCTTGCGCCGCATAATTATCTTTCGCTTGCTCAAATTCCGCCGTGAGTTTGGCGACGGCCGGCTGGCCTTGATCAAAAATGGGCAGTTCCAAATCCAAAGTCGGCCCGGTCACGCGTTGGCCGTCCGGCATTCGCTCCGTATCAATGCCAATGGTTGCGCCCGGAATAAATCGCGTGCGCTTTTTCAATCGCAAGGCGGCGGCGATGGCTTCCGCCTGATTCCGTTTGGCCGCCAAATCCAATCGTTGATTGACCGCGAGCGATTCAAGATTTTCCAACGGCAATTCTTTTTCCGGCAGCGAAGGCAATTCATCCGTGATTTGCCAGTTGATTTGGACATCCGACAAACCGAGCAGACGATTCAATTGTTCGCGTTGCGTTTGGACTTCCGCATTTGCGTTCATCAAATCAAGATGAGACTGAACGGCGGGCGCTTGCTGTTCGTGCAATGAAAGTTCGTTAACATTGCCCGCGTCAAACTGCCGCTTTGTAAAATCCGCCATCGCGTCGTTGGCGGCGACACTTGTGTTCAGGCGATTCACCAATTCCATTTGCGCCTGCAAATCGTAAAACGCGGTTTGCGTTTCGGCGGCCAGTTGCAAAACTTTATTAGCAACTTCCAATTTGGTTTGTTCCAGATTTCGCGCGGCGATTTTTTTCCGCGCGGGCAACGTCAGCAAATCCAAAAGATTTCCAGCGGCGGAATACTCCACGTCCGCCGCCGACGGCGGGCGATTTGGAAACCGCCAGCTTCCGGCGATCTCAATATTCGGTAGCCGCGATGCTTGCGCCAAGTCAGCCTGCGAGATTCCGATTTTCTCAAACTCGGCTTGCAGCGAACGGTTATTGAGCAACGCAACCGTCACGGCGGATTGCGCCGTCAGATTTGTTTCGAGCAACGGTTTAATTATTTTTGCAATTGCATTGGTTGTGGAATCGTTGCGCGGCCATTGAATTGTTTCGCCCGTGCGCGCCGTCACAGTTTTATCCACGTCATTGAACGCGGCTTTCGGATTCGTGCTGGCACAGCCAGCAATCACCAGCGGTAAAATTGCTGCTAAAATTATCGGGACGGTTTTCATTTATTTTTTGGTTTTCGGTTGATGGACGGAATTCTTCCATGCTTCAAGCACGGAACGATTGGGGGAATGAATCAAATGCGCTGATGCGCTATTGACTCAATTAGACGAGAGAAGGCGGAGCGAGACTGTGGAACGCCGGACCAAGACACACTTCGGGCGTGAGTAGCCATTCACGTTCTTGTGGCTGGCGTGAAACGAAAGCTTCCGGTTGCGCGACCGTGATCAATTGCGCGGCTGAAAGAAAATCCAACGTGAAGGCCAATCCAAAATCCGGTTTGGCAAAACTCAAACTTGGAGAAGTCGGACAAACGGAGTGAAGCGAAACGCAAAGTGAATCATCGTGGCTGTCTGGCTTGTTTGAATCGTGCGATTGATTGCTTGCAGTCTGTCCCATCTGCGCCGAATCAGAATGAGAATCTTCTCCAAGACATTCAGTGGAACAAGCCGTCACCGCCGCAACCCAAACCAGCAACATTCCAGCCGCCACAAAGCGAAGGAACGGACTTAATTTGGTTGACGATTTTTTCATTTGACTCAAAACAATCTTGACGATGCTCCAGCAAAAATGATTTGTCAATACGTTCTGCCTGCCAGGCGTCAGAAACTAAAACATTTGGGCAGGGGAATTTTGGAACGTGATTTGGAAAAAATGTTTCCTGACGTAAAAACCGAATTGATTTTGTATTGCGACGGCGGATTTCGTTCCGCGCTCTCGGCGGAAACCGCGCAAAAGCTCGACTATAAAAATGTTTTCTCGCTGGCCGGCGGTTACAAGGCAATGAAAGCGTCGGGCTGGCCGATGATAAATCCGATTTGAAAATGTGATTCAAAATTTTCACGAACGCATTTTCTCGACAATTCATAAAATTTCCGGCAAATTGTTTTTGTCAGGGCCTGCGGATTGCGGACTTACGAATCCCGCCAGGGCCGGAAGGCAGCAACGGTAGTTTGCTTTGCATCTGCCGCAGTCACCCTGGCATTTTTTTATTTATGATTTATGATTTTCGATTTATGATTTGGAAAAATCGAAGTCTCGCGCGGCAATCATAAATCATCAATCGTAAATCATAAATGTCCTATCAAGTCATTGCCCGCAAATACCGCCCGCAACGTTTCGCCGACGTGGTCGGGCAGGAACACGTCACGCAAACGTTGGCCAACGCGATTGAGCAAAAACGCATCGCGCACGCCTATCTTTTTTGCGGCCCGCGCGGAACTGGAAAAACTACCATCGCTAGAATTTTTGCAAAATGTCTAAACTCCACCGGCGGACCAAAAGTGGATTTTGATGAAACGGATTTTCACGTTCAGGAAATCACCGAAGGCCGCGCGCTGGACGTTTTGGAAATTGATGGCGCGAGCAATAACGGCGTCGAGCAGGTGCGCGAGTTGCGCGAGACCTGCAAATACGCGCCGGCCAATTCGCAGTTCAAAATTTACATCATTGACGAAGTTCACATGCTCTCGACGGCGGCGTTCAACGCGCTGCTGAAAACTTTGGAAGAACCGCCCGCGCACGTGAAATTCATGTTCGCGACGACCGACCCGGAAAAAGTTTTGCCGACGATTCTCTCGCGCTGCCAGCGATTTGATTTGCGCCGGATTCCCGCCGCGCTCATCACAAAACATCTCGCCGAAATCGCGACGAAAGAAAAAGTAAAAATTGACGCCGCCGCGCTTCATGCGATTGCGCGCGGCGCGGACGGCGGAATGCGCGACGCCGAATCCACTTTGGATCAATTGATCAGTTTTTGCGGCGATAAAATTGAGGAAGCCGACGTGCTTTCCATGTTCGGCCTCGCCGCCGAAAGCCAGATTTTGAATTTAAGCAAAGCCGTTCTCGCCGGCGAAATTCAAATCGCGCTCACGCAATTGAACGAATTGGCGCAAAACGGAAAAGATTTGGGAAGATTGCTTTCCGATTTGCTGAACCATTTTCGCAATCTGCTGATTTTCCAGATTTCGCGCGGCGACTTGAATTTGCTCGAAGTTTCCGAAGCTGAAATTGCCGCGTTGAAAGAGCAATCGGCCCTGGCCAATGCGGAATCATTCACGCGCATTTTGGAAACGCTGGCGGAAGCCGAATTGAATTTGCGCGACGCCGCCTCCAAGAAAATTTTTCTCGAAGTCGCACTGCTCAAATGCATCGAAGCGCGCAACGCGATTTCCCTTGATTCAGTTTTGAAGCAATTGAATAATTTGCGCGGCGGGCAGGGGAGCGCAGGTGTTTCGCCTGCAAGTTCGGCCATTGCGCCTTTGCCCGTTTCGCCCGCGCAGAAAACAATTTCAAAGGCGCATTCAGAAATTTCTGCGGCAAATGAATTGCGCGAGATGCCGCCGGTTGCCGCCGATTTATCCGAACTGTGGACAAAACTCATCGAAGCCGTTGGCCGTGTCAGTCCGTTTGTCCGAAGTTATTTGCTGGAAGCGCATCCGGTTTCGTTTGAGAAAAATCTTCTCATCATCGGCTTTGACCCGGAATTTCAAGATCATCTGGGTCTCGTGGATAACGCGCGCAACCATGCGTTGCTGCAAACCAAACTTACGGAATTCGGCCAGCCCAATTGCCAGATTAAATTCATTAAAGCCGAAGCGCCAGTCGGACAAAAAGTTAAACCTGCCGCGCCGGTTATTTCGGAAGTTGCCGCAACTTTAACCGTTGGAATTTCCAAAACTCCGGTCGTTGCGTCTGCGCCCGAAAAAAAATCGGCGCCGATTTCGTTCGACAAAAACAATTTCAAGAACGATCCGTTGATTCAAAAGGCATTGGAAATTTTCAAAGGCCAGATCGTCGAAGTCCGCTCTTAACTATAACCTTTTATTTAACTATTATGTCCAGCATCGGAAAATTAATGAAGCAGGCGCAGCGGATGCAGCAGCAAATGGAACAAGTGCAATCGCAACTCGCCGCGCGCACGGTCGAAGCCACGAGCGGCGGCGGCGCGGTCAAAGTCACCGCCAAATGCGATGGCTTGCTCGCGGCGATCAAAATTGATCCGCAGGCGCTCAATCCGTCTGACGCGCAATTGCTCGAGGACATGATTTTGAGCGCGACGAACCAGGCGCTCGCGCAGGCCAAAGAAATTTCCAATGCCGAAATGGGCAAAGTCACGGCGGGCTTGAGTTTGCCGGGGATGTAAAAATTAAAAATGCAAAATTCAAAATATAAAATGAACGCAGAAATTTTCGTTTCGGCATTTTTAATTTTTTAATTTTTAATTTTGCTTTCATGCTTCCCGATTCCATTACGCAACTCACCGCCGCGTTGAATAAACTGCCCGGTGTCGGGCCGCGTTCCGCCGAACGCATCGCATTGCATCTGGTTCAAATGGAGCCGGCCATCGTAAAACAACTGGCGGAAACAATCCTTCACGCGCGCGAAAAAATAAAATTTTGCGAAATTTGCGGCGCGCTCACGGAAAAATCGCCGTGCGTGATTTGCGAAGATTCCCGGCGCGACAGCTTTTTGGTTTGCGTGGTGGAACGCGCGGTGGATATTTTGAGCATTGAAAAGGCCGGTTCGTTTCGCGGAAAATTTCACGTGCTCGGAGGAAAAATTTCGCCATTGGACGGAGTTGAGCCGGAAGATTTGCGGATTGGCGAATTGGAAAAGCGTCTGGCGGGTGAGCCGATCAAAGAAATCATCATCGCGCTCGGCACGGACGTGGAGGGCGACGCGACGAGCAATTATCTCGCAAAACGTCTCGCGCGGCCGGGGTTGAAAATCTCGCGCATCGGTTTTGGTTTGCCCGCCGGCAGCGGGCTGGAATTTGCCGATGAACTGACTTTGAGCCGCGCGCTCGAAGGGCGTCGCGAAATGTTGTGAACCGCGAATTTCAAATGTCCAATTCAATCGTCGTTTTCGATCTGGGAAAAGTTTTGGTGGACTTTGATTATTCGATTGCGGCGCAAAAAATCGCGGCGCGCAGCACAAGGCAAGTTGAAAACCTTGGGCATTTTCTCGGCAGTTCGCCGATTCTCGCGCGTTTTGAATCCGGCTTGCTGACGCGAAAACAATTTTTCGCCGAGATGCGGCAAATCACCGGTTTCACTGCGGACGAAACGGAATTCGTCAGCGACTTTGAGGACATTTTTGTTCCCATCGCCCCCATGATTGAACTGCACGAAGAATTGCGGCGGCGCGGATTTGAAACTTACATTTTTTCAAACACGAACGACATTGCCATTGAACACATCCGTCGAGAATTTCCGTTCTTCAATAATTTTGACGGCTACGTTTTTTCCTACGAAGTCGGCGCGATGAAGCCGGAAACAAAAATTTACGAGGCATTGGAAAAATTGTCCGGCAAACGCGGCGCAGAAATTATTTATCTGGATGATCGGCTGGAAAATGTTGAAGCAGGCGCGGCGCGCGGCTGGAAAACAATTTTGCACGAGTCGCCGGAAAAATCGCGCGCGGCTTTGAAGCGTTTCGGCTTCTGAAAATAAAAACGGCGCGAACTTTCGTCCGCGCCGCTCCCCAGTTTCTCCGCTGGCAACTTTTACTTCCTGGAAGCTTTTTTGGTCGGCACCGTGGCGATCGTCTGCAAAATGCGGCTGGCGATTTTGTAAGGATCGCCTTGCGAATTTGGCCGCCGGTCTTCGAGATAACCTTTGTAGCCATTGTTCACAAAGCTGTGCGGGACGCGCACGGACGCGCCGCGATTGGCGATGCCGTAGTTGAACTTGTCAATGGATTGCGTTTCGTGCAGCCCGGTCAGGCGCAGATGATTGTCCGGGCCATAAACGGCGATGTGTTCGTTTTTGTATTTGTCGAACGCGGCCATGAGCGCTTCAAAATAATCTTTGCCGCCGACTTCGCGCATGTGCTGGGTCGAGAAATTCGAGTGCATGCCCGAGCCGTTCCAGTCCACGTCCACGCCGAGCGGTTTGCAGTGCCAGTTGACGTCCACGCCGTATTTTTCGCAGAGGCGCATCAAAAGATAGCGCGCCATCCAGACTTGATCGGCGGCTTTTTTCGAGCCTTTACCGAAAATCTGAAATTCCCACTGGCCTTTGGCGACTTCGGCGTTGATGCCTTCGTGATTGATGCCGGCGTCGAGGCAAAGGTCGAGGTGCGTGTCCACAATCTCGCGCGCGATGTCGCCAATGGCATCGTAACCGACGCCGGTGTAGTATTTGCCTTGCGGTTGCGGAAAGCCGCCGCCCGCCGGAAATCCCAGCGGCGCGCCGTTTTTGAAAAGAAAATATTCCTGTTCAAAACCGAACCACGCGTCGGGATCGTCCAGGATGCTCGCGCGGGAATTGGTCGGGTGCGGCGTTTTGCCGTCGGGCATCATCACTTCACACATGACGAGCGCGCCATTTTTTTTGGTGGCGTCGGGAAAAACCGCGACCGGCTGCAACATGCAGTCGGAGCTTTTTCCTTCCGCCTGCCGGGTGGAACTGCCGTCGAAACCCCACATCGGGAGTTCTTCGAGCGTCGGAAAACTTTTGAATTCCTTGATCTGCGTTTTGCCGCGAAGGTTGGCGACGGGCTGGTAGCCGTCGAGCCAGATGTATTCTAATTTATATTTGGCCATGTGCGTGTTGTCGTTTGGTTTTTCGGTTTATTACAACAGGCTAACTGCGCGAAAGCTTTTTAGTTTTGCCTGTGGCCAGCTTTTTTAGCAAGGTCAATGCCAGACCGCAAGATTTTTGCACGCGCAAATGACAAACTGCATTTAATCTCGTCAAACAAAGGTTTTTCCAGGTTGCGATTTATTTGCAAAAGAGAGGAAAAATTAAATAGCCTGTTGAATTTTGTTCGCGCTGCACAAATCAGTTCTGTTTGGTGGAAGCGACTTTTCAAGGCGCCGCCAATGGGCAATATTGAATTGAGATAAAAATGTTAAAAGTCAAAGACACTTTGCGCGCGACCGTTCATTTGAGTTTCGATGGCCGCGT
Organism: Verrucomicrobiia bacterium; assembly: GCA_036509895.1. GTDB lineage: Bacteria > Verrucomicrobiota > Verrucomicrobiia > Limisphaerales > UBA11358 > UBA11358. Next base: position 70,614 of record DATCEV010000064.1, read on the forward strand.
GTTCAAGGCTTATCACGGCGCGAACGCGAAAGAGCGGTTTGAAAATGAAGTGTGCGTCCTGAAATTTCTTGAAATGCGCGGCTGCGATTTTGTGCCGCGCCTGCTCGAGGCGGACGCGGAAAAATTGCGCATTATCACAACCAATTGCGGCGCGCGCGTGGAACACATTGACGAAAAGCGCGTGAAGGAATTGTTCGCCGAACTGGAAAAATTCGGCGTGCGGCATGACGATCCTGACCCGCGCAACATCACCTACCGTTTTTCCGACGGGCGCTTTTGTTTGATTGATTTCGAATTCGCCAGCATTCTGCCGGATTCCAAAACGTCGCCATGAAGAAAAAATCTGCTTCAAAAAAAAATGTCTCGTTGAAATGGTTTGGCTGGACGGACAAAGGCAAAGTCCGCCAGAACAACGAGGATTCTTTTCTGGGACTGCAATTTGATTCGCGCGAGGCGCATCGCCTCGGAAAAATCGGCGAGGCTTCAATCGAAACGATGGATTTCACTTTTGCGGTTTGCGACGGCATGGGCGGCGCGCAGGCGGGGGAATTTGCCAGCCGCATTGCCGTGGAAAAAATCACGGCGCTGCTGCCACGCGCGTTTCAACAAAAGGCGAGCGGATGGCAATCGGGATTTTCGGACGTGCTGGCGGAATTGTTCGATCAGATTCATCGCTCGCTGGTTTTTGTCGGCGGCAGTTACGAAGAGACCGAGGGAATGCAGACGACATTGAGCTTGTGCTGGTTCACGCCGGGCTGGATTTATTTTGGCCACATCGGCGACAGCCGGATTTATCATTTGCCGAAGCGGAAAAAAATCATCCAGCAACTGACGCACGACGATACGCACGTGGGCTGGCTTTTTCGCAACGGGCAACTCAATGAACGCGAGGCGCGAAATCATCCGCGCCGCAACGTTTTGCAAAAAGCGCTGGGCGGTGGAAATCAATTTGTGGAGCCGCAGGTCGGCGCGGTGGCGTGCGAGCGCGGCGATATTTTTTTGCTGTGTTCGGATGGTTTGACGGAAGGAATTTACGATCATCAACTCGTGGAAATTTTGCGCGCGGAAAAAAAATCCGGCGTTGAAAAAAATCCGGCGCAAGTTTTGGTGGAAACGTCGGTGGAAAATTCCGGGCGCGATAATACGACGGCACTGGTGGTTCAAATTGTTTGAATGGAATTTTTTTGAATGAAAAAACTGCGCCGGTTGAAACTTTCGTTCACAACCGGCGCAGCGCGATTTTTACGGTTTAATTTTGATCAGCCGTGATAGCCGACTTCGCCATGTTCGGACTCATCGAGTCCGGCGCGTTCGACTTCTTCGGTCGGACGCAGGCCAACGAGCATTTTGGTGATGTAAGCGGCAATGATTGTTCCGACTACGGACAATACGATGGTGACGCCGACGGCTTTGAATTGTTCGATCACTTGTTTTATGTGATCCGCCACGCCGTTGGTTTGCATCGGCACGAGTGAATTGACAGAGGCATCGCACAGGAAGCCGGTCATGATGGCGCCGACGGTTCCGCCAATGGCGTGAACGCCAAAGGTGTCGAGCGCGTCATCATAGCCGAGCCAACCTTTGACTTTGTAGCACATGAACCAGGGAATCGTGCCGGCGGCCAGACCGATCCACATCGCGCCGGTGGGATTGACCCAGCCGCAAGCGGGCGTGATGACCACCAAACCGGCAATTGCGCCGGAACAGAAACCGAGCACGCTCGGTTTGCCTTTGGTGATCCATTCCCACATCGGCCAGACGAACGAGGCCACGGCGGTCGCCAGCGTGGTGGTGGTAAAGGCGTTGGCGGCCACACCGTCGGAGCCGACTTCGCTGCCCGCGTTAAAACCATACCAGCCGACCCACAGCATTGCCGTGCCGATGTAAGTCAGCACGAGGCTGTGCGGCGCAAAATTTTCTTTGCCGAAGCCAATGCGTTTACCCAGGATCAAACACAGAACGATGGCCGACCAGCCGGAGGACATGTGCACGACCGTGCCGCCGGCGAAGTCAATGGCTTTGATTTTTGCGCCGGCTGCGTTGGCCGCACCGCTCATCCAACCCGTTCCGCTCCAAACCATGTGCGCCAGTGGAAAATAAACCAGGAACATCCATAACGTAATGAACACAAAGATGGCCTTGAATTTCATGCGTTCAGCAATTGAACCGATAATCAGCGCCGGAGTGATGATGGCGAACGTCAATTGGAAACACGCAAATACATCCAATGAAACCCACGAGGTCGAAACGCCGCCGGGCGCGCCGGTCACGCCTTTGAAAAACCCGTAAGTTCCAGGATCACCAAAGAACGCGCCAAATTTTCCCGTGCCCGGACCAAATGCCATGCTGAATCCGCAGAGCCACCACAGAATAGTGACCAAGCCGGTGATCAGGAAGCATTGAGCCAAAACCGACAGGACGTTTTTCTTGCGCACCAAACCGCCGTAGAACAGCGCCAGGCCGGGTAGCGTCATAAATAACACCAGGGCCGTTGAGGTCATCATCCAGGTATTATGGCCCGGACCGGCGGTGTTCATGACCGGCGTGTTTTGCACCATCATGTTGCCATTGGTATCTTTGAGCGACGCAGAAGGGTCGGTGTCGGCAATGTAAGCTTCCAATGAAGTCACGCGTTGTTCGAGCGACGGCGCCGGCAATGTCGAGGCCGCCGCTGCCGGCGCGGCATTGGTGGCCGCGCTGTTCATCACCGGAGAACTATTTGTGTCTTGCGCGCGCAAAGTCAGCGCGCCCAAAGTTGCCGTGGCAATTAAAGCCAAAGTTAAAAAATATCTTTTCATGATTTTTAATTTGAGTGAGTTAAAGTTGGTTAATAGCTTAAACGGCTGAATCGCCTTTCTCTTCCGTGCGGATGCGAACGGCCTGTTCAATGTTGGAAACAAAAACTTTTCCGTCGCCGATTTTTCCTGTCTTGGCCGCTTTGACAATCGCGCCAATGGCCGCTTCCACCTGGCCGTCGGCCAGGACGATTTCCAGTTTTATTTTCGGCAGGAAATCCACGGTGTATTCGCTGCCGCGATAGATTTCAGTGTGGCCTTTTTGACGGCCAAACCCTTTGACCTCGCTCACGGTCATGCCCTCGATGCCGATTTCGCTCAAGGCATCCTTCACTTCTTCAAGCTTGAATGGTTTGATGATCGCTTCAATTTTCTTCATATTTTTTTCTTGATGATTGTTTGGTGTGTGCCTCAAACCATGCCCTGCGGCAGAAACCACGCATGATGTGATTGGCACAAGCCGCTTTAGCAACGCCAATGCCAACCGCCGGTGAAGAAAATTGAAACGAGAAATAGCGAGTATCGGCAAGGGTTTTGGCAGAACTGTAATTTTTTTTGAGGGCGCAAATTTTTTCAGCCCTGTTTCCTTTTGCGCATCCGACGAAATTTTAGCCAGCCACCGTTTTAAGAATTTCTGGCGGATTTTTATCTCGTTTCAATTTTTTGAAACATTCAGCGCGCAAGGGCGCAGAAGAAAATTGCGGGCGTCGAACTGATTAAATCACGAGCGCTTTGAACCCGCATAAACGCGGTTTTGAACTTCGCGGAAACTGTGCAGGAACAGCGCGTTATCGGCGACGGCTTTTTCCACGAGTTGCTTCAGCAAGAACATTTCGGAACTGCTGATGACGGCGTGGACGCTGTGCTTGAAAGCTTCCATCGGCGTAAAAGTCTGGAACGAATCGCCGAGCAAAATGATGGTCGCATGGCGGCGCCGGTTGACCGGCATGTCCTGTAGCGCTTTCAATGTCAGATTTTCTTCCAATTTATTCGCGGCAAAAAGTTCCTCGATGATGGCGACTTGATAATGCACCTGGCCAAAGCGCACGAGAAAATCACCATGCGTGGCGGCGGTGTGAACTTTGTAACCGAGTTCTTGCAAAGCGTTCTTGGCGATCTCCAGCCATTCGGGCGTGGAAAAAGCGATCAACGCGGGTTTATCCTCGGTGCTGACGAAATCAAAAGAGCCGTTCATATCATTTGATTTTGAGTTTGGGCGGCGCGGCGTTACCGGGGTTTTTCATCCGCAACGAGCCGGCGGTGGAAGTCATTTCGCCGCGATCTTTTTTGATATTATCAATGCCGCGCGAAACCACGCTGCGTTTGGTGCAATAAAGCAAAGCCGTTTCCTCGGTGATCAAACCTTGTTCGTAGGCTTCGAGACAGGCGTTGTCAAAGGTGCGCCAGCCAAACGGATAACTGGCCTCGATGATTTCATAAAAAGTTTTGCCTTCACTTTCGCCGAGGCGCACGGCTTCCTGCGTGCGCAAACTTGTGCCCATGATTTCGATGAGCGCAAAACGTCCGCCGCCAATTTGCGGCACGAGGCGCTGGCTCACGATCCAGCGCAATGAATCGGCGAGGCGCACGCGGACTTGTTCCTGCTCTTCCGGCTCGAACATGCCGAGAATACGATTGACCGTTTCACCGGCGTTGATCGTGTGCAAGGTGCTTAAAACCAAATGGCCGGTTTCCGCCGCGCTCAACGCGATTTTTACCGTGTCACGGTCGCGCATTTCGCCGACGAGAATGACTTTGGGCGCCTGGCGCAAAGCGGCGCGCAAGCCGTTGACGTAGGAATCAAAATCAATTCCCAATTCACGCTGGTTGAACGTCGCTTTTTTATGCGGATGAATATATTCCACCGGGTCTTCCAGGGTGACGATGTGAACGGGCTTGGACTGGTTGATTTCATTAAGAATGGCCGCGAGCGAAGTGGATTTGCCGGAACCGGTCGCGCCGGTGACTAAAATCAATCCCGTTTTTTCCTTGGGAATTTCCTTGAAGATCGGCGGCGATTTTAATTTCTCCAGCGTGGGAATGGTCGTGTTCAACTGGCGGCAAACGATGGAATAATTTCCGCGCTGGGCAAAAACATTGACGCGAAAACGCGCCTTGTCCGCGAGCGCGTAGGAAGTGTCGCACGAACCGTGGCGCAATAAATCTTCAATCTGCCAGAGATTGTCGCCGATGATGTTCAGCGCGATGGTTTCGGTTTGAAACGGCGTGAGTTTGTCAATCGGCGGATCCAGCACGACCGGTTTGAGATCGCCATAAGCCTCGACTTGCGGCGGCCGATCCACCGTGAATAAAACGTCGGAAACTTCCGGCTGCGACGCGAGCATGGCCGTCAAAATCTGGTCGAGTTCCGGGCGCCGCATAAATCAATTACATCGCGTCTTCGTCGTCCGGCGGATGCGCGAGCAACGGCCGGAATTTTTTCTTGTCCAAAACTTTGTCATAAGCGTCTTCGGGCGTGATGCGCTTCATGCGGACGTGTTCCATGATATGATCGTCGAGCGGCTGGTTGCCGGTTTTCTTGCCGACTTGAATCATGCCCGCGATCTGGTGGGTTTTGCCTTCGCGCACGAGGTTGGCGATGGCCGTGTTGAAAACCAAAATTTCAAAGGCCGCGATGCGTCCTTTTTTGTCGCTGCGCTTGAACAACGTCTGCGCCACCACGCCTTTTAACGCTTCGGAAAGCGTCTGGCGGATTTTATTTTGTTGGTCCGCCGGAAAAACGTCAATGATGCGGTCAACCGTTTTCGACGCGCTTTGCGTGTGCAGCGTTCCGAAAACCAAATGCCCGGTCGCCGCCGCCGTGATCGCCAGTTCAATCGTTTCCAGATCGCGCATTTCACCGACCAGAATGATGTCCGGGTCTTCGCGCAACGCGCCGCGCAAGCCCGTCGCAAAAGATTTGGTGTGCACGCCCACTTCACGATGGTTCACCAGACAGTTTTTGCTCTCATGCACAAATTCAATCGGGTCTTCCAAAGTGATGACGTGGTCTTTGCGGTTGCGATTGCAATAATCCACCATCGCTGCGAGCGTCGTGGATTTACCGGAGCCGGTCGGCCCGGTGACGACGACCAGGCCGCGATGCAACATGCAGAATTTTTTCAGCACCGCCGGCAAGGGCGATTCAAATTTTTCAAAATCCTCGAACGAAAGCACGCGGCTGGGAATTTGCCGGAAGACCGCGCCGACGCCGTTCTTCTCGTTGAAAAAATTCACGCGGAAGCGCGAGATTTTTGGAATCTCATAACCGAAGTCCACGTCGCCCGTTTCCTCGAATTGTTTGATCTTATAGTCCGGCGCGATTTCGTAGAGCATGGATTTGAGCGCGTCGCTTTCCAGCGGCGGATAATCCACGCGCTGCATCTCTCCGTTGATGCGCAGCATTGGCGGGTTGCCAGATGTCATGTGCAAGTCGGACGCCTTTTGTTCAAACATCAGATTGAAAAATGCATCAATTTTAGCCATAAATTTCTTCCGGTTGCAAAAATCCTAGCTATTGTCGCGCCAAACGCAAGCCATGAAAACACCAAACCGCCTTATTCGCGACGAAATCGAAAAACAGGGCATTCTGCCCTTCAATCGCTTCATGCAACTCGCCCTTTACTGTCCAGATTTTGGATATTACGAAACGCAAAAGGACACTATCGGCGCGCGCGGCGATTTTTACACCAGCGTCAGCGCCGGCCAACTTTTTGGGGAACTGCTCGCGTTCCAGTTTGCCGGATGGCTGGAAGAAATTAAAACTTTCAACCCGCAACTTTCAACTTTCAACCTGATCGAAGCCGGCGCGCACGACGGAAAACTGGCGAAAGATATTTTGAACTGGCTGCAAAATCATCGCCCGAAACTCTTCGAGCAAATCGAATATGTCATCCTCGAACCTTCCGCGCGCCGGCAGGAATGGCAAAAAGAAACGCTGGCGAAATTTGAAAATAAAATCCGCTGGTGCGCGCACGTTTCCGAACTAAAAAATCGGCAATCAACTTGTGGAATTATTTTCAGCAACGAACTACTCGACGCTTTTCCCATCCGACGCTTCGGCTGGGACGCAAAAAACAAAAGATGGTTTGAATGGGGCGTGGCGTTTGAAAATGAAAAATTTGTTTGGGCAAAAATTCAAAATCCCGCATTCCAAATTCAAAATCCAGAACTGAATGCGCCCGCTAAACTGCTGGCAGTTTTGCCGGACCATTACACTGTCGAAATTTCCCGCGCCGCCGAAAACTGGTGGCGCGCCGCCGCTGAAATTTTGGAGCGCGGAAAACTGTTGACCATTGATTACGGCTTGACCGCCGATGGACAATTTTTGCCGGCGCGAACGAACGGAACGTTGCGCGCCTATTTCCGCCATCATTTTGCCGATGACATTTTAGCTAATCCCGGCGAACAGGATTTGACCGCGCACGTCAATTTTTCCGCCATTCAAAAAGTGGGCGAAGCCGCCGGATTGGAAACCGAATTTTTTGGAACCCAAACAAAATTCCTCACGCAGATTTTGGGAAAAACTTTGTCGGACAAAACTTTTGGCGAATGGACTTCCGCCCGCGCCCGCCAATTTCAAACGCTCACGCATCCCGAACATCTTGGCCGCGCCTTCCGCATTCTGGTTCAATCGCGCTGAAGTTCATAATTCAAAATCGAGAGGCAATAAACCGCCGCCGTCTCGACGCGCAAAACCAACTTGCCGAGGGAAATCGCCTGCGCGCCGGAATCTTGAATCAATTTCAATTCGTCCAAAGTAAAATCACCTTCCGGCCCGACCCAAACGCCAACGCTTTGCGGCAAACGTTTTTGTTTCAATTCAAACTCATGAAAAATTTCGCGCGGATGACGTCGTTCCTTTTGCAGCGAACCGACGAGCGACAAATCAAATTTTTCCTTCCGCACGAGAAATTGTTCAATTGTCACCGGCGCTTCCACTTTCGGCAGCCACGCCGCGCCGCATTGTTTGATCGCTTCAATCGCCACGTTCTGCCATTTGTCGCGTTTATTTTCCGCGTCATCATCGTCAAGTTGCGTCACCACGCGCTCGGACAGAATCGGCACAATCCGCCGCGCGCCCAGCTCGACGGATTTTTGGATAATGCTCTCGATAATTTTTCCCTTGGGAACCGCTTGCAGCAACGTGATGGAGCAGGGCGGGGCGGGAACAAAATTTTTCAACGACACGGAAAGTTCGACAAAGCTGCGCCCGCAATTTTCCACGGCGCACATGAATTCATTTCCAACGCCGTCTAAAACCGTGACGAGTTCGGCGCGTTTCAAGCGCAGGACGCGCAGCGCGTGATGCGCCTCGCGCCCTTCGAGCCGCAGCGCGTTTCCGGCGCAACGTTCGGGCGGCAAATAAAAACGGTGCATTTATTAAATTGTAGGAGACGACGTAAGGAGACTCATTCTTTTTCTGCGAATTAAAATTAGAGCCTCGTCACCTCGTCTCCTACGTCAAGTTCACTTGAAAAACTTCTTCGCTTTTTCAAAAAATCCCTGCGCGAGCGGCGCTTCCTTGCCGTCGCACAACGCCGCGAATTCCTGCAACTTGTTTTTCTGCTCGTGGTTCAAACGCGTCGGCACTTCCACCAGCACGCGCACATGAAGGTCGCCGTGGCCGTAGCCTTGCAGATTTTTCACGCCCTTGCCTTTGACGCGAAACACGGCGGCGGGCTGCGTGCCGGCTGGAATTTTCAGCGTCGCCTTGCCTTCGAGCGTCGGCACCTCGATCTCTGTGCCGAGCGCGGCCTGGACAAAACTCACTGGTATCTCGCAAACCAAATCATCGCCGTCGCGTTTGAAAATCTCGTGCTCCTTGACGTGCAGCACGACGTAAAGATCGCCGCTCGGCCCGCCGCGAAAACCCGCCTCGCCATTGCCCGACGAGCGCAACCGCGAACCGACATCCACGCCCGGCGGAATCTTCAATTTAATTTTTGAACTGCGCTGATGCTTGCCGTTGCCGTGGCAGGTCTTGCACGGTTTTTCCAAAATTTGCCCCGCGCCTTTGCACTGCGGACACGTCTGCGCGATGCTGAAAATCCCGCGCGACATCAAAACCTGCCCGCGTCCGCCGCACGTCGCGCACGTTTTCAGTTTTGAACCTGATTCCGCGCCGGAACCGTGGCACGTCTCGCACTTGTCGAGCTTCGTGACGGAAATTTCCCGTTCGCAGCCGAGCGCCGCTTCTTCCAGCGAAATTTCCAGGTCGAAGCGCAAATCATCGCCGCGTTGCGGTTGGGAAGGATCGCTTTGCTGGCCGCCGAAAAGATTTTCAAAAATGCTCCCGCCCGCCGCGCCGCCGAAAACTTCGCGGAAAATATCAAACGGATCGTGAAAACCGCCGCCGGAATTGCCGCCGCGCGCGCGCTGGCGCGGATCAAACGCCGCATGGCCGTATTGATCGTAAGCCGAGCGTTTCTGCGGGTCGCTCAAAGCCTCGTAAGCTTCGCTCAATTCCTTGAATTTCTCCTCCGCCGAATGGTCGCCCGGATTTTTGTCCGGATGATACTTCACCGCGAGTTTGCGGTAGGATTTTTTGATGCCCTCGGCGGTTTCCTCGCGGGTGATCTCAAGAATTTCGTAATAATCGCGTTTGGCCATGTTCAATCCACTTCTAAAAGCGGGCGCAAAACTTAAGGAAATGCGCGCAAATGGCAAGATTTATTGGCGAAGTCCGGCTCACTTAAATTTTGCGATCCAGCGCCGGTCAACGGCATTTAGTTCAGGGAAGACTTTCAAATTTTCCGCATGGGCGATGGCGCGGCAACCGCTGTTGCTGTCGAAGCTCAAAAACCAGCGGCAGCCAAACCGTTTGGCGGCGGCGATGTGCAGCAAGTCCAGCGTGCCGACATTGCAGCGTGGCGCGTATTTGCGGAACAGTTCATCCGCCAGCGCGGTCATCTGCGCGAAAGTGTAGCCGCAATCCACGAACAGCCGCGCGCGCACATCGGATTCCAAAGCGCCCAGCCGGTCACCCGCCCGCCGGAAATTGCACCGGCATTCCGCCAGCACCGCCTCGCTCACCACCAACGTGTGCGGCTGCTCCATTTTCCGCCAGCGTTGCACGGCGGCATGGTCGCGCGTGTTGTAATAGGTGGAAAAAAGCCAGTTGGTGTCGGCGAAGGCTACTCGGGTCTCATGCATAGGTCATAGATCTTGTCCGGCACGCGCGGGCCGACGGGCCGGTCCAAGATCTCCCGCCAGTCGCGCGGCTGCTGCGCGCCGATTTCACGCTGGATCAGATTGTTCAACCCTTTTGAGACGTTGCCAAACCGGCGACGCAACTCCCGCTTGGAATGCGGCGAACGAAACGTGATGACTTCAGTTTTTGTCATACAAAATAAGTAATACGCGGCTTGTCAGGCGTCAAATAGAAAACATCGGTTGACCGCAGATAAGTTAAGAATTACGGCTTTGATGTCTCAATAAGTGGGGGCAAATTTGGTAATTGCGGAGAAGAATTCAAATCTCTCCATAATTCCATCACATCGGCTGTTCTAAATTGAACATGTCGTCTCAAAGCTTTTTCCAAAGCAAAATTCAATGGCGGTGGCAAGCTTGCAGCCATTTCGCGTGGTTTTCCGACTAAAACTTCCTCGCGTGTGAATTGGATTTCCTTTGAGTATGCAAGTTGCAGGAACAACAAGCCTAAATGATAAATATCAATTCGGTAATCAACTGCGCCAAATTCCGATGTATTATAAACTTCCGGCGGAAGAATTCCTTGATTGCGCGTATTTGTGGCGTCCACCTCGCTGAATAATTTTGCGACACCCAAATCACCAAGCTTAAACTTCAGCGCAGTGTTATTTATTCCAGTTACCATCTCATCTTTAACGAAAGTTGTGAAAACATTACCGAGATGAATATCTTGATGGACGTGCTGATTGATGTGCAAATAGTGAACTGCTTGAAGCAGGCATCTGGCAACCGGCAAAATCCACAGCTTCCCATCAAAATTAGGAATCGTAAAAATACCCGAAAGGTTCCCATGACATCGCTCGGTGATTATGTAGAACGTATCACGGTATTCAAATGCATCGTAAACAAAAGTTATGTATGGATTTCGTAATTGAAGTAATTTTATAAATTCGGATTGCGCCGCCTTTTGCACTTGCTCATATGAGCCTGTTGGTTTCAGCACCTTTACAGCCAAATCATTTCGCCATACGTCCTGGCATGAATAGACCATTCCAAAGTTACCTTCTCCAATTTTCTCACCAATTGTAAAACTATTTTTAGTAAGCGCGCTGGTAATGACCAAACCAAGGGTAGGAAGAACAAATAATTTTGGTAACGGAGGGGTGATGAGTGACTGCGCAGGAGGTTGATCCATAGACCTCCTATTGGTTGACTAATTCTTTTACTTCCGGCTCAACCCATTTATTGTGTTCCTTGATGAGGTCAACGAGCCGTTCCACCGCGTCGGATTTCAGGTCAGGCCGGTTCATGCCGCGAGTGCCGCGCGTTTCTCGCGGTTGATTCGTTTTGGCGCGTGAACCAGCCTTTTGCCGGCCTTCACTTCCTCGCCGCGAACAAGCGTGGCGAGACGTTTCAAATCATAACCGCATTCCGCATCGATTTGATCGCGGACGCGCCAGACTTCTTTCAACAAATCATTTTTCATACGCAGGATTATAGCATCAATTCCATGGGCGTGCAGATGACGGGCGGAGCATAACCCGCCAAGGCGCACACGGCACGAACTTTGTCCACGATGGCGGCATTGGCGATGTGGCGGCAATTCCAAGTCAAAAGAAAATCCATGCCATGCACCGTCGCCACCGCAATGTGGGCGGCATCCACGGCGGCTTTCGGCGGCAACAAATGCGTCAGCAAAATTTCCCGCGCGAGATTTTGCGCCGCCTCGGAATATTCCAGAACTTTGCAGTCCGCCAAAACTTCTTCTCTGGCCTTGGCGGCAATGACATCACCGCGCCGCGATTCGGCCAACACCAGACCGGAAATAAATAGCTGATAATGCTGCCGCCGGTCATCCCACCAATCGCGCGTCGCCTGTTGCTGTCCGGCAATCAAAACATCGCGGCTCGTCCGGGCGGTCAACAAACTCGGAATCGTGGTTTCGAGATAGACCTTGGGCTTCATTTATTTCGGTTCCGGCTCGACCCATTTGTTGTGTTCCTTGATGAGGTCAACGAGCCGTTCCACCGCGTCGGCTTCGGGGATGTTGAACTTGATCGGCGTCTTGCCGACGTAAAGATTGATCTTGTTCGGCGCGCCGCCCACATAGCCGAAATCCGCGTCCGCCATCTCGCCCGGCCCGTTCACGATGCAGCCCATGATGGCGATCTTCACGCCCTTGAGATGCTCCGTGCGCGCCTTGATGCGCGCGGTGACGGTCTGCAAATTAAATAACGTCCGCCCGCAACTTGGGCACGCGACGTAATCGGTCTTGAAACTTCGGCAACCGGCGGCTTGCAAAATATTATACGCGAGTCGCAACGACATTCCCGCGCCAGCTTCGCCGCGCACGAGAATCGCATCGCCAATCCCATCCGCCAGCAATGAGCCGATGACGACGGACGCGCGGAGCAGGGCGATCTTTGGTTCAAGTGGTGTAGTGTCGGCGCTGTGCGCCGATGAGTCGAGCCGCAGGCTCGACGCTACAACTGGATTCAGGCAATCCTTGAGCAGAATCGGATTGTTACGGCCAAGCTTTTTTAATTTTGAAGCAAGCAAACGGAATGCGGTGATGGCTGGCAGGTTCACGCCGTCCTTCACAGTCACCAACTGCGTCTCGCAATTGATCTCGAAATCCTGCGTCGGATCGATCTCGAAAATGTTCAGGTCTTCGTAAACCGCTTCCGGCTTCACGTCGTCTTTCGGACGGATTTTCGGCGCGACTTTTTCCCAAGTCGCACGCGTGACGACGACGCGGATCAATTGTTCGCCGCCGCATTTCACATTTTCGTTCAATTCGATCTCCGACGTTTCACGTTTCTCGAAATGGAACGGATCGAATGGAAATTCTGTAGGAGTCGAGGTAACGAGACTCTGACTTGTTTTTGAAATGAGACTCGTCACCTCGTCTCCTACGGTTAAAATCGGAATTTGCGCGAGCAAATCAGTGCAAACTTCGATTTCGCGCGGGCTGTCTTCCGTGAGCGAAACACGAATCGTGTCGCCGAGTCCGTCGCACAACAGCGAGCCGATGCCAATCGCGGATTTAATTCGTCCGTCTTCGCCTTCGCCGGCTTCGGTGACGCCGAGATGAATCGGATAATTCCAATCGTCGCCAAGTTCATTCAACCGCGCGACCAAAAGCCGATAGCATTCAATCATCACTTTTGGATTCGACGACTTCATCGAAAATTTGAAATTATGGAAATCATTTTTCCGCGCGATGTTTGCAAATTCCAAAGCGCTTTCGACCATGCCGAGCGGCGTGTCGCCAAAACGGTTCATGATTCGGTCGCTCAACGAGCCGTGATTGGTTCCGATTCGCAATGCGCGTTTTAATTTTATCGCTTCGAGCACGAGCGGCGTGAATTTTTCCTCGATACGTTTTAATTCGGCGGCGTATTGTTTGTCAGTATATTCTTTCGTCGCAAATTTTTTTGAATCGGCGTAGTTGCCGGGATTCACGCGGACGACCTCGACCCACTTCACCGCTTCCATCGCGGCATCGGGTTTGAAATGGATGTCGGCGACAATCGGCACGAGACAATTTCGCGCGCGCAATTCGCGGACGATGCTCTGCAAATTGGCCGCATCTTTCACGGTCGGCGCGGTGATGCGCACAAGCTGGCAACCGACGGCGACGAGTTCCAAAGTTTGTTTCACGCATAGCGCCGTATCCATCGTGTCGCACGTCAGCATGGATTGTTTCACGACGGGATGATCGCCGCCCATCACGAAACCGCCGTTCGCCGGATCGCCGATGACGATTTCGCGCGTTTTCCGCCGCTGATAAAAAAATGGAGATTCGCAGTAACGCACGGTTACAGTTTCAAGTTGAACGTCGAAAGTTTCAAGTTTGGAATTAAGCGCGGGCGATGAAGTTATTTTTGCGGCGGAAAAATAACTTGTTGATCCTGATTGGCGCGCGCGCTGCGCACCCAATCGCCCGTGTCAAAAAATGCGATGTAAAGCATGAAGCCGATGAGCAACATCGCAAAAGCGGTTTGGATGCTGTTCAAAATTCCCGCGCTGACGGGCCGGCGGCGAACGACTTCGAGCAGCGACAACAAAATATGTCCGCCGTCGAGCACGGGCAAGGGCAGCAGATTGAGCAGCGCCAGATTCACATTGAGGATGACGCTGAACCAGAGCACGCGCCGCCAGCCGTCTTCATCTTGAAATAAGTTGCTATAAACGCGGATGATCATCACGGCGCCGCCGAGTTGTTGCACGCCGATGTCGCTTTTGCGCGCAAAAAGCGCATGAACCGTCGCGGTGATTTGCCCGACGCTCGACTCGATTTGTGCCAGCGGACTCGGATGCGTGAGGGTCACGTTCGTTTCTTCGCCCCACGCCAAAATGCCAAGCAACGGACTGCTGTTCGTCGGCTGGATCGGTTTTTCCGGCATAAGTGTGCGATCAAATTCTTCGTGGCCGCGATGAACGGTCAGTGTCATTGGCAGCACCGGACTGTTGCTCATCGCATCCTCGGCGGAAAAAATTGCGAGCGGGCTGTAAATTTTTTTGCCGTTCAAAGCGGTTATTTCATCGCCATTGGTCAAACCGGCCAGCGCGGCGGGACTGTTGCTGGCCACTTCGTCAACCACCGCCTTCATCACGGGCGCGATGAGAATTTGCCGGAGCGCTTTGCGTTCATACCATTTGGTCGCGCGATGAAACGGCACGACATAAGCCGTTTCTTCTTTTCCATCGCGCAGATAATTGATGACGATGTTTGTGCCTTCGCTCGTCACGACGCGCCAGGTCACGCTGTCCAGCGCGGGCGGCGTGAAGTGTCTCACCGGCTTGCCGTCAATGGCCAAAATCGTATCGCCCGGACGCAAACCGGCTTTCCACGCCGGGCCAGTTTTGTCCACCCAGCCAATCGTCGTGGATTTATCCGCGCCGTTGTCCGGTTTGCCCACGCCCCAAACAATGACCGCGAAAAAAATTGCCAGTGAAAAACTGAACAGCGGCCCGGCGAAGGCGACGATGATTTTGTCCAGCGCCGAGACGTTCGGCAATTGCTCGACCGGCGTTTCGGATTTGCCCTCGACCGCTTCCATCGTCGCCATTTGCGGAAGCGCGACGTAACCGCCCGCCGGAATCCAGCCCAGCGCATATTCGACGCCGTTGATTTTTTGTTTCCAAATCGGTTTGCCGAACCAAATCGCGAAGCGCTCGATTTTCAGTCCGCGCCATTTCGCCGCGAGAAAATGTCCAAGCTCGTGAACGCCGATCAAAAGGTTGAAAAGCAAAACCACTTCGAGCGCGATAAAAATATAATGCAAAATTGTCATGTAAATGAAGCTTGAGTATATCAGGAGAAAAAGCCGCGCGCTATTTCAAATTGCGGCGGCTTTCCGCGCCCACGAATCCGCTTCCAAAATTTTTTCAAGGGTTGGATGCGAAATGGTTTTATGCGCGTCCATGGTTTTGCGGACGACTTCTGTGATTTGCGGAAAAGTAATTTTGCGATTCACGAACGCTTCGACCGCAATTTCATTGGCCGCGTTCAAAACGGCGGGCAACGTTCCGCCAACTTCGCCCGCGCGCCGCGCCAGGTCAATCGCCGGAAATCTTTCCACGTCCGGTTCTTCAAAAGTCAGCGTGCCGATTTTGGGAAAATTCGTTTGCACACGTTCGCTCGGCGCGCGGTCGGGATACGTCAACGCGTATTGGATCGGCAGGCACATGTCCGGCGTGGAAAGTTGCGCGAGCAGCGAGCCGTCCACAAATTCCACCATCGAATGCACGATGCTTTGCGGATGCACGACGACGCCGACGCGCGCCATTTCGATGTCGAACAGCCAGCGCGCTTCGATCATCTCAAGTCCTTTGTTGAACAGCGTCGCCGAATCAATCGTGATTTTTTTGCCCATCACCCACGACGGATGTTTCAGCGCGCGCTCGACTGTGATTTCGGAAAATTTTTCCTTTGGCCAAAGATTTTTGTCGCGAAATGGTCCGCCGCTCGCGGTCAAAATCAATTTACGAACGGAATTTATCGGTTTGCCATCAAGACACTGGAAAATTGCGGAATGTTCACTGTCCACGGCTAGAATCCGCACGCCGTGTTTGCGCGCTTCGTTCATCACAATCTCGCCGGCCATGACCAAAATTTCTTTGGACGCGACGGCAATGTCGTTGCCCGCGCGAATCGCCGCCAGCGCGGGCTTGAGTCCGGCCGTTCCGACAATCGCGATCAAAACAATGTCGGCTGCCGGAAGCGTTGCAAGTTTGATCAAGCCTTCTTCGCCGAAAAAAACTTGGGCCGAAGTGCCGAGCGCGTTTTGAAGTTCCCTGGCTTTTGCCGGATCGAAAATTGAGATTGCAGCGGGCTTGTGCTTGCGCGTTTGTTCGAGCAGCAGTTCGGAATTATTTCCGGCGGCAAGGCCGAGCAGGCGGATTTGATCCGGCAAATCTTCCGCCACTTTGACGGTGTTGGTGCCGATGCTGCCAGTGCTGCCGAGAAGAACGACGTTTTTCATTCAAGAAAAAATTCACCACCAAGACACCAAGGCACAAAGAGAAACAAGGCTGAAAAACTTGGTGTCTTTGTGTCTTGGTGGTTCATGGATTTGTCAAAATATGCCGCAGATACAAATACATGATTGGCGCGTTGAACAAAAGGCTGTCAAGCAAATCCAAAATGCCGCCGATGCCGGGAAAAAAATTGCCGGAATCTTTCACGCCCGCCTCGCGTTTGAAAAGTGATTCGATCAAATCGCCAACGACAGCGGTTGAGCTTAATAAAACGCCCAGAATGATCGCGTGCATCCAATTCATGCCGGCCATGTGGCTGCCGAAAAAATGCACGAACGCCAGACTTGCGCCGGTCGAAACGGCAATGGCGCCGCCGAAACCTTCCCACGTTTTGCCGGGGCTGATGCGCGGAATCATTTTGTGTTTGCCGATGAGCGAGCCGATGGCATACGCGCCGGTGTCGCTGAATTTGGTGACGAGAATGAAATAGAGGACAAAATATTTTCCGTCCACACCCGGAAAAAAATTTATTTTCTGGATGAAGTTCAGCAGCCACGGCACATACATCAGGCCAAAAAGCGTCGTGGAAATGGCCAGAATGCCGGCCGTGTTTGATTTGGAAATGAATTGCCGCACGCACAGGCCCAGCACGAATAAAATGATGAAGCCGGTTTCAAAATCGTTCACGCGCGCGGGCGAGCCGTTTTGGGTTCCCACGACGCCGATGAGATTCAACGCCGTTCCGCCCAGCAACAGTGTGCCGCCGAAAATGCCCCAGTATTTGAAGCAGACGAGATTTATTTTTTCAACGAGGCCGTAAAATTCGTCCAGGCCGGCCACGGCAAAAACGACGATGCCAAAAATGAAGACGCCGTTTGAGATCAGCGGGTGGCCGGAAAACAAGGCGACGATGATCGCGGTCCAGAGAATCACCGTGGTGGTGAGTCGGCGAAGAAAAACTTTCGCCTTGGAAGGCGTTGGAGTTGCGGCAGCCACGTCGGACATTTCAAAAAAATTATCAGGCGCACGCGTGATTGCCAATTCTCAATTGCCGCATCAAATCCAGTTGATTAAGTCGGATTTCTGAGTCAAACTGGCGGCATGGCTTCGGAAACATTTCAAGCAAGCCGGTGGACGCATGGAAATTTTCTTTTTCCCACCATTATCGAAGTGACAGAAAAAGCGGTCATCCGCCACAAACGCTCGTGGTTTAGTCGCGACGAAATCAGCATCAGCATCAGCAAGGTCGCGTCCGTGCACATCAAGACCGGCCTGATTTGGTCGAATATTTTGATCGAGTCATCCGGCGGCACGGATCCGCTGGCGAGCCACGGCCACAAAAAAGCCGACGCGCAACGGATTCGGGAATTGCTCGAAACGGCGCAGGGCGAAGGCGAAAAATTGAAATTATCTTAACTACCGGAATTATTTCGCCAGCGCGCGGCAAAATTTATCAATTCGCTCTAAACCTTTTTCGATGTTCGCCATGCTCGTCGCGTAGCTCAAACGGATGTAATCGTCCGCGCCGAATGCGATTCCCGGAACTGCCGCGACTTTTTCCGCTTCCAAAAGTTTGGCGCAAAACTCGGATGATTTGAGTCCGGTTTGCGAAATGTTCGGAAACAAATAAAATGCGCCTTTCGCGTTGACGCAGGAAATTCCCGGAATGGAATTTAATTTTCCGTGCGCGTAACGGCGACGCTTGTCAAATTCGGCGAGCCATTTCGGCAAATGATCTTGCGGACCTTTCAACGCCTCGACACCGCCTTTTTGCGCGAACGAATTTGGATTGCTCGTGCTGTGCGATTGCACGGCGTCAATCGCTTTGGCAATCGGTTCGGGCGCGGCGAGAAATCCGAGTCGCCAACCGGTCATGCTCCAGGCTTTCGCAAATCCGTGGACAATGATTGTGTGCGCCTGATGTTCTGGCGAAAAACTCGCGACGCTTTTGACTTTTGCGCCGTCGTAAAGCAAGTGCTCATAAATTTCGTCGCTCATTATCAAAACATTTTTTTCCACGCAAATGTCGCCGAGCGCTTTGACTTCTTCGGGCGAATAAACCGAGCCGGTCGGATTGCTCGGCGAATTCAAAATAAATAATTTTGTTCGCGGCGTGATCGCGGCGCGCAATTGTTGCGGCGTGACTTTGAATTCCGTTTTGTCGGTCGTTTGCAAAATCACCGGCGTTGCGCCCGCGAGCTTGACCATTTCCGGGTAACTCAACCAATACGGCGCGGGAATGATGACTTCATCGCCCGCTTCGCACGTCGCGAGAATGACGTTGAAGCACGAATGTTTTCCGCCGTTGGAAACGATGATTTGCGACGGCTTGTAAGTCAGTCCGTTTTCGCGTTGAAATTTTTCCGCGATGGCTTCGCGCAATTCGGGAATGCCCGCGCTCGGTGTGTATTTTGTGAAACCGGCGGCGAGCGCTTTGGCGGCGGCGTCTTTGATGTGTTGCGGCGTGTCGAAATCCGGTTCGCCCGCGCCGAAGCCAACGACGTCTTCGCCCGCAGCTTTCATCGCCTTGGCTTTGGAATCAATCGCGAGTGTGAGCGAAGGCGCGAGCGACGCGGCGCGTTGAGAAATTTTATAATTCATTTTGCGCGGAAAATTTACGACGCGCGCGACGAAGTGCAAGAATAGAAATGGTTCGCGAAAATTTGAAAAGGATGCAGGCGACTATTCTTTCATCATTTTGTCGAGTGTGGGATTCATGGCATCCGCCCAAATCTGGTAGCCGCGTTCGTTGGGGTGCAATAAATCCGGCATGATGTCTCTCGATAATTTTCCGTCGGCTTCAAGAAATTTCGGATTGAGGTCGAGAAATTTCACCATTTTGCCGTCATCCAGTTTGGCGATGACGGTGTTGATGACCGCGACTTGCGCGCGTTGCGGATTGTCCAAAGTGCCGCGCGGAAAAATTCCCAGCAGCAAAATTTTGCTGTCCGGCAATTTGGCGCGGAGGTCGGCGACGACAGCTTGGACGCCCTGAATGGTTTCGGGCACGGTGTTCCGAATGGTTTTTCCATCACGCTCCTTGCCGGTGTTGTTTGTGCCGATCAGCAGCACGACGACTTTGGGTTTGATGCCGTCGAGTTCGCCGTGATCCATGCGCCAAAGAACGTGCTGCGTGCGGTCGCCACTGATGCCGAAATTCGCGGCGTGTTGCGTGGCGTAATATTTGTTCCAGACATTCGTGCCGCGCGTGCGCCAGAAATCGGTGATGGAATCGCCGAGAAACAAAAGTTCAATGCCGTTTTTTTTTGCTGCCGCAACAAAACCTTCATGGCGGGCAATCCATTTCGGATCGCGCGGCACGGGATTGGTGGCCGAGTTTTGGATGACCTTCGTGACGGCAGAAATTTCATTCGCGCTTTGAGCCAAGGTTTTTGGCGACGCCAGAAAAGCCGCTGAGACGACCCCAAACAAAAAATGCCGGAAGAATTTTTTCATAAAAAACAGACTTGATTTTGCGGACGCTGAAATAATTTTATTCGTCACGAACTGGCGCTGGTGTAACGCCGCACGGAAATGCGCCAGAACCATTCTGAAATCAGCGCCCAGACAATTCCCAAGCCCAGCAGCAATAGCCAGGAACTTGGCAGGGCGATTTTATTTGCCAGGATGCGCACGGGAACATTGGAGACGAGCAGCACGGGCAGCGCAAAAGTGAACATGGCTTTGAACGCGCCGTGAAACGCCTCGTCGGGCATGCGCGCGATGTTGAACAGGTTGTAATAACCATAAACGATGCCCTGCGCGCGCACCGTCCAAAAACTGATGGCTGCGAGCATGAACATCAGTGAATAATGAATCAAAATTCCCACGACGCATAACGCGGCGAACCCGGTGAATTGTCCGGGCGTCGGATGCAAATGCAATTTCATCGCCGCATAAACCATCACGCAAATGGCGAACAGGGCGTTGATGAACGCGCCCAAATCCACCTGCCGCAGCGAGACGATGAAGCGCGTGTTGACCGGCAGCAGCAAAAGAAAATCCATTTTGCCCGTGCGGACGAGTTCGGAAAGGTTCGTGCAGTTGACGAGAAAAAATGCCTGATAGACTTGCTGGATGAAATTGCTCGCGGCCACGAGCATGACCATTTGCCATTCCGTCCAGGTGCCGACGGAATGCGTCTGCGAATAAACCACGCTGACAAACGCCAGTTGCAATCCGAACCAAAGCAGTTCCACAATGATCCACAAAAGAAAATTGCCCTTGAAGGACATCTCGCGCGTGACGGAATTTTTCCAGAGCGCGGCATAAATGGCCAGATAGCGTTTGAACTTCATTGCGGCTGGTAAATCTTTTTGGATTTTATCGGCGCGCGCAAGAAATTAATCGCGCGCACTTTTAATCTTCAATCACGCAGCCGAATTTTTTTGCAGGCAGCCGATGAACTCGCGTTGACATTGTTCGGGATGCGCCCGCAAAAGCGGCATCATTTCCTCCAGCAAATGTTTTCCGGCGCGCGGCCAGTCTTTTTCCTGCGCCAAAAATTCTTTTGGCACGGGCCGTCCCAATTCCAACCGGAACTGCCAGTCGCCTTCGTCCGCGATGATGCAGGGAATCAATTCCGCTTGTTGCCGGATGGCCAGGCGCACCGCGCCGGTCGCCATTTGAAAAGTCCAGCCTTCACAAAACGGCACGCTCATGGTTTTGTCGGCCTGCGCATTGTCAATCGTCACGCCCAGCACATTGCCCGCCGCCAGAAACGCGGAAGTTTTGCGAAGTTGATCGAGATAAAACACCGGCGACACTTCCGGCATTGGAATATATTTATCCAATTGCCGCCGGTAGCGCGGGCGGCTTTTAATCCTGCCGCCCACCAATGGCGCAAAAGGAATTCCCACGCTGCGCAGCCACGCGCGCATCAACCAATAAGGTCCGAAGTGAACCAGCGCCAAAATGACGGGGCGACCATTTTGCAACGCTGTTTGCACGCGCTCAAGTCCATGGATGCGGCAGCAGCCTTTCCATTTGGGCGTCGGCAATTGATCGGGAAAATAATCCAGGACGTTGCTCAAAAAAATCGTCGCGTGCCGCTGCCGCTTCAACTGCGCGGACCCATTGACCTGAAGAAACTGCGGCAACGGCGTTTGATGATTTTCTTTGCCGCACATCTTTATTGTGGCCCACAAGAATGCAGGTAATTTGAGAATCCGATAAAGATTGCGGACGGATAATCTGCGTTCCAATGCGCGAAAGATGAAAATGCAAAGTATTTTTGCGGCTCGCTTCATTAATTCAATCCATTTGTGATGGCCTGTCAGCTTGCCAGGCCGCGCGGCGGAATCAATCCGATTTTCCCAAGCCGCCGCGCCTCCAAGAACGAGGAGGCTTTGAAAATTTCCATTCACCTTTCAGGGTCAAGCCATTAAATTCCCCCACGCAATGAAAAAATACCGGCATGTCATCGCCATTGGCATCCAGAACAATCTCACCTATCGCTTCAATTATTTGACGCGGACATTGTTCAGCTTCATTCCGTTATTTGCCATGCTCTCGCTCTGGCGGACGGTTTATGCCAACAGCAATGGCGGCTCGCATTCCGGTTACACCGAGGCGCAAATTATTTTTTATTATCTGATGGTCGCCGTGGTGGACGTCTTCACGGCGGTCAACGAAGACGACTGGCAGATCGCCGCCGACATCCGCGAAGGCAACATCAGCCAGTTTCTGCTCAAGCCGGTGGATTATCTTTGGTATCGGCTCTGCCTGTTTTTTTCCGGGCGCGTCGCCTTTGTCATGATGGCGTTCATTCCGCTGGCGATTTTCCTTTTTTGTTTTCGCGCTTATCTTATTTTTCCCGCGAGCGGAACGGCGCTGCTGGTTTTTCCCCTTTCACTTTTCCTGACCGCGTTGCTGCAATTTTTTATTTCCTATGCCATGGCCATGCTGGCGTTCTGGTTATTGGAAATCTCCACGCTCATTTTCATCTTATTTGCCTTTGAATACATCGCCAGCGGCCACGTCTTTCCGCTTTCCATGTTGCATTCGAGTCACCCGCTGCTGGAACACATTTTATTTTTCACGCCGTTCCCCTATCAACTTTATTTTCCCGTCAGCATTTACATGGGCAAGATCGCTGGTAGCAGCCTTTGGTTTGGATTGCTCGCGCAATTCGGCTGGGTGTTGCTGATGTATGGCCTCGCGCGTTTCATGTGGCGGCGCGGAATCAAAAAATATTCCGCCTTTGGCGGATAAAGAAAATCATTTGGCAAAAACTTCATTGAGGCGCGAATTCAATTCATGTCGCGGAGCGACGGTGGAAATTAGCCCGGCACGGCGTGCCGGGCTGGTGGTTCACAAAATGAAGCGTCCTGACGGGACGATGGCATCCGGCGTCCATTCAGGACGCATGGATTTTTTAGCCACGGATTGAACACGGATGAAACACGGATTTTTTTGACACGAATTTCACGAAATCAACACGAATTCAATTTGTGGAAATTCGTGCGATTCGTGTCACGATTTTTCAAGCTCCGTCAGGAGCGGCATCTTTGTAGAAACCGAAACCAGAAAAATGCCAAGCCCCGTTAGGGGCGGCATATTCGGGAAGTTTTTCGTTGTCGGCTTGCAAATGAATCGTTTCGGAATATGTCGCTCCTACGGAGCTTGAAAATCTTTTTTGGTTGAGTTCTACAAAGATGTCGCGCCTACGGCGCTGCAGATTTGTGTCGCGCGAAGGACGCGAAGCGGGCGATGTTTTTTTTAGCCACGGATTGAACACGGATGAAACACAGATTCTAACTGGCAAGACGACTCAAAAGTTTTTTACGCATTTCAGCTTTGATTGCTCCGTGATGAGCTTCGCGGTGATGATTCGGACAAAGTGCAGCAACATTGCTTTCAACATCAGAACCTTCTTCGCTCAATGGAATCACATGATGAGTTTCAAGGTAAATTCTTTTGTCTGCCATCAGAAAGCCGGATTCTCCACACCATTCGCATTTGCCATTAGCTCGGATCAAAACGTTTTTACGAACCACAGGATTGCGGTCAAAAGCTAGAACTGAAACTTCTCGGCGTTCTGGTTTTCGGTCAGGCGTTTCCTGAATTGAGAATTGGTCAATGAAATGATCCGCGCCTCGCGTCAATGTGTAATCACCGGTTTTTTGGTCAAGAGCGGTCACACGCCAAATGGCTGGGTCTAACTGTCTTTTGGAAACAATACTTCCATTGGGGTTGCCCATCTTTCCATCTAGGACAATAATGCGAATCGGAAGTTTTTCTCTTATTGCCAGTTTGACCCTATCTTGATTCCGCCTCCCTCTTCCGTCTGAAAATTCAAGGAAATTCAAATCAATTACAATGTCTTGACCTCGCTGTTTCATTTGCTCAAACCACAAATTGAAAACAGCTACTTTCTTCAGTTCAACAAATGACCACTCATAGCAGTATTTAGGATTGGCAGCGGCTCTTGCTTTGCCTCCCGCATAATTTGCCCAATCACTTACATCAATGCCAGCAGCCCTAACTAAATCTATGACCTTTTGCATTTGAGTCGGTCGAAGTTCAGACAATATAGGCATGGTAGTATTTCCTTTCTTGGCTTAACTGAATTTCTCAAAAGCCTTCTCGATCCGCGCCAGCGATTTTTCTTTGCCCAAAACTTCGAGCAGATGATACAGGCTCGGGCCGTGGGGATTGCCGGTGACGGCGAGGCGCGTCGGGTGGATGAGCACGCCAGCTTTCACGCCCAATTCGGTCGCGGTAGCTTTTAGCGCTAACTCAAGAGTTGCTGCCTCAAATGAATTTCTAATGGTAAGAAAAACACGATAAAAATATGTTCCGAAATCATACTTGAAGTCATCGGATTTTTTTTGAGAAAGAATCTCAAAATATTTCGCCACGGTTTCTTTAGTAATATGAAAATCTTTGTTCTCATTTTTTGGTGACAAAATATGTAATTGTCCGTCCTCAGTGATGCGATATTCGTCTCCCATCAAAGATTTGCCGCCACGAGAAAGCGAATTCCAAAACTGGTCAAAAGTTATGGGCGATTGATTTTCAGATAATTTCGTAAAGGCGTCGCGGAGTTTTTCGAGGCGCGGTTTGTTTTCGGGGATGAAAACTTTTTTCGCGTCGTCGGGCTGGTAAATGATTTCGTCGCGGAAATAAAATCCGGCGTAGGCGGGTAGTTCGCTAAATAATTTGAATTTGCCTTTGCAGGTGTCGAGCGCGGCTTTGACGTAGGCGAGCGGAAATTTATTGGTATCAATTTCGGCTTTCGCAAAGGCGTGGACGGCGAGTTCGTAAAAGCGGTCGTCGGCCAGTTCGCGCGCGTATTCGCCTTGCAACCACAGGAGTTTTTCGTAATCGAACCGCGCGTTGTGCCGGAGAATCTGCGGCAGGTCGAAGCGTTCGATGACTTCGGCGCGCGACAGTTTTTCGCGATTGTCCTTGGGCGACCAGCCGAGGAGGCAGAGATAATTGATGACGGCTTCGGGCAAAAATCCGTCGTCGAGATAGCTAGTAAGCGACGCGCCGGTGTCACGCTTACTCATCTTGGAACCGTCGCCGTTCAAAATGAGCGGGATGTGCGCGTAGTGCGGCGGTTTGACGCCGAACGCCTGAAAGAGCGCGATGTGCTTGGCGGTGTTGCTCAAGTGATCTTCGCCGCGGATGATGTGCGTGATGTCCATCTCCAGATCGTCAATGACGTTGACGAGATGGAACACGGGCTGGCCGTCGGAACGCAGGATGACGAAGTCGGGATCAACTTCCTCGCGGTCGGTGAGTTTGCGGACGACATCGCCGACGACTAAATCGTGAATCGTGATTGGCTCGCGGGTCATCCGAAATTTCACTGCGCCTTCGTGTTCGTAGGCGAGGCCGCGAGAGAGCAGCGCTTCGACGCGGCGCTGATAATTTTCTTTCCGTTGCGATTGGAAATACGGACCGCAATTGCCTTTGCTCGCGCCGGTGGCATCGCCGGTGAGCGGGCCTTCGTCCCAATCAAGTCCGAGCCAGCGGAGGCCGCTCAAGATGACTTCGACGGCTTCCTGTGAATTGCGCGCGGCATCGGTGTCTTCGATGCGCAAAATAAATGTGCCGCCGGTGTGTCGGGCGTAAAGCCAGTTGAAGAGCGCTGTGCGCGCGCCGCCGATGTGCAAATAACCGGTGGGCGATGGGGCGAATCGGACGCGAGGTTTCATAAAATTATTTCAGCCACGGATTGAACACGGATTGAACACAGAAGAAAAACAAAAAAGGCGCTCCGACAAAATCGAAGCGCCTTGATGAAAAACCGCAGCTTACTTTTTGACGCCGAGGATCGCATCCTTCGCGGCTTTGGCGACGCGGAATTTCACGACGCGTTTGGCCTTGATCTGGATGGCTTCGCCGGTCTTCGGATTGCGGCCCATGCGGGCGGCGCGATCTTTGAGGACGAGTTTGCCGATGCCGGGCAATGTGAACGTGTCCTTCGCGTGCTTGTAGGCGAGCGCGGCGATGTGGTCTAGAATTTCGCCGGCTTGCTTTTTGGAGAGCTGCGCTTTTTCAGCGACGGCGGCGACGAGTTGGGATTTTGAGAGGGCTTTTGCCATAATTTGTTCCGTGGTTGTTGTTGTTATTTTTACGGTTTGGTTCAAAAAGTCGTTTGACTTGGCTCGAATTAAAGGACTTCGCGGGAATCCTGCAAGAAAAAAAACACAAAAAATGCAGGTTTTATTTTGGCGGTCATGGGCGGGACTTGACTTCGCGAGCCAATTTTCCACTATCGGCGTGTGCCATTGTTCACCATCCAGAACGAATTTCGCTACGAAATCGTCCGCAAAATTTTTGAGGGCGGCATGGGCGTCGTCTATGAAGGCGAGCAGCATGGCGCGAATAATTTCGTCAAGCGCGTCGCCATCAAAATCATCCGGCCCAGTTACGCCAGCCAGAAAATGTTCATCGAAAATTTTGTCGGCGAAGCCAAACTAGTCGCGGATTTGATCCATACGAACATTGTGCAGACGTATCATCTCGGCCGGGCCAACGATGTCTGTTTTATCGCCATGGAATTGATTCGCGGCGTGAACCTGGAACAATTCAGCCGGCAGCTTGCCGAAAAAAAACGCGCGTTACCCAAGGAACTCGCCGTCTTCATCACCAGCCGCATCGCGCGCGGATTGGCCTACGCGCACGCGAAAGCCGACAAAGACGGCAAGCCTTTGGGCATCGTTCATCGCGATGTGAGTTTCAAAAATATCATGATCGCGTTCGAGGGCGACGTGAAGCTCACGGATTTTGGCATCGCCAAGGCGCGCGGCTTTTTGACCGATCAAGAAGGCGAGGTCGTCGCGGGCAAAGCCGATTATATGAGTCCCGAACAGGCGGATTTTCAAGTCACCGACCAGCGCTCCGATATTTTTTCCGTCGGCGTCGTGCTGGCGAATTTATTACTCGGCAGAAATTTATTCAAAGGCGAGAATGCCGAGGAATCCCGCCGCCGCATCCTGAACCAGCCCATTCCAGATTTTCGCGCGCTCGACCCGCGCATTGACGACAAGCTCAACGACCTTTTGCATCATTGCCTCGTCCGCGATGTCGCGCGGCGTTACGCGACCGCCGCCGAACTGATGTATGATTTGGAATATTATATTTATCACGAGGGCTACGGCCCGACCAACGAGACGCTCGGAAAATTTATCCGCGAACTTTTTGGACAACTCGCTCCGCCCGCTCCGACGACCGAAGATGGCCACGGCAAAACCATCATGCTTGAAGAAACCGCGCGCCTGAAAGAACATGCCTTGAAAAAATGAAACGCGCCGCCGCTCAAATCGTCAAACTCGGTTTGATTCAATCCACCTGCTCCGCGAATCCCGAAGCGAATCTGAAAAAAACGCTCGCCCTCGCCGAACGCGCCGCGAAGCAAGGCGCAAATATAATCTGCACGCAGGAACTTTTCCGCTCGCAATACTTTTGCCAGAGCGAAGACCATGAAAATTTTTTTTTGGCCGAAAAAATTCCAGGGCCGAGCACGGAAGCGTTTTGCAAATTCGCCAAAAAAAATAAAGTCGTCGTCATCGCGTCGCTGTTTGAAAAACGTGCCGCCGGCGTTTATCACAACACCGCCGCGATCATGGACGCCGACGGTTCGCTGCTGGGAATTTACCGCAAGATGCACATTCCCGACGACCCGCTCTTTTACGAAAAATTTTATTTCACGCCCGGCGATCTGGGTTTCAAAACGTGGCAGACCAAATTTGGAAAAATCGGCGTGCTGATTTGCTGGGACCAATGGTATCCCGAAGCCGCGCGGCTGACGGCGATGCAAGGCGCGCAAATCCTTTTTTATCCGACCGCAATCGGCTGGCATCCCGGCGAAAAAGAAAAATACGGGGCGAACCAGCACGGCGCGTGGGAAATAATTCAACGCAGCCACGCTGTCGCCAACGGCTGTTTTGTTGCCGTTCCCAACCGCGTCGGCCTCGAAAAAATTTCCGGCGTGGGCGGCGACGGCATTGAATTTTGGGGACAAAGTTTTGTCGCCGGAACCTCTGGTGAAATTCTGGCAAAAGCCTCCACGCACAAAGAGGAAATTTTAATCGTGCCCGTTGACCTCGCCAAAGTGGACGTAACGCGCACCCACTGGCCGTTCTTGCGGGACCGCCGGATTGACGCCTACGAAAATTTGACGAAGCGGCTGGTGGACTAAACTTCGGACAATTTTTTTCCGGCAATTCTAAAATTTGCCGGAAATTTTTTCAGATGAACAAGGACGAAAATTTAATTTCACCGCCCCGCGACGCGGCGGAAAAAACCGTCATGCCCGTTTTGCTGGCCATCAGTTTTTCGCATTTGCTCAACGACACCATTCAATCGCTCATTCCGGCGATTTATCCGGTCGTGAAAGAATCGTTCCATCTCGACTTCACGCAAATCGGCATGATTACTTTTACGTTTCAACTCGTTGCGTCGCTGCTGCAACCCGTCGTCGGTTTTTACACCGACCACAAACCCAAACCGTATTCGCTCGCGGCGGGAATGTTCATCACCTTGATCGGTCTCGTGCTGCTCTCCTTCGCCGACCGCTTTTCATTTCTTTTGGTTTCCGTCGGTTTGGTCGGATTGGGTTCGGCGATTTTTCATCCCGAATCGTCGCGCGTCGCATATCTGGCATCCGGCGGACGGCACGGATTCGCGCAATCACTTTTTCAAGTCGGCGGCAACGCCGGCAGTTCCTTCGGTCCGCTGCTCGCCGCGCTCCTCGTCACGCGCAACGGCCAATCGCACATCCTTTGGTTTTCCGTCCTCGCCCTCATGGCCATCATGGTGCTGTTCAAAATCGGCGGCTGGTATAAAAATCATTTGGTCCAACTCAAAAACAAACCGCGCGCGCAACCTCACCACCGAAAGCCGCTGCCGCGAAAAACCGTTTTATTTTCGCTCGGCATTCTCGTCGCCCTGATTTTTTCCAAATACTTTTACCTCGTCAGCCTGTCGAGTTACTACACATTTTATTTGATCGCGAAATTTCACGTCTCGATCATGGCGTCGCAAATTTATCTTTTCATTTTTCTTTTTTCCATCGCGGCGGGAACTTTTGCCGGCGGGCCGTTGGGCGATCATTTTGGACGTAAATACGTCATCTGGGTTTCCATTCTCGGCGTCGCGCCGTTCACGCTGCTGCTGCCGCACGCGAATTTATTTTGGACGGTCGCGCTGACGATTTTCATCGGCTTGATTTTGGCGTCCGCGTTTTCGGCGATTCTGGTCTATGCGCAGGAATTGGTTCCGGGCAAAGTCGGGATGATCGCCGGATTATTTTTCGGCCTCGCCTTCGGCATGGCCGGAATCGGCGCGGCGGTCTTGGGAAAGCTCGCCGACCACACGAGCATCATTTTTGTTTTCAAAGTCTGCGCGTTCCTGCCATTGATTGGATTGTTGACCGGCTTTTTGCCGAATCTCGAAGGGCGCCGCAAAAAAAGGGCGCCCCAACCAAAATGATTTTTGAAATGAATCCAATTTGGATCACCGGCGCGAACGGATTGATTGGAAATTATCTCGTTCAAACTGCGCCGCCATCTTTTTCGCGCGTCCGCGCGCTTACGCGCAACGATTTTGATTTGCTTGATTTCAAAACGGTGGAACGCGAATTCAAAAAAGACCAGCCGCAACTGGTTATTCATTGCGCGGCGATTACATCGGTCGCCGAAGCGCAAAAAAAATCCGCATTGGCGAAGAAAATTAACGTCGAGGCCACAAAACTGCTGGCGGAACTGGCGGCGAAAATTCAGTTTATTTTCTTTTCCACGGATTTAGTTTTCGACGGTCGCCAAGGAAATTATTCCGAAAAGGATTTACCAAATCCGCTGCATCTTTACGGTGAAACCAAAGTCGCGGTGGAAGAAATTGTTTTGCGCCATCCAAAACATTTAATCATTCGCACTTCCATCAACGGCGGGATTTCGCGCGCGTGCAATCGCGGATTCAATGAGCAATTGAGGCTTTCATTACAAAGCGGAAAACCAATGAAATTATTCACGGACGAATTTCGTTCGCCGATTTTTGCCGGCGAAACGGCGCGCGCGATTTGGGAACTGGCGGAGAAAAATTGCGCCGGAATTTTTCACGTCGCCGGCGCGGAAAAATTGTCGCGCTGGCAAATCGGCGAATTGCTCGCCAAACGCTGGCCGGAAATTAAAACGGAAATCAAATCTGGTTCGGCGAAAGATTTTGCCGGTCCGCCGCGCGCGCTGGACACGTCGTTGGACATTTCCAAAGTCCAAAGAATTTTGTCCAAACCGTTGCCAAAATTCAGCGAATGGCTCGCGGCAAATCCAAATGAGCCATTTTGAAAAATATCGCGGACGCCTCGCGCCATCGCCGACGGGTTATTTGCATCTCGGCCATGCGCGGACGTTTTGGGTCGCGCAGCAACGCGCAAAAGAAAATGGCGGCGAATTGATTTTACGGAACGACGATCTGGATTCCACGCGCTTCAAAATGGATTTTGTTTCCGCCATGCTCGAAGATTTGCGCTGGTTCGGCTTTGAATGGAGCGAAGGCCCGGACATTGGCGGAAAATTTGCGCCTTACAATCAAAGCGAGCGGATGAATTTTTATCGCGCCGCGTTGGAAAAGTTGCGTGCCGGAAATTTTATTTATCCCCTGCAACCAAATTTTCCTGGCGTTTTCGCGTTCCCGATGGCGAAGTAATTTCCTTCATTGATGGAAATTGTGGCGAGCAGAAATTCATCGCCGGAAAAGATTTCGGCGATTTCGTCGTTTGGCGGCATGACGATGTTCCGGCGTATCAACTCGCGTGTGTTGTGGACGACGCGGCGATGCGAATCACCGAAGTCGTGCGCGGCGCGGATTTGCTGGTCAGCACGGCGCGGCAGATTTTAATTTATCGCGCGCTAGGTTTGGCGCCGCCGAAGTTTTTCCATTGCGCGTTGATGCTGGATGAAAAAGGCGAACGGCTGGCCAAACGTCATGACGCGTTGAGCTTGCGGAAATTGCGGGAACTTGGAGAAACGCCGGAATCTTTGCGGCGAAATTGGAAATTTTAACTCAAGCGACAGTCAAAAAATCTTCCAAAATTTGCTTGTGAAATTTTTCACGACTGATTAGTTTCCGCGTCCGTTCAGAACCGTGACCATCCGATGAAACGGATCATTCGCGTCGTCTGGAAAAATTTTAAGTGAAACGATTTGTTGCCATCGCGCTGGTCTGCGCCCTTTTTGCCGTGATGCTCGCGTCAAATTTGAAGGCGCAGTCGCCGTCGCAAAACTCCGCCGCTCAACCGGTGGCCAATGCAACGGCGCAAGCGCAAGCG
This sequence comes from Verrucomicrobiia bacterium, assembly GCA_036509895.1. Lineage (GTDB taxonomy): Bacteria > Verrucomicrobiota > Verrucomicrobiia > Limisphaerales > UBA11358 > UBA11358. The sequence goes on from DATCEV010000064.1 coordinate 101,829, forward strand.
TCTCCGGCCAGCGCGCCGGAAGCGGAAGTGCTTCCTTCGGGATCACCGCCGGCGCTTTTTTACATCGGCCCGTCGCCGGACAAAAACGTGCCTTCGATTTTTTCGAGTTGGTGGCCGGCGGCGATTGCGCTGCCGATTTCCAATTCAATCGTTTGTTCATGGATTATTGCGCTGATCATCATAATCGTTGTCCGGGTGACGACATGGAAAAATATCAAGGAGATCCCTTCCGGAATGCAAAACGTCATAGAGATGATTGTCGAAAGCTGGAATAACTTTATGAAGGACGTGCTGGACGAGCGGGTTGCGCGCTGGGTTTTTCCTTATGCGACGACGTTTTTGATCTTCATCTTTCTGTGTAATTACGTGGATTTGGTTCCCGGAGTTGACACTATCGGCGTGGGGACGCCGGTCAAAGATAGCATCATGCCTTTCTCCGTGGAAAACATAAACCGGCCGTTTTTCCGCCCGCCCACGACTGATGCGAACCTCACCGTCGCCATGACTCTAGTGTTTTTGGTCATGAGCATGTTTTGGGCGATTCGTTACAATGGGCTTTGGGGATTCACCAAACACGTCTTCGGCGTGAAGATGAAAGTCGGTAAAATGGTCCTTCCATTGATCGCCTTGCTCTTTCTGTTCATCGGCGCAATGGAATTAGTATCGATCCTGTTCGCCCGCCCGGTGGCGCTGGCCATGCGTCTTTTTGGAAATATTTTTGCCGGTCAAACGATGTTCGCCATGGGATTTCACCTGCATTCCTGGCTCGGAACCCTGGGGATCACGATCATCATTTATTTTTACGAGACGTTCGTCTGCGCGGTGCAGGCATTCGTCTTCGCGCTGCTGGTGGTTGCATTTGTCGGCACGATGTGTTCGCACCAGGAGGAGGAGGGCCATTGATTTTGAAAGAGGATCAACCGCAGATAATTAACCAACAACTGAAAATATGATAAACATGCTCGCAGATGCAGTTCCAACATTGACAAACCCGGACGCCGGCATGGGCTTGATCAAAACCGGCATCGCCATGGCCGGCGCCTCCGTCGGCATCGGATGTGCCACGGCGGGTGCGCTCATCGCCATGAGCCGCAATCCCGGCATGACGGGCCGCATCCTGTTGTGGATGTTCATCGGCATGGCGCTTGCCGAAGGCTGGGCGGTCATCGCCTGGTTCGTCGTCAAATAAATTTCCGGTTATGAAAGAACTCGGAATCGAATGGAGTGCGCTGTTCGCGCAGTTGATCAGCTTCTCAATCGTTTTTTTCGTGCTGTGGCGATTTGCCTACGGGCCAATCTTCGCCATGTTGCAAACCCGTCGCGAAAAAATCATCGAGGCGCTCGCCAACGCGGAAAAAATCAAGGGCGATGTCGCACGCACGGAAATCGAGCGCCAGAAAATCCTGGCCGACGCGGGTGACAAGGCGAACAAGCTGATTGACGACGCGCGCCAGGCTGCCGCCCGCGTGCGTGAAACGGAAACGCAGAAGGCCATCGCCGCCGCGGAACAAATCGTCGTCAAGGCGCGCGAAGCCGCCGTGCAGGAACGCGCGCAGATGCTCGCGACGTTGAAACGCGAAGTGGGCCGGCTCGTAGTTCAAACGACCACGACGGTGACGGGAAAAATTCTCACGGCGGAAGATCAGAAACGATTGGCCGAGGAAACGGAGAAACAATTGGCTGCTTGATCATGGACACTAAAGTTATCGCCGAAACCGCGCGCGCGACTCTCGCTGGCGTCATTTCATTTCCAGAAGTCGTAGGCCAATTGCTTGCGACTGGCGTGGAATATTATCACGTTGATTATGTTGCTGCGCAAAAAACTTTCTACAACAGTGCCGGAGAAACCGTCGTGACGCCGATTCCTTACGAAGAATTGCCGACGGTTGCTCCCGATTTCAATGTAGAAAAATTGCGTGCGGCGATTTTGGACAGCCAGCGTCACGGCCAAAAGTATCGCGACTTCACGCGGCGGGCGATGGAAGCGGGCGTTCAAGGCTACTTTGCCTTTTTGCGCGGCAAACGAGTGATTTATTTCGGCAGGCAGGGCGATCAACATACCGAATGGTTTCCCGGAGCAGCGCCGGTCAAACCATAATCGAAATTTAATCCCGCCGAGCAGAAAATGAAAATTTCCAAACAAGCGCAACGCGACGCGCGACAACTGTTCCGCAGTTGCCACGCCAGCGGTTTGTTGGATGAAAATCGTGTCCGCCAAACGGTTTCGTTGTTGTCGGAAAAAAAACCGCGCGGCTACGTCGAAATTTTGTCGCGGCTGCATCGGTTGGTGAAATTGGATTTGGAACAACACGCCGCGCGCGTGGAAAGCGCCACGCCGTTGACGGCGGAATTGCAAAACGAAGTGGCGAACGAAATCAAAAAGAAATATGGCGCGAGCGTAAATCTTTTGTTCACGCAAAATCCGTCGCTCATCGGCGGTTTGCGGATTCAAGTCGGCAGCGATCTTTACGACGGCAGCGTGAAAACAAGATTGGAACAATTGGCGGAAAGTTTTTGAAAAAGGCGCGAGGTTCGAGGCGTCGGGCATTAGGAAATGCCAAAGCCTAAAGCCTAAAGCCTAATTTATTATGAGCAACTTATTGCAGGAAATTGAAGCACAAATCAGCGGCGCGAAAACCGCGACGGCCAAACAAAACGTCGGCGTCGTGCGCGAAATCGGCGACGGCGTGGCGAAAATCGAAGGCTTGACCGACACGATGCTCAACGAGATGTTGGATTTCGGCAACGGCGTCGTCGGCCTGGCGCTCAACCTTGAAGAAACTGAAGTCGGCGCGATTATTCTCGGCGATTATCTTTCCATTCACGAAGGTTCAGAAGTCAAAACGACGGGTAAATTGCTTTCCGTGCCGGTCGGCAAAGGTTTGCTCGGTCGCATCGTGGATTCGCTCGGTCGTCCGCTTGACGGCAAAGGGCCGATCAAAGAAACGGCTTTTTATCCGGTGGAAAAAATTGCGCCCGGCATCATCCGCCGCAAATCCGTCAGTCAGCCAGTGCAAACGGGAATCATGGCGATTGACGCGATGATTCCGATTGGCCGCGGCCAGCGCGAACTTATCATCGGTGATCGTTCGACGGGAAAAACCACGATTGGCGTGGATGCAATGATCAATCAAGCGCGCATCAACATAGCCGCCGAAGTCGCAGGCGAAAAAGATTTTCGTCCGATTTACAACATTTACGTCGCCATCGGGCAGAAGCAATCGAGCGTCGCGCGCGTCATCGGCGTTTTGGAAGAAGCGGGCGCGATGCCTTACACGATTGTCGTCGTCGCGGCGGCTTCTGATTCCGCATCGAACCAGTATCTTGCGCCGTTCTCCGGCGCCGCGTTCGGCGAATGGTTCATGGACAACGGCATGGATGCGCTGATTATTTTTGATGATTTGTCGAAGCACGCCGTCGCGTATCGCCAAGTGTCGCTCATTCTGAAACGCCCGTCAGGCCGCGAAGCGTATCCGGGCGACGTGTTTTATCTACACAGCCGCTTGCTGGAACGCAGCGCGCGCGTTGCCGAAAAATATGGCAACGGTTCTTTGACCGCGCTGCCGATTATTGAAACGCAAGCGGGCGACGTATCGGCCTACATTCCGACGAATGTCATTTCAATCACCGATGGACAAATTTATCTGGAAACGGATTTGTTTTATCAAGGCATCCGTCCTGCGGTGTCGGTCGGTCTTTCCGTTTCGCGCGTTGGTTCCGCCGCGCAGATCAAGGCGATGAAACAAGTCGCCGGTCGTATCAAAGGCGATTTGGCGCAATATCGCGAACTCGCGGCGTTCGCGCAGTTCGGTTCTGACCTCGACGCAAAGACGCAGGCGATTCTCGAACGCGGCAAGCGCGTCGTGGAAATTTTCAAGCAGCCGCAATTCAATCCGTTGCCCGTCGAAGTGCAGGCGGCGGTGTTGTGGTCGGCGCAGAATAATTTCTTCGACGACGTGTCGGTGGACAAAGTCAAAGATTTCCAGACGAAGCTCACGGATTTTCTCGGCACGCGCAAAGCGGATTTGCTGCTGAAGATTCGCACGGAAAAGGCCATCAGCGACGACATCGCGGCGGACTTGAAGGCGGCGGTCACTGAATTCAAGCAAAGTTACAGATAAGCAAGCTTGGGATCGCAAATTGCGACCTCAAAAAATCGAGTGCAAATATCATATAAAATACAGCCTGCGCCGGCGCGGATTGAATCGTTGATTTACACGATTCGCGGGCTGCGCGTCATGCTTGATTCGGATCTGGCGAAAATTTACGGAGTCACCACCGGCGCGCTGAATCAGGCGTTGAAACGGAACATCAAACGGTTTCCTGATGATTTCGCCTTTCAATTATCAGGTGAAAAATTAGAAATTTTGATATCACAAATTGTGATATCAAAAAAGGGCGCGGGCGGACGGCGTAAATTGCCATGGGTTTTCACCGAACACGGCGCGATCATGCTGGCCAGCATTTTGAACAGCGGCCGGGCGGTGGAAATGAGCGTTTCCGTGGTGCGCGCGTTTGTTTTGATGCGCGAACAATTGGCGGCGAGCAAGGAACTCGCGCAAAAATTGAGCGAATTGGAAAATCGTGTCAGCGGACATGATGAATCCATTCAAAATCTGTTTGAAGCAATCCGGCAACTGGTCGAACCGCCGTTGCCGGAAGACCGGAAACAAATTGGTTTCATGCGTGAAACGTCACCGCCGTATCGCGTCAAAACTAAAAAACGATTTTAATTTTTACAAATGCCCAGCACACGCGACATACGGCGGCGCATCAAGTCGGTCAAGAACACCGCCCAGATCACCAAGGCGATGCAGATGGTCGCCGCCGCCAAGATGCGCAAGGCGCAGCAGGCCGCGCTCGTCGGGCGTCCGTATGCCGAGTTGATGAACGCGATCTTGGCCGAAGCCGCGCCGCGCATCGCGGGATTTGAGCATCCGCTGATGAAAACCCGCGAGGTGAAAAAGCGCGCGGTTATCGTCGTGAGTTCGGATCGTGGCTTGTGCGGCGGGTTGAACGGCAATCTGTTTCGCGAAGCGGCGAAGCTCGATAAGAACACGACGGTTTTCGTCACCGCCGGGCGCAAAGCGTCGCAATTCATCGCGCGCACGAAACGGCAGCTCGCGGCGGAGTTCACTTACAAGGATGCGCCGACATTTGCCGAGGCGCGGGCGGTCTCAAAATTCGCGCAAGATTTGTTTTTGAAGGGCGAGGCGGACAGCGTGGACGTTTTGTTCACGCAATTTATTTCGACGTTGGTGCAGCAGCCGAAAACGATTCCGTTTTTGCCGGTCGGAAAAATCAAAGCGGTTACGGCTGGAGTCGGCGCGAAGGAACAGGAATTGCCAAGCGCCGGCCCGCGCACGGACACTTTTGAATTTGAGCCGGACGAACCAACCGTGCTGGGCGCGTTGCTGCCGCACAGTTTGAATTTTCAGATGCACCAGATTTTGCTCGAGGCAAAAGCGAGCGAGCAAAGCGCGCGCATGGTCGCGATGAAAAACGCGACGGATAATGCGAAACAGATCATCAAAGACCTGACGCTCGAATACAACAAGCTGCGTCAGGCGAACATCACGAAGGAATTGTTGGAAATCACCACCGCACAAATGGCGGTGGGTTGAAATTAAATTTATGAACAAAGGCAAAATCGTTCAAATCATCGGCCCGGTCGTGGACGTGGAATTTTCCGGCCAGCTACCCGCCATCTACAACGCGCTCACGGTGAATTTCACCGTGCAAGGCCAGCCCGTCAAGTTGACGCTCGAAGTGCAGCAGCACCTCGGCGACAACTGGGTGCGCGCCGTCGCCATGAGCACCACCGAGGGACTCAAGCGCGGCTACGAAGTCGCCGATTCCGGCGGCCCGATCTCCATGCCCGTCGGCGAAGCCGTCATGGGCCGCGTGTTCAACGTCACCGGCGATCCCGTGGACGAACAAGGTCCGGTGAAAGCCGACAAATATCTTCCCATCCATCGCGCCGCGCCCGCGCTCGTGGATCAATCCACCAGCCCGCAGGTGTTGACGACCGGCATCAAGGTCATTGATTTGATTTGCCCGTTTCTCAAGGGCGGAAAAGTCGGCGCGTTCGGCGGCGCAGGCGTCGGCAAGACCGTCGTCATCATGGAACTCATCAACAACATCGCGAAATTGCACGGCGGCGTTTCCATGTTCGCCGGCGTCGGCGAACGCACGCGCGAAGGCAACGATCTTTACAACGAAATGATCGAGGCCGGCGTCATCAAGGTCGAGAAGGACGAAAAAGGCCATCCGAAAATCGGTGAGAACGGTTTGCCGATCATCGCGCCCGGTTCAAAGATCGGCCTTGTTTACGGCCAGATGAACGAACCGCCCGGCGCGCGTCTGCGTGTCGCGTTGTCCGCGCTCGCCGTGACGGAATATTTTCGCGACGAAAAAAATCAGGACGTGCTCCTGTTCGTGGACAACATTTTCCGCTTCTCGCAGGCCGGTTCGGAAGTCTCCGCGCTGCTCGGCCGCACGCCGAGCGCCGTCGGTTATCAGCCGACGCTCGCCGCCGAAATGGGCGACTTGCAGGAACGCATCACCTCGACCAAAAAAGGTTCGATCACTTCGTTCCAAGCCGTTTACGTCCCCGCCGACGACTTGACCGACCCCGCGCCCGCGACGACGTTCGCGCATTTGGACGCGACCATCGTGTTGGAACGCTCGATTGCCGAGCTAGGAATTTTCCCCGCCGTGGATCCGCTCGCCTCGAATTCCCGCGCGCTTGCGCCGGAAATCGTCGGACAGGAACATTACGACGTCGCGCGCGGCGTGCAGAAAGTTTTGCAACGTTACAAGGATTTGCAGGACATCATCGCGATTCTCGGCATGGACGAACTTTCCGCCGAGGACAAGACGACCGTGTTCCGCGCCCGCAAAATCCAGAAGTTCATGAGCCAGCCGTTCACTGTGGCACAGGTTTTCACCGGCCGCGAAGGCAAGCAGGTTTCCCGCGAGGATACCGTCCGCGCGTTCAAGGAAATTCTCGAGGGCAAGCACGACGAAGTCGGCGAACAGAATTTCTACATGAAGGGCGGAATTGACGAAATTAAAGAAGCGTGAAGGTAGGGCGCGTCACTCCGTGCGCGCCGAAAGATAAACATGGCCACAATAAAATTAGAAATTGTCACGCCGGAGGCGAAAACCTACTCCGAGGACGTTGACATGGTCACGCTCGACGGCGGTGACGGCCAGATGGGCATTCTGCCGCAGCACATGCCGCTGATGACACAACTCGTCGCGGGAGAAATCCATGTGCGCAAAGGCGGCGAAAACATTTTCCTCGCCGTTGGCGACGGCTTTGTGCAAGTCACCGGCGAAAAAATTTCAATCCTTACGGACATGGCGATTCGCGGAGAAAACATTGACGAAGCGAAAGCCGAGGAAGCCCGCCAACGCGCCGAAGCGCGCCTCGTCGAAAAAATCACCGACGAAGAAGCTGCCTCCGCTGGCGCAGCTCTCGCGCACTCGCTGGCGCAACTCAAAGTCAAACGCCGGCACAGATAATTTTGTGGGGAACAAAAAACGGCGCGATGAATTCATCGCGCCGTTTATCTTTTGAAGAAACTTTTATTTTTTCGGCGGCAACTCGCGGATGAAAGACCAGGAAACTTCTGCGGCTTCGCCCGTGTTGTAGCGCACTTCAAAACCAATCCGGTATTCTTCATCAAGGACAATTTCAACCGGCTCGGCCTTGGAAGAAATCTTATTGGCTTTGCGAATCGCGCTGTGCGGTTCAAGAAAACTCAAGCCGTCGTCAAACTCCACGTCAAACGCGTCTTCCCATGCGAGATAACGCACGCTCTTGATGCGAACCATCTTGGCGGTGCCAAACGGTTTTTTAAGATTAGTCAGTGATTTCATAAGCGGCCTTCGCGTTCCAAGCCTTCAATTATCTTTAGCAGCTTTTTGTCCGGTTGCCAACTTTCCATTCCTTGCCGCGTCCGCAAATCAAAACGTCCAATGAGTTTGCCGCCGGCGGTTTCAACATGGACATGAGGCGGTTCGTGATCGCCGATGAACCAGGTGATGATGTAACCGCCGCGCCGGACTCGTCCCATAAATTTTATTTAACTTTCCACCACGTTAATCTCCACCGGCTCGACGCTGACGCCGGTTTTTTGCAGCCACTTAATGGCGGCTTTCACGTCGGCGCGCTTGCCGTCGAGTTCCAGGCACACGACGCCGATTTCGTCCGTGACGCTGCACTGGCGGATGTTGGTGACCACGGGAAATTTGCGGCCGAGCTTCCAGATGAGCGGTTCTTTGATGAGCTTGGGCGGATACATCAGCCACAGGCGCGTTTGCTGCGGCGTTTTCTGGCTGGTCGGCGCGGATTTTTTCTTCTTTGCCATAATAAAATTCTTTTAACGTAGCGCAGGCATCTTGCCTGCGAAAACAATTTTCAATTTTTTTGCTTTGGATTTCGCAGGCTGGAAGCCTGCGCTACTTTTTAGCCTCCAGCAATCGCTGGGATGATGCTGATTTCATCGCCGTCTTTGAGCGGCGTCTCGCGGTTTTTGAGGAAGCGGATGTCCTCCTCGTTGACATAGACGTTGACGAAGCGGCGCACCTCGCCTTTTTCATCCACGAGCCGTTCCTGGATGCCGGGGAAGCGCGTCTGCAATTCGACGAGCGCCTCGCCGATGGTGGCGGCGTTGATTTCGACCAGCTCCTCGTTGTTGGTCAACTTGCGGAGCGGCGTGGGGATGCGGACTTTTTTTGGCATAGATTAAATTTTAATTTTCAAATGCTTCAACTTTTCTGCTTCTGCAAAATTTCTAAAAACTCACTGGCGCGGACAATTTCAATGCCACGAAAATTTTTTAATTCCAACAAATCTTTGTCGCCGCTGATAATGAATCCCGCCTTGCCTTCAATGGCACATTCAAGAACGGCATTGTCATCTGCATCGCGCGGCACGGCGTTCAACACTTTTGGAATTTTGACCATGCTGAAAAACCGCAGATAACGCGCAATTGTTTCCGAACTTTGTTCCGGCGAGAATCCAAACTTCAATTCCATTTTTTCGGCCAGTTCATCCATCAACTCCGCGCAAGTCACGGCCTGGATTTTTCCCGTCCGCGCCTGCTCGACACATTCAAACGGTTTTCCGCGCCAGCCGGTGGCGGAAAAAAGGATGTTCGTGTCGAAAACGGCGATGAGTGGCGCGCTCATTTCTCATGCAGCAAGCGATCCACAAATTCTTCCCGCTGGTCTTCCGGCAAATTATCCCAGTTCAAACCGCGTTCGCTGCAAAGGCGGCGCAATTGCGATTCGGCAAAAAGCATCCGCTCGTCATTTCGCACTTCCGCGTCTTCGGCCAGTGCCAGCAATGCCTCGCGCTTGCGCGTGGCGGGCAGTTGCCGCACCAGCGAGATGACTTGCTCATCGGTTAATTCCAAAACACTCATGATTGAAAAGTAGCAGCAATCCAGCGAATCACAAATTGATTTCGACCAGCTCCTCGTTGTTGGTCAACTTGCGGAGCGGCGTGGGGATGCGGACTTTTTTTGACATAAATTTCAATTCAAGTTTAGATGGCACTTTTAGCGCCAGAACGGATTACTTTTCGTAAAGCAAATGTTGTGATGACTGATAGCGGAAAATAATAAAACCCCCATAACACACTCATTAAGGCAAAATATGCTCCCAAAAAAATAGGTTCAAAAGGCGATTTTGAAAATTCATCCTTTACCAATTCAACATTAAAGTAAAAGAGAGTATAAAAAATAAATGATCCTAACGGCAAAGAAATCAATCCCAATACTAAAGTCTGCTTCCATCCCGATTTGGTCAATGGAGCTTTTAGCACAAGCGAAACAGCCACTCCTGTTATTACTCCAGCAGTAAAAATGAAAATGGAATCTTCTTCAGTATTTAAGCCGCCAAGCATCAGCGACCATGTTAGGCCGCTGATGATTCCGAATAAAATGACTTTTACCCATGTGTTCATTTAATTTTACGCATTCACTTTTTCTTCATGCGCCAGCAGCGCCTCGAACTCGCGCAGGCTCGGCTTGATTTCGCGCGGCTTGCCGCAATGACCTTGCACGGCGTCGAGCGTTTTCAATCCGTTGCCGGTCACGCAAATTACGGCGGAAGAATCACGCGGAATTTTGCCGGACGCAATCAGCTTTTTCGCCACGCCCACGGTCACGCCGCCGGCGGTCTCGGCAAAAATGCCTTCCGTCTCGGCGAGCAATTTGATCGCGTCGCGGATTTCGTCATCGGTCACGTCGTCGGCCGCAGCGTTGGTCTCGCGCATCACCTTGAGCGCGTAAAAACCGTCGGCGGGCGTGCCGATGGCGAGCGATTTCGCAATCGTGTCGGGCTTCACCGGCTTGAAGAAATCGAGTCCGGCTTTTTGCGCGACGGAAATCGGCGAACATCCCGTGGCCTGTGCGCCATGAATGTGTGTCTCGGAATTCGCGACGAGGCCGAGCTTCACAAATTCCTGGTAGCCCTTGTGGATTTTCGTCAGCAACGAGCCGGACGCCATCGGCACGATCGTGTGCTGCGGCAGCCGCCAGCCGAGTTGCTCGGCGATCTCATACGCCATGCTTTTCGAGCCTTCGGCGTAATACGGCCTCATGTTCACATTCACGAATGCCCAGCCGAATTTGCCGGCGATTTCGGCGCAGAGACGGTTCACTTCGTCGTAATGGCCTTTGATGCAGATGACGTTCGCGCCGTAGATAAGCGAGTTCAAAATTTTTCCCTGCTCCAAATCGGACGGAATGAAGACGTAGGATTTCAGTCCTGCGCTCGCGGCGTTGGCGGCGACTGAATTCGCCAAATTTCCCGTGGACGCGCACGCGACGGTTTCAAAACCCAGTTCCTTCGCGCGGCTCAATGCGACGCTGACCACGCGGTCTTTGAACGAGAGCGTCGGATAATTCACGGCGTCGTTCTTGACCCACAATTCACGGATACCAAGTTTTTTCGCGAGACGATCTGCTTTGACGAGCGGCGTGAACCCGACTTGTTTGCCAACTGTAGGTTCGCCCGCGATGGGCAACAACTCGCGATAACGCCACATGGTTTTCGGACGAGATTCGATGGCCGCGCGCGTCAAAGATTTTTTGATGCGGTCGTAGTCATAGGCGACTTCGAGCGGACCGAAATCGAACTCGCACACGTGCGTGGCTTCGAGCGGATATTCACGTCCGCATTCGCGGCATTTAAGCGCCTTCATGAAACCGTGTTGTTCACTCATAAATTTTCAGATTTGCCACAGAGGCACAGAGAACACAGAGAAATAATTTTAGCTTTGCCTCTGTGCGCTCTGTGTCTCTGTGGCTATTCGTTTCTTAAAACAAAAAACCCTTTCTCATGACGAGAAAGGGCGACAAAAGCTTTATGTGCTCTTCTCATTTTTCCCAAGCTGATGATGCTTGAGCTGGAATTGGCACCTGACATTGAAACCAAAGTTCAATCGGTTGCCGTGGTGTCATCGGGCCAGTCCCTCGACCACTCGTCATGAGTCCGTCAAATCAACGGATGCGGATAAATTGATATAAGGCAGGCAAAGTGTCAAACTTTTTTGCGACGATCAAGTCGCGCTTTCATCCGGCAGGGTGAAAAAACGTCGCGCCATTGCCGGGTTCGCTGATTATGCACTTCGCTGCCATACGCATCGGCGACAAACGTGTGACAATTGCGTGACGGCGCAATTTTCTTTTTCGCGCGCAAAAATAGTTTATCCTGCGGCCATGTCGTTAGCTGAAATAAAAATGACGGAACCAAATGAATTTTCAAATTTCCCGCCCGCGCGCGAACCGGACACGCACAAAGGCACGTTTGGGCATCTGGCGATTGTGGCCGGAAGCTTTGGATTTCACGGCGCGTCGGTTTTAGCGGCGCGCGGGGCGCAACGCGCGCAGCCCGGACTCATCACGCTTTTTACGCAGCAAAATATCTATCACGTCGTCGCGTCGCACCTGCAAGCCGTCATGGTGAACCTGTGGACGCCGGCCAAAGATTTGCTGGCGAAGACGGACGCAACGTTGATTGGTCCCGGCATGGCCGCTTCCGATTTGCCGGTGGAAATGAAACCGATTGTCCGCCGGCTTTGGCGCGATTCGGAATTGCCCCTGATCATAGACGCGAGCGTGCTGGACTGGCTCGCGCCGCACACGTTGTCCGCGAATCTCGTGCGCGTCATCACGCCGCATCCGGGCGAGGCCGCGCAAATGTTGAACTCGACCGCGCAAAAAATTCAGGCGAATCGCGTGGACGCCTTGCGCGAACTCTCGCGGCGTTTTGGCAATTGCTGGGTCGTGCTCAAGGGACATCAGACGCTCGTGGGCCGGAGCGACGGCGAAATTTTTGCGAACCCGTCCGGCAACGCGCATCTGGCGCAAGGCGGCAGCGGCGACGTTTTGAGTGGATTCATCGCGGGGTTGCTGGTGCAACCGGAATTGCAAAAAGACATTGGCAAAACAATTCGTTACGCGGTCTGGCAACACGGCGCGGCGGCGGATAAATTGCAGGCCGCGCAAAAAAACTGGATCGTGGAAGATTTGCTCGATGAACTTGGCAATGCGAGGTAAGAAGAAGACGAGGCTGACTTTTGAATTGCAATCGTATCAATCAAATTTCACATCAAGATCTAAAATATCCATTCAATAAACTGTTGGGATGACCTGATAAAAACGGCCGAGATTCGTTGCTTCAAGATCGACAAACCTGAATTCAGGGGAATTGGCAGGAATGTTAAAATTAGTTAATGTGAACCAGTTAGGGGAAGTAATGTTTGTGGCGCAATTGATAGTCCAAACACAGTTGGTCGGCCCATAAGTCGTCAGCACGAAGCCGTTAGTTGCCATGCCAGCAGAAATCACGCCTACCACAACTTGCTTGCCTGGACTAGAACCGTCAGAATTTCGTGTGTCCAGAGTATGCGTTCAGATTATTTTAAATAGTGATTTGGTTTTGATGATTTGACTTTACTCTTGGCAAAATAATTTGTCCAGAAAATATTTTATCCAGAAAAGCTCTGCAAAAATAGTATTACTTCTGTCGACGGTCAATTTGCTGAATCAATTCCTCGGCGTGCGTGCGCAGGTTTTTATCAACGTAAGGCAAGAGCAACGGTTGTAGCGTGCGTCGCGCGGTGACGGATTTTTCTTCCCTCAGTTGCGCCTGCGCGAGTGAAAAAAGATAGGACGGATTTTCCGGCTCAAGCTGGACGGCCAGTTGCAACTGCCGTTCCGCCATCACGAGGTTGCCCTGAACCATTTCAAAAAAGCCGAGCAGTTCGTGCGACGGTCCGAAGTTTGGCATCAGCACAATGGATTTTTCCAGTTCACCACGAATTTCATCCGCTTCGGCATTTTTCAACGGCGCGTAACGGTCCTGCGCATCCGCCGTGGTTTGGTAAAGTTCGCTCGCATAAATATAATGCACCAGATAACTGGCCGAGCCGCGCTGCAACGCTTCCTTCAATTCGCGCAACGTTTCGGTCGGCTGCTCGCGTTCGGCGGCAAGCAGGCCGAGTCCTTCGTAGGGCAGGGGACTGGCCGGCGCGAGTTTTTGCGCCTGCGTGAAATAATTTTGCGCGTCGTCAAGACGGTTGATGCGCAGCAGTTCGTCGCCGAGATGAAAATAAATTTCCACCGGCGTGAGGATGCGCGTGGTCAGAATTTTCGCGGCGGAGATATTGGCGGACAGCGCAATTTGGAGCGGCGTGAAACTACTCTGCTTCAAATAGCGGCGCAGTTCGTTTTCCATTTCGGGCAAAGTTGTTTGCAACGCATTGGTGAAAGCTTGTGTGGGCGGCTCGCCTTCGCGCAGCAAAGTTGTAAAATTTCCGAAGCGCGCTTTGTAATAAGGATTGTTCCCGGCGATCAAAAAATCGGTGAGCAGCCAGGATTCGGCGTAAAAAATTCCCTGAAGGGAACGTTCGTTGTATTGCGGCGAACCGGGCGTAACGGCAAATAAATCGGCAAGCGGCATGAGCGGTTCGCGCGCGAGCAAACTCAAATGATAATTAATCGGTTGCGCGATGCGCACATAGGAACCGCCGGGCGTTTCAAATGTGGAATAAATTTCCGCCATGCCTTCCTTGAGCCATAACGGCCAAAATTCGTCGTTCCGCCGCAGCAACAAATGCGTGTATTCGTGAAAGATGACATGCAGTTCCGTTTGCGCGGGGTTGGCGGCTTGCAGCGAGAGGACGATTAGATTTTCGTCGCTGCCGCGTTTGAAGAAGCCGGCGAAATTTCCCGGCTGGCCATTGTAAAGCGGCAGAAAAGGCATCATGGTCTCGTGATTCGGGAAAGCCATGACGATGATCGGCGGCGAAACCAAAGCCTGCGAACCGGCCAACAGCGAGTAAGCCTCGGAAAATTGTTCAAGCTGCGCGGCGAGTTTGAAGACATCCTGCGGCGTGCCGCAACTATAGAGATTGAAATGCGCGGTGCGGGTTTCGAACCAGCGTCGTTGCACGAGGGGAAGGTTGTTTGTTTGGCCAAAAGTCGGACAGATATCCGACGCGAAAATCAACAGCGCCGTGAAAATCCAAAATGAACGACAGGTCATAATCAATTTCAATTCAAGCTTCATCCGACTGAACCTAAAATTCAGAAGTGAAGCAATATATCATGCCATCTTTATTTACAAAATAAAAAAGCCCCGCGTTTGCGGGGCTTGATAGGGCAAAGAAAGATTAATTCCTTCGACGAATCGCAATAAGTGTTGCCAGGCCGGATAAGCCTAGCAATGCGATAGCGGAAGGTTCAGGAACTATAGATGTTATGTTCAGGTTATTAAAATAGCCATTTCCCGAGGTGTTTTGATCCAAGTAGTTAAATGATGAAGTGTTTAAGGCTGAACTATCAAAAGTTCCGCTGGCCGTGTAAAGCGGGCTTCCGACATTAAAAGGGCTAACGCTGAAAGTGTAAGCTTCCACCGGACTATTCAGGGCCCCGCTGACAGCCAATGAAACATAGATTCCGGCACTTAATGCACTGAAGCCAATTGTCGTGGCATTGCCATTTAATGTAAAGTTGTCGCTACCCGTTCCCAAATATTGGAAAAGAAAAGCGTTGCCTATTTCGACAGACAAATCTGAGTTGGGTGGTCCACCTGAACCATTGCCGACACCGCCGCTGGATAGGTCAAAGCTGAAAACTTGATTGAACAAAGATGAGGAGCCGCTTAATCCCGAGGCAAAAGCGCGTGAGATAGAGATGGAACCGTTATCGCCTGTGCCATTGGCATAAGTGGCCCAGGAATATCCGCCGGTAGCCACGGCGCTGCTAGTGTCGAGGTAAGTGCCGACATAAGGCGGATTGTTGGCATTATTTATGGTTACTGTCCATGCGCCAAATCCACTGCCATCGTTTGGAGGAGTCGCTCCCCAACCGCCGCCGCTATAATTCGCGGCGGTATCGCTGGCCGTTGCTGCGGCGAACATCGTGCCGCTGGAAATTCCCAACATTGTGATAATAGCCGGGTAGCGTAAATGGCTTAATGGACCGCCAAGTAATAATTTGAGTTTCATATTCTGATTTGATTTTTTTAACGACGCGTTCTCCAAGTAAAAATCATTTGGGGACGAATCGTGTTTCTATAATACCAAACAGCGAAGTTTATGGAACCGCATATTCATGCGGTATCGGGAATTCTTATGGCAGCAATTGTATCTCGTAAAATTTTTGCGGTTCAGGATCGGGATCGTAAAAACTGGTGGAAGAACTTGTGGCCTGAATCACGCCGCTGATAGGTTGGAAAGGTTGGGTGAGATTGGTCGTGGCGAGGACTTCATAGTTTGCGCCAGCTACGCTGTCCCAAACGATTAGTTGATGATTATTGCT
>DATCEV010000065.1:0-51754 GCA_036509895.1 Verrucomicrobiia bacterium
ATGACAGACAATATGCACTTTCCTCGTTTTTGCATTGTCGTCTGCTGCACAGAAACGTCCAATTTTCTTGATGTTCACAACGACTTCTTCCAAACTTATCGCTCTATAAAATCCAATTATACGTCAACTACATAATCCCAAAAATATCTTCGCAGCAAAAGGCAGATCAATTTTTCCGCCGACGATTTGCGCGGGATGTTCCCAAGTGAAAGCCGCCGAGCAATAAAAAACCGGCGAGCAGCAAGAGAATGGTCTTTCCGTTATCCGGCACTTTGGTGGAATCGTTGATCGTGTAAGTCAACGACCAGGAACCGGAGCCGCTGCCAGAGGTCCCGTCGAAAACAACCGGAAGCGAGAAGCTGAAATCGAGCGTGCCGATTGGCATTGGATACATTCCCGTGTAGCCCAATAAAACTAAATTTCCGGAAGAGTAGGAATACTCCAGGTCTTTAGATTGTCCGACAATAAAAGAACCTCCGGAAAAAATAGGATAAGCGCCGGGTAAAGTATAATCAGGATCCAGTATTCTGGGATCGAGAAAGCTGACGCCGGTGTAAAGATTCATTTCATTCGCGCCTTCTTGTCCGATCGTTAAAGAAAAGAAAATTTGGGCGCCGCCGACTGTATATGAAGGCGTGGCGAAAGCTTCACCCCAATAATTTCCGGCTAAACCGGCGGAAGAATCGCTGCTGTCAAAAGACAAATCCAATGCCCCGGAAAAATTTCCGGGTGTCGAATTTGGATCCAGCGTCGTTGAGATTTGAATCGCTTGAACCTTCAGGCAAATCAAAAACAAGCCTAAAATACAGGTTGCTATTTTTATCATTCGGATTCCTTCTGCCTTAATAGATAACTTCCAATCCCATAAAGTCAAGGATGGCTGTTCACTTACCAAGCCATTGAAGGAAATACTTACGGTGTGCGCTGTAAAATCTGTTGGCCGGTTTCTTTGTAAATGCGCGGGCGCAGCACGCCGACAAACGGAAGATTGCGATAACGCTCGGCAAAATCAAGTCCGTAGCCGACGACAAAAAAATCGGGAATTTCAAAGCCAATGTAATCGGCGGAAAATTTTTCCACGCGCCGTTCCGGTTTGTCGAGCAGCACGCAGACTTTTATTTTTCGCGGCTTGAGCGCGCGGATTTTGGGCAGCACGCGGCTCATGGTTTTGCCGGTGTCCAAAATATCATCAATGAGCAGCACGTCGCGTCCGCGCACGTCCAGCCGCAATTCCTTCGTGAAAACCAGTTCGCCGGATTCCGTGCCCGCGCCATAACTGGACACGCCCATGAAATCCAGGCGCAAGGGCAGATTCAAATGCCGGATCAAATCCGCGAGAAACATGACCGTGCCGTTGAGCAGCGAGACGACGACCATTTCGCGCCCGCGAAAATCGTTCTCGATCTGGCGCGCGAGGATTTTGATGCGGCGCGCGAGTTGTGCTTCGGTGATCAGGATGCGCTCGATTTCTGAATGCAGGCGCGGCGGAACGGCGATTTTGGGATTTTTAGTTTTCAGTCTGATGCTCACACATTCAAATGTGCTTTGAATCGTCGTGATCTTTCTTGATATAGCCGCTGGCCTGGCGTTGAAAATTCACCTCATTCTTTTTGACATAAGCGGCGAAGACGTCGTCCGCGCTCATGCCGAGAACTTGCGCCATTGAAATCAGAAAATGAAACAGGTCAACGACCTCGACGCGGGCATTTTGCTCGTCGAACTTTTGATATTTCGCCCACCATTTCCACGGCACGCTGTCGGTGAGTTCGGCCATTTCCTGCGCCATGGCGCGGCAGTAGTTCAAAATCCATTTGGTTTTTTCTTCGTCGCTCATGCCGTCGGTTTTGACGCCGATGCGTTCGTTCAAACTTTTTTGCATCCGGAACAGTTCGCGGAGTTGGTCGGGTTTTTCCATGCGCGAAGTTTAACCGCCAAAACGCAAAGAACGCCAAGAAAAATTTTGCTTTTTGAAAAACAAAATCCGGGCGCATCCGGCGTCCACGCGGGATCTCCAATTTTACGCTTTGAACTTGTCGCGGCGAACCGTATAACAAACGCATGTTGCCAACGCTTTTAACCGACGGCGGCGTGATTGTATGGCTGATTTTGATCGCCGCCGCGATCGCCCTTGCCACGTTCATCGAGCGCGTATTGCACTGCCATCGCGCACAAATCAATTCCACGGAATTTCTCAACGGCGTGCGCAATGTGCTCAAGCGCGACAATATCGTGGAAGCGATTTCGATTTGCGACGCGACGCCCGGCCCGGTGGCGCGGCTCGTCAAGGCCGCGATTCTCAATCGGGACAAAGGCCGCGAGCGCGTGCGCGAAGCGGTCGAGGAAGTCGGGCTGACGGAAGTTCCGCTGCTCGAAGAAAAATTAAATCTCCTGGCGACCATCGCGCAAATCACGCCGCTGCTCGGTTTGCTCGGAACCATTTTGGGCTTCATCCGTGTTTTCAAACAGGTGCAATCCGACGGACTTTACGCGCACATCGGCACGCTTTCGACTGGTGTCTGGGAAGCGCTCATTTGCGCGGCGGCGGGCATCGCGGTCGCCATTCCCGTCCACGCGGCTTACAATTATCTCGTCAGCCGCATCAACAAAGTCATTCTCGACATGGAACGCGCCTCCGGCGAAATCGTCAACATCGTCACCGAAAACGGCGACACAAAATCCTTATGAAATTTCCGCGCAACGCCCGGCTTTTGCGCAGTCCGTTTGAAGTCGCGCCCTTTGCGGCGGTGTTTTTTCTGCTCGTGATTTTTCTGTTGCTCGGCGCGCTGCTGCCCGTGCCCGGATTGCATGTGCGCCTGCAACCGCCCGTCGCCAATGATTTGCCCGGAATCGCCGGGGCGAATGTCGCCGTCGCGATTGATTCGAGCGGAAGATTTTATTACGCCAACAAAATTGTCAGCGACAAGGAATTGAAACTGGCCCTCGCCCTGGCCGCCAGAAATTCCCGCGAGCCGCTGACCCTCGTCATTCACGCCGATAAAACCGTGACTTACGAACAACTCGCGCGCCTGACCCTCTTCGCGCGCGCAGCCGGCATCACCAACGAATTGCTGGCCACCTTGCCGCGCGACGGCGCGTCCGGCCCGCCATGAACGAGGCGTCGGCAAATCCACTGGCACCGCCGCTTGCCGGGGCCAAACCGCCGGGCGAAGGCTGGACGCTTAAACGCTGGCTCGCGGTCATCACCATTATTTTCGCCGCGCACGTCCTCCTGATTTTTTGTTTTGGCGAACGCAAAAAAATTGTTCCGCGCCCCGTCGCCAATGTTCCCACGCTGCAATTCGCGGGCAAACCGGATGAATTGTTGGCGCTGGAAAATCCGGCGCTTTTTGCCCTGCCCAATCCAAAAGATTTCGCCTCCGCCGTCTGGCTGAAAATGCCGGACATCCCGCCGCCGTTTTTTGGCTGGACGGAGCCGCCGCGCTGGCTGGCGCTCGCGCCCGAAAATCTGGGCGCGACGTTCCACAGTTTCATGCAGACAAATTATTTCGCGGGCTACTCATTTCAATTCAAGCCGCCGCCTAAATTCACCGAGCCGCCCTTGCCCGCGCCGCTCGCACTCCCGCAAAATTCCATCATGCGCGTGACCGGCGCACTGGCAAAACGAAAACTGCTCCAGCAACTTCATCCGCCGTCCCTGCCCTACAATGACGTGCTGCCGCCGAGCATCGTGCAGGCGCTGGTGGATGCGACCGGCAATGTTGTTTCCGTCGTGCTTCTGTCGCCCAGCGGACTTGATGCCGCCGATCAACGCGCGCTCGCCGTTGCCCGCACCGCGCGTTTTGCGCCCGCGCCGCGCCTGACTCTCGGCCAGCTTATTTTCAACTGGCAAACCATTCCGACCAACGCCCCTGCCGCTTCCCCCTGATGTCCATTCAATTGCTCATCGTCATTTACGTCGCCGGATTGCTCGGCGCATTGGGCGCGCTGGGAATTTATTCGGAAATGCGCCGGCGGCGTTTCGGGCCCGCTCATTCGCAAGACCGCATTTTCCGCTGCACCAAATGCGGCTATGTTTATACCGACGACCCGGACGTGGACCGTTCCCGCTGCTCGCAATGCGGCAAACTGAACGAGCCGATTGCGTTTTAAGTAACGCAAAAAACCGCCGGAACGATTGTTGCTCCGGCTGGCGTTGCCCCGATTGTGTGGACCATTCGCGCTCGCGCGCAAAACTTTCAGCGTCACCTCGTGGCGATTTGGCTCCCCGATGTTTGAAAGCTAGGGCGAATGCCCAACGGCGTCAAGTCACTCCGTCTTCAATTCCGTTCCTTGAAAAATATTCTCGATGAAAACCGGTTTGCGCGACGGCGCGAGCCAGATGCGTTCGCTCGGCTCGTCCCAAAGCCATAAACTGCCGTCGGCGGCGAGCGCAATTGAACCCGAATAAGAATTTGAAGGAAGCACAATCCAATCGGAATGATTTCCAAGCTGAACCGGCTTTACGGCATCAAAATTACGGGTCAAATCCTGCAAAGAATTCCATTTCCAAAGCGTGCCGTCACTGCGCAACGCAACCATTGCATTGTCTGAAAAATTAGCGGCTTTCCATTTCTCGTTTTTACCAAGTTGAATTTTTTTCGAGTAAGGCGGAAATTCACTATTATTCCAGTTCCAATTCGCCGGCGGTTTCGCGAGAAACCACAATTCACCGTTGGTTTTGACCCCTGCGGCATATTCGCTATACGGAATAAAAATCAACCATTGATCATTCAGATTTGTATTTTGGATCAAATGAAAACTGGAGTTGGTTTCTTCCTTTTCCAAATTCATCGTCCAAAAGCTGCCATCCATTTTTTTGGCGTAAGCCGTGTTCCAATAGGAAAACAATCCGCTCCAATTGGTTTCGTTGCCGATGCGCGCGGGCGGCGTCGCCAAATCCGCCGCCATTTTTGTTTCGAGATTTGTCTGGTTGTATCCTGCATGGATTTGCCAAAGCCAAAGACTTTGGTCGTTTTTCAAAAGGAAAAAATGTCTCGAGTTGCCAGTGACAACGTGCGACCAATTGGTTTCTGAACCCATTTGACTTAAACGCGAAGTTATCCAGCCGCGCGATTCATCCCATTTATTTTGCAAACACCACAAAGTGCCGTCGGATTTAATGGCCAGAGTGTCAAACCAATGCGGCGCAACTTCTGTCCAATTAGAACGGTCAATGAATTGAGCCTGACCAATTAACTTTTTTGCAGTTGAATCTGAATAATAATCAAAGCTAAGTGAGTTTATCCAAAGCCTTCGGTCGGGAAGAATCGCAGAAATAACCCCGCCATTGCTGATAAATTTCACAGCTCTTGAATCGCTCAAACGCGGCGCACCGTGCGGTAGATTAATCGGCGTCAAAAATTCCCACGCGCGAAAATAAATTCCATTTGCTAGCGCAAAACTGAATGCCAGCGCCAGAACAACCGCGATTAAATTTCTGCGCCAGAGTTTCCAGTTTTCATGCAACCATTTGAAATTTTCAAAGGCCAGCCATGTCAAGGCGAGCAGCAAAATCAGGCCGCCGACAAATACTTTGAGCAATTCCAATCCAAACGATTTATAATCGTATCCAAATTTCAAAGTGTCGATCGCAGTTGCGACTTGGTAAAAATAAATCGCGATAGTGATAACAATGGCCAAGCCGATGGCTTGCAGCGTCGTGCGCGCGAGCGTGGAAGCGTAAAATGAAATAAAAAAAATGAGCGCGGCGACGACAAAAATCCATTGGTTGAAATCGCGCGTTCTTTCGATGATAAAAGGCATCAATCCGCCAAGAACCAAACTCAAAATCAACGCGACGGAAAATTTGATAAACAATTGCGCGCGCCGCAAAACCGGCAGGCACAATTGCGATTCGATGATTCCAAGCCTGCGTTCTTCCGCGACGGCGGCGCTGCCGATCAGCAGCGGCATCAACAGCCAAAGCGCCCAGACAAATTCGAGAATAAATTTTACATCCGGGTTTTCAAAATTGGGATGAATTTTGCGGATGAAAACGGAAACCAAATGCAGCGCGAGCACCAGCGCGGCAATCAGAATCGTCGCCTGATGCAATTGAAATTCTTTTCTGACGAGCGCGGAAAGCCAGTGGCGCGGCTGGCCGGAAAATGACGCGGCACTTTGTGCTGAACTTTTTTTGCGCCACGGAAAACAAATTTCTCCACCAGTCCATTGCGTATCTTGCGCGCGGAGAAACATCCGGCGCGCCCAAAAAAAACCGGCGATAGAGAAAAGCAACAACGCGAAAATGATGCAGGTCGCAGAATATCGAGCGCCATTTGAAGAAAAATTGTCCAACAGAACGTCCACAAGAAAAACTAGCGCCACTGGTAAAATAAGCGTGAACCAAAATGCGCCGGTGACTTGTCGCAGCAACAACGTTGTCCAAAGTCCGCCGCTAAAAATGACGAAGGCAACAATCAGTATGGATTCCAACAGGTTCGGGCGGAAGAATAATTCTGCCGGAGGAATAAAAAATGAGTGGTGAAAATAGTCGTATTGAAATTCCCCAGAGATAACCAACGCAAATATGACGGAAACAAAGGCGACGACCAGGACGACTGTTTTAACCAACCAAATGTGGCGGCGCGGAATTGGTTGTGAAAGCAAAAGTGAAAAAGTTTGGAAGCTGAATTCCTGCCCGAATGAAGCAATGGCAAGAAATAAACCTCCCAAAATGGCCGGAAATAATAGAAATGAAGCGTCTTGGAATGTTTGTGGCCATGGAGAAATAATCCAAACCGGAAAAATCGCCAGTAGCATTGCCGCGATCCACGCGGGCAGAAGCAGCCGGATTTCTTTTTTGATGAGCGCGTTCATGCGGTTGGCTTCAAGGATTTTGAGGCGACGAAAATTTCTTCGAGCGATAAGGATTCGCAGTTCAGTTCTTCCGGCTGGAGCGCGCGCAGTTTTTCCAAGAGTTGTTCGCTGTTGCCGTTGGCAAGAATTTCGACTTCGCGGCCGCTTTGTTTCACGTTCAATGCGCCCGGAAAATTTTCCAATTGCGGCGGGCGCGAAAACCGGGCGCAGATTTTTTTGAAGCGGTCGCGCGCGGCGTCGGCTTCCATCGCCAGCAGTTCGCGACCATTTTCGATGATGGTGAATTCGTCAATCAAGCCCTCGAACTCGGAAATGAGGTGCGTGGAGACAAAAATCGTGCGCGCGCCGTCGCCGCCGGATTGATAGGCGCCGATGACGGTTTCGATGAATTCGCGGCGGACAATCGGGTCGAGGCCGCTCGTCGGCTCGTCGAGCAGGAGCAATTCCGGTTCGGGACAAACCGCGCCGATGAGCGCGACTTGCGTTTTTTGGCCTTTGGAGAGATTGCCCGCTTTTTGATTCGGATTAAGTTGAAAACGCATGAGCAGATCATTTTCGATGTCACGGTTCCAATGCGCGCGGAACGACGCAAGATAATTCAGCGTGTCGCGCACGGTCATCCACGGATAAAACGCGACGGCGTCCGGCACATAGGCAAGCCGCGATTTGACGGCGACTTCGTCGCGCTGCGGGTCGAGGCCGAAAACGCGCACGCTGCCGGAAGTCGGGCGCAGCAAATTGAGCAAACATTTTATCGTCGTGGTTTTGCCCGCGCCGTTGCGTCCGAAAAATCCGTAGCAGCGTCCGGCGCTCACGTTGAGGTTCAATCCATTCACGGCGTCCAATTTGCCGTAACGCCGCGTGAGGTTTTTGATTTCGATGACGGGATTTTCGCTCATGATTTTTCCTTTCGCTTATTTTCAGATTTGGTGGATTTGCGTTCAAAGAAATCGAGCCGCTCCTTGACGAGCGCGAGAAATTCATCGCGTTCGACTTGCAGGTGATGCGCAGTGACGACGGCTTCGTCAATTTTGCCGAGCAGCAGCTTGTCGCGGACTTGTTTTTTGAACGGCGAATTGTTTTCGCAAAGAAAACAGCCCTTGCCCTGAATGGTTTGGATGACGCCCTGATTTTCAAGTTCGGTGTAGGCTTTGGCGACGGTATTGCGGTTGACGCGCAATTCCTCGGCCAGCGCGCGGATCGGCGGCAACGGCTCGCCGGTTTTCAGCGCGCCGGACGCGGCGGCATAGCGGATTTGATCCACGAGTTGCAGATAAACCGGCGTGCCGGACTTGAAATTGACCTGGAACAGCATTTGAAATTGTCATAGGACAATAGGACAGTTGAAAATCAATGTCAACTGGAAAATTTTCCGAAAAGCAACGCAGCAAAGACTCGCCAAGCCGATTTGGTTTATAGTATTTGTTTCTTCATTCCGCGACGGCGGGTGATTTTTTTTTATGCCAAGCCAGAAAAGTTCGGCCAATCAAAAGGCGGCGGATTCGATCCGCCACGCCGCGATGCAGGAAACGTCCGCCGTGCTTCAGCAATTGAACACGTCGCCGTCCGGCTTGAGCGAAACGGAAGCGGCCACGCGCCTGGAAAAATACGGTCTGAACGAAGTCGCGCAGGAAAAACAGCACGGCTGGCTGCAACGGCTCTGGATCGCCTCGCGCAATCCGCTGGTGATTTTGCTGACGATCCTGGCCATCGTCACTTTTGCGACGGCCGGCAGCGCGAGCGATTATGTCACCGGCTCGATCATGCTGGCGATGGTCTTGCTCGCGCTCTCGCTGCGGCTCATCCAGGAAACGAAGGCCGACAACGCGGCGGCGAAACTCAAGGCGATGATCAAAGTCACCGCGACGGCGTTGCGCGACGGCCAGCCAAAGGAAATTCCGCTGCGCGACCTCGTGCCGGGCGACGTGATAAAACTTTCCGCTGGCGACATGATTCCCGGCGACGTGCGTTTGATGGCGGCAAAAGATTTGTTCGTGATCCAATCCACGCTGACCGGCGAATCGCTGCCAGTCGAAAAAACCGATCCGTGCGATGCGCGGCAGAACATTTCCATCATCGAGCACTCGAATCTTTGTTTTCTCGGCACGAGCGTGGAAAGCGGCGCGGCGACGGCGGTCGTCGTCGCCACCGGCGCGCAAACGTATTTCGGCAAAATGGCCAGCAGCCTTTCCGGCCAGCAAGCGGACACGGCTTTCGACAAGGGCGTGAAAAAATTCACCTGGCTGATGATCGGTTTCATGGTCGTGATGTCGCCGATGGTTTTTTTCATCAACGGCTTCACCAAACATAGCTGGGGCAAAGACACATTTCTCTTCGCACTCGCGATTGCCGTCGGCCTGACGCCGGAAATGCTGCCGATGATCGTCTCCGTCTGCCTTTCCAAAGGCGCGCTTGCGATGTCGAAGAAAAAAGTCATCGTCAAGAAACTCAATTCCATCCAGAACTTCGGCGCGATGGACGTGCTTTGCACGGACAAGACCGGCACGCTCACGATTGACCACGTCATTTTGGAAATCCACTGCGACGTTTTCAAAAATGAAAGTGAAGAGGTTTTGCGCGACGCCTATCTGGTCAGCCATTTCCAGACTGGCTTGAAAAATGTTTTGGACCGCGCGGTCTTGAAATACTCACAACTGCACCGTGAACTGGGCGTCGAAAAAATTACAAAAGTGGACGAAATCCCGTTTGATTTTTCGCGGCGAATGATGTCCGTCGTCGTCGAAACTTCCGATGGCCAGCGGCAATTGCTTACCAAGGGCGCGCCGGAATCCGTCTTCAAAAAATGCACGCATTTCGAAAGCGCCGGCGAAATTTTTGAGATGGAACCGATTCTCGTCGGCAATCTGATTGAGCAGGTCAATTCGTTGAGCGAAGACGGTTTTCGCGTGCTGGCGATTGCCAGCAAAAAAATGGAGAGTCGCGGCATGTGTTCCAAAGCCGATGAAGAAAACCTAGTATTGACGGGCTATCTGGCGTTTCTCGATCCGCCGAAGGAAACGGCCAAAACCGCCATCGCCGCGCTCCGCCAGCACGGCGTGACGGTGAAGGTTTTGACCGGCGACAACGATCTGGTCACGCGTAAAGTTTGCAGCGAAGTCGGCATTGATGCCGAAAAAATCCTGCTCGGCAACGACGTGGAAAAAATGTCGGACGAGCAACTGGCCGACGTGATTGATTCCACGGACGTCTACGCGCGGCTTTCGCCCGCGCACAAAAAGCGCGTGGTGCAGGCGCTCCAGAAAAAAGGCCACGTCGTCGGCTTCATGGGCGACGGCATCAACGACGCGCCGGCATTGCGCGCGGCGGATGTTGGCATTTCCGTGGACACGGCGGTGGACATCGCCAAGGAATCCGCCGACATGATTTTGCTCGAAAAAAATCTGATGGTGCTCGAAGAAGGCGTGCTCGAAGGCCGCAAAGTTTTCGCGAACATCTTGAAATACATCCGCATGGGCGCGAGTTCCAACTTTGGAAATATGTTCAGCGTGCTCGGCGCGAGCGCGTGGCTGCCGTTCCTGCCGATGCAGCCGATCCAATTGCTCACGAACAATCTGCTTTACGATTTTTCGCAGGTGCCGATCCCGACCGACAATGTGGCCGCGCAATACATTGCCAAACCGCGCCCGTGGAACATCGGCGAACTCACCAAGTTCATTATTTTCATCGGCCCGATCAGTTCGATTTTCGATTATACGACTTTTGCCGTGATGTGGTTTTTCTTCAAGTGCAACAATCTGGGACTGACGCCGCCGCCGGAATTGATCGCGCGTTTTGCCAGTCACACCGACGCCAATTACACCTACGCCGCCGCGCTGTTCAACAGCGGCTGGTTCGTCGAATCCATCATGACGCAGACGCTCATCATCCACGTCATCCGCACGAACCAGATTCCGTTCATCCAGTCGCGCGCGAGCTGGCAACTGACCATGACGACCATTTTGATCATGGGCATCGGCGCGTATCTGCCATTTTCGCCGCTGGCCAAACCGCTGGGCTTCGTGCCGCTGCCATGGCAATTCTGGCCGATTTTGCTGGTCACATTGTTGTGCTACGTCGGCCTGACGCAACTCATTAAAATGTGGCTGCTGCGGAAAAAGTGGATTTGAATCTGAAAAACAAAAGGCCGTTCCACATCGCACGGAACGGCGTTGTCAGGCTTGCGCGGGTTGATCAAATCCGCTCAAGCCTCAAAGGATTTTCCACAACCGCAGCTTTGCTTCGCGTTCGGATTTGAAATTTTGAAACCGCCGCCGACCAGTTCATCGCTGAAATCCACCACGGTGCCGCTCAAATAATTCGCGCTGATCGGATCCACCACGATTTCGATTCCACGCTGTCCGCCCGCCAGATCGCCGTCGCGCTTTTCGTCGAAGACCATGCCATATTGCATGCCCGAACAGCCGCCCTGCTCCACATAAACCCGGAAATTTTTGCCCGCATTTTCCGGCAGCGCCAATAGCGACTTGCATTCCTCGGCGGCGCGCGCCGTCAAGCCCACGACCGGCTCCGCATTTGTAAGTGTTTCAGCCATGCTTTTCAAAATGAAACTAGACCCGCCCCGTGCGCGTGTCAAACGCGGGCGTCAATTTTTTGACGGCGCAAGAAACGGCTGCGCCTCGGCGATTTTTTTCTCCAGCGAATTCTTCGCCTGCGGAAACCAGATTTCCAGCCGTTGAAAAAGTTTCACCGCCGTCGGCCAGCGTCCCAAATTTTCGGCCAAAGTCGCGGCTTGCAAACCGGCTTTTTTCAACCAAAACAGATCCGCCGGTTCGCTATGCTCCAGATTGAATTCATTTTCGTCCATGACCTGTGCATAATTTTGCAGCGCCATTTCAAATAGCGCCGCCTGGTTTGGGCCATCCGCCAGCGCGGCTTTTTTTTCCAGCGCAATTCCCAAACCCACTTGCGCCCGGCTGCGCGCGGAAATATCCGCGCCCGGCGAATCCAGAATCCGCGCATAAGCGTTCGTCGCCGCGTCAAAATTATTCAGTTGCAAGTCGCAGTCGCCGAGCTCGCCCAACGCCAGCGCGCCCCATTCGTTTGTGGAATACGCCTGGGCGATTTGGCTGAACACATTGGTGGCCGTTTGAAAATTCGCCAGCGGATTATTTGTGTCCGCCGAACTCATCGCCATCAGCGCGCTGCCCCACGCAAACCTTGCCTGCACGCTCAACTCCGGCGGACAATTCGTATCCGCCGCCACTCCCGTGAAATATCCAATCGCATCCGAATAACCCAGCCGGCCCATCGCCGCGCGCCCCGCCATCATTTGCGCCGGATAAACCAGCGCAGAACTTTGCCAGTTCGTGTTTTGAAAAATGGACTTATAATTTCTCTCCGCGTCCACGTAATTGCCCTCCCGAAAAAAGTCGTCCGCCACCCACCATTGCGCCAGCGGTGCCAGTTCGTTCGTCGGAAATTGCGCGACAAAATTGGTGAACAAATCAAACGCGTTCGTTTCGTCGCCCGCGTGAAAATTCGCCTGCGCCAGCGAATAAATCGCCTGTGGCTGCAACGGGTTCGTCGGAAAATCATCCAGCCAGCCCTGATATTTCGCAATCGCTTCCGGCCAATTTTGCTCCTGCTCGTAAGTCTGCGCGATGGCCAGTTGGATTTGCGGCAGTAAATCTGAATTCGTGAATTGCTCCACCGACTTTTGAAACAATGCGCGCGCGATCGCCGGCTGCCGCGCCTCCGCCAAACCTTCGCCATAGAGCAGCGCGCTGTTGTCCGCCAGATCGCTGGACGGATAATTTTCCACGATCTGCGCCAGCGTGTTGCTCGCGCCGTTCCAATGATTCAATTCCATTTGCGCGCGCAAACTTTGATAAAGCGCGCGGTCGCCGAGCGTCCGGGCGACCGCCGGAAATTTTCCGAAATCATCCAGCACCGCCTGATAATTTTTCAACGCGCCCGCAAAATCTTTTTGTTTAAACAGCGCGTCGCCCGTCTTGAATTTGGCCACGGCCAGATCTTCCGACGGCGGCAATTTTTCCGAAGCCATTTTGAAATCAGCCAGGCTTTCAGGAATTTTTCCCGCGAGCCAGTCGCACCAGCCGCGATCCAAATATGCTTTGCCTGCGAGCGGACTGTTCGTAAATGTGTTCAATAATTGATAAAAGTTAGCGGAGGCCAGTGCCAGGTCATTGGTCGCCGCAGGCTGGCCGGCGTAATTTTTAAGGCGCAATTCACCCAGCGTCAGCAGGCCGATGTCGGCGGACGGCGAACTTGGAAATTGCGCGACAAATTTTTGCAGCGCCGTTTCGGCGGCGCCAAATTGTTTTTGGGCGACGGAAAGTCCGGCGATTTTCAGGACAGCTTCAAACTGCCGGTCGGCGGGCGCATTCGTCGTCAGATTTTCGCGATACGCGGCGATGGCTTCGTCCGCGCGCCCCATTTTTTCCAGCACCGCCGCGCGCAACGCCGCACTTTCCGCGCGCAGTTTATCATCCATTTGCAAACCGGCGATCCGCTGCAGATTAGTCGCCGCCGCCAGCGCGCCGTTCATTTCGCCTGCCGCGAGTTTGACCTGGCAAAGCAAAAAAGCGCCTTGCCAGGCGAGTTCCGGTTTGAGCGTTTGCGCGTTCAGCAAGGATTCCAAAATCGCCGAGGCGCCGCGCAAATCTTTCAACGCAAATTTCGCCTGCGCGAGCAAGAGTTCGCCGCGCGAAACCATTTCATTTCCTAAATCCAACGTAGCCACGCGTTGGAAAACGCCGTTGGTGTCTTGCAATGAGGCGACAATTTGTTGCCAATCGCCCAGCCGCGCCTGCGCCGCCGCCGCTTCCACGACCGCGCGCAAGCGCAACGGCGATTCGGGAAAATCTCGCGCCAGCGAATCAAACGCCGCCGCCGCCACCAAAAAATTGCCGTTCTGAAACCGCGCCTCGCCGCTCCAATAAACAAATTGATCCGCCAAATTTCCGGCTTGAGTTTGGCGCGAGTGGAGCAACGCAATCGCATTTGTAAATTGCCCCTGCTGAAATTCCGCCTGCGCCTGCATCAAAATCGCCGATGACGCATTGGTGGAATCGGGAAATTTTTCAACGAATTGCAAAAATTCCGTTTCCGCAAGATTCCACATCCCATTCTGAAACGCGGCGACCGCCGAGGCGTAAGCGCGCTGTTCCTTCGAGGCGCTGGCAGCGAAAATGTGGCCGCCACCCAAAACGAGCGCGAATAAAATCAAAAATGATCGCCGCAGAAATGCCACAAATGAATTTTAACCACCAAGACACAAAGACATAAAGCCAATTCAACCTGTGTCTGGGCGACTTGGTGGTTTAGCTCAAAACGCTTTTCAGATATTGACCGGTGTAACTTTCAGGAATTCGAACAATTTCTTCCGGCGCGCCTTCCGCGATAATTTTTCCGCCGCCCGCGCCGCCTTCGGGACCCAAATCAATGATCCAATCCGCAGTTTTAATCACGTCCAAATTATGCTCGATGATCAAAAGTGTGTTGCCCGTCGCGCGCAATTTGAAAAGCACTTCCAGCAGTTTCGCCACGTCGTGAAAATGCAAACCGGTCGTCGGCTCGTCCAAAATGTAAAGCGTTTTGCCAGTCGCTTTGCGGCAAAGTTCCGTCGCGAGTTTCACACGTTGCGCTTCGCCGCCGCTCAACGTTGTGGCCTGCTGGCCGAGATGAATGTAACCGAGCCCGACTTCCGCAAGCGTCAGCAACGGATCATAAATTTTCGGAACCGCGCGGAAAAAATCCACTGCTTCATCCACCGTCATATCCAGAACGTCCGCGATGTTTTTTCCTTTGTAGGAAATTTCCAGCGTCTCGCGATTGTATCTTTTTCCGCCGCACGCTTCGCACGTCACATAAACCGCCGGTAGAAAATTCATTTCAATTTTCAGCAAACCATCGCCTTCGCATTTTTCGCAACGGCCGCCTTTGACATTGAAACTGAAACGTCCCGGTTCGTAACCGCGCACTTTTGCCGCCGGAAGTTTTGCGAACAAATCGCGAATGTGATTGAACATTCCCGTATAAGTTGCCGGATTTGAACGCGGCGTGCGGCCAATCGGCGACTGATCAATCACGATGACTTTGTCGAGATTTTCAAAACCTTTCAGCGCACGATGCGCGCCGGGAATTTCCTTGGAGCCATAAAATTTGCGGAACAACGCGCGTTGTAAAATGTCGTTGACCAGCGTGCTTTTGCCCGAACCGCTCACGCCGGTGACGCAAGTGAACGTGCCGAGCGGAATGCGGACGTCAATGTTCTGTAAATTATTTTCGCGCGCGCCGAGGATTTCCAGCCAGCCTTTTTCTGAAGGCAAAATTCTTTTTTTAGGAATCGGAATGGAAAGTTCGCCGGTCAGATATTGCGCGGTCAAAGATTTTTTATTCTGCAAAATTTCCGGCAACGTGCCCGCCGCGACGAGTTCGCCGCCGTGACGGCCCGCGCCCGGCCCCAAATCCAAAATGTAATCGGCGTTGCGAATTGTATCCGCGTCATGCTCGACGACCAAAACCGTGTTGCCCAAATCGCGCAGACCTTTGAGCGTGTGCAAAAGCCGGTCGTTGTCACGCTGATGCAAACCGATGCTCGGTTCGTCCAAAACATAAAGCACGCCGACGAGCGCCGCGCCGATCTGCGTGGCTAGACGAATTCTCTGCGCTTCGCCACCGGAAAGTGTTCCACTTTCGCGGTCGAGCGTGAGATAGCCGAGTCCAACGTTTTTCAAAAATCCAAGTCGCGCGCGAATTTCCTTGATGACTTCGGCGGCGATTTTTTGCTCAAATTCCGTCAACTTCAGTGACGCAAAAAATTCATCGGCTTTTTCCACGGACAAACTGCAAACGTCCATGATGGACAAACCCGGAATTTTTGAACGCGGAATGCGGAATGCGGAATGCGGAGCCATTGCGCGCGCACTTGATTCCGCACTCCGCATTCCGAATTCCGCACCTGAAAGCGTCACCGCCAGGATTTCCGGCTTCAAGCGTTTGCCTTTGCACGCATCACAAAATTGCGGACTCATATATTGCTTGAGCCGGTTGCGAATAAATTCACTTTCGCTTTCCGTCGCGTGACGTTCGAGATTCGGCAAGACGCCTTCAAACGGGCGCGAGATTTTGCTGACTTTGCCCGCGCGCCAAAATGAAAAATCAACTTCGTCTTCGCCGGAACCGTGCATCAAAACTTTTTTGAAATCTTCGGACAAATTTTTGTAAGGCGTTTCCAGATTAACGCCAAAATGTCCGGCAACCGAACGCAGCAACGCTTTGTAATAAATATTCATCCGCTTGCCCGCGCGACGCCACGGTTGAATCGCGCTTTCGAGCGGCTCTTCGGGATTGGGCACGACAAGATTTTCGTCGAAAATCATTTTTTGGCCGAGGCCGTGACAAACCGGACACGCGCCGGCGGGCGCATTGAACGAAAAATGTTTGGGCGTCGGCGGATCAAAACTTTTTCCCGTCGCGGACGAACACATTTTGTTCGAGTGCAACGTTTCCGTCCAATCGTCGAGGGTCGAGGGTCGAGGGTCGAGAGCTGGACGCGGCTTGCCTTCGACTTTCGACTCTCGGCTTTCGACCGCCGTTTGATGCAGTGCCAGCAAAACGCCTTCGCCCCAGCGCAACGCCGTTTCTACGGAATCGCCGAGGCGCACGCGAATTTTGTCGTCAATCACGAGCCGATCCACGACAGCTTCGATGTTATGAAATTTTTTCTTGTCGAGTTTGACTGGACGATTCGTGTCGCCGAGTTCCACAAATTCGCCGTCCACGCGGGCGCGAACAAAACCTTCGCGGGCGAGCCTTTCAAAAACGTCGCGGAATTCGCCCTTTTGGCGGCGCACGACCGGCGCGAGCAAAATCACTTTCGCCTTTTGCGGCAGCGCGAGAATTTTATCCACGATGTCGCTCGTGCTTTGCGTGGAAATGGGAACGCCGGTTTCGGGACAATGCGCCTGCCCGATGTGCGCGTAAAGCAGACGCAAGTAATCGTAAATTTCCGTCGTCGTCGCGATGATCGAACGCGGGCTGCTGCCGGAACTTCTTTGCTCAATCGCAATCGCCGGCGAAAGTCCTTCGATAAAATCCACGTCGGGTTTTTGCAATTGATCAAGGAACTGCCGCGCGTAGGCGGAAAGACTTTCGACGTATTTGCGCTGGCCTTCCGCGTAAATCGTGTCGAAGGCGAGCGACGATTTTCCACTGCCGCTCAAGCCGGTGACGACCACCAGCTTGTCGCGCGGAATTTGCAGCGTGAGATTTTTAAGATTGTGCTCACGCGCGCCGCCGATGCGAATAAATTCTTTGCTCACAGTTGTAAAATTTCAGATTGAACGAATCTGTAATTTTACATGAAAGTTGCGCGGAAGCAAATTGCCGCCAGGCAAAATTTTGCCGCTCAAGGAAACACCATGAGCCGATAAAATTTCACGCCGTCCAGTCCGCCGCTTTGCGTGCCGTCGTCAAGGTAGTTAAAGGAAGTATTCGGGGACGTGACGATGCCGCTGAACGTATTCCAATTAACGATTGGCGCAAGATTGGTCTTCCACTGAACCTTAAATCCTTCGCCGCTGGAACCGGACCATTGCAAGTTCACGCCATTGGTGTTGATGAAAACACTGCTGATGGTCGGCGCAGAAAATGCCGGACTCGAACCATAAAGTATCAGCCGATAAAAACGGATCGGATCCAGAACGCCGCCGGTTTGCGAGCCATCGTCAAAGAAGTTGAACTGCGTATTTGCCGGACTGGTGAACGCGCCGGGATTGTATGAAATAATGTTGGTGAATGTTGCCCAGCTCGTCGGCGCGAGACTGGCGGTCCATTGCACTTGAAACAACTCATTGCTCGGCGCGAACCACGTCAGCAAAAAGCCGTTCGTCCCGCCGCCGTTGTTCGTGGAAATGATGCCGGAAATTGAAACCGGCGCGCTCGTTGCCGTTAGCAAATGGAAATCCACTTTGAGCGAAAAATTCACTGGCAAACTATTAGTGTTCTGCACGCCCAGAAAATAAGTGGAGCCGGGAACGAGCGGCGGCGCGGTGCCCAAGCCTAAAATTGAAAGGCCGCCGGTGGAATGGGTGAGCAGCGTGAAATCGCCCGCGTTCGCGCCGGTTGGCGTCGCGGTTTGATTGAACAATAAATTCACCGGCGCACTGGCGGAGAGCAGGATGTTCGTCGCAAAATCCGCGTTCGCGGGCACGGTGATCGAAAAATAGTTGATGCCGCTGGACGAAACCGTGCTGGTTTGCGGCGCGCCATTGTTCAGGCTGCCCAAAAGTATCAGCCGGTAAAAACGGGTCGTGCCAAACGGATATTGGGAGCCGTCATCAAAGAACGTGAACAAGCCGTTGGTCGGCGTCAGCGAGCCGGTATAAGTAATGATATTACTGAACGTCAGCCAATCGGCGGACGCGAGGTTGGTCGTAAATTGCACCTGGAAAATATCGTTCGTCGGCGCAAACCATTTGAGCAGGAAGCCATTGGTCGTTCCATTATTTGTTTGGGTGATGCTCGAAAGGGAAACCGGCGCGCTCGTTGCCGTCAGCAAATGGAAAGTCACACTAATTCCATAATTGACGGAGAACCCATTCGTGTTCTGGACACCGAGATAATAAGTTGAACCAGGAATCAAGGGCGGCGAACTGGTTGCCTTCAAAACGTAAGTGTCATTTGTGACGTCGGCCAACAGCAACTTGTCATTTGGCGCTCCGAGCGTTGGCGGCGTATTGGTAGTGAACCAGACATCCAATGGCGCTTCGGCGAACAATAAACTGTTCGTCGCGAAGTCGGCATTGATCGGCACGGAAATCTGATAAAAGGTGACGCTCTGAGGTGGAATCGTATTCGTTTGCGGCCCATTCGTAGGTGGATTGGACACGACAATATTCGTTAAATTGAAAATAGATTGCGGGGTCAACGCCAGATTGTGCAAGTAGCCTGCACTAATCGCCACCACGTTGGTTAAACCGGAAGGTATGCTGGTTTGACCTGCCGTGTCGTCGCCCCAGGCGACGATGGTGCCATCCGCTCTTAAAGCCACGCTGTGAAAACCTCCGGCCGCAATCGCCACAACATTGCTTAAAGCATCAGGAACATTTGTCTGACCATCGCTGTTATCGCCCCAGGCCACAACCGTGCCATCCGCTTTTAACGCGAGACTATGAATAAGCCCCGCTGAAACAGCCACCACATTCGTCAAGCCCGGCGGCACATTTATTTGCCCGGCGCTATCATCACCCCAGGCTGCGACGGTCCCGTCATTTTTGATTGCCAGGTTATGATAACCGCCGCCGGCAATTGAAACCACATTGCTTAAACCCGGGGGGATATTGGTCAAACCAAATAAACTGATTCCCCACGCCACCACCGTTCCATTGGCTTGCAAAGCCAAACCAGCGTAGGTTCCACCCGCGATCATCACTGCGTTACTCAAGCCGGGCGGCACATTTGTGGGAGTGCCCAAAATATTTTCCCCCCAGGCAGCTATTGTTCCATTGGTCTCTAACGCGAGACTGTAATATTGGCCACCGGCAACGGCCATCACATTGCTCACGCCGGGAGGGATATTCGTTTGACCGGAAGTATCCTCGCCCCAGGCTGTGACCTGTTCATTGGTTTGAATTGCCAGACTGTGTTGATAAGCGGCGGCAATAGCCGTAACATTTAAATTGGTTTGTAATTGGCGTGGCACCGTGCTTTGTCCCAGATAATTAGCGCCCCACGCCACGACATTGGCCTCATCCAAAATCTGGTCGAAACCAGGAGTTACTGCCAAAGCATTGCTCACGACCAGGCGAAAATGATACGGCACGTTTTTCACCAGACCGCTGATCTGGCTGTTAGTATAAACCACATTCAAAAGGGTGCCCACATTGACCGGCGGCGTGTTGCTTCCGTAATTCGTGGTGGTTCCCCATTGGAACCAGGCCGTGGCCGGAAAACCATTCGGCGTGGCAAATCCGTTCAATTGCGCGCTCGTGCCCGTGACCAGCGTGGCCGGTTGCGTGAACGCAAACGGTGCTCCCGCCGCCAGGAAATGGAAATCCACTTCAAGTATGACATTGGTCACATCGAAGTCATTCGTATTTTGAACGCCTAGATAATAAATCATCCCAGGCATCAACTGCGGCGCAGTCGTCGTGCTTAAGTTCGTGGAGCCGCTGGGCACATTTTCCAGCAGCGTAGAAGCTCCATTGGTGTCAGGAGCCGTCTGATTAAACAAAAGATTCACCGGCGCGCTCGCAGAAATCAGGCGATTGGTCGCAATATCTGCATTCAGCGGCACAAATACGGAATACCAGGTGATGCTGTTGGAAGAAACGACATTGGTTTCCGGCGTTGTATTAGTCAAGGCAATCGGCGCGGTTGGTATGACAAAATTGGTGGTGGCAAAAGTGAATTGCAACTGCCAGCTTACGAGCGAATTCGTAAGCCCCGCGCCTGCGCGATCATCTTGAATCTCCAACTGCCATGTGCCGAAGGCGCTTTGGCCGTTCAAGCCGCTGATGTCCTGTTCGGGCAGGTAATAAACGTTTTGTTCGGGAAGCTCAACTTCCGCGACACCGCCGTTAGCGTAGCCACCGCCCGAATCATAAATGTCATTCCAATGACTCGCCCGTCTATCCGTCGGAGAAAAAACATGCACATACCATTCATCGTCTACAACAGTGCCGCCATTATTAGGTTCACCGGAGCCCCAATTTCGATATGTAGCTGAATCCCCACTTACCCAGACAAAATTCGCCTCGTGAGTTGCCCCAGTATCAAGATCCTTACTTGGATCATAAAGGCCAATCCAATAACCGCGTTGAACGCTTCCAAAGTCAGAAAAAGTGCTATATACCCATGCGTCTTCAGCCGCGTCATTAATAGTCGCCAAATGGCTGCCCAATTGGACTGCTACCGCTTCAGAAGCGGTCCATGTGTTTGACGCCACCAGATAATATAAATGGCCGTTGGCAGGATTTGTAATCGGACCTTCCAGCACATCCGCCGCCGGAACATTGTTTGAAGCTAGAGTGCCGGTGGCCTGAAACGGCGGGACGGCATACTTGATCGGTGTCGTGGTCAAGTTAGTGTCTTCGGTGAACGTAAGATACTCGTATTGAACATTGGCCTGCGGCGTCAAACTCATCGCCGTCAATAACATTCCCGGCTCAAGTCCGGTTATTTGCAACGGTGTGCCATTCTGCGTGGCAGTGAAAGTATTGGTGTAAATCTGCCAGTTGGTATTCGCACCAAGGAGTGTGACTGGACTATTCCCCTGCAAACTGACCGTGGCTTCCGCGAGATTTTGTGGAAATGCCAAAGTAGTGTCAAATTTCCCGGCGCTGCCGTTTTGGGCAATTGCCGCCACTTCGGATGCTGACAATGCGCGCTTATAAATACTTACTTCATCAATCAATCCGTCAAAGTTTTCGTCAAAATTTCCGTTTATATTTCCAATCACCACGTTGGGCGATGAATTGGGATCTAAATCGCCAAACGGCCGTTCATCGCTTTGTTGTTCAACGGCAAGCACACCGTTGGTGTAAACTCTCATGATTCCGGTATTACCATCAAAGGTTCCAGCCACATGCGTCCACTGATTGAGCGGCAGCAAGGAAGGTGTTACTGCGTCCACGCCACACCCCGCGGATGTATCGGCAACATGGAACCATGCGCCACCGTTGACAACGTTGGCATCGTTGTCGCCCAAAGTGTAGGGATCCAAACAATTCCGGGTGTCTCCCCGAAAAAGAATCTGACTCTGATTACGAGTAAACGCGCTTGGGTTCACCCATGCATCAATACTTAAGGAGTTTGACAGCTTAAGGTCAGCAGAATCATTAATCACCACCGCCGAATTTGCGCCGTTAAACTTGAATGCTTGTCCTCCCACATAGCCGGGACCATAAGTTGCGCTATTGACTAATGTTCCGTTGTTGGTGCTCACTGAGTCATTGGGATTTCCTTCACCACGCCACATACTCACAATTCCCGGCCCGCGATAAGCGAACGTCAATGTATAAGTTTGCCCCGCCACCGTGGGCAATGTATTTGAAATCACTCCATTGGCCAGCGCCAGAAAATTGCCGCTTTGAAAAGTATTTGCGGGATTAGTCACCACGCTGACTTGATTTTTCATTACCGACCATCCATCCGCAATCGGGCCTACGGGATAATCTGCCGCCGGCAACTCCTCGATATTTTGCGATGTAACCGTGGCGTTCGTGGTAATTATTGTCACTCCCGCGCCGTTGGTGCTGGCGCCGCCGCGATTTTCCATCAGCAGATAGCGCGTGCCGTCGGGAGCGATCAAATGAAACACCAGATCCGAAATGCGCGGATGATCCACGCGCAACCCAATGTTGAGCGATTGGATGATATCCGTGTTCGTCACAAACAGGCTCGTCGTCGTCACGGCGTCATCGAGAATCGGCACCGAACCGGAAGAATCGTAATCCACGGTCGAAATGGCCGACTCG
Organism: Verrucomicrobiia bacterium; assembly: GCA_036509895.1. GTDB lineage: Bacteria > Verrucomicrobiota > Verrucomicrobiia > Limisphaerales > UBA11358 > UBA11358. Next base: position 22,284 of record DATCEV010000065.1, read on the forward strand.
GAAGAACTTATACTGGCGCTTATGTAAATCGGTCCTTGCGCGTTTGGTCCCGGATTAAGCAGTTCGATAAAATAACGGCCCGGCTGCAAATAAGGTCCGATTGAAATAGAACCGGTCCAATAATTCGGGAGAGTTACATTGGTAATCATCGTCATTTCATCAAAATTGGTTGGCGAAGGTTCCGAACCAAATTTAAGGAAAAGCTGAAGCGGCCCCGGAGTTGGCAAAGTTTCATTGGTCACGCTTATGGTCAGATTGGTCGCCCCAACCGGAACATCTATGTAATCAAAAAATGCGTTGCTTGCGTTCAGGCTAGGAACCAGGACGCTTACGCCTTTGCCCAAATCCTGATGTTTCTCAATAAACTGGCTGCCGTGAATGTTACCAATGAAGCCGGGAGCATTGTCCGAGATGTGCAAATCCCATACGCCCGAACCCTGCTGCCCGACGAAGCTTTGCAATGACCCCGGCCCATCAGAAGGTTGTGAACCGATGGTGTCACCCTGGTTGCTGTCATTGTAAATATTAGTGTAGGTGCCGGGTTCATTCGGCGAATCATGATTCAACAATATCACTGAACTACTGTTGCCGTTTGCATCCGCATGGTCCAAAGTAACTACCAGGTCTCCAGGATTTTGTTGATAAAGAATACTGGTCTGGGTCACCTGCTGAATAGTTATCGGATAGAGGGCGAGACCAATTGTATCCACAAATCCCGGCAATGTGGCAGTGCCATCGGGAATGTTCACCGAAAAATACTGGACGATCTCATTGCCATTGTTATCCGTTTGACTGAAAGGAACGCTGCTGAATTCGGACAAGAAGTCATATTCCGACGCCATTTGATCCTGCGATTGCACGCCAACATAATAGACCTGTCCAACTATGGAATTGGTATCCACGACGAATTCCGAGCCGCCACGCCCCAATGATGCGCCGCTAAAATTGCCACCAAGTGATGCCCCAACTTGCGTGCTGTTGATGCAATTGGCAATCACCGTGGGATCCAAATTCGTCAATGAAGATGACGTGCTGACATACAAATCAATGTCCGCTTCCGGGCGCGTGGAGTTGGTATCGGAATCCGCAAAGACTCCTATGCGCGGAATCGAAAGGGTTGAAGGCTGAAAAGTGATAAACGCGGCGTTGGTCACATCGCTGCTGTTGGTGCCGCCGGAAACATCCACACCCAGGTTGGTCACGACATAGAAATGCCACTGGTTGGTCTGGCCGATGGTCAGGACGGCATTTGAGACAAATGTTGAATTAGTGCTGGTAAAAGAAACCATGTTCGTGCCGAGCAACGGTGAACTCGCGCCAACGAACTGATTAAGTAATGCTGAAGTATTGGTGCCAGTGATATAAGTTATGCGCTGGTCGTTGACAGGATTTGATGCCGCTGAAGTGGACGTGATGGCAAAACCATTGGTGTTGGAACCATCGCCGCTCGCCACGACCAGCGCGAAATCCTGCACCACATTCGGTTCGTAATTTTCCGCCGCATCATTGGTCTGTGCGGAAACGGCGTTCACATTCACTGCCGCGCCAAGAACCGTGATTGAAAAATTAGTGCCGGAACTTGCCGCAATGAAAACATTTTGAACATTATTGATCGCGTCAAAATTCGATGGATTATTTGTGGTTTCCGGCGTGTTATAAATTCTGTTGGCGGCAATGTCATTGCCATAATAAATCACCGGATTAGCGGGATTGTCGAAATTAGTAACAACCAGATCAAGGTTATTGACCAATTTTATCGCGGCGGCAGGATTGCCGGGTGGATCCGTCCATACCAATGTCACTCGCAACGGCAACCCTTGAACGCCCGGCGAAAGGGAAATCTTATAAGTCCGGCTGTCGCCGGTGGCAAGAGCATTGGTCGGGCTTTGATCAACAAAGAAACAAGAGGTGTTCGCATTGTTGGGACTATTCGTTAATGAAGGATGAATAGAATTGGGCAAGTTGATCAATCCCCAACCTTCAAAGTTGATTGAGCCGTCCACTTGATAATTATAAAGATAGGTCGGCCGCGCGCCATTGATGAGTATCGCCTTGAGCAATGCCGGACTCGGCCTCAAGCCGAGCCTGTTTGTGAAGTAATCCTGCATCAATGCCAGCACCCCGGATACATTCGCCGCCGACATGCTCGTGCCGGATTCGTAACGATAAAATCCACCCGGATAAGACGCATTTCCGGTGCCGATTGAATTATTCAAGTTGCTCAATACCGAATAATAATTTCCAAGATCGTTGGTCGTAACCATTTCCACTTGCATGTTATAGGTGACAGGCACATTCGTGCTGTCGCCCACTCCAAAATTGAAGTCGCCGAAATTGTTGACGATGCTCGCAAGATAATTAGCCGGGCCATCCGGCGGAATTGTTACATTATCTTTAGTCGTCTCGAAATCATAGGTCGTCGGATCCGTCGGATCGGGAAAATTATCCAATGAAACATAGATCGGCAGGTTTGTCGGAGCCGGATCGGGCGAGAAGGGATATAATTGAATGCTGACATTGACAGCGTTGCTTCTGACCACGAATCCAAAATCGCTGAAACTGTAATAATTCAGGCTGTTAGTATCCACCGGTTGGTTGAAGGCGTAATTGTCATAAATGTTGGTAGGATTATAATACGCCGCTTGATCCCAATCGGCAGAGCGTGTGGAAATCACAAACGAACCCGGCGCGACTACGTCCGGCTTGAATCGTCCATAAGTGCCTTCCGTGCCAATACCGACATTTCCGCGACTCGAATAATCCGCCACTTCATAACTTGTATCCGACTCACCAGACCAAACAGCATTTGAAGAGCCGTTAAGGTCGGTGACAATATTCGTGATATTGCGCGCCTGTTCCAATGCGCCGACAGTAATGACATTTTTTGCCGTGCCGGGAGAATCGATTGAGTCCGGGTTTCCGTTGCCACCTGCATCATCACCATTACCGTCATTGCCCGCCGCGAATACAAATAGCACTGGCTGCGAGCCGGTCATTTCCGGCAACGCATCGCGCACCGCCGCATCATAACTTGCCGCCGATAAATCATAAGCCGCGTCTCCATTCTTCACCCAACTATTATTGGAAATGAGAGCGTTTGTCCGCGCCGGCTGTTCCTGAAAATAACTGTCAGAAATAGGGGCATTTGTATCGTGTCCGGTTTCACCATCCTGATTGACCAAGCCTCCGACAGAATAAAGAGTTGCCAGCGGCGCGTTGCCACGATATTGACCCAACGTTCCGGGATTGAGGGAGCCTTGTGCATCTGTCACCGTCGTAGATTCCAAACCGCTCCCGGCGATTTGCCCCGCAACGAACGTTCCGTGACCATCTGTATCCAATAAACTTCCGGCGAAGTCCGCAGACACACGCCCCGTCAAATCAGGATGATTGGCATCAATGCCGGTGTCGTTGACTTCAACCACAACATTGCTGCCGTTCAAATTCATGTAATTTGTCGGCACCAGCGTGTCGGTCGAAACGCCCATCGTCACGCGCGACAAATCATTTGCTTCTGCGCGCCGATGCGCCGCTTCCACAATTTCCACGCCGGGCAAAGCCGCCAAAGCCGTCCAATTTTTCGGCGCTTGCACGCGCACAATCGGACCAAAGGGCGAACGGTCCGTGCCGACAACCACTCCGCCCAGTTTTTCAATTTGTTTCACGGTTTGCGGCGCAACGTCGGTGAACAAACCCAAAGTCAAAACCGTGTCGGCAGATAAATTTTTTGTTTCCTCGGTGGCATCGAACAGCGACGAACTGATTTTGTAATAAGGCGCATTAGGGATGACCGCTTGCACCATCGGGCTGCCCTTCACGCTCGCCGCGCCCATGGCCGAAATTTCAACCAAATAGGCATTGTTGGGAATATACGAAATGATCTGCGCGCCCGCTGCCGCGAGCATGGCGCGGAAAGCATTATCCAGCGGCCCGCGGGATTGCACGATGTAACTGCCGGGGTCAGCCGACGCCTGCAAATTTTTGGGAAAGGAAAGATCCAGCCGCGCGTCCGTGTCAATCAACGCATTATCCAGCAAAATCGCATGGGGATTGTTCACCAGCTCACCGATGGTTTTTTTGGTGTTGCTTAACCGATAGGCGAACTCGTTGGTTTTGCCGATGCTGTTGGTGGCGGCATTGTGCGAACTAAAAAGGACGGGCGCAGTCGAGGCGGATTTGACCGTGGCCATGCTCGTCGCAACGGCAGGTTTGGCGTGGACGGCCTTTGCGCGCGCGGCGGCAGTTGGTTGCGCCGCCCAGCGATTGCCCTGCTGCCAAAAAAACCATGCGCCCGCCAAACACAGCAGGCAGACCGCCAACCAAAATTTAGGACGTGAACGCATTTTTAATTATAACCGCCAAGGTGCCAGGGACGCCAAGCATTTTTTATTCAAAGCCATTTTAATTTGGTTCGTTTTCACCTTGGCGTGCCTGGCGTCATGGCGGTTTTATTGCTATAGACTACACGCTGGATGCCATTTTTCAAAATCGGAACATTAAAATTTATCAGCAAGCCGAGGGGAAAGCCGGTTGCCTTGAGATAAGAAATCACCTGCGCTTTGTGGATTTCAGCAAACGCCTCAATGGTCTTCAATTCAACGATCAGGATTTTTCCGACCAGCAGATCAATCCTGTGTTTCCCGATTTCCCGGTCTTTGTAAAGGACTCTGATTTCTTTCTGCCGTTCACAAGGAATTCCGTTGTCCGACAGTTCGACGCACACTGCCTCTTCATAAATGCTTTCCAGAAAACCCGGCCCCAGATGGCGAGGCACTTCAATCGCCGCGCCAATGACGGCGTGCGCCAGTTCGTCCACTTTTTTGTCCGGCTCAATGAATGTTTGCATAAAATAAACCGCCGTTATCAACCGCCAAGGCGCGAAGGACGCCAAGATTGAAACGAAATAAAAATGAAGTCGGTTCTAAAAAACTTGGCGTTCTTGGCAACTTGGCGGTTAAAACAATTGTCTTCATCCTGGTGTCTTGGCGGTTCGTTTAATCCGGCGGCAAAAGATTGAAACTTTCGATCACGACGTGCGGATGCGGCGTGTTGGCATTATCCACCCGCACGACCGCGCGCGTGGCGGTCTCGGCCACCACCTGATAATTCGTGACCATCCCAAAAAAGCCGCCGCTGGTCACGATGCCGTTGGGCGCGGGTTTAAGCGTCTGGCCGTAACAATAAATCACATAACGCGGCGCGCTGCTGTCGCGCACCAACGACATCATCTGCTGCGGCAGCCATTCATACATTTCATCGCTGTAAGTGGTATTTATATCTAAAAATGGGGATTGCTGCCCCACAGTATTTGTCAAAATCGAGAGCTGCGGCACGCGCAAAATATCGCCGACGTGCTCAAATGTATTTGTCAGTCCATAGAGATTTACAAAGTTTGTGTCCGCCCTCGTGGCATTGATGTCCGCGACAATTTGCCCTAACATCGAATTTGCAACTCCACCCGATCCGGCTGGCGGAATGATGACTGGAGGGCCTACCGTGGAATTTGTAGGCACGACTATGCCGCTTAATGCGGCCGACCACGCGGCAAGGCTGGCACCCCCCGCTGCACCAACATTAACGGAAAGTTGTCCATGCGTTGCATTATCGTTGGGCGCAGTAGTAAAAAGATCGAATAACAACCGATCACTCGTCGGCGTGGAATTGGCTGCGTCAAAATACTGATTAAAAGTTATTTCCGAGTCGCCCGTCCATTGAGCCCAGGTATTTAGATTTATTGGCGCAGCCTTAAGATAAACAGTCTGCCACGGTGTGCCGCGATGCACCCGTCCCAGCCAGCCGATGGATGGATATTTACTAGTAGGAAAATCCCAATCATCTGATTGCGACCTCAAGGGATCCCGTTCTGCGATATTGAAAGCATTAGGGTCAAAACTAGAGTGTGCCCCCCACGGCATATAATGATCATTCAATTGGCCTAAGTTAACGCTGGTCAAATTTGATATTGACCCAGCTGAATTATAATGTGATACACCGGACTCCAAGGCTGGATTGGTGGGTGATGAACTAAGGTCACTCGCCAAATAATGCACCAGCGGATCATTGGCCTGCCAGGTAATATATTGCACAATATAGCGTGTCGGTGAATACGGCGCTTGCACACTTAATTGCAAATTAGTGACGGATGCTCCAGTAGTTGTCATCAGGGCCTTATTCTGCGGCTTAAAAAATGCCCTAAAAAAGGTTTCTTGATAATCAAGAGATCCCAACGACGGATCACCATTCCATGCGCCATCATACAATTCGCCTTGACTATTGCCCCCTTTCGAGTAATCGATTTGATTCTCTATTCCATAAGTTGGCGCAGTTGGACCCGAACTATCCGCCGGATTTGTATTCCATACGCCCGCAGTATTAACATCCGCCAGATTTGAATTTACATTAAAACCACCATTCGGACCCCCGAATTGAACATAGTCAATGACATGATAAATGCCATTGGTTTCATCCAGCATGAATACCTGCAAACGATTCGTCAGCAGCAAACCGAACTGCGGCAAGCGAAAGCCATTGGGCGAATTGGTTTCAAATAATAACGGGTTCAACGTGGTAAAATAGTTTGTGGGCACAAAACTTGGCGCACTAAATCCGGCAGGAAGATAAGCGGCACCCGCAGAAGGCGAACGATAAACCGCGTTGGTCAACATTGACATTGTGACGTTCAAGGGAATCTTGAAAGAATTCGCATTCGGGCTGCCTGCGCTCAAAGGGATCAATCCCGGCCACGGAACGGGTGGCTGAAACGAAAAATTGGTGGAAAAGGTCATTGGAATTAATGGATTCCAATGAAAGCCCAAGTCATCATTAGTGATGGTCAACGAAGCATACTCAGTTCCACCAATCGTCACCGAGCCAAAATAATTTGAATTGTAAGAATTCCATAATTCCGCGCCCAGCGAGCTGTTCAAACTCATCGTATACATTTGGTTTGTGGCGGTGATTACCGGAGTTGAAGTAGATGAACTATTGGTTGTGCGGGTTAGTTGCAATCGGCGCGTCACTCCCAAAACATTTTCCATTGAAAATTCATTGAAGTTGGGAAAACCCTTTTTTGCGCCGATGATCCAGGGCACATCATAGACGTTAAGTAGAACATTAGTTCCAACCTGCGAAGTCACTTGCCAAGCATAAATTGGGATGGTCATATCGCCAACCCCGGCAACCGAATCAACATTCGTGTATCCTCCCACAAAAAGATTGTCGTTAGTATCCCGATAAAAATAGGGGCGGAACACAGATGGATAAAATGAATTTGTGCTCGCGTCATAAATGTTCGCAGCCAGTTGCAATAATCGCTGCACCGCTGGCCGATAAACAAATTGGCCGTTCCAATAGACCGGAATGTTTGTAATGCCGAAGGCCGGAATAACATTTGTCAGCCCAAAAAATGGCTCATTAGTCAGGCCGGTCACATTTCCAAATCCATCAACGGTAATTGTAGGCGTATAGGTGATGCCATAATAAGTAAACAGGTAGTTGGATGGATATTGCTCGAACCAATTGGTTGTGTAAAGCCGCAGCATCCGGTCAGCGGCATTGGTGAAAAATCCGATGGCTGTCCAAGGAACAAAGTTAGTCACGCTGGCAGTGCCATTAATATTCAAAACTCCATTAAAGCCGGGATCAAGATTGTCATAATTCAAATTCATCTTGCCTGATTCCGCCGAGGAATCCGTGCCGAGTTGTGCCAGCATCCGGTAATAGGTGTAACGGTCGTAAGTGGAAGCGGTAGTCCCACCAAAGGTATTTGTGCCCGTGTCCAATAGCCGATCTACAAAACCCGGCGATGACTTATTGGTATCAAACAAGTCAGATGTTAAGTCGAAAAAGTGATTTGTATTGTCCGCTCCCGGCCATGAATTATTAAGTAGATAATTATAAAATGGTGTTAAAGTTCCAGTCATAGTTGGTCCCAACGGGATCATATCAACCGAGCCAGACAATTGGTAGCTAGGGAGCAGAGTGGATAACCATGGCAGTGACTTATAATTGTAGCGATACGACAATAATGAAAACGCATCGGCAAAAGATACTCCGACATTATTCGGATTGTATTGATAATAGTAATAAGTGGCGTTTCCATTGGCTGGCGTTCCAATCACTTGGCCCCATTCATCCGAATTTAAATCGGCCAGAAAAGCAGCCAGATTAATCTCCCAAGTGCCAACGCCTTGATTACGATAATATCCATCCGATGTGCTCAAGTTTTGGTTTAACGCCTGATTATGAATATAATTCAAATCCAACGAACCATCGGCAGGAACGGCGATGAAAGCGTAGCGGGCAATGAATTTGTTGTTCGGGCCGTGCGGCGCATCGGGATGTTCCAAAACGCCAATCCATTGCGGGTCGCCGACTTGCGGATCGGCTACTGGATTACCATTCGCATCCAAAATGAATTTGTTGTTGTCGTCCACATTTGTGATAAGGCCACTGGCTTCAAACTTTCCATTACGATTGAGGTCAAGGTAGTAACGAAAATCCGATGCGCCGGTCTGTTGGTTCGTCACAATGAAAACGGGCGGGCGCGGAAGGTAAAGCAGGTTGGCGACGTTTTGCAAAAATTCACCCTGATTAAGCGTTCTACCACCTGCTAGAAAATCATAATTGATGTTAGTTGGATCGTAGCCGCCTACGCCGCTATCAAAACCATTCGCATTGATATAATTCGTAGAAACAAACAGGCCGAAGTTATAGGGATTGGGCGCGTTGGTGTCGGCAAAAACGTTGGCGATGATCTGCGCCTCGGCATTGGCGAGCGCGGAATCGGCGGCGAGGCGCGCGGCGGTGGTGTCGCTGGAAGTGGTCACGGAACCGCTTTCGCGCCGGCTGATGGCCAGAAACGCCACGGCCATGACGAGCGTCACGGAAAGCAAAATCAACGTGATGATGAGCGCGATGCCGCGTTGGGAAGGTTGCAGGTTGAAGGTTGAAGGTTGAAGGTTTTGAGCGCTTTCGGCCTTCGTTGCTCCGGCTTGCGACCTCTGACTTCCGGCTTGTATGTTAAAATTCAATTTCATTGGTAGGCGGCGAGATCAACGTTGAGAATGGAAACGCGCTGGCGAAAGACGTGGACTTGTCCGATGCGACCATTGAGATAAGTGTCACGCACCGTTCCGGTGGGCAACGATTCGGCGCGCTGAAGCGAAGGGTCTTCGAGCGTGGCCATTTCAATCTCAACGGCGGCGGGCAGCGCGTTGCTTAAAAAAATATAGCCAACTTCACCGGGAATACCTATTGAATTGGTTATAAATGAACTGCCAATCCGGTTTATCAGCAAACCATTTTCATCGAAGGCGTGAATGCGCAAATCCACTACTCCGTCAATCAAATGGCTGTAGTTCGTGGGCGCATTTAAAAAACTCTGGAAACTTCTAAAATATAAATTGGAAACTGCCCCGAAGGATGCCATCGGATAATTTGTTGAAAAACGATAGAGCGGATAAAGGGCCGTGCCATTGTTGGTCAGCACGGCATAACCGGTGCCATACCAGGTCGGCACGCCGTTTTGATTTCCAGAACTCAAGATGAAAAAACTTTCGAGGATGTTCGTGCGCGGATTCCCGCTAATGCTGCCGACAAGCGCTTGCATCAGCGGCGGATTGCCGGAGTTGCGCACTGAAAAATTTGCATTGGCATAGTTATTCGTCGGCAAATTGGACGCCGCCATTTTTCCCAAGTCCGACGCCATCAAATCCATCGCGGCGCGGCCGTTTTCCAGAATATCGGTCTGGGTGATGCTGGCGCGAAACGCCCGTTGTGTGTTGCTGAACACGGCCATCAAGGCAATGACGATCAGCGCCATCAACGCCACGGCCACCATGACCTCGACGAGGGTGAAAGCACGCGCGCAGTTGAAGGTTGAAGATTGAAGGTTGAAGGTTGAGGCAATCCTCCGCCGCAAGTTCGGGCGAGGAACTTTCAACCGGCAACTTTTAGCTGGTGACTTCATGTTCACGGCGCGTTGGTAAATGATTGCGGCTGGTAAAAATATAAGCTGTCGTAGAACGGGTCTCGAACGATTTGACCGGCAATGAGCGCGCGATAGGTCTGGCGTCCGGTGCCAAGACTGCCGTTGGGCTGCTGCGGCCATTCAAAGGTCAGGCGCAATTCATGGAGGTTGGCCGCGAGTTCTCTGGTATAAGTTGAGTCCAGATTAGCCGAGTTGGTATCCGTTGCCACCGGCGCATTGACGCAAAGGATTCGGTAAGTAAAAGAATCCTGCTGCATCAGCTGATTGTCCTGCGGCGGTTTTTCCGTGGCCGGTCCGCTGATAGAACGGACATAGGCGACGATGTGGTTGCTGTAGCCGCCGCTGAAAAGATTGTTGGTCGGATTGCCGTAGTCATCCGTAAATTCCGGCGTGGTTAAAAGTCCAATGATGTTGGTGCCTGAAGTGAGCGCCCTTGAATCCGCAGCCGAAAATGCAGATCCCGACGCAATAGAAATATTATTGAAATCGTAACCATTATTAACGCCGTTATTCCCATTATTACCCGTGACAAAACTTCCGTTACCATCAAATTTGGTCCAATAATTCGTGATCGCAAAAACATAATTCGTCAGGTCATCCAGTCCGCGCGCGCCGTTACGGATGGCTTCGATGAAAACGGTGGCGTCCTGATTGATGACGGTCTGCTCGCGGTTATCGCGCTGCACTCTCATGCCGAGCGGCAACACGCCGATGATGGCGACGAGCGCGATGCCGATGACGGCCAGACTGATGGCAATCTCCATCATCGTGAAAGCGCGGCAAGAGTTGAAGGTTGAAGGTTGAAGGTTGAAGGTTGAAATATTATTGCGCTGCCGGTTTTGAAAAACCTGCAACCTGCAACGTTCAACTTGTAACTTCATCTTCATTGCACTTTGTGATACTCCAGCGTGGCGCGCCCGGTAAGCGCGTCAATGTGAATGATGTTGTAGGAAATATCCGTGCTGTTGCCGGGCGGAACTTCCGCAATGTCGCCGGGAGTCACCTCGCTCAATTGCGGAACTTTGTTCGCATCATACCCATAATTGACGCTGCCATGCGCAAGGGGAATATATTCGTCATGGGTGCTTAAGTTGACGCCATCCGTTGTCAATTGGCCGAGATAGTTAAATGCAATATAGGGAAGAGCAACCATCATGGCGGTATTTGTCTCTGTCGGAAATGGGAATGCCAGATTGGTGAACGCATACATTCGATTGAAATCCGAATGCGAATAGTCTGCGTCCCATTGGTTGAAGACTTTGTCGGTTACGGAATCATTGATGACCGTGCCGGGCGCAGAAAATTTTTGGGCGTCAATAAAAGTTCCATCCGGCAAGTTTTGCCAGGTAGCCAGATAATGCCATTGATGGTTGCCTGGCTGATCGCCCAATGCGCCATCAGCGACGAATGTGTATCCCGTCAATTGCTTGTCCACCAAATTAGTAACAGCGGTTTGCGCCGCAAGAGTCAGACTATTGAACCACGCATTGGGAAACGAGCCGGGAATAGTCCAAAAATTTGTCGGCACAAAAACCATATAAACGGTGGTGCGCCGGCTCATGGCGAGTTGGCGCGCGTGGCCGATGTCGTCGAGCAATTGCCGGGACGCGCTCAAGTTGACGTTGGATTTGCCAAGATTTTTGAGCGCCGGAATCGCCAGCCCCGCGATAATGCCGGCGATGGCGATCACCACCAATAGTTCAACCAGCGTGAAAGCGGTTGGGTGACGAGTGACGAGTGAAGGGTGACAAGAAGCGCGGCATGGGCGCGGGATAAAAATCTCGTCACCTGCCGCTTGCCGCATGTCACTTTTACAAACTTTCACAACTTCACAATTTTCAAAATACGTTATTGCCAACTGATGACGTTATCTTTGTTTTCACGATCCGTGGCCGGATCGACCGGATCAATTTTTTTATTGGGTCCGGCAGACCAGACCATGATTTTGCCGTGATATTGCCATTTATCCGTGGTGGCCGTGGCACCATCCGGATTTGCCAATCCATTGAGACCGTCGTGAGACACTTTATCCAGGGAATAAAAAACATCTCTGCATTGGTCGTCATAATTCAAATCCATGGTGATGACGTAAGGATCTCCCCACGGATCTCGATAAACCAAATCGGCGCCAACGCCAGGCGTAAAGTTAGCCGCCGCATTGGTATCGCCATTCAGGGTTGCGTTCAAAAATTCCGTCTTTTGAGGATTTTTGACATAACCATTATTTACTGTTGGCGTCGTCGTTGAGCCATTCAGATAGGGATAATTTGTGATGTCCATCAGAATGGCGATGACTTCAGAGTTATTGGTTTGATAATTCGCGGGGATAGGATTCGGCGGCCATGTGCCAGTTTCGGTTTGGAATATGCCGCCGTAAGTAAAATCAGGATTGAGATTACTTTGAGCATTCAATGTGGCTTGATATTGTGCATTGCTAGAAACCGGAAATCTTCCGTAAGCCGAGTCATAGCCTTCAATGGCATTCACCAGCGAGGCTTCTTCAGTGCGCGCTTTGATGACTTGCGCATGTTTTTTCACCGCCGCAATAACGGGCAGCAGCATCGCCGCCAGAATGGCGATGATGGCGATGACGACGAGCAGTTCGATGAGCGTGAAGGCGCGGCGACGCGAGCGGCAGGAAAAGTTTTTCATGGGCTTAAAATAGGTGAGGTTGCGGCGGTCATTATGCGAAAACATCGGCGGCGCGGGCAATGGTTTTGTGGGCGCGTCTGGCAGAAATGTTTTTTGCTCCGCGCGGATGTTCGCCGGCCAGGAGCAGTCGTGCCAGTCCACGCTCACGGAATGTTCGCGCCGGGGCAATTTTAATTTGGGAATAAAACACATAAACGTCAGGGCAGCGGACTGTTGATCTGGACTTGCTTGCTCCAGTTGCAAACGAGATTGGTTTGGCCGGGTTTGATGACCAGTTGCATCCACAAATCGTAGCCATTGGGATTGTTGATGCCGGGCGAAACGTAGCGCCAGGGATTTACATTTTGCGCTCCAAGCGGTGTATAATTTATATCTGGACCGCCGGATGAGCCTAAAAGCAACGTTACGGGAATGTGAGGCGTGGGAAATTTATTCGTAACATTCTGTCCGATTTGGGAAGGCTTCAAGTCTGGAAGAAAATTCTTCGCCGGGCGCGCATCTTCACCAGCATCCGGTTTGTTGCAATTTATAAAACCACTGACGCCGAATCCAATTATGTAATTTGTGCTGATCGAAGCGCTGTCGTCTAAAGTGTAATATGTGCCATTGTTATTGGTCGTTCCCAATAATTCAAAATAGAGCGGGCTGAACATAGCCTGACTTGAATCCGACGAATAATTCGGATTACCCGGTGGATAAAATCCATAAGCAGATTTGTAGCTTTCAATCGCCGTTTCCAATTGCGCCATTTCCGCCTGTGTCTTGTTGATGTATTCGTGTCTTTTGATGCCGCCCAGCACCGGAATGGTGAACGCCGCCAGAACCGCAATGATGGAAATGACGACGAGCAGTTCGATCAGGGTGAAAGCCAGTCGAGGGTCGAGGGTCGAAGGTCGAGAGCAGGAAAAAATCGGCGCGAGGTTCGTTTTGCCCTCGGCTCTGGACTCCCGACTTTCGGCTGTGTGATGATTTTTCATGGCAGTTTTATTTTTCACGCAATTCATTTTCCATCCGTTCGCTCAACCATTGTTTGATCATGCTCTGGTAGTTCAAAAACCGCGCCCGCGCCAGCCGCTTGATGCGCGCCAGCATCCGCGGATCAATCCGCAGCGTGATGGTCACGGACTCGGACGATTCGGCGCTGCCAGCGACCGCCGATTCCATCAGGCGCAGGTCGGGACGGTTCTCCGCCCAAAATCCGGCTTCGGCGTCTTCGCTGTCGAAGAGCGGCACTTCTTCCCAGTTCGCAAAAGTTCTCACCGCAAATTATTTTTGCCGCGCGTCAGGGCGCGAGCGTCTGTTCCATTTTTCGCTGATAAAAAAACCGTTCCTCCGGCTCGAACGTGCGCGCGTGCAACACGCGGACGGAACGGCCGTTCGTCCGATACACGCTGACGACTCCGATGCCGCCGGCGGACATTCCGAGATTGAAAAATCGCGCCTGCACGCCAAAGCGCGGCGAGTCGGGCAGCAGCCGCACGGCAAATGCATCTTCAAACGATTCTTCAATTTCCTGATGAGTCAAAGAACCATCCATTTCAAAAGGCGGATTATTCCAATCAAACTCCATAACGGCTCATTTGTAAATAGAACGCCCATGCAATGTGATTACAATGTATTTACACATTGAAAGGCTTTTTGTCAATGGATTTATTCGTCAATCCGTCGGATTTTTGCATCTTAATTTGTAATTTGCTTTTATGCTCTCAATAGTTTTTCAAATGGCAAGGTGGAATTTAGCGACAGCGCGTGGCTTTTTTTTTCTATAAAAAATCTCGGAATGCCGATAGTTCCGTGCAAACGAAATTTCAAGCGTCACTGATGTGACTCTGTCCACCTTCTTACCATTGAAATAAAAAAAACTTGCGGGAAAACAAAAAATAGTCTATGTAGAATCTTCATGAATAATACATTGACCATCACCAAGGGACAGGCGAAGTTTCCCGCGCTGTGCCGGAGCGGCAAAACCTCCGCCATCACGCGGAACGGCGAAGTCGTCGCCTTCATCGTGCCACGGAAGCGGATGGCGGATTTGCTGGAACAGATGGAGATTCTGTCCAATCCGGCGGCCATGAAAGCCATCAACAACGCGAAGGCTGGCAAAGGCAAATACTATCCCTTGAGCGTGCTTGATGAAGACGAAAAAGATTGAAGTCATCATCGAAGAACAGCCGCTGGCCTTCATCCGCCGCCAGTCGCCCGACGCGCGCAAGCGGCTCCGTGCGGCCATCCACGAGATTGAACGCGGCGAATCCTTTCCCGAACCGCTTGAGGACGAACTGGAAGGATTCTACAAAATGCGCGTGGAAAACTGCCGCCTGATTCTCCAGCACGAATCCGGTGCCAAAGCCCCGCTCTTCAAAGTCGTCTTTGCCGAACGCCGCAGCGTCGTCTACGAAATGTTCCGCCAGATCATCGCGCTGGAATAAAAATCCGCGCCATTCATCCGCATGGAAAATTTTAATCTTGCCGCAACGCCTGTGGAAAATCCATCGCGCCATGTTTGATGCGGAGAATTTCCAATCGCATTCCGGCAAAGCGATAGAAAATCAGGTAATTTTCAAAATCATCCACGCGCCACGAACGGATGTTCTTCAAATCCTTGCCGCGAAATTTTCGCAGCCGGCCTTTCAACGGTTGCAACGCCAGATTTTCAACCGTGCAATCAATCGCTTCGAGAAAATAAAGTGCGGCTTCAGGATTGTTTTCACGGATGTATTGAAAGTAGCCGAACGCATCCAGTTCGGCGTCATGACGGACGAAGATTTCAATCTTGTTCAAGCGTCAAGGGCTGCGAAATGACCGGGCTTGTATTTTTTCAACGGACTGCGGAGCGAGTGGCGCAACGCCGCCTCCAGCTGCGGGTCGTTGTCCTCTTGCTCGACGAGTTCATACACACGCAACGCCTCGCGAATGACCTCGTCTTGCGACAAATAACCGCCACCCTTCATTTTCTGGCCGACGAATTTTTCCTGATGCGGCGTAAGCAAAACTTTCATGGCTGAAAACTAAAGGCTGCTTTCGTTGGTGTCAAAAAGTTTTAAGAAGACGTCAAAATAAAATTGTCGCGGAGCGACGTGGGAAATTAGCCAGCTACGAAGTGGCTGGTGTCGGCGAAAAATAAATTCGTCCCGCAAGGGACGATGGAAACAATCGAATGTTTTCCGGCGTCCTTTCAGGACGCGATGATTTGCGGGCGCGAGTCCAGCCACAATGTGGCTGGCTAATTTCCGACGCTCCTCTGGAGCAAAGAGCGCGGACAGTTCCTCGCAGTGGAGTTTCAAGCGTCCGCTTGATGCGACACTGTCCGCGTTCCTATGCCGTTGAAATTATAAAAGAGCCAATCCGCAACGTCGCGGGTTCATTCGGTGAAAAAATTTACTCCAGGCCGCAATATCTTTTATATTCCTCCAATGTCATTTCAACCATTTGGCCGTTAGTTTCGACCGTGACCTGTCCATTTCTTACAGCAATGCTAGTGGGAGGGACTTTCTTGCCTTGACCTTCAAAAAAAATAATTTCGCCATCTGGAACTTGATTAGATGGCATATAGACAGTTGACCTACCTATTACTTTACCAATCAGTAAGGTATTTGTTTTCCTTTCGTCTTTCCATACTTCCGCGACAACGAGTGGCGCGTCAGGAGCATCGCGTTTGGTGGTAGCATAAACAATTAAAGCGGAGTGTTTGGCGAGCGCTCTTGAATCTGGAAAACTCAAAGCGTCCCAAATAAGCCATGCAAAACAAATTAATACGATCAAAGCAGTGGAAATTATTATTTTTCGTTTCATATTTTAAGCTCCATCATAAAGAGGTCAGTCCTAAGTATTTTATAAAGTTCATTTTTCCTCAATGCGCTGAATTCGCGCGCCGAGCTTTCGCAATTTCGCGTCCATCTTTTCGTAGCCGCGATCCAGATGATAAATGCGGTTCACTTGCGTCGTGCCTTTCGCCGCGAGTCCAGCGATTACCAACGCCGCGCTCGCGCGCAAATCACTCGCCATCACCGGCGCGCCGCTCAACGGTTTGCCGCCTTTGACAATTGCGCTCGGTCCTTCAATTTCGATTTCCGCGCCGAGCCGCGCCAGTTCGCTGACGTGCATGAAACGCGATTCAAAAATCCGCTCCGTGATGATGCTGATGCCCGGCGCGAGCGCGAGCAGCGACATCATCTGCGCCTGCGCGTCCGTCGGAAAACCGGAATACGGCAGCGTCGTGATGTCCACGGCTTTTAATTTTCCCGTTTTATTTTTTCGGCGCGCGAGCAAATTTGCGCCGCTGCGTTCCACCAAAACTCCGGCTTCATTCAATTTATCAATCACCGCGCGCAAATGTTCCGCGCACGCGCCGCGCAACGTCACTTCGCCATTCGTCGCGCCGGCGGCGATCAAAAAAGTTGCGGCTTCAATCCGGTCGGGAATAACGTCGTGTGTCGCGCCGTGAAGTTTTTTTACGCCCGAAATGGTAATCGTTGGACTGCCCGCGCCGGAAATGTTCGCGCCCATCGCATTCAAAAATTTTGCCAAATCCACGACTTCGGGTTCGCACGCTGCGCTTTCAATCACGGTCACGCCGTCGCCCAAACTTGCGGCCATCATTACGTTTGCCGTTCCCAAAACAGTCGGTCCCGCGCGTCCGCCGAGAAACATCGAGTTGCCGGAAATTTTTTTCGCCGTCGCGTTCACGTAACCGCCTTCGATTTTTATTTTGACGCCGAGGGATTCAAAACCTTTCAAGTGCAAATTGATTGGGCGCGCGCCGATGACGCAACCGCCGGGCAAAGAAATTCGCGCTTTGCGCAAACGCGCGAGCAACGGCCCGGCGATGCAAATCGAGCCGCGCATTTTGCGGACAAGTTCGTAATCCGCGTAGCCGCGAATTTTTTTGGCGTGAACCGTGAGCGTGCCATTTTCAAATTTCGCGTTCGCGCCGAGCGATTCCAAAATTTTCACCATGAAGCGCGTGTCGCTCAAATCGGGCACGCGACGAATCACGCACGGTTCGTCCGTGAGCAACGTCGCCGCCATGATGGGCAGCGCGGCATTTTTGCTGCCGCTGATTTCCACGTCGCCGCGCAACCGCACGCCGCCTTTGATTAAAAAACTTTCCATGATTTTTATTTAGCCACAGATGGACACAGATTGACACAGATAAAACATCCGCAGATTTCACAGATGGACGCAGATGAAATTTGTCTCAGTTAAATCTGCGGAATCTGCGCCATCTGCGGACAAAAAATCTGTGTTTCATCTGTGTTCATCTGTGGCTAAAAAACTGCTGGCTTTGCGATTAAAATTCTCGCGCGCTGACTGTAATCTTGCTTCACGGCTTCGACAATCCACTTTTCATTTTCAAAAATATTTTTTATCGCGTCGGCTTCGCCATCGCCGAATTCCAACATGATTTTTCCGTGCGATTTCAGAAATGGTTTCGCTTGCGTGGCGAACATCCGATAAAAATCCAAACCGTCCGCGCCGCCGTCCAATGCCGCGCGTGGATCGAAATTTTTTACTTCCGGCTGAAGCGTTTCGATTTCCGCGCTCGGAATGTAGGGCGGATTGCTGATGATTAAATCGAATTTGGAGTGCGGCGACATGTCGCCGCTTTCCAAAGCGCCGACATGTCGGCGCAGTCCAAAAACGGCAAATCCATCGTCTTGAAAAAATTTGATGCGTTCGGCGACATTGTTTTTTTCTGCGTTTTGTTTTGCGAGTGCAAGTGCGTCCGGCGAAATGTCCGTCGCGAAAATTTTTGCGTTTGGACATTTCGCGGCGAGCGCAATGGCAATGCAGCCGGCACCGGTGCCGAAGTCCACGGCGGTTGAAGGTTGAAGGTTGAAGGTTGCAAGAAAGTCCCAGCCGAGTTCGGCGAGCAATTCGGTTTCCGGGCGCGGCACGAGCGCGTGACGATTCACCGCGATTTCAAATCCGCAAAATGAAGTTGCGCCGACGATGTGTTGCAACGGTTCGCGCGCGCCGCGCCGCTTGACGAGTTCGCGCAAGGCATCAATTTCCTGCGCCGAAAGTTCGCGCTCGAAATTCAGGTATAATTTCAGGCGCGGCATTTTCAGCAAATGCGCGAGCAATAATTCGGTTTGCAGGCGCGGCGATTCGATGTTTTTTTTGCCGAGAAATTCCGCGCTTTTTTGAATCGCCTCAAGAACGGTCACGCGGACAGTTTAGCTGAAACTAAAAGCCCGGACAATGATTACGGCGCGAGCGGCGCATTGGTTTTCGTTTTGCCGGCCTGAACCCACGGCAATTTTTCCAGCGTCACGGCCTGATCACAATTATAGGTGGCGCGAATTCCGCGCGCGGTCGGGCCGCCTTCCGTCGGGTCGTCCCAAACCATGAACCACGTCCAGCGCGGTTGTTCTTTCAAAATTTCCGGCGACGGCGCGGCGCCGACTTCGGCCAGCGCAATCGGTTTGTTTTTTGCCAGCGCGAGCAGTTGATCGTATTGCTCTTTGGCAAAGCCGGTGTGATAAATGTCCGTGCCGAGAATGTCCACGACATCGTCGCCGGGATAATAAGCATCGTAAGAATCAACATTCGGCGTGACTTCGTTCGCGCCGTAAATCCAAAGCAGATTATTCAGGTGATGAAAATTCACCAGCCGGTCGTAAAGCATCCGGTATAATTTTTTGTAGCCGTCTGGGCCGGGTTTTTTGCCCCACCAAAACCAGCCGCCGTTCATCTCATGATAGGGACGCCAAAGCACGGGCACATGCGCGTCGCGTAATTGCGCAAGATACCACGCGATGACGTCCACCTGCGATTTCCAGCGCTCGTTGATCTCCGTTCCGGGCGTGACCAAATCGTGCCATTGCGCGTCGGTCAATTTTCCCTGGATGGAAGTTAAAAATTTCACCGGCTCATCTTCAATCGGCCGAACGGCGTGCCACATGAAAACAATGACGTAGCCTTCGCGATATTTTTCGATGGCTTGATCCACCATGCGCTGGCGGAAATTAATCCCGTCCCAGGTGCCGGGCGAATCGAACCCGAAATCCTGCCCGAAAATCGCCGGAAAATGTCCGCCGGCGCGTTGCGCTTCCACCAGTCGCGCGGCGCCGAGCAACGGCACCGCGTGCTGGCCGGTCATCGTATGATTGCCGGAAATGCTGTAAATATATTGCAACAATTTCACCGCTTCGGGCGAAGCGTTCGTCGTGACCGGCTGGACGGGATCATCCGCAAGCAATGTTGAAATACCCGTGAGAAAAAATGCCAGGAAAAGCGAGAGAGGAAAAAAAAATTGATTCATGCGCGGACATTAAATCTGACGTTTGATTTGAGTCAACGCCCTTTCGTGTCATCAATTTTTGTCACGCGTGTGCGCAAACAAACCGAGGTAATAAGTGATGTAATAGCCGAAGGTCAGGCCGATTATCAAAAGCGTCAGCGGACTTTGAAAGGGTGCGGGATATTTAGTCGCAACCGTTTCGTGGCTTAAAATCAAATAACGATAAACGATGCGTCCGGTCAACAAGAGCGAAAGCGCGACGCCGATGTGTGTGTTGGGCGTGTAAAAATGGCCTTCATTGGTGGTTTCAAATTTTGTGAGGCGCAATCCAATAAGCGCCAGAATCAATCCCGGTAAAAAACCGCCGCCAAAACCGAGCAGCAATCGCGGATTTTGCGCGGAAGCGACAATAATAAAAATAGTGAAGATGGAAAAAATAATGATGGAATAAGTGATGCGGCGCGGGCGCAATTTTTGCCGGCCGATGTTGCGGCGCACGCGGCGATAAATATTCCAGACAATAAAACCCCCCAGCAAAAGCGGCATGATGGGCGCGGATGTCATGCGCGGAGATTAAATTTTCAATCTTGATTGTCGAGCGGATAAATTTCACGTGTAACCAAAAGCATCCAGGAATCAACCGGATTATTGCGCAAGATTTTTTGCAATCGCGGGACGTTTGGTTACAATCAGTGAAATTAATGAAAAGAAAATTATTTATTTCCGCCGCGTTGACTTTATGGCTTGCCGCTTTTGACGTGGGCGCGTGGGATTATGAAGGACATCATGCGATCAATGAACTGGCGCTGGCGTCGTTGCCGGCAAATTTTGCGGGCTTTGAATTGACGCCGACGCTAAAAACGCGGATTGGATTTTTGGCGGGCGAGCCGGATCGCTGGCGCAATGTGAGCGATTTGACGCTCAAACATTTCAACGGCCCGGATCATTATTTTGATTTGGAAGATTTGAAATTGTGCGGCTTGACGCCGGAAACTTTGCCGCCGTTGCGTTATGATTTTGTCGCCATTCTCGCCCAAGCGCGCGCGGCGCATCCTGAAAAATTTCCGGCGATTAATCCGGACAAAGACGCTGATCATACGCGCGAGCTGGACGGTTTTTTGCCCTGGGCGATCACGGAGTATTATGAAAAATTGAAATCGGATTTCGCGACCTTGAAAGCATTGCGGACCTACGGCGGCACGCCAATAGAGATCGCCAATGCGGAGGCGGATTGTGTTTATAGCATGGGCGTGATGGGCCATTATGTGGGCGATGGTTCGCAACCATTGCATACCTCAAGGTATTTTAACGGCTGGGATCCGGCCAACAATCCAAAAGGTTATACGACGCGGCAAACGTTTCATGCGTGGATTGACGGCGGTTATTTCAAAAAGACCGGCGGCATAAAAGTTGCCACGCTCGTCGGACAAATCCAGCCGGCAACGCGCATTGCCAACGCGGAGGAACCGGACGGAATGTTTCACGATGTGGTGGCCTATCTCGTCGCCCAAAATAAATATGTCGAGCCGCTTTATGAGATGGACAAGAACGGCCAGCTTTCCGGCGAAGGCGCAAAGGGCATGGAAGGGTTGTCATTTTTAGACAGCCAACTGGTCAGGGCCGGACAGATGCTCGGCAACCTTTGGCTGACTGCGTGGCTGAATGCGCCGCAGGATAATTATCTGGAAAGATAACTTCAACAACGGAACAAATCCAATTAATCTGCATAATTTTAATGAGTGATTACAATTTCCTGTAAGTAAAACGCAGGAATTTTTTCCACTTTGGGATTTCAAATTCGTAAATTGCTGATTAAGAGTATTTTAATGGCAACGCCTCTTTATTAAATTAAGTAAAAAATCATGTTTCTTTTACAAATGAAGGTTTTTTTGAATGATATGCCTTATCTGAAATTCTCAATAAGGTAACAGATTGATTTATAATCATTTAAAAATCAGAAAGAAAGTGTTTTTAGCAAGTAAAACTCGAGTGGCACAGAAACAGCTTGAAGAGCTTTATTATGAAAAACCCATTAGTAAAAATGTTAATGCCGTTGACCCTGCTGACTTTGAGTGGAGTATCTTGTGCCTTTGCCAATTCCATAGTTTTAACTCAAGATGCCTATTCTTATGGGCAAGGCGGCGAGTTCAACGCAGTGACCTCTCAAAACTTTCTCGCCGGTTATGCCCCCTCAACTACAATCAGCGGAGGCTTTGAAACTTTTTGCATCGAAACTACTGTCGAATTCACGCCCGGGACTATTTATAGTTATACCCTGGGTTCTTCAGATGCCACCGCTCCGGGAATTCCACTTACTGAAGGCGCTGCTTATTTGTATTACGAATTTGCGAAAGGTGTATTAACGGGATACGATTATACGGATACCGCCGGGCGATTGGCCGATGCCGGTCTATTGCAAGCTGCGCTTTGGTATCTTCAAGGCGGACAAGTTTATAACGCCGATGGTTCACTCCATAACAATCCCACAACGGATGGCAATCCTTTCTATACTTTGGCCTTAAGTATGTTCGGCTCCGGCGCCACCAACGCCAACAACGGCATCTATGGGGTGGACGTTCTGCAAATGTGGGGAGCCAATGGCACACCCGCTCAAAATCAACTGGTGCTTACGCCTGTGCCGGATAACAGCATGACGGCGATGTTGCTCGGAATCGGTCTGGTTGGAATGTATCTGGTTCAACAAAAACTTCGCAAGTCCGATCAGGTTTTGGTGCATAATAAAAAGAAGTAATTCGTCTGCCATCCAAAGCAAAGAATAGAATTCTTCAATTCCTTATTTCGGATGGATGGTTTGGGTTATTGGTCGAAACGTGTTTGGCGTCTTAAAATTCACGTTTCCCGAATCATAAATGGTGGGCTCGCTCGGATTTGAACCGAGGACCAAGCGATTATGAGTCGCCTGCTCTAACCGCTGAGCTACGAGCCCGCCGATAAAAAACAATGAACCTCCATTTTGGAGCGGACAAATTGCACGGCAAGTTAATTCTCCTTTTCCAGAAAAAAAATTTCAACATTGCTTTTTAGATTTTTGCGCGGCAAATTCATTGCCCATGTCGGGGCGTAGCGTAGGCTGGTAGCGCGCTTGCTTCGGGTGCAAGAGGTCGTGAGTTCGAATCTCACCGCCCCGACCATTTCTAAATTCTTCCAGTCGAAGATCAAAACAATCTTTTGTAAGCCGCCTCGCGCGGATCATGGCCGGGCCGATGGCAAATCAAAGTCTGCACCCATTCGGCAAGCCGCCGCCCCAATCGCCGGCACGCTTCGCGCTCACCTTCATTGCGCGGTTGCCCGGCGCAAATTGCGCCATAATGCAGCGTCTGTCCCGGCGCGACATAATCCGGCACGCCAAAAACCAGCAGGCCATAATTCATCAGCACAATTTGAAGCGCGAGGCACGTCAATTCGCCGCCGCCCGCGACGCCGCCGGTGGATGAAAAGGCGCAGCCGATTTTGCCTTCGATTTTTGGCCAGAGCGGCTGCGCGACCATGTCCCACCATCGTTTCATTTCCCAGGCAATCGTGCCCATGTGCGTCGGCGAACCGACCGCGATGCCGTCACACCAAACCAAATCGTCCGCCGTCGCCTCGGCCACATTTTTAAGTCGCACTTCCGTGTCGGGAACGCCGGTCGCGCCCTCGGCCACCAAATGCGCCATCGTTTTCGTGTTGCCGCCGTCGCTGTGATATAAAACCAAAATGCGCGCGCGCCGCGATTCATTGTTTTCCATGCGCCAATGATACAAACTTGCCGGAAATGTCGAACGTCGAAAATTTGATTTACATCTTGCCGTCCATCGTGGAACGGATTGATTTGGCAAAACTTTTTCTTGAGGCGCAACCGCTGGAAATCGAACTCGGTTGCGGCGACGCTTCGTTTCTTGTGGAATATGCGCGGCAAAATCCCGGGAAAAATTTTATCGGCGTCGAACGTTTGCTCGGGCGCATCACCAAATTGCATCGCAAAGGAAATCGCGCCGCCCTCGCCAATGTGCGGGGCGTGCGGATTGAATCGTCCTATTTTTTGCAATGGCTTTTGCCGCCGCATTCAGCGTCGGCGCTGCACATTTATTTTCCCGATCCGTGGCCAAAAAAAAGACATCATAAAAACCGGCTCGTCAACGAACAGTTTCCGGCGCTGGCGTTTCAAACGCTCGTGCCCGGTGGAAAAGTTTTTTTGCGAACGGACGACGCGGATTATTTTTCGCAGATGACGGACGTTTTCAACGCGAGCAAACATTTTGAAAAAATCGAAACGCCGGGAGAACTTTCTGAAATTGTCACCGACTTTGAACGGGAATTCAATGCGCGCGGCATCAAAACCTTATTCGCGGCCTACCGGCGTGATTAAACATCAATCACCGGCCCGTCGTCATCGCCGGAATTTTTTGGCGGCGGCTTACGGCGCTGGATTTTCACACGCGCGCCGCCGGTCAAAATATTTAGCGCGATGGAAATGATGCTGATGACCAGCGCGCCCAAAAACGCCGCGCCAAAAGTATCCACTTGAAAATAGGGCGTGAGCAACATTCCGACAAAATAAAGCAGCAGCGCATTGATGATGAGCATGAACAGGCCGAGCGTGAAAATCAGCAATGGCAGCGCCAAAATCACCAGAATGGGACGGATGAACGCATTGAGAATGCCCAGCATCAAGGCGGTCAAAACCGGCGGCAGCAGGCCATTGTCGCAAAAATGAATGCCGCGGATCATCTGCACCGCCAGCAACACTGCCAGAGTGTTGATGATCCAGCTTTTCAGAAATTGCAAAAGACGTTTTGTTCCAGGCTCCATGGTGCGGCGCAGAATTTGCGCCGTTTCAAAGTGCGCCAGCCGGCGGCGAAAAACAAGAGACGATTTTTTTATGGCTTCGCCGCGCCGCTCATTGCAACTTATCCCGCATGAAAACTTCCCTGCTCGCTTTGGCCGTTTTGGCAGTCTCAACCGTTGCATCTTTTGCCCAAAGCCCGATTGCGCCCGGCGCAAAATTGCAAAAACTGGCCGACAGTTTTGCTTTCACCGAAGGCCCGACGTGCGACAAAAAAGGAAATGTTTTTTTCACCGATCAGCCGAATAATCGCATCATGGAATGGAGCGTGAAGGGAAAACTTTCCACCTTTCTCGAACCCGCCGGTCGCGCCAACGGAATGTATTTCGACGCCAGGGGAAATTTGATCGCCTGCGCGGATGAACACAATCAACTCTGGTCCATTTCGCCGCGCAAAAAAATCAAGGTGCTCCTCAAAGATTTTCAGGGCAAATATCTCAACGGTCCGAACGATGTTTGGATCGCTCCCAACGGCGCCATGTATATCAGCGATCCGTTTTATCGCCGCAAATGGTGGGATCACACGATGATGGCGCTGACGAACGAAGAAGTTTTTTATCTTTCGCCCGACCGGAAAAAACTTTTGCGCGTGACGGACGATTTGAAAAAGCCCAATGGCATCACCGGCACGCCCGACGGAAAAAAACTTTTTGTCTCGGACATCAGCGCAAAACAAACGTGGCGTTACAACATCCAACCCGACGGCTCGCTGACCAATAAAACATTATTTTGCAATCTCGGCTCGGACGGCATGACGATTGATGAAGATGGCAACCTTTATCTGACCGGCGACGGCGTGACGATTTTCGACAAGACCGGAAAGCAAATTGACCACATTGACGTGAACGAAAAATGGACGGGCAACGTGAGCTTCGGCGGCAAAGACCATAAAACTCTTTTCATCACCGCCAGCACGTCGCTTTACTCGATGCCAATGCGGGTCAAGGGAGCGAATCCGGCAAAGTAAACTATTTCTACGCTATAAAAATCCTGCCACCGCGAAACGCTCAAGGAAAAACTCGAGCTGTATCTGTGAACCGGCGAGTGGACGGAATGAATTCTATTTAGCCGCCAGCAGCCGTAAAAAATCCGCCGGACTGACGATTGGAATGTCGCGAAATCGCCGCAGCACCAGCAAATGTTTTTTATCGCCGCTCACGATGAAGTCCGCTTCTGCTGCCAGCGCACATTCCAGAATCATTTCATCATCGGGATCAATGGTTGTGCCGGACGCGTTCTCCATCGGAAAAACCAAAGTCGCGGACTCGGCCAGCGCATCCGTCCACGCGACAAATTTCCGTGCGGGATATTCCAAACGAAGTTCTTCAATCGTCTCGTGATATTCGGAGAGCAATGCGGGGCTGACCACGGCCTCGCAACGGCGATTCGCCCATGCAGCAAGGCAATCAAACGGAGTTCCGCGCCAGAAACTCGCGCTGGCGACGACGTTGGTGTCAAAGACGACGCGCATTATTTGCGGCGGCTCCGGACTTTTTGAATTGTGTTCGACACGATATTTTCATCGCGCGAAGTTATTTCAGGAAGTTCGCGACCGGATAAAATCAACGAGCGGATGCGCGCGGGCGTCAACGCGCGGCGTTTCCGCATGACAATCAAACCATTCGCGTAGCCGACATCCAGTTCGTCGCCGGTTTTGATGCGCGCCTGCTCGCGCACGGATTGGGGAATCACCGTCTGGCCTTTGACTGAAACTTTGGCAATCATGCGGTAAGCTTAATCTTACTTTGGAAAGAATCAAGATTTTTGGCGCGGACGCGAAACGCTCAAGGAAAAACTCAAGCCGTATCTGCAAACCGGCGAGTGGACGGAATAAAATTACCACTTGCCGCGTTTCCCAAGATCTTGCGGACGATAAAAGAATTTTTTGAACTCGAATTCTCCAATCTCCCGATGAAGACGGTAGTAAATTGATATTTTGCCTTCGATGGCTTTGGTAGCACTGATTTCTTTGGAACCGTAAATGCACAAAAAATTCAAATCTGCAAAATATAGATTGGGGTCTAAAACCTTTTCGCTGACGTTTTTTAACTGATGCACTTGTTCGAGTGACAATCCTTTTATCTCTGATAATTCAATTGTCCATTTCTCATCAGAACCGATGCCCCATGGAACTACGATTTGTTGGCCGGCCAACCAATGCTTGAATGCTTCTACTTCTGGATAGATGCCAAATGGTAATGATAAAAGTCTGACACGGTTTCCACAATTATACTCCGCTGCCATAATCAAAGCCTGCCAATCGTCACGAGCCAGCGTAATCGCTTTGGACAGTTCTTCAATAAGACCATGTGCCAAAACGATGATGCATCGTAAAATCCTATCGCTAAACAAATCTGGATTTTCTTTTCGCAACTCGCTGAATTGCTGAAGAACACGCAAACTTTCGTCCTCGCAAAAATCTTGCCGAACTTTCGTTATGATGTCTTCAGGAAGTGCCATTTGATTTGGCAATTAAAGCATCAGCGAT
Organism: Verrucomicrobiia bacterium; assembly: GCA_036509895.1. Lineage (GTDB taxonomy): Bacteria > Verrucomicrobiota > Verrucomicrobiia > Limisphaerales > UBA11358 > UBA11358. The sequence continues at coordinate 49,507 of DATCEV010000065.1, forward strand.
CCCGCTTCAAAAGAAATTCCGCCAGCGCTTCGAGCGCAATCGCTTTGCCCATGAAAATTGTCATCATATTTTACCTTTCGATTTTAGCGGTTTTGTATTAAAGTCAAATCATGTCGCAGCGAATCTCAATTGACCCGGATGTTTGTAATGGGCGTCCCGTCGTCCACGGCACGCGCATCGCGGTGCAGACGGTCTTGGAATTTCTTGCCGCCGGTGATTCGGTCGAGGACGTGCTGGAAGAATATCCGGGCCTCGTGCGCGCCGACGTGCAGGCGTGCCTTGACTACGCCTCGCGCGTGATGGGCAATCATTTCTCCGTTGTCGAAATGGCATGAAGGGTTTTCTCTTCGACGAAAATCTGCCCGCGCGTCTGCGCTTTTCGCCGAAACTTCCGATTATTTTAGTTCCGAAAATTGGCAAACAACCGAGCGATTCGGCGATTTGGGAATTTGCCCGCAAAAACAAATTGGTCATCGTCAGCAAGGACGCGGATTTTTCCGACCGCATCATCACGCAATCGCCGCCGCCGTGAGTCGTGCATTTGCGCTTTGGCAATCTTCGTCGAAATGATTTTCACGCCTTGCTCGCGCGCGTCTGGCCGCAGATTGAAACGCTGCTCAAATCCCACAAGCTGGTGAATGTTTATTCCACCAACCGGCTCGAAGGCATCGGTTAAAATTATTTCTTCCGCAACAAAATCACGGCTTCGTGCCCGCGATCCGATTTTCCCGGTCGCGCCGGTTTAATTTTTCCAGCAGCCGCAGTCCGCGCGCCGGGTTGCCGCGCGCGGCGGCGGCGAGGAACGACGACTCGGCCTCGTTTTGCGCGATGACCATGTCCGCCCACGAATTGACCATTTGATTGATGCTCTGCCCGCTGCGGCTGGCGATCTGCCGGACGCGATCCAGCTTGTGGTTTCCGCGCCAGCGGATCAGCGACTTGGCCGTCTCAACTGCGCCGTGTTTTTGTTTCATAAAAGATAATGTTGCTTGAATTGCGCCGGAGTCAAAACTTTCATTCCCGCCGCCACAAATTTAGCGGGCAGAAAATCCTTCACGTTGAAAGTCAACAGCGCGGCGGCGTTTCCGGCAATCGCCAGTTCCGCGAGATGGTTGTCGCCCTCATCCGGCAGATTGGGACGCCAGAGAAACCAGATTTGCACCCACAAACAAACGGCGGCAAAATCGTCCAGCAACTTGGCGCGTTCCTTCGCCGTCAGCGCGCAATCCTTCCACAAATCCGCGCGGCCCAAAACATCGCGATATTCAAACCAAAGCGATTGCGCCATTAAAGGCTCATGCGCGCGGCGCAAACAGCTTTCCAAAACCAAGCGGCTCGCGCCCGCTCCGCTGCGCAACGCGGCGACAAAAACATTCGTGTCCTGGACGATTCTCACGAAATTAAAGTGCTATCACCCGCGATAGCAGTCAATTTTTATTTCTTCCGCTTCAAAAGAAATTCCGCCAGCGCTTCGAGCGCGATCGCGTTGCCCTTGAAAATTTTCAGCGCGGCAAACGCCCTGGCCGTCAGTTGCGCCGCGATCTGCCGCGATTTTTCCAAGCCGACAATCGCCGGGTAGGTCGCCTTTTGCACGGCCACGTCCTTGCCCGCCGTCTTGCCGAGCTGCTCGCTGGTCTGCGTCACGTCGAGAATGTCGTCAATCACCTGGAACGCGAGGCCGACGTGATGGCCGAAATCCGTGAGCGCGCGGAGTTGCGCGGGCGTGCAGTTCGCGCTCATGCCGCCGAGCCGCACGGAACAGCACAACAGCGCGGAGGTCTTGCGCTCGTGGATGAATTTTAATTCGGCTTCGGAAATTTTTTTGCCTTCCGCCTCTAAATCGGCGACTTGCCCGGCAATCAATTGTAATGAGCCGGACGCTTTGGCGATTTCCAGAATGATTTTGTCGTGCGGATAGCTCGGAAATTTTTTGCATTGCGCGGCGATCTCAAACGCCTGCGTCAGCAGCGCGTCGCCCGCGAGCACGGCCACGCCTTCGCCGAAAACTTTGTGGTTGGTCGGCTTGCCACGGCGGAAATCGTCGTTGTCCATCGCCGGCAGATCGTCGTGGATGAGCGAATAGGTGTGGATGCACTCGACGGCGCACGCGAGAGGCAGCGCGTCTTTTTCCGAGCCACCGCAAGCCGCCGCTGCCGCGAGTAAAATGGCGGGGCGCATTCTTTTTCCGCCCGCGAAGAGCGAATAGCGCATCGCCTTGTGAATCGTGGCGGGCTTCGTTTTTTCGGAC
>DATCEV010000066.1:0-8828 GCA_036509895.1 Verrucomicrobiia bacterium
GCTGGTCTCCGCCCCGGCGGGCGTCCATGCGGACATCACGCCCACGGCGCCGGGCAACACCCAGTTCAGCGTGCAGGCAAGTGAGGTAACGTTGCACATCCTTGATGTCAACAGCGGAACGGATTTGACGTTGCAGACCAACACGGTGATCGTGGGCCAGCAGATGAACTTAACGTGCCAGTTGGCCACCGCCAATTCGTTCATGACGAACTTTACACTCGCGAATTTTCAATGGGCGGTGCCGGGACGAGCTGTAAAAAATTACCAGCAAATTTTTACCGACACAAATACATTTTCAATAGAAGAAGACTTAACAAATATGGATTATACAACAAATCCAATTTCATTTTATTGGATTAATGGCGGAACAAATCTTGAAGTTGATTGCACAGCTACAGTGCGTGGCATGAAAGTGAGCGGAAAGGCATATTTTAATGTCAATCGTCCAGTAGGCATCCTGACAACGATAACGACAACAAATATTCCGCCTGTGAACATCATAACGAATGACGATGGCTCAATGGCACTACAGTATGGAACTGCAACAACGAACTTTGCGCAAGGGAATGAGGGCATCTATTTTTCCTTTTCAGCAACAACACCGACAAACGGTTCTGGCTCCATTGGCTTGGTTCAAATTGTTAGCAATACAACACGCCGCTGGATTTTGGATGATACGAACAACACTGCTCAAAAAAGCAGTGGAACCAATCTTTTGGATACAACACCTTTTGGCCCAGTCACTCATATGTCGGCCATCATTGGCAACAGCCAGACCGTGTCCAACTTCTTTGCTGACTCTCCAGGACAAGGCTTTTATCAAGTTGTTAATGGTGTTCGCCAAGATTTCAAGTGGGCAAGCGCAGATGATTCATTTACCGATTACTTAATGTATCGGCCTTCTGGTGACACAAGCAGCACAATTTGGGTCACGCTTTGTAAAGTGGATTGGCACTGGTCAGGAGCAGCAACTAAAGGGACTAATAATGTGTGGACTGTTGATTCAGGCTACCCAGCTCCGCCAATCAATCCGACCGGCGTAGATAGTGCAGTATTGCCTGCTTGGAACAGCGTCTCTTTCTTGTTGCCAACAGTGCCTGATAATTAACACCAAAACATGAAAATAAAATTAAAAATAAACTTATCGTTGCTCGTTGTTTTAATGCCATGCATTTTACTTTTAGGCGAGCCAAGCTCAAACGAAAAGATTAACAGCGCAACTGGCTCCGAGGTGGAAGGTTTGAAACTTACAATTAGCACGACCAATAAAGTTTTTCAACTCGGCCAGCCAATTCACCTTTCAATTTCTCTGCAAAATGTTACGACTAATAACTTGGTTGTTCCGACGACCGGGCAAATTATGTCAGTTGAAGTCATTGGCCCTGATGGAAAAGCCGTCCAAGAAACGGCGTTTGGAACGAAGATGTTGCACCCAACAATTTTCGTTTCACATTTTTCAGAATCATTGTCGCCAGACCAAAATCTACGGATGGGCGCAGGCTTGACCGCTTGGTTTTGCATAACCAACTCCGGCGAATACACAGTCACAGTATTACGAGAAATTGCAAAGACAAAACATATATCGGCTGGCCCATTAAAAATTCGGATCATTCAATAAGACTGCAATTCCTGCTTTTCCGCCAATTATTATCAGGGGCCAAACAAGTGTTGGTAATAGCGCATCTGCTAACCAACATTGATAAGGAGATAAAAATGAAAAAAGCCTTCACCATAATTTTATTTGCTTTGTTGCTGCCAATTTCATCAATGGCTGATAGGTATACGCAAAAAATGATAAAAATTTTGCTGTTGGGAAAGAAACGGAAGGCTATCGTCTTACTATAAGCACCAGTAGCAACGTTTTCACGAATGATCAAGAAATTGTAGTAAATGTTTCGCTGAAAAATACATCAACTAACGACGTTACGATTCCAACGACCTATTTAATTTACTACAAAGTAAAAGTAACGGACGCGAACGGGAATGAAATGCCGATGACAGATTGGGAAAAAGAGATGTTTAGTTCTTCTCCAAATCATCGTTTAAGACAAAAATTATCTGCCGGTGACGCCTATACAATGCCTATAGTTTTGAACCTACTCTTCAAAATCAACAAGCTTGGTGAATACACGATAACAATCTCTCGGTATGTCACTGTTTCAGGTGACAAGCCAATCGGAATATGGATTTTGTCGGCTCCACTGGAGATTAAAGTTGTGGCGTTGCCTCGGCACCAGACAATTTGAATTAACTTAAAATTCTTCCGCCTTCGTTCAGGAATATGCCTTTGAAATTCATTTCTAATGCCTGCGGATTGGTCGCCTTCGCCAAAGCTTCTTTTTCTGAAACTTTGTCGGCCTTGACCAGATTAAAAAGTGATTGATTGAACGCGATCATGCCGTCGTCGCCGCCGGTTTCAATCGCCGCCGATAGTTTGTCCAGCCGGTTTTCCTCGATCAATTTTTTTATCATGGGCGAATTGATCATGATTTCCAGCGCGGGAGTCATCGTTCCGTCTTTCGTTGGCACCATACGCTGGCAAATCACGGCGCGCAAAGTGCCGGCGAGTTGGCGGCGAATTTGTTCGCGCTCCTCGGCTTTGAAAAAATCCAGAATGCGGATGATGGACTGCGCGGCGGTCGTGGTATGCAGCGTGGATAAAACCAAATGTCCCGTGTCCGCCGCGCTCATCGCCGCCGCGAAACTGATGTCGTCGCGCATTTCACCGACCATGATGATGTCCGGATCTTGTCGCAAAACGTGTTTGAGCGCGTGATGAAATGACTGCGTGTCGAGGCCGACTTCTCGCTGCTCAATCACCGATTGATTGTCCTCAAAAACAAATTCAATCGGGTCTTCGAGCGTGACGATGTGCTTTTTGAAATTGCTGTTGATGTGTTCGATCATCGCCGCAAGCGTCGTGGATTTGCCCGAACCGGTCGAACCGGCGACCAGCACGATGCCGCGCGGCGCTTCGGCGATTTTTTTGATTTGTTCCAGCAAGCCGAGTTGCTCAAAGCTTGGCACATTCGTTCGCACATAACGCATGGCAAAACACCATTGGCCGCGTTGCTGAAAAAGGTTCGTGCGAAAACGCCCGATGTCCGGGACGTAATATGAAAAATCAATTTCGCGGTCTTCTTCGAGCCGTTTTTTCAAGTGTTGCGGCGTGACGGATTCGACGATTTTGTTCATCCAATCCACCGTCGGATGCGGGCATTCGACGGCGATAAGTTCGCGATTGATACGAAAAATGACCGGAGTCCCGGTTTTCAAATGGATGTCCGATGCGCCGCCATCCACGGCAGTTTTAAGAATCTTGTGAAATAATTCCATGCCGCAAATTAACAAATTTTTACGGCTGCGCCAGCGGAGAAAATCACTGGCGACTTTTTTTTATGACAATGCTATAAAATCGCCATGTCAAAACATCGCATTGGGATCATCGGCGGAACCGGGCTTTACAACATTGAAGGTTTTACCAACCAAAAATGGGTGAAAGTCAAAACGCCGTTCGGTGCGCCGTCCGACAATTTGCTCACCGGAAAAATCGCCGGACGCGACGTCGTTTTCCTGCCGCGACACGGACGCGGCCACAAAATTCTGCCGGGCGAACTGAATCATCGCGCCAACCTCTGGGCGATGAAAAAACTCGGCGTCGCGTGGATCATCAGCGTCAGCGCCGTCGGCTCGTTGCAGGCAAAATACAAGCCGTGTGACATCGTCTTGATTGACCAATTTTTGGATCGCACCAAACAATCGGCGAATCACACATTTTTCGGGCGCGGCATCGTCGCGCACATCGCGTTCGCCGATCCGATTTGCGAGGAATTGCGGCAGATCATTTTGCAAACCGCGCGTGAAGCCAAAGCGACCGTTCACGACGGCGGCACTTATGTCTGCATGGAAGGCCCGGCGTTCAGCACGCGCGCCGAATCGCTGGCGAACCACCGCGCCGGTTACGACGTCATCGGCATGACGAATCTCGGCGAGGCCAAATGCGCGCGCGAAGCGGAGATCGCCTACGCGACGATGGCGATGGCGACCGACTACGATTGCTGGAAAACGGACGAGGCACACGTCACGCTCGAAATCATCATCGCCAACCTGCATCGCAACGCCGACACGGCGAAAAAAATCGTCGCGCAGGCCATCGCAAAAATTCCGGCTGAACCCAACTGGCATTGCCATTCCGCGCTGAAAAATTCATTTCTGACTGACAAAAAATTCTGGCCGAAGAAAACTGTCGCTGAACTGAAACCGATTCTGGCGAAGTATATTTGAAACGGAATTCAACCACGAATGGACACGGATTCACACGGATAAAATTAAAACATTCCAACGCGCAAATTTGGCGGCAAAGCTCCGTAGGAGCGAAATCTTTGTAGAAACCAAATTGAAAATTCAAATTTAGCTCCGTCAGGAGCGGCATATAAAATTCCAAACCTGAATATGCCGCTCCTGACGGAGCTTGAAAATGTTTTGAAATGTATTTCTACAAAGATTCCGCCCCTGACGGGGCTGGATGTTTTGCGAACGAATTTTACGCGCAAACAATTGTGAATGGCAAATGGCTGTGCGTTGTGGTTAAATATCTGGAGGGCGATGCGTTTGTGGTCACGGCCTATTTGACCGACAAACCCAAAGCCGGAGAAGATTTATGGCCGACAAAATAAAAGTCTGGTTCGACGCGGAAGCCGATTATCTCGAAGTGAGATTTTCGGATGCCGCCGGCCACATGCAGGAAACTCCGCACGACGCCGTAATGGAACGCGTGGATCAGCAAGGCCACGTCATCGGCTTCAGCATTCTCGGCGTGAGCCGCTTCAAAAAAGACAAGCCGCTGGAAGCGGATTTAGTCGCCGCCTGAATTTTCTAATGGCATTGCCATTCCGCGCTTAAAAAATTCATTGCTGGCCGAAGAAAACCGTGGCTGAATTGAAACCGATTCTGGCGAAATATATTTGAACGCTCGTGCAGATAAAATTTGAACTAACAGAACACGCGAAGAAAGCGCTGGCTGAACGTGGAATTCCGATTGAATGGGTTGAGCGCACGCTGGCCACGCCGGAATTGCGGCAACCCGATCCAGACGATGCCGAAGTGGAACGCCGTTTCCGGCGGATTCCCGAATTTGGCGACCGCGTGTTGCGCGTGGCCGTCAACAACACAGTTGAACCGGAGCGCGTTGTGAGTGTATTCTTTGACCGTCAGATGAAAGGTAAATTATGAGACTGAACGTGGACAAAGAAGCCGACGCGCTTTATTTGCGGCTCGACGATTCAAAAATCATCGAGTCGGAAGAAGTGTCGCCGGGCATCGTTCTCGATTTCGACGAAAACAATCAAGTAGTCGGCATCGAAATGCTTCATCTTTCCAAACGCACTTCCAAGTTGAACCTGCGCGATCTGCATTACGAAGCGGCTTGATATTTCAATCGCAAAAATTCTGGCCGAAGAAAACCGTGACTGAATTGAAGCCGATTCTGGCGAAAAGTCAAACGAAGGATAAAATATGGCACTAATCAAATGCGGCGAATGTGGCAAAGAAGTGTCCTCAAAAGCAGCATCGTGTCCCGGATGCGGCAGTCCCGTCGGCGCGAAGTCTGGCCCATTTGGAGGCCATGAAAAAGGCGTAACCGTTCGACCGGGATTTTGGCACGACAGGAATGTCGGGGCAGTTGCGTTTCTCATTTTATTCATCATTCTGCTAATTGCGTTCTGCATTTATTGTCGCCTGAATGTGTGATTCATAAATTGACACCTAGATTCCAGCAACAATCTAGCAGAACATGACCGGCGGCCTAACACCTAGATAGACTGAAAATTTTCTTTGCAACCATCGGCTGATTTTCAACACAAGATAACAAGCCGTTTTAATTTTGCAGCCAGCCATTCAGTCATGAACAAACGCGCCATCATCAAAAAAATCATCGCCCGCCTGACGGACGAACTGGAAATTTATTTCCGTGCCGCAAAATTCTCGCGCGCCGAGGCCACGCACGAATCCAGCAAGGCCGAGAGCAAATACGACACGCGCGGTCTCGAAGCCTCCTACCTTGCGCGCGGCCAGTCGAAGCAGGCGGCGGAAATCGAAGCCGCCATCGCCGAATTTGAAAAACTGCCCGTAAAAAAATTCGGCGCGACCGAGCCGATCAATCTCGGCGCATTGGTGGAACTGGAAACCGGCGGCGAAAATCTGTTTTACTTCATCGGCCCGCGCGCCGGCGGCACGGAAATTTTGCACGACCAAAAGGAAATCCTCGTCATCACGCCGCAATCGCCGCTGGGCGAACAAATCCTCGGCAAAAAATCCGGCGAAAGTTTGCAATTGAAATTCGGCGGCCAAAGCCAGTTGGCAAAAATTATGAGCGTGGAATAGGAGCGCGGGCGGCTCGCCCGCGAGTTGCCTCAAAAAGAAAACACGCGGACGAGCCGTCCGCGCTCCATCATTTTCAAATTGCTTTTCTTGACCCGCGCGGACAAAGCCGTTAGACCTTGCGCCACAATTTATGGCAACCAAACAAATCATCAAACCCGCGAAATCACCCGCCGCCGTCGGCCCTTACAACCATGCCGTGCGCGTCGGCGACCTGCTGTTCTGCGCCGGGCAAATTCCGATTGACCCAAGGGACGGCAATCTGATTTCCGGCGACATCAAAGCTCAAACCGAGCGCGTTTTGGAAAACGTCAAGGCGATTTTGGACGATCAAAAATTGACGTTTGCGAATGTCGTCAAATCAACCGTGTTTCTGACGAATCTCGGCGACTTCGCGGGCATGAACGAGATTTACGCAAAGTATTTCACGGAAAATTTTCCGGCGCGTTCGACGATTCAAGTGGCCGCACTGCCCAAAGGCGCGAACGTGGAGATTGAAGTCGTCGCGCATTTTTAATTATTAATCGTAGGAGACGACGTAAGGAGTCTCTAAATAATGAGCCTCGTTACCTCGGCTCCTACAAATTTTATATGCCACTCGGAATCCAACTTCTCATCGCTGCGCTCATCGGCGCAGCGATTGGAATTCTTTTCGGCTGGCTCAAATGGGGCGGCAAGCGTTCCGATTTGCGATTGGAAAACGAATTGCGCGCGCAAATCACGCAGCGCGAATCGGAACTGGAAAAATTGCGCGGGCAATTTTCCGACGCGGGCAACGCGCGCGCGGCAGCGGAGGCAAAGCAAAACGCGGCGGAAAAAGTGCTGGCCGAGCAGCGGGAATTGCAGGCGAAGGCTTTGAACGATTTGCGCGACACTTTTAAGGCATTGAGCGCGGATGCGTTGAAACAATCCGCGCCGGAATTCCTACGATTGGCAGAACAAAGTTTTGGAAAATTTCAGGAAACGGCCAAAGGCGATCTGGCGCAGCGGCAGGAGGCGATTAAAGGATTGATCGAACCGCTCCGGCAGAAACTGGAAGATTATCAAAAGCGTTTGCAGCAAAGCGAGACGACTCAAAATTCCACGCTCGGCGAAGTAAAGAAACAACTGGAAATGCTTTCGCAATCCAACCTGTCGCTCGCGGCGGAGACGCAGCAGTTCCGCATGGTTTTGAAATCAAACCAGGCGCGCGGACGTTGGGGCGAGGAAACATTGCGCCGGGTCGTCGAGGCGGCGGGCATGAGCGCGCATTGTGATTTCAGCGAGCAGACACAGGCAGGCGACGCAAAACCAGACTTGATCGTGCGTCTGCCCGGCGACCGCTTCATCATCGTGGACGCAAAAGTTCCTGATTTCGATTTTCTAAACGCGCTGGAATCGGCGGATGAAACAAAGCGCGCGGAAGCGCTCGCAATCCACGCCGCAAAATTGAAGGCGACGATCAAGGCGCTGGCCGATCGCGATTATCCGAGCCAGTTTCCGAACGCGCTGGATTATGTCGTGCTGTTCGTGCCGGCGGAATCGCTGTTCAGCGCGGCGCTGGAAGGCGACCATGATTTGATCGTGTGGGCAGCGGGCAAACGGATTTTGCTGGCGACGCCGGCGTCGCTGATCGCGCTGCTGCGTTCGGTGAGCGTGAGCTGGCAGCAGCACGCGCAGACGGAAAACGCGCAGAAAATTGCCGAATCGGCGCAGGAATTTTATGCGCGCGTGGTGAAATTCACGGAGCACTTTGAAAAAATCCGCAGCGGACTTGAGCGCGCGAATTCGGCGTTCAACGACGCAGCGTCGAGTTTTCAGACGCGCATCCGTCCGGCGGGCGAACGGCTGGCAGAACTCGGCGGCGCAATTTCCGGGAAAGAACTGGCGGACATCCAGCCGTTGGATTCCACATTGCGTTTGCCACCGGGATAAATCCAAAAAGAAAATAAAAAAGCCGGAGAAATTTTTTCTCCGGCTTTTTTGAAAGACTGGCGGCAACCTACTCTCGCGGAAGCTATACAACCACTACCATTGGCAAGACTGTGTTTGACGGCCGTGTTCGGAATGGGAACGGGTCGGACCACAGCTTTATGGCCACCAAATTGTTTTGCACGGTCTGGCCGTGCTAAATTATAAAAGATCATTTCCGAAGCTAGTCGACGATTCTCTGAAAACTACACACAGGGACATTATAGAGCCCACACAATTCGCGAGTTAAAACGCTATTCTTTCGTCGTGTCCGCAAATTCACATTCACGGCTACGGTTGAAAGAAAAAGCGATCAAGCCGCACGACCGATTAGTATTAGTCAGCTAAATGCCTCACGACACTTACACCTCTAACCTATCAAACGGGTGGTCTGCCCGTGGTCTTTAGGGACTTGCGTCCGGGAAACATTATCTTGGGATGAGCTTGGCACTTAGATGCTTTCAGCGCTTATCTCTTCCGCACATGGCTACGCAGCGATG